>NZ_SZYH01000001.1:711654-1423309 GCF_005298175.1 Marinobacter panjinensis
GTGGTTCGACGTCGGCCGCTATCAGGCGCTGGCGCATGGTCTGGTTGCGGATGTGGGCGCCGGAATCCGGCGGTGTAAGAGCGGCTTCGGCACCATTGAGCCAGGCCACGTAAATGCGGTTACGCCGGTTATGAGCGTTGGCCTGGTGGTAAAGCTCCGCAGCCCTGAGCTGGCGTTCCCAAGCTGGTGTTTCAGCGCCTGCTCCGGCCATCAGCTCGTCTGCGGCCCGAACCGGTTGTTCTGAAGACTGGTAGGCGAACACCAGTTTTTCGCTGACCGTACTGGTGAGCTCATGGTTCGGATAGTCAGCACGGAAACGGTTCAATTCATTGATCGCAGCCTGCCATCGATCCGCCTTCAACAGGGTATTGGCGGCATCGTAACGACCCTTGACGGCAATATCCGATCCCGGAAGGGCGGACTCCACCCTCTGGAAATGGGCAACTGCCTGATCCGTTCTACCCTCCTCGGCGGCCTGCTCACCCTGATAGTAAATACTGCTTGCCAGTTGGCGCTGCAGGCTTTCAGTGTCTTTGCCCTGTTTATCCGGAAGCTGGCCGGATTCCAGCAGCGCCAGCGACTTGCGCCAGGCGTTTTCAGCCAGACCTAAAGACTCCCCGACAACAAACGCCTCACCAGCAACCAGCCAGGCACTGTAACGCTCCTGGCCGCTGGCGGCCGGATGGGCAATTGCCGCCTCGGCGAAGCGCAGAGCGTCATTGTGACGCCCCTGCGCCAGCAACCGGGTGGCGATATCGGCATTCAGCCCGGGCAGGCGCGAGTCATCCGCAAAGGCTTCAGCAAAACGTTCTGCTTCAACCGCCAGATCGTCCAGTGTGGCGCTCAGGGCATATCGGCTGTCCAGAGCTCCGCGCTGGAGTGCAACAGCGGCCCATGCGGCATCTCCAGCGCCTGGATATCCGCTGGTGTCATATGCCGCCTGCCGGAATCCGGTCAGTGCATCCCGGTACTCGCCAGCCTGCAGGAAGGCATCGCCGGAGAGTCGGAGCACTTCACCGGGCCCGGTAACCCGTGGAGCGAGCTGGCGGTAGTAATTCGCGGCCAGGCGGAATTGCTCACGCTTACGGTCACCCGCGGACTCTTCCGCCTGATCATAATGGTAGTCTGCCAGCGACCGGCTGAACGTCTGCCAACGCTGGCGATCGGAATCGGTAAGTGTCTGGTACCGGTCTGTCTCTGAAAACATTGTCACGTAATCTGCCCGGGCTTCCCGGGCGCGGTCTGCCCGCCCGGCCATAAGCCACACATCCACATTCTGGGCAAGAAACGCAGGCACAGCCGGGTGGTTGTGGTGCTCATCCACAAAACGCCGGTTGACTGTCACGCTGCCCTCATAGCGGGCGTTGCTGGCGTAATAGTCGGCAAGCCGGTCATAAAGCAGGTATGCATAGCCCCTGCCGCCGACGTTATCCAACCATTGCGCCAGTGAATTCGCGCCCCGGGCGTCCGCCGCCATCAGGGCGATAATCCGGAAGGTGTCCTCCACCAGTTCGGCATCATCGGTGGGAATCCGTCGAAAGCTGTCCGTTTCACCGCTGAACCTGTCCAGTACCGCCAGAAACGTTTCACCGGCTCTTTTCCATGCGGAAGGGCCCTGCTTGTACTGGCTCCAGCCCTGCATGTAACGAGCCTTGGTCTTGAGGCTTTCTGCACCATCTCCCGAGATGACCCGGCTATACTCAGACTCCGCCACCGCATAGTCACCCGCCGAGAAAGCCGCTTCAGCAATCCGGAAACGGGCTTCCGGCACCAGGGTCGACGAAGGATAAAGGCCGACAAGCTGGCGCAGGCGATCAATGGACTCTTCCGCCTGACCGGTATAGGCATGGGCTTTCGCCATCTGGTAAAGCAACTCATCAAGCCGGCCCTGATAGGAGCCACGGTCCAGGATGGATTCGTAGCTGTCCAGGGCCTGGCGGTATACCTGCTGTTCCCGCTCATTGCTGAAACTGACGTCTTCATCGGTAACCTTCTGGATGTTCGATAACCGGTTCAGGGCATCAATCCGCACCTCGGGCTCGTCGGAATTATCGAACAGCCGCTGGTATCGCCGGGCCACTTCCGTGGGAGAGATTGCCGGCATGGGGCGGGTTTTGAATTCGAGAAAGACCGGCCGCATGTCGCCGATGGTTTCTCCATCCCGCCCCAGCTCTACCCGGAAGGATTCCTGGGCCATTGCCTTCGCGCCGGACAACGACAGGGTCAAGGTCAGGGAAACGAGCAGCAGGCGTCTCATGGCTCACCCCGTTCGATGTTCTGCAGGGCAAGGTATTCATACAGATGGGCGATCTGCTGTTCGGTGCGGTCCAGGGCAAACGCCATGCGATTGTCCTGGTCTTCCACATAGGCCAGCGCAATCTTGTCGAGGGCTTCTTCAGCCTCACCCTGCAACCGCATGGTCCGGCTTCGAATCCCTCTTACCCGCTCCATGGCCTGGTCGGTCCGGGCCAACAACTTGCTCAGGCGGCGGTCCTTTGCTGCAAGCCTCTGATCCAGTTTCCCAAGGGAGAACTTCAGGTCTGCCAGGGTACTGGCGGCGCCTCGTAACGCCTCCTGCTGTGCAACAGACATCGCACGCTCGCTCAAAGCAGCAATGCGCTCCGACAGCCCCTCGATCTGATCGTTGTAGCGAGCGCCGTTAGCTGTGGAATTGTCAGCGGGCCCAAGGCGCTCCCGGATGGCACGGCGGAAGACCGCGAGGCTGTCTTCACGCTGGGCGAGCTGTTGGCTGATCTGTTCCAGTTCCGCCACGCGGTTGACGGCTTCCTGGGCCCGGGCCTGTTCCATGAATCGCAGCAGATAGGCCGTTCTTGGCTGGGTCAGTGTCCGGCTGTCCGCCAGGAACCACTCAGCGTTGGAATCCCGGGCATCTCTGACCAGTGCCTGGTAGGCGCCCTTGTCGCGAATCTGGTCTGCCAGCTTCCGCAGGGTTACCCGTTCGCTCTCGAACGAGGCGTTGGCAGCCAGATAGGCTTCTCCGGCCTGACCAAGATAACCGGAAAGATCGTACCCACGACCAGTCCCCAACCAGGCATTGGCAACACCCGGATAGGCCAGCGGGTACTTTTTGGCGCGATGCCAGGACTGCATGGCTGCCCGCTGATTACCGTTCGCTGATAGCGCCAGGCCGTGGAGATACAGACCCTGGGGTGTGCTGTAACTCTCAAGCGGCACCTTTTCCAGAAAGCTGATGGCCTTGTCGTGGTCTTCGTGCATGTGCGCAAGATGGCCTGCCCGCACCAGAAGGCGACTTCTGAGTTCCTCGCTGCGCCGGCTGTCGGTGTCTTCTTCCGACATGGCCAACGCCACCCGCAGCGCTACCAGTGCGCGGGACGGGTTCAGGTCCCGCTTGCCGTAATCAGCGGAAATATTCATGTAGCCCAGGGCCGACCAGTAACCGGGCTCCATGGCGGCGAGCACCTGCCCGGCCCTGTCGGTTTGATCCGCTTCGCGGTGGAGCTCGGCCAGGCGATACAGTGCCTGCTGCCGCGTCTCGCCGTGGGCAAGTCTGGCTGCGGTTTCAAGATATTTCCCCGCCGCTTCTTTCTCGCCGCTACTCGCCGCCAGGTCAGCCAGCAAAAGGGCCGCCTGGCCACGATAGTACTGCCCGGCCAGAAGTTGGTCGAGTAACCTCCGGGCGTTGTCGCCATTACTGGTAACCATAAGCGCTCTGGCGCGAACGAGCTGGTCCGCTTCAGTGGACAGATTCCGTGTATAGCGCAAAGCGGCCGCCGGGTCCCCGGAGTCCAGAGCGAACCTGGCCAGACCGCCGAGCAATTGGGCTTTGTCATCCCCCACAGGGCTTGCCAGCACGGGCAGGCAGGCCAGCGCAAGGACCATAAAACCAGTGAATCTAATGAGCCGGAGTCGCAACGCCATCATGTCGCCCTACTTCCATTCCTGAAACGAAACTACCGGTTCGAAATCGGGGGCCCGGGCATCCAGCGTCATCTGGAGTCGGGATTCGCCAGGGCGTTTGCGGAAATCGTGAGTAACTTCCCGGCGAACGAATCGCTCATTTGCAGATCGGGCTGTGAGCACCGCTTTCAGCTGATGGGCTCCGTGGGGAAGGTTACCGATGTAGAGGCGCTGGACGCCGCCCTGTTTGAGCGAACCACGCTCTCGCTCGGTATAGAGGTGTGAGGCTACTGGCGTGCCGTTGAGGTACAACTCCACCGTGTCCAGCTCAAGCCCTTCCCGATCCTTGAGTGTCAGGAAAACTGCCACCTGCGTATTGGCGGGATAAAGTACTTCCTCTTCCAGCTCGTAGAGAGTCTGGCTGAGATCCGCCACGTCGGCTTTCAGGCGGTCTATCTCACTGTCCAGCGTGTCGGCGAAGGCCGCTTGCCCGAAGGGGACAGCCAGGGCAATGAACAAGGCCGCCACAGTGGCCAGTGTCCCGCCGAATCTGCGCTCAACCAGTTCTGTTACCTGCGCCATAACCTGGTCTCCGGCAACCATACGCTTCCTGCCTCTTGCAATGTTCTGTAACAAACCGGAAGAAAGAGTAACACTTGGTAACAGGCAAGAACGGTATCCAGATCACCAATTGGGAATCCGAAAGCGTCGGTTTTTTTGACAGGGAAGAAACAGGGGGAGTGTCACGTTAGGCTATGACACATTTTTACAGAGCCATGTTATTGATTTGTAATACTATTAATTACATGGCCCTGGACTTGCAGGTACCGAAGTGCGGGGAAGCTACGATAGCTACCCCGTTTGATATGCCGAGCTTAGCCGATGCCCTCAACCGCATCGGCTTTTTTTATTTGCTCAACTGTTTCATGGCCGATTCCAGGCCTTCAATGGTTAGCGGGTACATGTGGTCATTCACCAGTTGCCGGGTCATGCCCAGTGAGCCTCCCTGCCCCCAGTAATGCTCTGGCAGCGGGTTAATCCACACAACCTTGCGGAAATGCTCAGTAATACGCTGGAACCATGTGGCCCCCGCTTCCTCGTTCCAATGCTCGATGGAACCGCCCGGGTGCGAGATCTCATAGGGTGCCATTGTGGCATCCCCCACAAAGATCACTTTGTAGTCCGGGGTGTATTTGTGAAGGATGTCCCAGGTACTGGTGGTCTCGTTCATGCGGCGAACATTGTTCTTCCAGACGCTCTCGTAGACAAAGTTATGGAAGTAGAAGTATTCCATATGCTTGAACTCCATCCGCGCGGCTGAGAACAGCTCTTCGCACACCCGCACGTGGGGATCCATGGAACCGCCCACATCGAAGAAGATCAGCACTTTGACCGCGTTGTGCCGCTCGGGAACCATTTTCAGGTCCAGGTAGCCGGCATTGCGGGCCGTGGACCGGATGGTATCGTCCATATCCAGCTGGTCCGCAGCGCCCTGGCGGGCAAATTTCCGCAGCCGACGCATGGCCACCTTGATATTGCGGATGCCGAGGGTGACGCTGTCATCCAGATCCTTGAACTCGCGCTTTTCCCAGACTTTCACCGCACGGCCGTGACGGCCCTTGTTCTGGCCAATACGGAAACCTTCAGGGTTATAACCGTTAGCGCCAAACGGTGAGGTGCCACCAGTACCGATCCACTTGTTGCCGCCCTGATGCCGTTCCTTCTGCTCTTCCATGCGCTTCTTGAAGGTTTCGATCAGCTCTTCCAGACCACCCAGGGAATCGATCTTTGCCTTGTCTTCCTCAGACAACTGCTTTTCGAATTCTGCGCGCAGCCAGTCATCCGGGATCAGCGCTTCCATCAGGTCGTCGAGGTTTTCAATACCCTCGAAATAGGCCTGGAACGCACGGTCAAACTTGTCGAAATGGCGTTCGTCCTTGACCAGACACACCCGGGCCAGATAGTAGAATTCTTCCATGTTGGCGAAAGCCAGCCGGTTCTGCAGGGCCTCCAGCAAATCGAGGAATTCACGCAGGCTGGCGGGGACCTTTGCGCGCCGGACTTCGAGAAAAAAATCAATCAACATACTGTGTTGCTCTTGCCGGATTTCAGCTGCGACGACGGGCCATGAAGGCCAGTTTCTGCAACAGGTGGACATCCTGCTCGTTCTTCACCAGGGCGCCATAAAGCGGCGGCAAGGCGGAACTGGTGTCCTTTTCCTGTAACATTTTGGCAGACAACTCGTCCGCCATCAGCAGTTTCAGCCAGTCGATCAGTTCGGAGGTGGAGGGCTTCTTCTTCAGGCCCGGCACCTTGCGTACGTCAAAGAAGACTTCCAGCGCATCCCGTACCACCTGTTGCTGCAGGCCCGGGAAATGCACATCCACGATGCTCTGCATGGTGTCGTGGTTCGGGAAGCTGATGTAGTGGAAGAAACAGCGGCGCAGGAACGCATCCGGTAGCTCTTTTTCGTTGTTGCTGGTGATCACGATGATTGGCCGGTGTTTCGCGCGCACAAGCTTTTGTGTCTCGTACACGAAGAACTCCATGCGGTCGAGTTCCAGCAATAGATCATTCGGGAACTCGATGTCCGCCTTGTCGATCTCGTCGATCAGCAGCACTACCTGCTCCTCAGACTCGAAGGCTTCCCACAGTTTACCCTTGACGATGTAGTTGCCGATGTCCTTGACCTTCTCGTCCCCGAGCTGGGAATCCCGCAGGCGGGAGACCGCATCATACTCGTACAGGCCCTGCTGGGCTTTGGTAGTGGACTTGATGTGCCAGGGAATCAGGCGCATACCAAGGGCGGCGGCCATCTCTTCCGCCAGCAGGGTTTTACCAGTGCCGGGTTCACCCTTGATCAGTAACGGCCGTTGCAGCGTGATGGCTGCATTGACCGCCATTTGCAGGTCGTCAGTGGCTACGTATTTCTCGGTACCGGTAAACTTCATGCTGTCAGTATCCTGTTCAATTAACGATTAAACGGCTGTTTGAAATGAGCGCTCAAGTATAAAGAACCCAAGCCCTTCTGATAAGGGTCAGTTACTTTTTCCCTTGTCAGGCTCATCCTCATCGTCGAGTAGCCCCTTTTCCTCATCAGTATCCGGCAGATCGTCAAATTCGGACAGGTCAAAATCCTCAAGACCAAACTCATCCTCTTCCTCTTCGTCCGGAAGGGCGTCGTCTTCCTGCCCGGGCTCTGGTTCAGACTCACTCTCCGGCTCCGGTTCGGGTTCGGGTTCGGGTTCGTCCACTGTGGCATCAGCGACAGGGATCTCCTCCTCAGTCACTTCCTCTTCAGGCTCGGGCTCTGGTTCTGGCTCCGGATCCGGCTCAGCAACAGCCAGAGGTATCTCTTCGTCACTCTCCGGTTCGGATTCACCCGGCTCATCCGGGACTATCACGGGAGGCTCTTCCCCGGATTCAGCCTTTTTCCGGCGCACGACCAGGAACACCGCCCCGGCGATAACCAGTACGCCCAGGCCGCCAGCCGTCGCGATTGTCCAGAAAGGCAATCCGGCGGATTCTTCAGGCTCTGCGGATGGTTCCGGATCAGCTTCTTCTACCTGGGTGATATCGATTGGTCCATTATCGGCAACGGGTTGCTCTGCCACTTCCGGCTCTGGCGCTGGTTCAGGCGCTGGTTCCGGTGCTGGCCCGGGTTCTGGCTCTGGCAGTGCTTCGACAGGCTCGGCTGCAACGGCTGCCTCTTCACCCTCGGGTAATACAAAACGGGTCACGGCACTGAACCGACGCGAGAACGTCTGGCCGTCGGCGACGATATCCAGCTCGTACTCGCCCTCATCGGGGAGCCGGGGTATATCGTCGGTGTAAACACCGTCTTCGGGGACTTCCTCTCCGGACAGCGTCTTGGTGCCACTGCGGCCATCGTCCGAAGTCAGCGTCAGACGAACGTCAATCACCCCGAGAAAATCGGCATTATCGATTTTCTGGTCATCTTCGAAGAAAGCCACACGCACAGCTATGGGCTCGTTTGCTGTGAACGTGGGCGGCACCGGGCTGACAACCATTCGCAGGTCACTGACAACCGTCACCCGGCTGCCCTCACCCAGTTCACCGTCAATCTGCCACTGGCCTGCGGCCGGGGCCGTTACGGTGATCAGGTCATACTCGGTTTCCCTGACCCAGCGCATGCCATCGGGTACCGATTCAGAGGTCGCTTCCGTCCCGTCCGGGCTGATCAGTCCAAGCTCGCGAGTGGCCGCGGGCTCTTCATCGGCGCGAAAAATCAGTGCAGTGAATTCCTCAACGCCTTCGTCCACCTTGAAGCCATCGCCCTCGATGGGAATCTGCTGTTGAGGAACCGCCGTGTTCAGCGCCTTCAGAAAAGCGCGGGTCAGGGCTTCCGCGGAGGGTGCCAGGGAGTAACTGCCACCGGTTTCTGCAGCGAGCGACTCAAGCAGCGCCAGGTCCGCCTCCTCTGACAGCGCCACGGTGTGAATGGTGGCACCACGGCTGTTCAGCGCCTCCAGCAGGGGGCCAAGAATATTCTCCCGCTCCTTCTCATTGGCGTCAGCATCGCTGGCAATATCCACCTTGCCATCGGTCAGCAGGATAAAGTCGGTATTGTCCAGGTCATCACTGCCTGACAGGTAACGGTCACTGGCCACGCGCAGGGCTTCGCCAAGATTGGTTCGCAGCGCAACGGAATTGATCTGCCCTGAGCGGTCGACGGCCTGCTCTCGCCAGCCATCGGTAACCTCGTCATGGGGAACCAGCATGTTGACGTACTGGCCGAAGGTCCACACCCCTGCACTCGAGCCTTCCGGCAGCATTCGTGCCAGCAGCCGGACTGCAGGCTGACGCAGATTGTCGGGATCGTTGGCTTTCATGGAGCCGGAAATATCCACGATAATGCGGATATCGGCATTCTCAGGCAGTTCGAGCGGGGGTGTCTGGACAGGTGCCTGTTGGGCAGACACCGCGAAAGGCAGGCTGAAAAAAGCGACAAACAGACAGTTCAGAAGTCTTCGCATCAGGGCTCCACGCGGGTTGTCAGTAAAGGACGGTTTCAGCGTTTCACCAGCCGGTATCTCACCAGGTCAAGCATCCACACCAGCAGCATGACCGCGGAGGCGATGCCGAAATTCAGGAAGGCACGCGCGGCTTCGCTGGCGTCGCCCAGAATGGTTTCGTAACCACCGTGCAGCCACGCCGGTATCCACCAGTTAGCGACCTCGGCCGATTCCACCGGTGTCAGGAAGACGACAACCAGAGCTGCCTGAAGCAGTGTACGGATGGCGTAAACCGGAATGATGCGGAACAGTCGCCCCATCGTGTAGAAGAAAACCACAAAGGCGACTGCGTACAGGGCCCAGAAAATTCCGTAAGCGAGGTTTGTTTCTGCGTCTATCATTAAAGGATCCAGTGAATAATGTGTTCTTCCCAGTCTTGCTCTGCCACATCGGCCTCGGACATAACCCGGTGGCGAACCGACACGCCGGCGTCATGCACCGTTTGCGGGTCGCCCGAACGCAGCGGGTGCCAGTCCGCCAGCGGGCGGCCTTCGGCCAGTGTACGATACGCGCAGGTAAATGGCAGCCAGTGGTAATCGCCCAGTGACTCCGGGGTCAGAACCGTGCAGGCCGGCACTTTCTGCAAACGCTCGGAATACACCGTGCACTGGCAGGTGTCCTGGTTCATGTAGCGACAGGCGAGCTCCGTATAGTAAACATCGCCGGTGTCTTCGTCTTCCAGCTTGGCCAGGCAGCATTTGCCGCAACCGTCGCACAGGGATTCCCATTCTGCAGGCGTCATCTCGTCCAGGCGCTTGCGCTGCCAGAACGGAATCTCCGCAATCATTCGCGGCTCTGCTCCGGCTTGCGGCGGAAGTCCACCACGTAGCCGCTGCTCTCTTCCGGCATCTGCAGGAAGAAATCCTTGTCCGCGATGGCATCCAGTACCTGCTTGCCAGAGGTGCGCGCGAGTTTTCGCTCCGGTGTCATGATCAGGTCCATGGAATGGATCGGCTTACCAAAGATCTCCCGCAGACTGTCAGGCAACTCATTCCACACCTGGCCACGGCGAACATAAAGGTAGGTGTCCACTTTTTTGCTGCTGCGAAACACCGATACAAAGGTTTTTCCGGTCATGATGTCAGTAATTCCTCGATTTGTTCCCGCACTGGCGCCAGGGTTTCCTGGCGCCAGCCTTCATCAAATAGCCCGGCAGATAAATCCCTCTGGCTTACCACCGCCTCGAGGCGCTTGCGCGGGGCCAGCAATTCCACGGGAATATCCCGGGCTTCGGCTGCCTGGACCATCTGGCGTTTGACCTGCTTGTAAAACATCTGCTGGTCCCGGCTCAGTGGCGGGGTAATGGTTTCTATGCCGGAATTGTCAGCGGAGGCAGCATTCGCCACCAGCTCAATGATCTTATCACCATAGCGGCGAACCACCGCAGATGGAACGCCCTGAATCGAGGACAGTTCCCGCACCGATTTCGGCAGCTCCTGGGCAATGGCGATCAACAACGGATCAGCCACCACGCGACCCCTGGGCCGGTCACGGTGCCGTGATTCGTGCTCGCGCCAACGTACCAGATCCCGAAGCACACCCTGCTGCTGGCGGCTCAATGTCCATCCACCCCGCAGTTTGAGGTAATGGTTGTCCGGGTCATCCTGGGCCGCAAGCTCCCTGGAGAACCGTGTCGATTCTTCCAAAAGGGCCTCTTCAAGGCCGCGTTCCCGCAACTTCGCCATGACCCAGTGATACATCGGCACCAGAAAACGCACGTCGTCCAGCGCATAACGCTCCTGGGCTTCCGAAAGTGGGCGTGAAACCCAGTCGGAACGGGTAGCGGATTTATCAAGGGTTTCCCCGAACAGGGTTTCCACCAACCGGGCGTAACCCACGGAGAACCCGGCGCCGGCCAGCGCGGCGCCAATCTGCAGATCAACCAGACCCTCCGGCTCCAGTTGCAGCCAGTGACGGAAGAGCTCAAGGTCTTCGCTCATGGCATAAAGCAGCTTGGGAACGTCCGGATCCGTCAGAATACGGCGGAAGCCCTCGGAGGCTTCTGCAACCGCAGGGTCCACCAGACAGAAGCTTTCTCCCAGCCCCAACTGAACCAGGCCCGGAATCGGGTAGAAGGTATTCACCCGTTCGAATTCGGTATCCAGCGCCAGGGGCTCGCCTTTTCCTTCGGCAATCCAGCGGTCCAGTTCATCCGGCTCCCGGATCCAGGAAACAGTCTCGGGAGCCGCGGGAACGAGTGCGGCCGGGTTGGTAACGTCCATAGTAAAAGCCAGGTCAGGTTTATTCAGTCAGGGGTTTACGGCCGCGGAAGGCGTGAGTCAGGGTGAATCCGTCCACGTAGCCCAGCTCGCCACCCACCGGAATACCATGGGCAAGGCGAGTAATGAGAATGTTGCTGCCATCCAGCCTGTCGGCGATGTAGTGGGCCGTAGCCTCACCCTCCACCGTTGGATTGGTGGCCAGGATCAGCTCCGTTACGCCTTCGTCATAGATCCGCCTGAGCAGGCGTTCGATGCCGATTTCCTCAGGACCAACACCATCTATGGGCGACAGGTGCCCCATCAGCACAAAATAACTGCCACGGTAGTCACCCGCCTGCTCGATGGCCAGCAGGTCCGACGGGCTTTCCACCACGCACAGGGTGCCATTCCGGCGATCGGGGTTTTCGCAGATATTACAGGTGGGGGTGTCGGCAAAGTTCTGGCAGCTTTCACACCGGCGGACGCCGGTCATGGCCCGTTCCAGTGCATCGGAAAGCCGCGAGCCACCAGAGCGGCCCCGCTCCAGCAGGTGAAACGCCATGCGCTGGGCTGTTTTCTGACCGACACCAGGCAGACAGCGGAGCGACTCCACCAGTTCGTCCACCAACGGACTAAAAGCCATCAGCAATCCTCATCAGAACGGCATTTTGAAGCCCGGGGGCATGCCCATACCGGACATCATGCCGGACATTTTTTCTTTCTGGTTTTCTTCGACACGGCGGACGGCGTCGTTAATTGCCGCGGCCAGAAGATCCTCCAGGATCTCCTTGTCTTCACTCAGCAGCGAGGGATCAATGTCCACTTTGCGCACATCGTGACGACCGTTCATGGTCACCTTCACCAGGCCCGCACCGGACTCGCCTGTAATCTCCGCCTTGGCAGCCTCTTCCTGGGCCTTTTTCATCTCTTCCTGCATCTGCTGGGCCTTTTTCATCAGCTCGCCCATATTTTCCATCATCTTCACCTTCTCCAGATTTGGCTCAAGAGTGCCGGACGCATCGCTACGCCCGCACTCGTTACCCTTTTGCCTGCTGCGGCGGCCGGATACTGTCTTCGACTACTCTCGCCTCAAATCGTTCAACAATGGACTGCACCGCCGGATCATTGCGAATAGCCTCTTCCGCTGCCTTCTGACGAGCACGACGCTGGCGCTCTTCCCAGGCTGCCGGAGTTTTTCCGCCGGCATCGCCCTGCTCTATACGCAGGGTTATGGTGTCACCAAACCGATTCCTCAATGCCTCGAGGATCTTTTCTTCATGGCGCGCGTTCAGCAGGCGGGCGTGGCCTTCATCGATGGTCAGTACGATCTCATCGCCATTGCGGCTCATGGCGGCGTTGCTGGCCAGGTTGCCCGGCATGCCGACGATATCCAGGCTGCGGAAATGCCGCTCCCATACAAATTCACCAGTATCCTGATGGGGTTCAGGCTCGGGTTCAGGCTGAGGCTGTTCCTCCACCACCGGTTCAGACTCATAATCTTCGACAACGGCAGATTCAGCCGCTGCGGACTCGGCAGCCGCGTCGAGGCTTGCCAACCAGGCATCATCGGCTTCCGCCGGCGGAGGGCCGGCCTCCGGTTCCTCAGCGACGGGTTCGGATGCGACCTCTTCGGGTATAGCCTGTTCAGGGGCAGCTTGTTCGGCGACTGGTTCTGAGCGCTGCGGCTCTGAGTGCTGTGCCTCTGAGTGCTGTGGCTGTGGCTCAGGCGCGGCAGGGCCAGGTTCGGGGTCTTCCCGTTGTTCCTGCCCGGACGACGAACCACCGGATGCAATCGCAGGCGGCTCCCGGCGATCGGCACCGGGCCGGAATGCCAGCATGCGCAGCAACGTCATCTCGAAGCCCATGCGGGCGTCGGGCGTTACCGCCAGGTCTTTACGGCCCATCAGGGCAGCCTGGTAAAACAGCTGCGCGTCTTCCGCACTCAGCCGGCGCGCCAGGGATTCCACCTGGGCTGCATCCCCAAGGGCGTTGTCGACACTGCCCGGCACCACCTGCTCCATGGTCACGCGGTGGAACAGGGAGAGCAGGTCCGCCAGGATCACGCTGTAATCCGGCGCAAAATCAGAAATACGGCTGATTTCGGAGAGCAACGCCGGCCCGTCATTTTCCACCAGCGCGTTGACCAGCTTCTCAATGTCCCTCTGATCAATGGTGCCCAGCATGTTGCTGACATCACTACCTGAGAGCTTCTGGTTACCAAACGCAATGGCCTGGTCAGTCAGGCTCAGGGCATCCCGCATGCTGCCATCGGCGGCGCGGGCCAACAGCCACAGGGCTGGTTCTTCAAAAGGAATACCTTCCTGCGTCAGCACATGCCGCAGATGCCCGGCAATATGCTCCGGCGTCATCCGTTTAAGGTTGAACTGCAGGCAGCGGGACAGAACGGTGACGGGCAGTTTCTGGGGGTCTGTGGTGGCCAGCAGGAACTTGACGTGCTCCGGGGGCTCTTCCAGGGTTTTGAGAAAGGCGTTAAAGGACTGGTTGGTCAGCATGTGTACCTCGTCAATGAGGTACACCTTGAAACGGCCACGGGACGGCGAGTACTGCACGTTATCCGTCAGCTCCCGCATGTCATCCACGCCGGTACGGGAGGCAGCGTCGATTTCAATCAGATCGACAAAACGGCCCTCCTGAATCTCCTGGCAACTGGAGCAGGTTCCGCAAGGGGTGGCGGTGACGCCAGTTTCGCAGTTCAGGCAGCGTGCCAACAGGCGGCCGATCGTGGTCTTGCCCACCCCGCGAGTACCGGTAAACAGATAGGCGTGGTGCAGCCGCTGGTTGTCCAGGGCGTGAATCAGTGCCTGGAGCACATGCTCCTGGCCGACCATATCTTCAAATGTACGGGGGCGCCACTTACGGGCAAGTACCTGGTAGCTCATGTTCTGCCAACTGCCGTTAAAAATGGGTTTAACCATAGCACGGTCATGGTGTCAGAAGAAGTCGATAGCGGACGATCAAGACGGGATAAAAGGGGGAAATCTGGGGGTGACTCCACCAGCGACACTCCGGCACACAAGTCCACCGCTTCGGCTGCTCCCTTCCGGGCCTGACCGGGTTCACGGTTTATCGTTGCGGAGGCACCAATGGAGCCACCATAACGGGCTTAAGGGCTAAATCCCCGAAAGCGGCGCGCATATTAGCAAAAGGGTTCCGGCACTACAATGATAATGACACTACAACGGCAATGGCACTTCATCACAACGAAACCAGCAGGCAATGCTGTACCGGGTACGATTGGCCGGCAGCACCTCGTGAGGAACTTCCTCGCTCATGAACAGGGCCATATGCCCATCCCGGGGTAACACCGTGCCACAGACTTCATCGTTGTTCTCGCGATTGTAGATCTGCAAGACACCGCCGTCAGCTTGCTCCCAGCCTTCGTTCAGGTACAGCACCAGGCTCACAACCCGCGACGCCCTGCCCTGAAAACTGTCCACATGGCGGCGGTAGAAATCGCCCTCGTGGTAGGTGGCGTAATGGGCCTCGAATCGTTTGAGGCCCAGGAACAGCCGTTGGTTCAGCCCGACCCGAACAGACTCGAAAAAGGCAAACAGATCCGCCTGTACCGGGGTTACGCCCTGGAGCCAGGCAATCTTGTCACGACGCACGGACCGGTCCCGAAGCAGATCGGAGCCACGGCCCACACCAGCCTTCCGCAGGGCCTCTGTACGATCCAGTATCTGAACTTCACTGTGCAGGCCAGCCAATAGCTGCGCCCCCAGACGGGACGACACATTCTGGCTCATCCAGCCGTGTTCGGTCAGGCCATCGGCAAGCTCATCAAGCCACAGGTCGCTGACAACCGGGGCTGGCTCACTGTATGTAAGAATGGGCGTGACGAACTGGTTATTCATTAAACAAACTCCGGCCGGGACCGTCGATTTTAGGCCGGTTTCTCGCCGTAAAGACAGTTTTAATTTACCCTGACCGTAAGGAAATCCCGTAACACACAAACGTCATCGTGAAGTCGCGATGAAAGGCAGTAACGAGGCACCAAGTGACACTAAAACCCGGGCACTGGTCATTTACCCGCTGGACAACCGTCGGGCAGCTGGAAGCCATTGAAGTGCACCACCCCCAGTTTCGCGCCCGCCTGTTCCTGCAGGGCGCTCATCTCACCCAATTTGCGCCCCGTGATGAACCGGACTGGCTCTGGGTCAGTGACACGGCCCGTTACGAACCGGGCCGGGCCATTCGTGGCGGAATCCCCGTGTGCTGGCCATGGTTCGGTGTCCCTGACAGGAATCCACCGGAAGTACGGCGGCGGATACTGACCGACGCCTCCCATGGCTTTGCCCGCGCCGCCGTGTGGAAACTCGAGGATGTGCGCGAAACCGCCCAGGAAGTGGAAATCAGCTTGTCCCTGGATGCAAACACTGATTTTGCCGATGTGTGGCAGGGGCGCGCGCTTTTGTTGATGACATTCAATTTCTCGGCTGATGGGTGCCAGGTTGTACTGAGCACCACCAACCCCGGCGCAGAACCTCTCGCCTTCAGCCAGGCGCTTCACACTTACCTGCCGACTGCGGATATCGGGCAGACCCGGATCGAGGGACTGGAGAACTGCGAGTACGTTGATTCCCTGAGGGACTGGAGCTACCACTCCCAACAGGGCCCCGTGCAGTTTGAGGGTGAAACCGACCGCATCTATGAAAGCGGCGCGCCATTGATCGTCTCTACCCCGGCGGGAAACCGGAAACTGACCGCCATCGGCAGCGACTCCACGGTGGTGTGGAACCCGGGCCCGGATAAGGCCGCACGGTTATCGGATTTTCCGGATGATGCCTGGCAGTCCATGCTCTGCGTCGAAAGTGCCAATGCTCTGAGTGATTATCGCGTTCTTAATGAAGGCCAAAGCCATACCCTTGGCGTTATGATTGGTCGGGTTTAAAAAAACAGGGAGCCCACATGGGTCTAGCATCGTATCTGAAATCCAGGCTGATACCGGCGGAGCTGGACAGCCACATCAATCGTATCCGAAAGCCCATTGGCTCGCTCGGATATGATCCCTGGGGCTATAACAACGAGGTGATGAAGTACGGCTTCTCCCTAACCCGCCAGATCTATGATAAATATTTCCGGGTGGAAGCCACAGGCGTCGAAAAAATACCGGCCGAAGGCCCCGTTCTGATCGTGCCGAACCACAGCGGGCAGTTGCCGATTGACGGGTTGCTGATTGGTTATGCCCTCGCCTCCCGCGAGAAAAATCCCCGCATTCCCCGGGCAATGATCGAGCGCTTTTTTCCCACCGTACCCTACCTTGGCAACCTGCTGAACGAGTTTGGTGCTGTACTGGGTGACCCCACCAACTGCGCCAAGATGCTGGCCAATGGCGAAGCGGTGATTGTGTTCCCGGAGGGTGTTCGCGGCTCCGGCAAACTCTACCGGGACCGCTATCAGCTCAAGCGTTTCGGTAACGGCTTCATGCACCTGGCGATGAAATACAAGGCACCCATTGTGCCGGTTGGCGTGGTGGGTTGTGAGGAAACCATCCCTGCCATCGCTGACATCAAGCCGCTGGCAAGGCTATTGGGCATACCCTACGCGCCCCTTGCCATGCCCGTGGTGTTGCCTGCCAAGGTGCACCTCAATTTTGGCGACCCGATGATGTTTGATGATCTGGAAATCCCGGAAGAACAGGTCACCGAGCGGGTGGAACAGGTAAAAGCGGCAATCAGCGAACTGATTGATACCGGGCTGAGCGAAAGGAAAAGGCTGTTCTGATGGACGAACAACGCAGACCACATATTCTTGTTACCGGTGCCGCTGGGGCCCTGGCGCAACAGGTAATCGACCGACTGCGGGAGACCTGCAACCTGGTAGCGGTGGATTTCCGTGAGCAGGTCTACCTGGGCGACGATATTCCCAGCTACTGCATCGACTTCAACAAGCGCTCCTTCGAGGATCTGTTCCGGCGCTACAAGTTCGACGGCATCATCCACCTTGGCCGCATCATGTCCAGCCAGCTCACCCGTATGCGCCGGTATAATGCCAACGTACTGGGCACCCAGAAGCTGCTGGATCTCAGCCACAAATACAACATCAAGCGGATGGTGGTTTTATCCACGTTTCATGTCTACGGCGCGGTGGCCTACAACCCGGCACTGATAGACGAAGAGGCGCCACTGAAAAGCGCCGGCCTGAGCGCAGACCTGATCGATTCCGTAGAACTGGAAAACCTTGCCAACATATACCTCTGGCGCTACCCGGACCTGAATATCACCATTCTTCGGCCCTGCAACATCGTCGGCCCCGGCGTACGCAATTCCATCAGCACCCTGCTGGGCATGGAACGGGCGCCCGTACTGGCCGGCTTTTCACCGATGATGCAGTTTATCCATATCGACGATATGGCCGATGCCATTGTGCTGGCCTACAACAAGCCCCAGCGAGGCATATACAATGTGGCGCCGGAAGACTGGGTGGCCTATCAGCACGCCCTGAAGCTCTGCGGCTGCAAGCGAATCCCGATACCGTCCATTCCGCCAATTCTGCCGAGACTGATACTCCGCACCCTGAACCTGCGAAGTTTTCCTTCGTATCTGATGCACTTTTTCAAGTATCCTGTCGTGATTGACGGCAGAGCGTTCGCCCGGGAGTTCAATTTCACCCCCAAGCGGCCGCTGAAAGAAATATTCCGGTTTTACCGCGAGAATAAAAAACCGGTGTAAGTAATGGCGCATAACGCAGGACGCGAGCCATGTTGGACGATTTCAGCCTGATCAGTCATGCCACGGCAGCCATAGCCTATGGGCTGCTTGCCGCGGTTATTGCCACACGATACCTTCGGCGGGATATCGACCGTTCGCTGCTGCTGGCATCCCTGGCGACCATGATCTGGGCCGCGTCACTGGTTACCCAGAGCCTGTGGGCTGAACCCGGTTTCTTCATCCGCTACATGCTGGAACTGTTGCGGGACGCAGCCTGGATCCTGGTGCTTTTCGCCCTGCTTCGGGATTCCTTCCGCAGCGCCAACCTGGTGGGCCGTCTGCGCCGGATTCTGGCAACTGCCACTGTAGCCCTGGTGGTCCTGCTCCTGGGTTCCGGGCTGATGGAATACGCCTTCGGACTCACCATTCTTGACGGTAAAACCAAGGTGGTGGGCCAGATCGCCCTCTCCCTGCTGGGTCTGTCGCTGGTTGAACAGATCTGGCGCAACTCGCTTTCGTTTGGCCGCTCGAGCATGAAGTATATCTGCATCGCGGTAGCCACCCTGTTCGCCTTCGACTTTTTCATGTATGCCGACGCGCTTCTGTTCGGCCAGGTGGCGGACTCCTTCTGGAATGCCCGGGGCCTGGTCAACGCGGCGCTGGTCCCCCTGTTTGCCGTCAACGTTATCAACACCCGCAAACAGCCAGTGGATTTCCAGCTTTCCCGGTCCGCCGTATTCCATGCTGGCACCATGCTGCTGGCCGGGGCCTACCTGCTCTTCCTGGCGCTCGGTGGCTACTACGTCAAAACCCTGGGCGGCGACTGGGGCGAGGCCCTTCAGGTGCTGTTCCTCACCATTGCCCTGGTATTTCTCGCCACCTTACTGACCTCGCGGCGCGTCAGATCCCGGCTGATGGTGTTCATCAGCCAGAATTTCTTCGACTACAAGTACGATTACCGGGAAGAATGGCTGAAAATGACCCGGGAAATGGCGGACCTCAGCGACAACCCGCCACTGCCTGAGCGGGTGATCCGCATCCTCACCGGACTGGTGGAAAGCAATGCCGGTGCCCTGTGGATCCGCGAAGACCACGGGGACTATCTGCTCAAAACCGCTGTAAACCTGGTAACCCCGAAATACACCTCCATTGACGCCCACTCGGAACTGGTCCGGTTTTTCGGCGAACGTGAATGGATTATTGACCTGCACGAATACCAGAACGATCCGGTAGCTTACAACCTGCTGGAAATTCCCGATTCAATCTCGAAAATATCCGACGGCTGGCTGATTATTCCCCTATATCTCAGCAACGACCTGTACGGCATTGCCATGATCGGCAATCCCTACGCCCGGGTGGAGCTGAACTGGGAAAACTTCGACCTGATCAAGGTAGTGGCCCGGCAAACCTGTAACCTGCTGGCCCAGGCAGATGCCCAGAACCGACTTTCACGAGCCATGCAGTTCGAGGCCGTGAGCAAGGCTTCCGCCTTTATGGTGCATGACCTGAAAACGCTGATTGCACAATTGTCTCTACTGGTGAAGAATGCCCCCAGGCACCGGGAAAACCCGGCCTTTATCGACGACATGATCACCACCACCGACCACGCCGTTCGCAAAATGTCCAACCTTGTGGACCATATCCGTAAGCCAGCCGACGAGACGTTGGTGACCGAAGAAGTAGAACTTCGCGAGGTGATCACCCACCTGGCGGAGCACTATTCCCGTCGCAAGCCAGCACCACGGGTGGCCGGTGACTCCGGAAAAATCTATATCAATGCCGACCGGGACCAACTCTGCAGCATCCTCGGCCACCTGATACAGAATGCCCAGGACGCCACACCACGAGACGGTGAGATAACCCTGACCCTGAAAACCGCCAGCGGCAGTGTGGTACTGTTTATTCAGGATACGGGGGCCGGCATGACCGAAGATTTCATCCAGGGCCAGCTGTTCAAGCCCTTTGAGAGCACCAAGGGGCTGACCGGAATGGGCATCGGTGCCTATCAGGCGCGGGAATATGTGCGTAACGTGAGGGGCAATATCGATGTTACCAGCGAACCCGGGCTGGGCTCATGTTTTTCAATCCGTTTCCCTCTCGCCCGGCCTGTAGAGGAACATATCCCAGACGAACTCGAGCCGGAACAAGCGCTTACGGGCGAGGCAGAGCCAAAGCAGAATGCCAAATAATTGGCGGAAATAAAATCGACCGAACACTATCATTGCAAAGCGTCAATGTTCGGTTAAAAATCAGGGGTGAGAGGATTCACCGCAAGACCATCACAATACGAAAAAAGGATTTGTAGCCGTTGTGAGTAGACGACTTTTAATCGTAGAGGACGACCCGGGCCTGCAAAGCCAGATGCGCTGGTGTTTCAGCGAAGACCTGGAAGTGACCGTTGCCGCCGACCGTGAATCTGCACTGGCGGCCCTGCGACGAACTGAGCCAGAGGTAATCACCCTGGATCTGGGGCTCCCCCCCGATCCCGGTGGAGCGTCGGAAGGCTTCCTGTTGCTGGAAGAAGTCCTGCGGCTCGCGCCCATGACCAAGATCATCGTGGTGACCGGCCGGGAGGACAAGGAAAACGCCGTCAAGGCCATCGGCATGGGCGCCAGCGATTTCTACCAGAAACCCCTGGATGCCGACATTCTCACCTTTGTGGTCAACCGCGCATTCCGGTTAGCAGAACTTGAGCGTGACAACCGCGAGCTTTCACGCCAGCGCAACGGCACCAGCATCAAGGGCATTGTCGCTGCCAGCCCACAGATGCTCTCCATCTGCCGCACCCTGGAAAAGGTTGCGCCCACGGACGTGACCACCCTGATTACCGGCGAGACCGGTACCGGCAAGGAACTGCTGGCACGCGCCCTCCATGACCTGAGCCATCGAGCGGACAATCCCTTTGCCGCAATCAACTGCGCCGCCATTCCAGAGAACCTTCTGGAAAGCGAGCTGTTCGGCTTTGAGAAAGGCTCCTTCACCGGCGCAACCCAGAGCAAGAAAGGCAAGATTGAGAACGCCAACGGCGGCACCCTGTTTCTGGATGAGATCGGCGACATGCCCATGGCCCTCCAGGCCAAGCTCCTGCGCTTCCTGCAGGAACGAGTGGTAGACCGGGTGGGCTCGGTGAAACCGGTACCCGTGGACGTGCGGGTGGTGTGCGCTACCCACCGGGACGTTCAGGAACTCATCACCCAGGGCACCTTCCGCGAGGACCTCTATTACCGCATCAGCGAGATCACCCTGGATGTACCGGCCCTCCGGGATCGGGATGGCGACGCCCTGGTCATCGCGCAATCGTTGTTGAAATCACTGGGCAAACAGATGGACCGCCCCAACCTTGCCTTCACTGAAGACGCTATCAAGGGCATCAAGAGCTACGCCTGGCCTGGCAACGTGAGGGAAATGATCAACAAGGTAAAACGAGCCACTATCATGGCGGATGGCAAACGGGTGACCGCCGCTGACTTGCAACTCAACTGCGAGGAGGAAGGCCCCGAGAGCCAGCTCAACCTGCGGCAGGTGCGTGAAAACGCCGAGCGTGCGGCAATTATACAGGCACTGCAGTCCTGCAGTTTCAATATGGCACAGGCCTCGCGCCTGCTGGGCGTAACACGGCCAACGCTCTACAACCTGACAGACAAATATCATATAGAGACATCCGCTGAATCGCCAAGTGCCTGAATAACAGGCAGGGAATCCATAACAATACCCAGAAAGGAAAGGAACAGGGCCATGAAACCAGTGTTAGCAGTACGTGCCACCCTTCTCTCAGTTGCCATTTCGCTCGCCCTCGCCGGTTGCAGCGGCAACGACAGTGATGAAATGAGCCAGGAAGAGATCCAGTATATCAGTCACCTGGACCAGTCGCGTTTCTTCCAGCGCCAGGGTGAGCTCAAGGCCAGTACGCTGGAGGCGCGTAGTGCTATTGAACTCCAGCCTAATCGCATCGAACCGTACCTCGTCATTGTCAATAACCTGCTCACTGCCGGTGATGCCCGCAATGCCGAACGACAGCTGGATCAACTGCTCTCGGACGTTGGTGAGCAGTCCATCAGTCAGCCAAACCGGAACAAAGCAGCCCTGATCCGAGCCGAAGCCAATCTGATGCAGCAGGAATTTGACGACGCACTGGCCGCTCTCGAAGAATTGAAAGAGCCCGACCGCGTTCAACAACTGGAAGGCGCCTTGATCAAGGGGGATATCCACTTGGCCGCAGGCCGCCTGGATGCAGCCAGGGAAGCCTATTCCGTTGCCCGAGACATTGATTCAGGTGAGGCAGAACCGCTGATCGGGCTTTCGAAAGTGGCTTACAGCCAGAATGACCCCGAGCAGGCTAACAAATACATCGCCCAGGCAGAAGAGCTGAACCAGGACAATGTGGAACTCTGGCTGTGGAAAGGAAAAGTGGCTCAGAATGAGGAAAACTGGGCTGACGCCGAGCAGGCTTACGTCAACGCACTGGAGACCATCGGTCAGTACGACATAATGACATACCAGAAGTTTGGAACCATGTCGGCGTTGATCAATGTACTGCGGGAACAGGGCAAATCCTCTGAAGCCTTTGTCTACGAGGAAATTCTCGCCAAATCGGCGCCCGGTACCATCAGAAGCAACCTGATAGCCGCACAGGAAGCGTTCAACAACGGCGAACTGAATAACGCCGCACGCTATCTTGAGGAAGTGCTGGCCCAGGCACCGAGCCAGGAACAGGCCGCCCTGATGCTGGGCATCATCCGTTATCGCCAGGGCCGGCCCGAGGAAGCGGAAGCCCTACTCGCACCAGTCGCCAATATGGATGACTCCCAACAGGCAAGAAAACTGCTTGCCGCTACTCGCCTCCAAATGCGCAACCCGGAAGGTGCCAAAGAAATCCTTGCCAATCTCGAAGACCAGGATTCAGACCCGGAAACCCTGGCGCTGGTGGGCATCGCCTCACTGGTCAGCGGCGACACCGAGAGCGGTGAGCAGTTTATCGAAAAATCCCTGGAACTCGCACCAGACAACAACACCCTGCGGCTGCGGTATGCAACCTATCTGGTGCGCACAGGCAAAACCGACAGCGCCATCGAACAGGCCAACCGGGTACTGGAGACCGACCCGGAATCAGAACAGGCAAGATTGCTGGTCGTCCAGGCCCATGTATCTTCCAACAACAACGATGCAGCCATCGCCGCTGCTTCCGACTGGGTGAAGGAACAACCAGAAAGTGTTGCCGCACTGATTACTCGAGGCAATGTCGCCGCCAACGCTGAGAATATCCAAGAAGCCAAGCAGTATTATCAGAGGGCGGTAGAAGCGGATAGCGAAAATCCCGCCGGGCTTAACGCCCTTGGCAACCTCGCACGGTTACGCAATGAAACAGAGCAGGCAAAAGACTACTACCGTCGTGCTATCGAATTGTCCCCGGACAACGGCCAGGCGCTGCAGGGGATCTCTTCGGTAATGCCGCGTGAAGAGCTGACAGCGCTAATGGAACGGATCCGGAAGCAACACCCTGAAGCCTACGGCCCAAGGCTGATATTGCTGGAATCGGCGCTGGTCGACGATAACACCCAACGGGCCGATGACCTGACAGCCAGCCTTCTGGAACGTGAAAGCGAATCCAGCCCTGCCCCGGCTGAATCGGCGGTTGCCTCGGTCTATCACGGCATTGCAACCCAACTGGCCCAGCGGGAACGACTGGAGCAGGCATCCGATGTGCTTCGCCGGGGACGCATACTGTTCCCCGAGAACGAAGAAATCGGCATCCAGGCAGCTGCAATCCAGTTCACCCAAGGAAATACCAAAGAGGCCCGGGACATCCTGAGAGACGTCAAACAACAACATCCCGAGTCCGCAGCTCCGTTCCGTGTCGAAGCCCGCTATTTTGAAAGGCAGGAAGAGTATCAGGAAGCCGCGGAGCTCTACCAGCTTGCCCTTGAACTCGAACAAACTGCCGAGCTGGAAGTTGCCCATGCCCGAGCACTTGTCCGGTCGGGGCAGCGCGTCAAGGCTGTCGAATCCCTTGAAAATGCCCGCCAGGCGTTTCCACGCAATCCTCAGATTCTAATGAACCTGGCCATGCTCCACCAGGAGAACGAGGCACCGGAAAAAGCGATACCGCCCTACGAAGAACTTCTTGAGGTAACCCCACGGAACGTGGTCGCACTCAACAACCTGGCGTGGATCTACCATCAGCAAGGCGACGAGCGCGCTATGGAACTGGCCAGGCAAGCCTTCGAACTGAACTCGGACAACGCCGCCATTGCCGACACCTACGGCTGGATCCTGTTCAAGGCGGGGCAAACAGAGGAAAGCCTGCCAGTTCTGGAAAAAGCCCACGAACTGCAACCGGGTTCCGAGGAAATTGCCATGCACCTGGCGGAAGCCTATCGCGCGACCGGCCGGGATGCGGATGCAAAACGAGTACTGGAGAAGTTTGGAGGCCGGAGTTAAAGTCAGAAAAGAAATAATGAGTATAACTACCGCCACACCATACCGAAACGTTCCTAGAACCCGGTGGCAGCTAATGGATTGCCCAACAATACTTACCGAGTATAACCATTGACCTGAAGGCCCCGTGGGAACACCTCTCGCGGGCCTCCATGGAAGGAAAGGTGGCTTATGTCGGTAAGCAAAGCTCTAGGCCTTGGAAGCGCCGTAATTTTCATCTCTGGCTGTCAAAGCTGGCAGTTCAGGGACATCGAGGGACTCCCCCCCACAGCCTCAATCCCCCAGGAAAGTGAACCCGGGAAAGTTGATGTGTGGTATTTCGACGGTATCAGCGGCACTACGGTTGATACTCTCACCAGCAGCCCGGCCTATCCGGATTCACCTGACGAAATAACCGAACTCACCGAACTGGAAAACCTGCAAAACCGGGCAAACAATTACGGCACATTGATCCGCGGCTTTATTGAAGCGCCGCAAACCGGCGAATACACCTTCTATGTCGCCGGGGATGACGAAACCCAGTTCTGGCTATCAGCCTCTGAAACCCCCGATTCGGTCAGTCAGATCGCGACCACCGGAAGAGCCACCCCCATCAGGGACTATAACCGTTACACATCCCAAACCTCCCCTGCCATTTATCTGGAAGCGGGCAGCCGCTACTACTTTGAGCTCCGGCATAAGGAAGGGGGATGGGATGATCACTTCAGCGTAGCGTGGGAGGGGCCAGGAATCAGCCGCCAGGTCATCAGTGGCGATCACCTCTACAGTTGGGCACAACGCTTGCCCACCACCGACCAGGAACTGACCGCCGAAGACGCGTATGAAATGGGCTATCGAGTTGGTTTCTTTGATGCGGAACAGGGGCTGGCCTTTACTCCTGGCTACCCTGTCCTGGATGGCGACGGTGATGGCCTGTATGACAACTGGGAGGTGCTCTATGGCCTTAACCCGGCCGACCCGACCGATGCCAATTCGGACCAGGATGATGACCTTCTCAGCGCCCTGGACGAGTTCTGGAGTGCAACCGACCCAACCAATCCTGACACCGACGGCGATGGCATTCCCGATGGCTATGAGTTTGCCTATGGACTGGACCCGCGTGACCCAACAGACGCATCGGTAGATCTGGATGGCGATGGGTACAGCGTGCTGGAAGAATACCTGGCTGGAACCGACCCCACCAATCCTGACGACAGCCCGGTCCAGGAAACGCAGTATACCGCCGGCTTTATCGGTCAGTATTTTCAGGGAACGAGTTTTGACGATTTCCTTTACACTCAAAAAGACCCGTCCATTCAGTTTGACTGGGGCAGCGGCAGCCCCTCATCGCAGGTACCCAACAACCAGTTCAGCATTCGCTGGCAGGGATGGTTTGTACCACCTCACACTGATGGCACCCGCAGCTATCAGTTAACCACCCGCACGGACGATGGGGTGCGCCTGTTGGTGAATGGTAAGCCTGTGATAGACCAGTGGAAGAACCAGTCTGCTACCTCCTACTCCCATGAGCTCAGTCTTGAGCCGGAAGAGCGGGTAGCGATCACCATGGAATACTATGAAGGGGGTTGGGACGCATCAGCAGCATTTACGGTTACTGACCAGCAAACAGGTACCGAACTCAGCGCCAGCAACGTTATTGAAAGCCTCGATCTCAGTACCACCCCGGAGGTCAGTACACTGGAGGACGGCATTAGTGATATCTACAAGCTGCGCTACGGTCTACCCCTGCTACAACCCAGCGCAGACATGGTACTCAATAACGAAGGTGTAACGGTATGGGATGCCTACCAATCAGGCCTGCACCCTTACACTCTGGAAACTGTAAGCGAACCTGACGCCCCCGCAACAGAACCCGCACCAACAGAGCCTGCTGTCTCAACAGTAACTCTGAGATGGAGCGCGCCGGGCACCCGGGTTGATGGCAGCAGTATCTCGCTCAGTGAAATCAGTCACTACGAAATAAACTACGGGCAATCGCCTGACAACCTGGATCAGGAGGTTCGTGCAGACTCCACTGCCACGGAATACACCTTGGAAGGTCTGGTCGAAGGCACCTGGTACTTCACCATTCGGGTCATCGACACAGAAGGCCTCACCAGCCAGGCATCAGACATCGTAGAGTTTGTGGTCCAGTAACCTGCCCACTTCGGAGGATGCTCATCCGGGATAGGTGCCGACAACTGGCTCTATCCCGGGGTACTCAAGCAAACCTCCACATTTGTCGATTTACTTTACACACCCATTAAAGATCCATATATTATTTCTTTAATATCAACAATATATATTTTCGGCACGTTATCTGCATATGTGTTACTTAAACGTAACAACTAAAGCGCACTGGAGTAGTAGATATGAAAGGATTTTCGAAAGGCATGGTATTCGCCGCAACATTTGCCGTTTCCGGCTTTGCGAGTGCTGCCTATATTGGTTCGGTCTCTAACGGTAATGCACCAGGCGATGTTTCCGAACAGACCGTACCGGGTGATAACGATTATGCTACGCGCGTGTTGGGTAGCTGGACAGCAGATGCTCCTCTTTACAATGTAGGAAGCAGTGTCGACTTCGGTCACAACCTGAAATCCACTACTGATGGCCCTTTCCGGTTGACCTTCACCTATCTTGGTAAGGAAGCCAGCGATAACAACCAGTTCTGGTACAACAACAGCCTGATTTTTGACAAAAATAGCACACCGGACGATGAATTCAGCACCATTTTCTTTGGCTCAGCTGACACCTTCCTGGACTTCTACTTCCAGAGACAGTCTGGCCAGCAAATTGTCAATGATGGGACAAACGGTAGTCAGTTGGTTGTTGGCGTTAACAGTGGCACCACCACGAATTTCAATATCTTTGAAGTATCAGAAGATTACTTCATCCTTAGCTTTGACGATGGATTCGCCAAAGACGACAACCATGACGACCTGGTGATCGCAGTACGCGCTTCCAGGGTTCCGGAACCCGGAACACTCGCACTTCTTGGCCTAGGCCTTGCCGGGCTCGCCCTGCGCAGGAAGGCCAAAGCCTGATTCGCTTGACCAGGCCCTGTAGTACAATAAAACCCCGCTGATTGCGGGGTTTTTTATGCTGCATGAAGGAATGCTATCTGGTGCGTGTCAAAATCATTTACACCATGTCCGGTCGGGGCCTCCATAGGGATGCTGAGTTATTAGCTTACGTATTCAAATCGCTGGGGCATGAAGTAAGCTCGCAGTCGGTCCAACCCGCGTCCCAAAGAGCTTTATGGCTCGAAAGAAAGTGGTATCGGGCTGTCGAAAGAATGCTGCCTCCTGCTCTCCGTGACTCCACCCTTACGCTACAGAGGCAACTAAGGCTGCTTATCAATGGTAGAAGCCCCTTCGACCTGATAATTCATCTTCAGAGCATCCAGCATCGGCACCTACATAAGAACTGCGCCCAGTGGCTCGTACCCAATCAAGAATGGTTTTCTCACAGCCAGCTCCATTATCTAAAAGTCTTCGATGCCGTTGTATGCAAAACCAGGGAAGCTTTGCACCTCTTTTCCCGTTACCACACCAATGTGCAGTACACAGGTTTTTCATCACCTCTGATTTCCCACCCTCCCCCAGTACCTGAAAAAAACTTTCAGAAAGCGCTTCACGTGGCGGGGAACAGCGGCTTCAAGGGGACAGCTGCCCTGGTCAGGGTATGGCGCAAACATCCGGAATGGCCACAACTGACATTGGTATGCAATCAACTTCCAGCCCACGATGAACTACCGAACAATATCGAAGTACTTTCAAACATATCTGATGACAACCTTGCAGACCTTTGGGCAACTGCTGGCATTGCTATCCTGCCCTCAGAAGTGGAAGGATTCGGGCAGATTCTGGTGGAAGCTCAGGCATACGGATGCGTAGTCGTCACAACTGACGCGCCACCAATGAATGAAGTGGTCGACCCTTCATTTGGCATTCTGGTGCCCTACCACTCTACTGGAGCATTCCGAATGGGGGTTCGATACTTCGTCGACCCGGATGGGTTGGAGCATGCGATCCAGGAGCTTTGGAGGCACAAAGATGCAGACCTGCATAGAATGTCCTTCGACGCAGCACAGAACGCCACGGAGAACGACAAGGCTTTCAGAAGGCGCATTAAATATTTGATTTCGGGGCTGGAGCGCTCTACGTCAATCTGACAGAGGCTATCTCAAAGAGAGACCAGGCTCCAGTTCGATCATCTGTAACTCCAGAACTGGAGCCAACGACTCCATGTACGCCAAAGAAATATGGTGCCGGTCCCTGTAAACCTGAATATTCCCAATTACCGGATGACAAAGATTTTCATCACAAAGATAGTCCGACAGATCCAATAACGAGAGGCCCTCTTGGCTTTTGGCAACTTCTATCGAAGGATTGATCTCTGCCAGGACTTCCTCACGCCCAATCTTACAACGCGGAGAACCAGGGCCAAACACATCAACGCACTCTGCAGGGGAATAAACGCCTTGCCACCAGGGGTTATCCCTCACGCCAATTACCTCTATCCCATGCTCTGAAAGCATCTCCCAATAGTCCACGTATCCAGCAGGAACATGTTCGTTTCCTCCTTCTGCTCTAGTAGCCATGGTAAATACGTAGTCCGGCTTTGTTTCAATTAACGTGGCCAGAACGTTCTCATTCCACTCCAGGCAATCCTGATTACTTCCATCCTTAAGCTCTGCGCTGAACCAACATTCGCTCTTGGTAAAATTCAATATTTTCCAACCTTGCCTGAGCGCAATCTTTTCCAGGGCGGGAAGCCACTGTGCGGAGTGGCTACCGCCAACAAGTGCCAAACTTATCTTTCCGTCACCATCACCATAAACACAGTAATCGGCATCGGTTCCCTTCTGCTCCTTGTGACAGCCATCGAAATAACTTTCGGGGATGCTGTTATGGACAGTAAACGGATCGGGGTATACAGGTGGTTGGGAGTGGTATTCATCGTTATCCTGTTGGTCCCAGTTACTGGTGGCGACAGCGACTGCACCAGGATATGCACCCTCTCCGGGGATTACATCCGTCTGGAAAGCGTCAGCTTTACGCTGCGCAACTGTATGGGCACTCCATGCCCCAAAAACCAGAACAGCAGGCATACAGCAGGTTAAACCAAATACGAAAGCTCTGGACGGAAAACGCTTACCAATGGCAGAGAAACGGGCTGGCTCCTCGACTACTCTGGCAGTTATCCAGGCAAGGAGACCCGATACTCCAAGCACGATAAAACCATCCGCTATGTCTGCCTGAGTAGACCCCTGCAGTAAAAGATAAAAAGTCAGGACTGGCCAATGCCACAGATAGAAGCTATAGGAAATATCACCAAACCAGGTAAAAAAGCGTGATGACAAAAATGCACCAGCACCAAATCTGTCGGCACTACCGCATACAATTACCAGACACGCTGCCACCGTCGGCCACAGAGCTGCATATCCAGGAAAAACAGTTGATACCTGTAACAAAAGGCCGCAGCTGATGATTGCCAGAACCCCTACCCAACCAAGAACCAGCCTTACCGATCGCGACGTCCCAAGATAAGGAAGGGCGAAAACCAGCAGTCCGCCCAATGCAAACTCCCACATTCGGGCAAACGTATTGAAGTATGCAAATGCCTGATTCGTATAGGTTGAGTAGACAGAGTAAACAAGAGAACTGGTAAATATAATAGCCAATACACAGGGAATGAGAACCCCCAGTGACAGACGAAATCTGCGGGCCACAAACAGTATCGCCCCAATCAGCAAAGGCCACATCAGGTAAAACTGGCCCTGAACCGATAGCGCCCAATAGTGCTGGAACGGATTGGCCGTCTCCCGATCTGCCAGGTAATCAACAGCACTGAAAGCCTGCTGCCAATTCTCCATATACAGAATGGCTGCCGCACCCTGCTTAATAATCGGTATCCAGTTCACTTTTGGCAGCAGGAGGAAAGAGGCAATCGCGGTAACCGTAATAACCAATAGCGCTGCCGGGATTAAGCGCTTGATCAACCCGGCCCAGAATCTCAGGAACATGACATTTCCCTGAGCCTGAACCTGTCTAGCCAAGGACCCTGTTATCAAAAAGCCTGACACCACAAAAAACACATCCACACCACCAGAAACTCTGGCAAACCAGATGTGATAGATGGCTACAAGTATCGCTGCAATCGCTCGCAGACCCTGAATTTCTGGCCGATATCCTGAGGCAGGAACTCGATAATCTTTCATTCCATTGATGTCCTGGTTACGGCCTATATTGCTGGTTAACGGCCTGTACTACTGAGTCAAACGTATTGTCTATCAAGTCCGCAAGCCTGGCCTGTCGGTCGCATTCATCACAGGAAACGCCATAAAGAATCCATGAGGCGTCAGTTCTTTTATTGGCAAAGCCTCGGACCTGCGCAAGCTTCGCCCTGAGATCGTCAGTTTCCCAAAACCCTTCCACATAATAGGTGTAAGCAATATCGATTGTTTTGCCGGTTGCGCGATTTCGTATGGTAACGCCACGGAAAGTTGCTGGGCCAGAAACGTCAACCTCATAGAGATCTTCGGTATGCCACTCTTCCCTGTTGTAAAGACGATTGGAATATTGAATCAATTCGGCGGAATGGCGCTGATAATCGTAACTGTACACGGCGCTGTATAAGGTTTCCGATGCCCCGGCACCCTCACTCACCTTAGTGCGATCAAAAAGCGTTTGCACATAGGCCCGGTCCGGATTACGTACCCTGGGGCGCCAGCCTTCAAGCCTGTTCGAAAACAGGGTGCCATATTGCTCCCCGTCCAGGCGAAGGTCCATCGGTGCCGGCTCTGCCCGTACATTTCGCTCTGTCGAGGGAAGTAAAGCCCAGAATGCCAATGGTAGAGCCACCATCGCCACTACACCCGTTGTTAGCCGTTTAATGCCGTGATAGGGGGTGGGCTGCGTATGGGCTGCAACCTCCGCAGTGGCATTTGTTTGCTCCAGGGCGGAGGTTTCAAGCCAACGGCCAACAAAGAACAGCGGAACCAAGGTGCCTGCAAAAACCCACCAACCAAAATTGTCATGGTCCTCGATCAGGCTGGTTTGCATGTTGGTTTCGTAACCCATGTAAATAATAACAAACACACGGATCCAATTGGCCATCAGCGCTAGTGCCACACCTACAGCAAATAGAACTACCCTTGACCGCAGGCGCGTGAGATTCAATTCCCCATAGAGCAACGCCAGTGACTGGCCGACCAGGAGGTAGCGCAGCCCAGAACACCCATGGGCTATCTCAAAGGCGCCCACGCCGATCAGGTAAACAAACACTCCCTCTACACGGAATTCAATATTCATCATTCCGAGTAGCAACTGATTGATTTCGACCGTAATGACCTGGAGTGTCCAGGACAGAAAGTCCCAGACGGGCACTGTAAAGAACAATAAGCCAATGGGAATGATAAAATGGCGAACCTGCCTCCAGCCCATAAACACGGCAAGCACACCAAGCAGGAGAGGCACCACTACAAGCTCCCGAGCTGCCTGAATACGCAGGATATCCCCAAGACCGTATCCGATCAGCGCCAGAAAGAATGGCAGGAGCCAGATGGGGTAAAATCCAGGGCGCACAGGATGGTTCAGACAGGTGCGCACCACAAGAAACAGGGAAACCGCCAGCATCAATAGACCGTGCGAATACGACTCATCAAATTTGAGCCACCGGCTGACAATACCCTCAAGCGTCGGAAAGGTAAGCCATGCAAGCGCAGCAAAACTGAGAACAAAAGGGAGCATCAAGCGACCAACCTGTGCCCACTGCATCCTTTCCAGTGTCATAACTCTCTTCCTTAAAACTGACTACAACCGGAACACACGGTTGATTCGAGAAACCAGATTTCCCGGCAACCAGGGTCGGCAGTGATAGGCCGCCCTTAGTATTGGGGAACGCACAAAATCCAGCGTCGGAAAATCGACCTGTTGCCCATGAAAGTGCGACTTGTAGAATGTTTTCTTACCAGAACCTGCCAGTAAATCGTAACAACAGACTGAGGGATGGTGAAACGCCCTTTCAATGGCATACCCCAGGTGAAGCGTGCCAAGTGACAGCTTACGGTGAAGGCTCTCATCGTACCCGGATTGTAGATTATAGATACGTTCCCCGGCTCTTATATCGTACAACACGGAAACGACTTTGCCGTCGGCCACCAAACCTGACAACTCCGGCCTTTGGTTACTACCCAATCGGCCCAGTAACTTCAAGTGAAATTCAAGCGCTTGTCTGTCGAAACAGGGTTTGCCCCATCGCCTCTGATGAAAGTCATTCAGAGAATCCATGAAACGCGACTGGGACACCTGGTCCTCTTCCACAGGTTGCCAATGACCACTTAACTCCTTCTCGAACACAGCTCTGCGATTGAATGCCTTGAGCCGGGTATTGGCCCCAAGGGATTCGGCCCATGTTCGAAATGATCCGGTAGTGTCCACCCGGATACCCTGGGATTCACTGCGAAGTAACGGGATTGCATTGCAATGCTCAGCGAGCGCCTTACCAAAGGTGCCACCATTGATTTGCTGACTGTCCGGGATCATCAACTCATCCCACTCAGTGGCACAAAGATAACGCGCCACCGCGTCGGCGACCTCTCTTTCCCTTTGAGGTTCAACGATAAGCCCTACGTATTCAGTGCGCACCGTAGGGCTTACCCGCCAGGCATTTCCGAGAAAATGCAGCCTGGTCACTTTCATTCCGATCGCGATACGAAAGCGGTGACGATACAGAGGCGCGATACCAACCAACTGTTTTCCATCCGGAAGGTATACGCCAAGCAAAACCAACTCGAGGCCGAGACGGCTCCCCCAGGTTTCCCACCAACTGTAGAGCCAGGGCCAGCTCATAAACAGTGGATCTGCAGTACTTGTATGCAGAAGCCTTGCCCAGTCCTTCTCAACAGAGCCAAATTCCTTTTCACTGAGCGCTCGTACCTCTAACCTGACACTCACGGTATCACCGCCCTGAGAGTGACTTTCGCTGCCCCCCGCCAGGGGCCTGGCCATAAAGCGTCTTGCCTGATCGACCGGCCGATGTCCCTGTAGGCCTCCAGATAAGACTTTTCCGAAGCCAGGAACCGGGCACGCCGTAAATAGAAGTGACTCAAACCGCGACACCTTTGTTCCGAGGTAACTGAATCGGGATAGGTCTCAAGAAAGGAAAGCAGGATCTTCTCATTTGCATAAAGACGCCTGCGTTTATCGGAAGAAATCTGGTGTTCCATTACCCTGTAAAAGCCGAGAACTTCGGCCAGGTAATAGAAACAATACCGGGTAGACAGTCTCAGCCAAAGGCCATAATCCTCTGCCAACCGGTCCGCCTCATCGAACCCGCCCATAACCTCGAAACACCCGCGGCGGGTCATGGTGGTGTTCATGCTGACAAAGTTATCTTTCAAGAGCTCGGGCGTAATAGCCCCGGAATACCGGCGCATCCGGTTGAGACCAAGCTCCCTTCCCCACTGATCGATTTCAATATAGTCACCGTAAACCACATGGCATTCCGGGTTTTCCCGAAATACCTCGAGAGACTTCGCCAGTTTATCCGGCAACCATGCGTTATCGGAATCGAGAAAACAGACAAAGTCACCCCGCGCCTCTCTTATCCCGCGATTGCGGGCAACACTCTGCCCCTGGTTCGGCTGTCGAAAATACCTGATTCTTGGATCACCGGCATACCGTTCCATAAGCTCAGGAGTAGCATCCGTGGACCCATCGTCAACGACCAGTAGCTCGAACCGATCTACAGTCTGAGCCAGAACGCTCTCAATCGCATGGTGAAGATAATCAGCACGGTTAAAGGTCGGCGTTACAACGGAAACAATTGGTTCTCTCTCAGTCATCATAAATCCATTTACCTGAGCGTTACTGCTGCTACACCTCTCCACACCACTTTTCCAAAGGGCCGGTGCCTCAGCGCTTTGTAGAGCTCTCTGAACGCTTCTTTTTTTCGGCCCACTGCAGCAAGGTAGCGTGCCTTACGCACATAAAACACCGCGAAACCGGCGTTGAACTCCTCTTCACTCACGGCATCCGGGTAACTACGCCTGAAGTCATGAATAATGGCTTCATTGGATGCAAACCGTGCTGTCTTGTCTGAAGAAATCTGGTCGTCCATAACACGGTAGTAGGCCCAGAATTCGGGAACATACAGAAACTGAAATTGGGCAGAGAACTTTAACCACAGGTCGTAATCATCAGCTACCCGTCGCTGACCACTCATCCCCCCCATATCATCAAAGCATTTTCTACGTGCCATGGCTGTATTCATGCTCACGCAGTTATCCCGAAGCATCCATTTTGCGATATGGCCGGAATAACGGGTCATATTGTGGCGGGTCAGCTCAACCCCGTTTTCATCAATGGTGATGGTATCGCCATAAATGACATCAACCTCGGGGTGCTCATCAAATAGCGCAACCTGCTGTTGTAGCTTTTCAGGGGGCCAGTAGTTGTCAGAATCAAGGAAGCATATATATTCGCCTCTGGCTTCAGCCAGGGCCCGGTTTCTTGCGACGCTTTGCCCCTGATTCTCCTGCCGGAAGATTCTGACACGGCTATCCTTCGCTTCGTAATCCGCAAGAATTTCCGAAGAATTATCCGTTGAGCCATCATCAACTACTATCAGCTCAAAATCGCCGAACGTCTGCGCCAGAACACCGTCAATGGCCTCCGGCAGAAAATCAGCCCGGTTATACGTGGGTGTTATTACTGTCACCAGGGGGTTCGATTCCATGGTCCCTGCCCTCGATTTGTTAGTGATCCGTCAGTGTGTCAGTAGTGAAAGCGAACCGGCTTCCCCAATATGCGGAAATAGATGAAAACACGATCCAGCATGAAGCCTGCCTTCCGTATACCCTTTATTGAACCGGTATTGTTCCACCTGGTCGCGACATAGATTTCATCTGTCCAGGCCTCTTCCGCCAATCCTTTCAAAATCGCCTGATAAACCCCTTTGCCTCGCCAATGTGAAAGTGTGTAACAATCGTATACGTAAAAAACAGCCCGTTCCAATGGCAAGCGGCTGTCTACATAGGTAAAGCCGAGTTCGTTCTGTTCACGCCCCCAACCAAAGCCAGCTATCTCTCCATCCGATACCACGCAAATCAGGCAATTACCCTGGGAAAGCCGATCCCGCCAATCAGGGCAATACTCATCCAGTGCGTCAGGCTGCTCAACGTTGTCAGCTGAAGCAATCAACCGGCTTTCCATGGGTGTTGACATTCTCTTGACCCAAACCGTATCCCGGTACACCAACTGCACCTTGATGTATCTGGACAAACCCTCGCGCAGAAGGTGGGACAACCCTCCCCAGACACCAAATCGCTGAATCGGGCCCCTAAGCTTTCCTGACAACTCCATGTCTCCGTATCCGGCGTTTTATGTAGCTTACAGACTTATCAAAAAAAGACTTTATGTTGGTTAAAACCAACCCGAGCGTGAGGCCCAGATCCTTTGCATTGAAATGATCAACCACAACCTGGTCCCGCGATCTGAACGCCCGAACATAGCTTGCAATAAGACTGCCAAAGTCCAGATTCCCGCGCAGAGAATTAATCACGCCATCGGTGATATCTCCCGGGTATCGCAATGTTTCAAAGTAGGTGACGCCTCGGCTTTTTCCGTTAACATGAAACGTCTCGCCCGACAGATCCGCCGCATAAAACCAGCCATGCTCATGCCCGCTCGCGCTCAACAGGTAGGCATAACCGGGCAGCCTTGGGTTTACCTCCGTGAGATAGAACTCATCGTCCTGCCTCGAGTAAATGTACTCAACGTGTGCAAATCCACGCCACTTGTAGGCACTCAGCAATTCTTCGGTGCGCTTCACAAGTCTGGCTTCAGGTTCGAGAACACCACAATACATCCTGCTTGTGGGTGTACCCTGCTTGCTCAGAGACGTTCGCACCCGCTTAATGGTGACGGAGTCAACAAGCTGCCCGGCCCTGTTGTAATAAACCTCGCAGCTCCAGTTATCTTCCATGCCTGAATCAACCCATTCCTGCACCACGACTCCGGATTCATTCAGCCGCACACTCTCCTTTTCAACAGCCTGCCTGATTTCGCCAATAGCCGATGCCAACCCACTTCGCGCGCCTACCTTGCGATAATTCCCGCCAGCCAGAGCCGTTGGTTTAACAACGACCGGCCATCGAAGTGAGTCAATAATCGCAGGGTCCTGCTCTATTTCAGTGATGGAGAACGTTCTCGCTACAGGTATTCCCATGGCGGCACAGGCCCGGTTGCAACTGTACTTGTCAAACAGGGTATCGAGAGAGTCCTGTGCCGGGACATTAAGAAGAAATCCTTCTGCCTCCAGCCTGGTAGCGTAGCGCGACAAGAACTTTACGCTGAGATCCCCGGATGGAACGATCACCCCCTTTTCGGGCAAGCCTTTCAGAAAGTCAAAATACTTTTCAAAGCTTTCGTTCAAAGCAGGAGAGCGGAGCCAGGTATCCAGGTGCCATGAGAAACGCATGGGGAAAAACGTTGACGTTGTGAGCCCGATCACGCGATAGCCGTGACTGGTCAGCGAATAGAGCACGCCTTCAGCGCAGCGCTGCTCGCAATCCATCAAATATACAAGTCTGTCCGTCAAAGCCGCTACCCTAGTCACGTTGTTCGTCCAGCCAAGCCTGAAACATCAGGATTCCCCACAACTGAAAACTGTAATCTTCCCTGCCGGACAAGTGCTCATTCCAGAACCAGCGCACCGTCTCAACCTGCCAGTAGCTCTGTTCCCGAAGCCGGGCGGAGTCCAGCAATGCCTCTGCCCACTCCCGTAACGCACCACGCAGCCAACTTGCGATGGGTACGGCAAACCCCTGTTTGGGCCGGTCTATGAGCTTCCGTGGTACGTGGCGATAGAGAACCGAGCGTAGCACCTGTTTGCCCGTTCCGTCCTTCACGTTGAGACTCGTTGGCAACCCCAGCGCAAACGACACCACCCGATGGTCCAGCATGGGAATCCGGGTTTCCAGGCTGCAGGCCATGGCAGCACGGTCCACCTTTACCAGTATGTCGTCCGGCAGGTACCAGTTAAGATCCCGCCACATCAGCGTTTTCATGTCATCGCCCGGAATTACTTCCGGCAAAGGTGCATTCAGGCCATAGACTGGCTCGTCAGCCACAGCCACCGCCCGGCCCGGGTAGGGCCAGAGCGACACCCTTCGGCGGTAAAACTCCGACAGATCACCCGCTCCCGCAACAGCCCGGGTTTCATCCAGGCGAAAACTGAAGCCACCACTGCTACGCTGCCGCTGCGAAGGCATTAAAGCCCGCGCAGCCGGCACGGAAAGCCACTCAGGCATCCGGGCGAACAGGTTTTCCGCCCTGGACTTCAAAGTCCCCTTGCGATTCCACGCGCCAACCGTGCCCGGATACCGGGTATAACCACAAAACAGCTCATCCCCACCATCGCCAGACAGCGCCACCGTCACTTTCTTGCGGGTCATCTCACTGACCAGAAACGTGGGAATCTGGGAGGAATCCGCAAAGGGCTCGTCGTACATTTTTCCCAGCAGAGGAATCACCTTGAGGGCATCCTGCTCTGTCACATACAGCTCAGTATGGTCCGTGCCCAGATGCTGTGCCACTGCAGCCGCATGTTCTGCCTCGTTAAAGCCTTCCTCGTTAAAACCAATACTGAATGTCTTTACCGGGGTCGACGCCTGCTTCTGCATCAGGGCAACGACGGTTGAGGAATCCACGCCACCAGAGAGAAACGCCCCCAAAGGCACGTCAGATATCATCTGTTCACCAATCACCTCCGTGAGCAAGTTTTCCAGATGGTCCGCAGCCGTATCCAGTGTCCAATCGTGAGTCTCGGCAAACTGATCCTCAAGGCGCCAATAGCGAGAGGGTTCCGGCAGAGATCCGGATTCAAGGCGAGCAAGGTCGATAGCAATAAACGACGAGGGCGGCAGTTTGAAAATACAGGAATAAATGGTATGCGGCGCAGGAATAAGATTGTGCCGTACCAGTAACGGTAAGGCGCTGCGGTTGATCTCACCTTGCCATTCTGGGTGTTGTTGCAAGGCCTTGAGCTCAGAGCCAAACACCAGGGTATTGCCTTGCCAACCATAATACAGGGGCTTTTCCCCCATACGATCCCGGGCCAGGTATAACCGCTTTTCCTGTTGGTCGACCAGCGCAAAGGCAAACATACCGGCGAATCGCGTAAGTGCGGCTTCCACTCCCCAGGCTTCGAAGGCGGCAAGCATCACTTCTGTATCCGAGTGACCGTTAAAATACGCGCCTTCCGCGACCAATTCCTCTCGCAGCAACTGGAAATTGTAGATTTCACCGTTGTACGCAACCACGAACCGGCCAGAAGCCGATGACATGGGTTGGGCGCCAAGGGGGGATAGATCCAGAATGGATAATCGGCGATGGGACAGGCCGACTGACAAGGCATCATCCAGCCACACTCCGCCAGCATCCGGCCCGCGATGGATAATAGCGTCGCCCATCTTCCTGAGCGTTATCTCGCAGGAATCCCTGTCATTACTGTTATCGCCAGTCCCGGCAAATCCTGCAAAACCGCACATCCGTTTACGTCTCCATTTCAATCCATTTCAAAGTGAGCGCCAGCTGAAGCGTTATCGCCTCCCGGGCAGCAGCCGGAGCAATACCTCACGGTCTTCCCTGCCCATAGCGAAAACCCAGTAGACCAGACTATACACAAGCGCAGACACCAGTACTGACAATACAATATCCAGATAACCCTCAAAACCATGGGTGGTGCGGAACCAGAAAAGGCCGCCCCCCATCAGCGCTACCGGAATAACCGCTGGAAGAATCGTGGCTCGGAAGTAGTGAAGCATCGAGACTTCCAGATTGTGGCACACTACATAGAGGTATAGGGGCATCACCACAAACACTGGAAGCACTGACCCTAATGCGGCACCAACCACGCCGTACTCCAATACCAACCAGATACTGAGGCCGAGGTTCACCAGCGCCGCAGGTGGAGCGACTTTTGCAAAAATGACATGCTGGTTAATGGCCGTAAGATAACGGCTTGCAAACGGGTTCAGCATGGGTACCACGGTGTAAGTAACCAACAGTACCAGAATGGCATCCACGATCACCGGATCAAACTGCCCCTCCATCCAGATACCGATAAACGGTCCGCCAATCAGGCAGATACCTACGCCCATGGGAATGATCAGGCCCACCAGCAGTTTACTGGCCAGCAGGTAAATAGCTTTGATTCGGTGTTGCTGGCCACGGGCGCTCAAGTCACTAAAGAGTGGCATGAACGTGTGGCTCAGTGTCATGGTGATGCTTGAAATATACCCGACGAGTGTTGCTGGAATAGTGTAGACAGGAATCATCGCGGGTCCAAGTATAGTGCCGATAACGAGACGATCAGACATTTTCTCAACTTTGCCGGCCGCTCCCTGAATGAAGGATTTCAGACCAAAAGACAACATTTCGCGGAGCTTTTCGACAGAAAAGTATCGCAGATTCGGATAAATAGTACCGAGTGCCGGTTTCAGAAGAACGATACCGAAAATAACCAACTTGATCGCCTGAGATATCGCGACAAGTCCAACCAAAAGAACCAGGCCGTTCTCCGGTGTCATGTGAAAGTAAGCTATTACAGCAATGGATATCGTGGAAATAATATTCACCATATTCTTGAAATAGTATCGCTGCAGACCTTCAAGATAGCTCTCGGTGACTAATTTGGGGAACACGAATATTAGCTGGGCGCCGATTAGCAACAAAAACAACATATACTTTGTTGCCTGTTCGCCGTCCTGTGGATCCAGTACTTCAGGAAACGCAAAGGCCCATATCACGAAGAAAACAGATAGAACCAATCCCACGAAAAACATGAAAACAAGACTGCAAGAATAAACAGTCAATAAAGAAACGCGCTCCCCCCTGGCATTATGCATTGACGCGAACCGGCTAATGGTCGGCCTCATACCAAGATCCAGCATCCCCATGTAACCGACGAGGGCAAGTACCATCTCTCGGAGCCCGTAGTCGTGATGCCCCATGAGCTTCAGATATATGGGAGCCATGATAAAGGTCACAACCATGCTGACGATCAGTTGTGCCATATTAGAGCTGGTATTTACCAGAAGGCGTCTCAACATCTTATAGTGCCTTGTAAAGTTTCGATATCAATCAAAATCCAGTTAGATGGTTCATTTGAACCTGGAGAATACAGATTTAAAGACACGCCTCGCCAAAGCAAACGATTTCAATGCGTACCAGGTGATGGCCGGTGCCGGATCAGTAGAAACCCACAGAGCATCAGTCAGAACAGCGTGATCACGAAATATACGGCGGTCTTCAGCTGTATGTTTACCCTGGGTCAATCCCCGAAGCCGGCTTAAGAAAACCAATGAAACATCCATCCATGTGGCTTTGCGATGACCCAATGGGGAATACAGATTGGGGTAACCAATGGCATACAGGAATGTGCTAGCAGAAAGGTTTACCCCGGCAGCCTTCGCCAATGAACCACAATTTTCCGCACGTAAATTCGATTCAATATAATAAAGATCACCGGTTACATCGTGAGCCTTGAATTCAACCGCAAGGATTCCTCCGGTACCCAGAGCTCGAAAGGCCTTCCCGGACGCACTTTCAAGTTTGGGGTTATACGTCGTCTCACCAAGCCCGATACAACCTCTGCCATCATCTGTGAGCTTTCTTCCTGTCACAGCGCTGCGAATATTTCCGCTTTCGTCACACGATGCCATCGTAAAAAGTATGCATTCATCCCCACCCGGAACAAACTCCTGAAGCAACACTGACGCCCTGCCATTACCGAAGAACAATTGATCCATTCTTTTCCTGAGTTCTAGATCACTTCCGGCAACAAAGGTCTTTCCAATAAAACTGCCTTTCTTGACCAGTTCCGTAGGCTTGCAGATGACCGGGAACCTGAAATCAGCAATGACAGCGTCCAGGTCGCTCATGCTCTCGATCACATGACTTTGGGGCACAGTTACGCCGGCTGCTGCTACTTTGTCCAGCTGTGTCTTTTTGTCGGTGAGACGGTCAGATAGTACCGGGTCATTTGGTGCCACTACCCAATCCTTGACAGTTTCCCAGACTCTGGCCAGCAAACCGATGTCAAGATCACCTCCTGTGTATACAACAGGCTTGGCAGTGGTCAGTTTCGAAATTTCCGAAATACAGGCAACCACATACTCATCTGAACGCCCCCGGCAATCGAATACGTCCCTAACGTAACGACAGGAACGCGCAACAACAGGGGGTTCGTCTCTGGTCAAAATGCAGTAAACGGCAATGCCACACTCACCAAGCGCTCTCGCCTGGGCGAGAAGATTCGCATTCGCTCTGCCGACAATAATCGCAGGAGAGACCGGCTCCGGCACAAAAATATCAACAGGGAAAGACGCAAGGATGGCTCGCTCGGTCAAAGACGCTTTGGGCTTTATGGAACCCGCGACTTTAAAGCCTGCTTCAATCAGGGCATCGACGACCCTGCTGTTTGGCGAGACCCGGACGAGAACCAGAACAGACGCTGAGTTTTCCAGTATCGGGAGCAATCCATCAGACAAAAATTGACCACTTCCCTCCAGGCCCGTGTCATGCTCCTTGGCGGACAATATGAGTTCAGCCACGAAAGTCCCTTCCACGCTCTCTGGAAAGGAGAACTCAAAGTCATCTATTTGCTTCAACCGGTATTCGCCGCCCAGCTTCAGGCTTGAACAAACCTTCTCTATGGAGCTGAGGGCATTGCTGAACCTGCACGCAAACACTATCTCGTTATGAGGCATCCCTGGCGCTCCAAAAATCGATCTGGGAGATTGTTAAGCCGTCTTCGTTGAAGGGGGTAATAATTGATTATAAAGCTCGGCCAATTCCGTCGCGGGGCGATTCACATGGAACCTGACGACCGCCGTATTTTGATAGTCAAGAAACTCCCTTTTTCTCGATGGCAGGTTCTTCATTTCAGAAACAATGGCGGAAGCCAGATGGGCGGAATCTCCCACAGTGACCTTTTGGGCCGGTGAACCATCAATCACTTCTCTGAGCCCAATGCACTCCGTACCGATAATGGGTGTTCCGGCGGCGAGTGCTTCCATAGCAAGTAGCCCACAAGCCTCCCAACGGGAAGGCATAGCCACCACATCGACAGCCTTCAGGGCCGAGGGCATGCTGTCTGTCTGCTCGGCCTGATGAAAGTAATTTCCCAGGCCTTTTTCATTCAGGTACTGGTAATCCTCCCGGATGAATCCGCCCCAGCCGAAAGTCACTACATGCGGCACCACTTCCAGCCGCCGGTTTTCAATGATTTCCTCCACGGCATCGACCAGCACGCGAAACCCCTTCTGCCCCATAAAACGGCCGAAGAATCCGATCAGGGGTGTGCTTTCATCAATGCCCAATTCCGCGCGCAGGTTTCGGGTCTCTCCATCCCGGAAATACTCCGTATCCACCCCATGGAGGATGCCCTTTACCCGAGAACGTTCAATACCGGGGAAGAACTCCAGCAGATTAGCCCTGGCATCATCGGTAACCGTATGAATCGCCGTCATGCGGTTAAACAACATCGCCATCATCCAACGCCTGGATCTCCCCTTCAAGCCGGCGAACTGGGACGGCAGAAAAACATCGTGGGCGGTCATCAGGTGTGGACAATCAATACCGGTACGCGCGAGCTCCGTAAGCAGGCCAGCAGCGAAACCGTGGGAATGCACCAACTGGAAATCACCGGTTCTCAGCAGCCGACGCATCTGGCGAACAAACGCAAAGTGCCCGGAACCAGCCCAGACAACGGTGATGCGACCTTCGGGAAGATGCGAGCTGATGTAATCGCTGAGCCCATTATCTGGCGCAACCAGAACAAAAGAACAGTTGTCGAAACAGGGTTGGCTGTAGATGTACCTGAAGAAGGTGCGAATGCCCCCGCCGGGCTGGAGAGCAGACATCAAAATTCGCATTGCCGATTCCATCCTGGATTAAGCTAAATCATGGGCTGTCAAGAAAATGCCGTTTAGTGACAGTGATATAAACTGACGTCGCATTATGCGGCAACCAGCTAGAAATGTCATACCGGAAGTGTTAAAGCAAAAAACCGTGGCAGTGTGCGGCCCAGCCAAAGAGGGAATAGATGGTACGTCAAAGGCACCATCATGACTGCGTCCCTCAGATTGAAGGAAGACGTTGTTTGCGAAATCCTGAATGGACGCGGGATCGACGAACACCAAGAATCGACATGGTAACCTTTTCACCGACCGGCTTGAAACCGACCTTCAAATGAGCCTTGACCGACGCGGGCCTGGTATACCAAACCAGTGAAACACATGCATTGAAGCCCCTGTCTCTCATCGTGCTACAGGCATATTCAACGAGAACAGACCCAAGACTTTTACCTCGAAAACCCGGATCAACAAACAAGGTGGATATCTCAAACACCGGCCCCCACTCTGGCATTAGCCCCCAAAGTATGTTCCTCGGCGCCACTTCGCTGCACCAACAGCCCCCGACGACCTGACCGGAAAGAGAGTTTATTGCGAGGATGCAGGGGATCTTTGCTTTGAATCGTTCACTCACCATAGCTCTTCGCTGCTCGAGGGAAAGCCTTCCCGTCAATTCATCTGGTAATGCCCCGGCGACAGCCTCAATATCGCTGCTGCTTGCCTCCCTCAACTCAATCCCATCCGGAACCCCTGCTTCGGTATCAGGTTCAGTTGGGCGACCGAGCACAACCCATGCCCGCCTTGAGAAAAGGCGGTTCCTGGCGCGGTATACAAACAGTTTAAAACCCACCATTACATCTACTACCTTGAATCAAAGCCTCAACAACACACAACAGGAAAACCTGTTGCAATCAGACCTACAACTGCAGACGATGCATTATGAGACAATCAAAGCAGAATGTCATAACCTGAAAGGTATAGACTAAAAGGGACTGAAAGTATCGAATTGCCCGCAGGTAGTTAGCGAGCCCATTTCCAAAGGAGCTGGAAACCATGGCACCGGATAGCGTCACACTACTATGGACAGGCGGATGGGATTCAACATTCCGCCTTCTCCAACTACTACTGATAGAAAAGCGAAATGTACAACCTGTGTACGTAATGGATGTCAGCCGATACAGCATGAACCGTGAGTTGGATACGATAAGCCAAATTTCTGCCATGGTGCGACAAAGGCTCGACTCGGGTGTCACCCTTTATCCAACAAAATTTTTTCTCTCATCTGATTTCCCGGAAATTCAAGAAATCAGAGACCGGTATCTTGCGTTGAAAAACAAATACCATGTCGCCAGACAATATTATTGGCTAGCCTTGATCGCTGAAAACCAGCAGTGGGAATCCGTTGAACTGAGTATGGTGAGAACCCAGACTCCCAGCGACCTAGAAACCGCAATATTCAACAATATTGAGGGTGAAAACCCTACCTTGAAGGATTCTTGGGAAGCCGAGTTATTCAAATACTGGTCTTTTCCTCTTCTAACAACAAAAAAATCCGAAATGAAAGTATTTGCAGAAGAAAATGGTTTTCTGGATATTTTATTAAAGCGCTGGTTTTGCCTGCGCCCCATCAGAGGCAAGTGCTGCGGTGCCTGTCTCCCCTGTGAGGTTGCTCAACGTGAACAGGCCACAGAAGGCGTGGAGTTCATCCATCCGGCAGAAACAGCGGCAAGAAAGCTTTACAGAGAGACGAAGCGACTATTTACTTAATCGCAGTAAATTGAGCTTTAGATTAACGAAAGAAATGGAAAGCGAAATTCATCTTTCGGAGCGATGGCCTGAAACTTTTGCTGCATTCGTAAACGCTGGAGTGTTTGGTGGGCCAACCCCAGCAAACTCCCCCTCAACGGGTCGCGATACACCCTGATTCGAGAGGATATCCATTCCTGCCCCTGATTTTCAGCATTGATACGCCTTACCAAACGAAAGGGCGCAGGACTGTTGCACCCACGCAATGTCGAAAATTGAACCTCGAAACCAACCTCCTTTGCAACTTCAATCATTTCCAGGCCAAACTGTCCCTTAGGCCAACAAAAGAGATTGGATGGCTCACCTTGTTGATGGCTCAGTATTATCTGGCTCTTGTACAAATCCTCTCTAAGCGCATCAAGGATCATTGGCCACGAACGCTGGTTATCCCACCAAGATCCATGGGTATGGGAATGACTCGCAAGTTCCACCAAACCCGATGCCTTTGAAGCTAATAATTCGGACCAGCGCATAACCACGCCATCCTTAGCAGAACCCTTTACCGAAGCCATGGCCTCCTCGTGTGTTGGCGCTTCCCAGCCAGAACCTCCCAAATCGCGCCTTACAGTGCCCTCACCCGGCCAGGACGTCACCACAAAAAATACGGCCTTCGCGTTGAATTCCTTTAGCAATGGCAGCGCGTATACCCAATTGTCCAGCCAGCCATCGTCAAACGTCAGCAATACAGAGGGCCCCTCAAGCGTCAAACTGCCCTGCCTCCATTGATCAAATTCTGAAGCAGAAATTGTCCGGATACCGGAATCTGCAAGCCATTGCAGTTGGATACGGAAATTCTCGGGCGAAACCGTATGAGCCCCCGGTGTAGGGGAAATATGGTGGTACATCAACGCGGGAATAGCCATATCATCCCTTTCATTAGCCCCGATTAATGATTTTGCCACCTTCACCGATGGCATCCATAAAGATCCTGTCTGCAACGGGTTTCTTGGCCCGCTCGGCCTCAATAACCTGTGTTCCCATATCGGGGATGGCTGACGAACTGTTCACTGGATTTGCCAGACCATCCAAAGCCTTCTCAAGCTCCAGGGCATGCGCCGATTCTAATTTATCAGCATACAAGACTATTGCCTTGCCAACTCCCCTAATATTTTGCTGCTGCACAAAACCTAGCGCAGCCTTGATGGAATAGCGTGGCTTGACCAACGGACAGCGATGCGCTGATGCCCGGAGAACAACAGGTTTTACAGAAATACCAAACTTTGAGAACGCCCTCGCTATTCCTTTCAACCGCCCAAAATCATAACCTAGCAGAACTAACGTAGGCATTCCGCATGCCAGTGGCAACTTATCCAGGCGAATGTAGGGAGTGAACATTTTCATCTGGCGCCCCAAAACTGTTGTTTGTCGCTTTTCTGCGACCAGCAACGAGCCCGACTGCAAATTCATCTTCAACGAGTCTCTACGGGAATACCAGACATAAGAAATAGCATTCCGAAATCCCTTTTCTGCCATGCAGGAAATTGCAAATAGCCTTAACGCCTGCCCTAGCCCACGCTTTCTGGCCTTTGGAGTTACAAAGGTATTGACCATCTCAAAGCATTCACCCTGAATTTCTCCGAACAAGTAATTCGGGATTTCTTTTACCGGGATGCACCAGGTTGCACCAAGAACCTCTTCTCCCTCGCCAATCAGGAAACAGGGGGTATTTCTTTTTCTACGGGCGAAAAGTTTCTGGCGCTTAACCTTTTCTGGCCAAGTACCAGAAAACTCTCTTGGATAGATTTTTACCAGCGCTTCATAATCGGAACTGCTAGCCATTCGAAACCATATATTAGCTTTCTGGCTTACTGCCTTTCCGGGATCACAAAAGGCCTGATCTCCAATCGGCTTTATAAAAACAACCCACTTATAAATCGAAAATATGTTTCGGACAATTTTCCCAATGTAGTATCTTGAATAAAAAATATAATCTTTCATTTTTCTCAACATACCATTGCTAAAGTCAAAACTTTTTTTACTATTTTCTGAATGCCTGCCAATCTCTTAAACGAGAAGCCAAAGCATATCTATTAGATAGCACTTTATTAGCGCTATTATCAGCGACCATAGGTTCGTTAGACGATTTATCAATATCCAGAAGTCTACCAAATGCTATAACCAGGCCACCAAACAGATACCAATAATATTGCGACAAGCCCCAATAGTTAATACTATACACTGCATACATCCAGAATACTGCAATAAGAACTTTATTCAATCGATAGTAGAAATCCTGGTTTGAATAATTCCTATTCTTAAAGTCTTCTCTAACTCTCGAAAGCTTTTTAGCAATTTTTATCAAAAATCTCAAAAACAAAACAAAGCCGATTAACCCAAGCTCGATTATTAGCTCGGCATACAGATTGTGGCTTGCCTGAGTAGAACCACGCTTGTGAAATTTAGCCTCCTGCGTTGTCCCAAGTCCGTGACCCACAACGGGCCGAGTCAACCCAAGCTTAAATTCTCCTATCATGCCTTGGATCCGACCTTCAGCTGACGCACCTCCCTCTGCGTCCCTATCTATGAGGGAAAGATACCTATCCTTCTGAACTGGCGTCATCACGGAGATACCTGCGACCACAACAAAAACCGCTAAAATGCACAGCGAGAATTTCTTACTGGACTCTTTAAATACTATGAATGCAACAACCAGCAATGCAATAAAACCACCCCTGGACATCGTAAGAATAAGGGCATAAAGAAGCGCAGGCATAAGCGCCAAATACAAGGCTTTAAACTTCCACCCCAATGGCCATAGAAGATAATGCAGGAAAGGAACAATTGTTGCGATTACAAACCCTAATTCATTGGGATTTATTACATCTGCTGGTGCTCCGGATAGCCGATTTGCAAACTCACGTGTACTAAGAAAAGTAGCGCTTCCCCAATAGTCCTGAGTGATATTCATGTACAAAGGTTCAAGAACACGAAAAACCTGGCAGGAAACGAAGACAATAAGAAACCATTTCAATCGTCTTTCAGTATCAATAATCAAAGCTGTGAAGAAAAGAAAAACAATTGCTTTTACAAAGGGGTCGAGATTATTTCGGAAAACACTTCCCGGCCACTCAACAAGAGGAAGACTTACGACGATATAACCTAGAAGAACCAGAACAGATTTAAAAACAGGGTCTTTAAATCGGCCCTTAAACTTCTCTCTCTGAAGGAAGAGCAGCACTGAAATAATCCCCACCGCTAAAAGCGTAGGGCGGATTTTTCCATACCACGGGAATCGAGAAGAAAACCTTATAAAAAAATCAACAATAAAGTATAAATAAATTACGAAAGTAGCCGAGTTAACAGTTTCTCCTACACGGGAACCGATAACGCCGATGTGCTGGTTACTTATTACTCTGTTCATAGTGACTTGGTCGGTTGCTCAGTTCCAGCGAACTCTTCAAAGTTACCACTCAACCTCACCGCTCCTCTAAGTTTATGCCCTAAAAGCTCCACTCCAGATACAGCCTTATAGAACTGGAATGAATTATCACCACTCACATGGCGTCTCATTAAATAAGGATCACGCGCACCCTTTGAATCAGGAAATGCTGTAACGGCGCCAAGGAATCCGGCTTCCCTGACTATCCTCGGGAGAAACTGTTGAAAATCTGAGGGCTGCCCATTCGGGTAACAGAACGTTCTCTCATGGTATCCAAGATGCTCATTGAGGTAATCCCGACATCCAAGTATCTCATCATAAGCCTGAGACTCAGTGACTCGACCAAGGGATGGATGAGTTACGGTATGGCCACCAATCTCAATACCAGAGTTCTGCATTTCCTTTAATTCATCGAGAGTCAAAGGCGCATATTCTGCAGGAATCCGGGATGGAAGATCATGGCCGAGCAACGATGCCAGGTCAGCAAGAAACTGATGCTTTTCCTGATCCGGTAAAGAAAGCGAGTAGTCGACAATCCTCTGCCAATACTTATCGTACGAAGATCCTTCCAGGGAGCCCCCGGAGAGGAAAAAGTTGCCCAGACTCAGTTCCGGAATGCTAGTCGACTGCTTTAATAGCCAGGTAATCTTGTCCGGCCATAGCCATAAATCTTGAGCAATAAATCCGGTCGTGACAAATAGTGTGGCGGGCACATCGTATTTTTTCAGTATAGGGAATGCATACTCATAGAAGTCACGGTAGCCGTCATCAACGGTAATAATTACTGCATGGTTGGGCATCTTCCCATTGTCACGCTGATACTGCATCAACCCGACCAATGAGAACGGATTGTAATTCTTTTTGATGTAACGCACCTGCTGTTCAAAATATTCGGGGCTTGCCCAGCCTTTTACCGATGGGCTTGCGAAACGATGATACATCAGGATACGAGGTTCTTTTTTGCACAAAGCCCTGGCAAAACCGTATCCGCCCAGGGGCCCCAATTTGCGGACAGCTTTCGAAAATACTCCCATTATTTTTGCCCTCCTTGAGCCACCAGGTCAGCGTATATCTCTTGGTGCCTGTTTACCATCGCATTCATGCCAAAGGATTTCTCCGCGTACGTCCGTGCTTTTGCACCCATAGATTTTCTCAGGGCGGCGTCATTTACGAGGACATTCAGATGCATTGCCATTGTTTCAATATCACCGCATGGGTACAGATACCCGTGTTCTCCGTGTTTAACTGCCTCTGGATTGCCTCCGACGTTGCTGCAGACCACTGGCAGACCGGCTTGCATGTACTCAACAATCGCATTGGAAAAACCCTCCGATTCCGAGCAAAGTAAGCCAATATCCAGCGCAGACAGACAATTTTTGGCGTCATCCCGAGCACCGAGAAAGTGGACGCGAGCATCATCTACTTCAAGTTCCGCCGCGAGCCTTTTCAAGGCACTGGAGTTACCGTCGCCAATTACGATCAAGTGCAGATCCACACCTTCCTGGCAAAGCACCCTTAGCGCTCTTATGGCATCTGCAATTCGCTTAATGGGTCGGATATTTGCCACGATCCCCGCAAAAACAGCTCCGGAATACTCTTTCCTCAGCGAAGCAAGGTCCTCCGGTACCGAAGAGCCACTTATTGTATTTTCATACCCATTATGGACAACCTGTATTCTTGAGGGTGGAATTGGCTCCTTTCTCAATGTGACTTCTTTTACTGCCTGACTGTTTGTAACTACGAGGGAAACAAAACGACCAGTCACCGCCAACATAACCAGGTAGGGCTTGGTATACCAATAACCCATATCTCTACGAGATATAATGCATTTTATGCCACACAATCTGAAAATCGGCGGGCAAAGTACGGATGGGTCATTGAAAAAGATATGTGCCAGCCGCCCACCTTCTTTGCGGAAGTCGCGGGCAGCCTTCCATAATGCGAACCATGTTGAAGGGGAAGCCATACGGCTTTTGCCTAAGATCTGATAGTCACACGGAAACCCCTGTTTTTCCAAGTATTCTGAATCCCTGAAAACTAAAAGTCTGGGTTTAAAGCGGGCCCTGTCCAGGCCTTTAATTAGCTGAAATAGCTGCCCTTCTGTGCCCGCATTGGGGTTTCGAAAATGGTCAATAACAAACAAGATTGGACTTGGTTCATCCTGATGAGCCATCTACTACGCTTCCTGCATCGATGATTCAGATCCTCTCGCGCCCCGTCAAAACGTTTAACGCACGCAGCGGATCAAGAGCCCCTGATAGTAACAAATGTGGAAGCGCTTTGAATCTGTTTCCCTCTCTCCAATACGTTTGACCAAGCCGGAAGTTCAGTACTGCCTTGCGCTTTCTGACAGTACTACTGTGGTAAGGGTAGCGTTTGCTAGCTCGCTCTAGGATAGCTAGTCCTGTTTTCCAGCGCCGCTCAAGCCCCTTGGCACTGATGGAGTCACCATGTTTCCGGTAATAGAATGCTAACTTTGGCAAGTACGCCACTCCTGTCGCCTCGAAGATCCGGATAACCATATCGTGATCTTGGCCGGCCCGGAAGGACTCTTCGAACTCGCCGACCTGGTTCATGACAGAGCTTCGAATGAGCGCTCCGCCAGGCAGGGCCATATAGCAATCGAGGAGTATCGCATTGGGATCGCCCGATTCCGTATGATCATCACCTGGCACCTTGAAAAGGAAACCGCCATTGGCATCCACTGCATGCCCCTGGCCGTATACCATTCCGATATCCTTGTGCTGTTCGAGAAAATCTACCTGGTCGGCCAATTTAGTTGGAGCAAACATATCGTCGCTGTCCAGGATCGCAATATAGCGCCCGCCGGCATGCCGCACTCCAACGTTTATGGAGGCTGACTGCCCCAGGTTTGCGTGCCCCGGGTGCGTCAACAGCGTCAACCTTCCTTCACTCTCCCACTCCTGAAGCTTTTGGTAGCTGGAGTCTGTAGATCCATCATCCACAACAATCAGCTCAACGGGGTCATAGCCCTGAGCCAGCACGGACTCAATTGCCTCATTGATATACGCTTCTCTATTAAAAGAAGGGATAATCACCGAAACAAGATTGTCAGTTACAGGTGTCAACGTATGCCCTTATTGTGTATACATTTCATTAAAATGAGGTAGCTCGCACCCTATCTTTGACAAATACTCGTAATCCGCCCTCAGGCGCTCATGGGCAGATTCGTCGAAGTAGTGAAAGTCCAGTCGCTGACTGTAGAAAGGCTCCAGATTCTGACTCCATTTCCTACCACTTGAAGCCGACCACTCCTCCAGCATTCCATTGAGTTTTCTGGAGTTAGCCTGGGCACTGATTGTATCCACTGAAGTTCGCCGCACGGTTTCATGTTCAGTGAAGCTCATAAATTCAGTTATTTTCTCACGCAAATCTGAGACTGAACTTACCAGAGCCCCGGTTTGTTGATTGATCAAGCTCTTGGTACCAATGTGAGCATTCCTGAACATAAGCACGGGAGTGCCGGCCATGAGAGATTCAGCAACCGAGATAAACGACCCCTCACGAAACGACATCGCGCAGAACATCTTTGCCCTGCGGAAGTAACGCCTCAACTCTTCCTGACTGGGATCCTCGACGATTGCAACCCGGTCCTCAACTCCGTATTCCCGAGCCTCCTCTAGAATACTATCTGCCGTACGGGACCCCAAGGGCACCCCCACACATGTAGCCGTAATATTCTTCGGCAATCCGCTTAGTGCCTTGAAGAGAAGCCAGTGTCGTTTGAACCCTGCAAAATTGGCCACCATTAGGCAGTCGATATCCCGTTCCAGTGGAGCCCCCTCAAAGAATGAGGCGTTGACCCAACTGGCTGCGTTGAAAGGCAATGGATGACAATTATCTCCCAGGTTTTTTACCAGTGCTCGTTCATGGCTGTGTACCGGCATGACAAACACCGGCTCTGTGCGTGCAAAGGACGCGAGCCGGAACAGCTCAGGAGAGTACAAACCTGTCCAGGAGGGAATAAAAACAATGTGGTAACGTTCCAAAATCGCGAGACCTAAACCAGCGTCCAGAATACTCCGTAACTGATTTTCGAAAGATACCAGCAACACACCTTTCTCAGACGGCGACACATAAGGTTTGATGACCGCAGTGTATCTCAGGCATATCCCTGAGGTTTCAATCTCAGCTGAAGCACTGTTTACGATCGTGGCATACCTCAACCCTTTAGAAATTTGCTTCCGAAGAAAAGGGGAAGATGGGAAGTGTGAAAGCAGATTGGAAACTCTCTCCAGATTCCGAACTTCAGGAATGCCGCCTTGCTGGTGGTGACCGGACCTTAGCAGGGCACCAAGTATAAAACGCCAGCCGGACAGATTCAGTTCCCTGGCAACATTGAAAGCTTCGCGCTTAAACTTCCCTGTCATCAAAACTCCGTATATATCGCTTATTGCTAATTAAAATATCCCGGATACCCTATGATCAGTTAATTTGAAGCTCAATTTTTCGTGGAGGCACCGGGCAATCTGCTGCTGTGCACAACTCAAAACCTTGCTGATTGGGAACCCCATCCTCGTCAAAAACATAGATATACAAATCTGAAGAACTAGCTAGTGCGCCAAGGTTCACAACAAACTCAATCTCACTATTGGTCCATTTGATGGGTCTCTGCAACTCATAGTACGTCAGATCCTCGTAGCGCGGAGCGTCACCAATAATCACCCTTTGCACACTTTTATCCATATATATCTCAGAGATATACATATTCTGAAGATGGTCTTGCTTTGCATTATTACCAATAAGAGCTATTGTCGGGCTATAGGCTTCCTCGTAGGCTGCTCTAGAATCGAATTTTGCCACGCCACCAAGCTCGCCATTAAACCAAGATTTGAAGGTACCTTTCGCTATATCTAGCTCTACCTCGAAATGGTGCCACACATCAGGAACCATATCTCTCCTTTGATACACCCTGTTCGACATGTATTCCCGGTTCGAAGGGGACGCCACGAAATAATCAGTGTGGGACAAACTCGTGCGTATGCCGCGTGAATCCGGGTCGTCCCAGACTCTTAAAGTTTTTTGTCCAGGACTTTCGAACCCGTATCCGGAGCCCGCCCTAAATTCCTCTGGGAATTTAGTACGGGCTCCGGAGCGTTGGCCAAGCAAATTGATGCCTTTCAAATTGTTAGAGTTAAAATTGCCTGGAAAAGTAAAATTCAGCAGACCCTCATCATCAATTCCTATGAACTCACCAATCACCTGTCCACCTGAAACGATTGCTTCTCCAACCTCAAACTTTCCGGATATATCGTACGGATAAATGCGCCAGTAATACAGTGAGTTATGGTCAACCTTTACCCACCAGCTCAAGTAAAGTTGATCATTGTTAGTTGGTGTATCCCAGCCCCCCGGACCACCATATGCGACGGGCCGCCCCAGCCAGACGTTTTCACCGAACAGATGATATCTGGCACTGTCAAATGGGTGTCTTGCCTCGGAATCTGTGTCATAGCGAACAGGTAATACACTCGTAGCTGCACCCCATCGCGATTCCGGATCGTCTGAGCTCGCCTGGATTACACGGCCATCCTCATAGGCCGAGTACTGTGTATTTCTTTTTCCATTTTCAAAAGCTTCATTAACATAGTCGACAAGTACCGGAGCGCTGTCGTCCTTGGTGCCAAACCCGCTTCCCGCAATCGTGACAGTGGAGTCGTGCGCTAAACTTGCTGCCCCGGCGACAAGCCCTTCAATGGCTGGGGTCGTGTGGCCGATCCCAGGCACACCAATCAGCAGAGCATATACACAACTCCTTACACGCCAACTATTTGCAACATTTCTACAGACTAATTTGGACTTACTCATTTTAAAAATCCCATCCCGATTGCGACTAATGCCCAAGCAAAGATTTTGATTTGCATAGTCGAGTTTCACCGATACTAACCAAATTTTAGGTGTTTTCGGTCACGTACACACAGGAATATACATACTGTTACACTATACGTGTCATACTAACAGCACTACTACATATAAAAATTCAGCGAGTTGTACTTGAGAACGCTTCAGCGTTCTCAAGAAACGTATCCAGCTCAGACCACTGTTTCCGCCACAATTTTGTCTTTTCTAAGCATTCCTGAGCAATAAGATGTTTATAAATATCAGGGTTATTGGCGACTTTCATCGCCGCCTGAGCGATCGATTTACTGTTCGCACTAGTATACTCAGCCGATTGACCGTAAAAAGCCTTCAACGTCATCGTGTCTGAGGTAATAAGTGGCTTTCCAGCGGCCATTGCCTCGTAGCCCCCACACACCAGAACCCACTCAGAGGTTGTCAAAACCATCATCATGTCACAATATTGTACATAAGCGTCATATGCATTGCTTGAGACAAACCCTAGAAGTCGAACGTTATTGGCGATAAAATCAGAGGAAGGATCGAGACCGGCTTTCTCATAATTTCCCGTAATTAATACACAATAATCATTAGGCAATTGTTCTGCAGCTTTTATCACTTCGAGATAAGGTTCATCAGGAGAAAATGTACAAACGAATAATATATTTACCTTTCCAGGGAGTTCCAGACTCTGAGCGTCTTGTTTCAATTCAGGGATTTTGTCGTGTAAAACAATAGCTCGCCCCCCCTTCTTCTCAACGACATTTTTCAGGAACTCGTTGGTTACGATGGTGAGATCGGCGACTTTCAAGCTGAATTCACTGCAAAGAATAACAAACCATATTGCAGGATTAAGACTTATTCCCTTTCCCAACCGAAAGTTAGTATGTCTATCAACGATTAATGGGAAACGAAAAATCAGCTTCATTAACGCAGCTAGCGCAGCCAAAATACGACTGGGATTCTGCACCACAACCAACCCATTTCTGTATCGATAAATTAAAGATATTGTTTTGACCGCTTTAAGAATATGCCGAACGATAAAGGCCTCGTTCGATTTTACGAAGTAGTAATCAGCACCTAGCTCTTTAGCAAGTTCTATTGATCGACGATGATCTTCCCAAGTAATCCAACAAATATCTTTAGTCACATTAACAGCCTTGTTCTTAAGGGTTCAGATTCTTCTGATACTTATTAATCAACAAATTATACTCCTTAAATGCACTGCACACTTCTGAATTTTTCAAAATCGGCCCCCTCGCTTGCTCCAAATCCACATTGTCGTATCCAGAATTGATTTCAATTACAACAGGTCCTTTTTCGGTAATCGCAAGATCCATACCGAGAAGCGGATAGAATTCAAAAGCGGCCTGAACTTCTTTCGCCAAGGCAATAACTCTTTCCCACTGTGGTAGCTGGTACCCTGCGAACTGGACCCTGGATGTTGGATGCTCTTGGAATACCTGGCTCATCCGGTCAAACCCACTCTGCGCAAGCTTACCAGTGTCGATATCCACAGATACGCATATGCCACCCTGGCTCAGGTTATCTACCTTGCTCGTCCCCACTCCGAAGCGGGCATAAGTACCAACTATCAATATTTCACCGTTAATTTTTTTTATCGTAACGGCTCTAATTGTATTGGTGGATTCAGAGATTCTGCTCATATCTTTATGCTGAGTGATAAACTCCTGAACAATCAACTCACTCTCAGCTTTTATTCCCCCAAGAGGAACTACCAACCCCTTCTGGATGGCATTGACTTCTCCATCTTCAAACTGTGTACAGGTGATACCGCCTCCACCCTTCCCGGATCTTGGTTTGAAGATGAGATTTCTCAGTTCTCTTTTGGCGAGTTCTTGGGCAACGCGCTCTATATTTTCACCTTCTTTAACAATCCTGATAATTTCAGGTGTGGCAATATTTTTTGCAGTACATAGCATTTCAGATAGTACTTTATCCTGGAAAACTATTTCATAGGCCCTTGGCTGCACACTTTTTCTCAGCTGTCTGCGTTGATAAGGGTCGTAGTTGGATCCATAGTAATACACCCACTCAGACTTGGACTTCTCCCATAAACGACAAGGGGAATAGTTATCAGGATAGTACTTCAGTCGAAAAAAAATGAATAAAAAATCAAATGCGACCTGAGTTTTGCTTTTTGTGCACTCCTTCCAATTAACTTTCGAAAAACAGTAGGGCAACGCCAAAAAACGAAGGAAACGACGAATATAAGGAATTCCGTTATCTCTTCCTTGGGATATTTTGTTTTTTACCTTTTCTGAAAGGACTTCCAGGTCAACACTCATTATTAAGCCACATTCTCTATAGATGCACTGATATTTTGGGTAAAATAAGATTTTGATGAATAACCCGATGGTTTTTTATTCGACGAAACATTAACAAAAATTCTGTTACCAGTTTTCCTCAATATATAATTTTCCATAAAATTCTTTAATGCCTCATTTCCACCCTGTAGCTCATCGCTAATGTATACGTTGAGGATACCGTACTCATTTTGAATTATCTGGAAACTGAAGATTTCTCGCTTTTTACTCTGAAACTCATTAATTGCGTAGGATAAATCGACAGAATGAAACTTTGTTTCAGAATCGATGTATACGAATCGATTTATTGATCTACCGGTCAAAACGTTCAGGTAAGACGAGCCTCCTAATAGATCGCAGTCGGCGATTTCAATAGACCCGGAATCCCCTAACTCGTAATTCACAAGGCTGGTTGGTTTCCGCGAAACATCGGTGATCAGAAGCGATTCGTCACTCTCCTTTATAATAAGCCATGGGTTCACGAAATGGCGGTGGCCATCCCGACACTCGAAAGCAACGATGTCGAACTCTGTGGCCCCGTATTCTTCAGCTACCGGTGCATTGAAAACCTTAGCCAGGTACTCCTTCTGTGCAGGAAGTACCGTTTCCGCCGTACAGATCACGCATTTTGGAGATCTGAAACGCATGGAATGTTTTTCTATCAGCGCAGCAGCTTCAAGAAGAAGCGATGCGTAACCGTAAAGGTAATCCGGTGCCCAATTGAGTATCCTGGCTAAAGATTCCTTTGCGTGATCTCCTGATGGAAAGCAGACTTTCCGATTCAAAGCAAAGTTCTTGATGTTATTTTTTAGACCAAATTCGGGCCTTCCCCAGAACCTCGCCTCCCGGTCACCGACTCGGACACCATACTTCCTGAAGCAGTAATCACGAACTCCAAGCATTCGCGATAGATCCTCTCGAGACAATGTCACCGTAGTAGGTTCACCGGTTGTTCCAGAGGTTTTTCTTTTGAAAGTGCCAGATCTATTCGTCCCGCTATTCAGTTTTCTATAGCGGCCTTTGCTCAACAAAGGGGAACTGTTTATCTCAGCAAGGGAAGTAACCGGGTCACCATCCGCGTTGATGGGCCTATTCACCTGAAGCATGCGCTCAAGAATTCTATTTCTTTCTTCATGATCCAGACTCCAAAGAATGCTCACTTGGCTATGCCATTTTTCAACCCTGAGCCCCATCGAGTGCAAAAAGACACGGGTCAGTATATATCTCAACTGCCGTATCACGCCTGAACTCCCAGCATAGACTGATAAAGTTCCCTGTAGCTAAGCTCCATAGCCTGCACTGAGTAGGACTCTGATACCTTCTTCGAGGACCAGCTTACTTTTGATTGCCGCGCAGTGTCGTGCAAACAATTCACTATGCATGAGCCAAGCTGGTCATGGTCACAGTCTGGCGGCAACAGATAGCCACCTTCACCTTTACCTAGAACTGAAGGCATCTCTCCAACTGGCGATGCCAGTACGGGCAAGCCCATCGCCATCGACTCCAATAGAGTGATAGGCAGGCCTTCAGTATGCGAAGGCACAACCAGCAAATCGGCGATCTTCTGAATGCCGGGGACATTACTGCAATACCCCGGCATCAGCACTCGACTCTGGAGACCCAACTCACCCTTTCGCTGCACTAAAGCTCCTTTTTGCTTCCCTTCGCCGACGAGAATCAATCCGGGATTATCAAACTCTTTACAAACGATCGGGAATGCATCGATAAGGCGATCAAAGCCTTTTTCTTGTGACAATCGACCCACCCCAAGAACTATAGGTGAATGGCGCGCAACAAAGTCCAAAATGTCCTGACCAAGCGGCCGATTTGCCTCGGCATTGATCGTCTCGACATCGAGTCCATTGGGTATTACTCTCACCTTTTTGTTCTGCGCAAACTTGGGAGGCAACTCTTTCTTCATCGCCTCGCCAACCAGAACAACACGTTGCACAAAGGTGATGGCAACCCGATCCAACATCTCATAGAGCCACATCTTGCTGAATTTTTTCGCATGCACGTACCCATGCAGTGTGGCAATCATAGGAATACGGCGGATTACTAACGGACGACCGCCTAGTAGCACGTTGAATTTGAAACCATGGGAATGGAGAATGTCATAGCCGCTAGATAAAGCCCAATGCAGGATTTTGCTACTTTCCGCAATGTTCAAGCCTGGCTTCATTCTCCAAGCCATTACCGGCAAGCCCAGGCGTTCCGCCTCCACCTCAATAGGCTTATCGACAACACCCGGCTCTCCCGCACTGAGTATCATCGGCTCAAGCCCCTGCTTTAGCTGTTCCTGAACCAGGCTAAGCAACATCTTCTCGGCACCATACAGGCCGCCGCTATCAATCAGGTGTAGTACCTTGATTCCCATCGTTGGCCTATCCCTTCCTTGGATTCCAGATAACCTTCTTCTCACCCTTGAGAAACGCCGCCGTTGCCTTGTAGGAGGCGATGTTCAGCAGCATAAAGTAGTAAGGTATTGAATAGATCACAGACAGCGGCTGTCCCTCTCCTTCCCGCTTGTGGCCCGTCCAGGCCAGAGCCCCGAAGACAACAAGGCCCAAGAAGGCTAACGTATAAATTCCACGGGCCGGCGCCAGCAGTAAGGTGCTTATAGCCAGGGTGATCAAAGGCACGAAAGCGGTATAGCGCAGCAACTTGTGGGAGATGAGCTGCCAGGCAAACACCGGGTCTCGAAAGGGGCTCATCAGGTGGCGCATGTCTTTCAACGCCCACAGCGCGCGAAGGCTGACTCGCACACGCATGCTGAATTCGCTGTCGCTGTCGTTCAGGGCTTCTTCTTTCAGCAGGGCTCGGGGCTCATAGACTACGCGGTATCCCTGCTCTACCACTTTTAATGGTTGTACAAAGTCTGGCAACTGGTCCGCGTTGAGGGGCTGGTAGAGTGTTTTGCGCATGGCGTCTATACCACCATCCACACCAACAACGGAACCTAACCGGGTTTCCTGTTCCCTTAGCCAATTCTCGTATTTCATGTAGGCACTGCAGCCGTCGCCCACCAGGGAACCGTCGTCGTTCACGTAGACCATCTTGCCAGTCACATAGCCCACATCAGGGTCGGCGAAGTTGCTGCACAGTTGGCTGACTGCCTGACTGTCCCACTGGGAATTGGCATCGGAGAACAGGATTATATCGCCGGTAGTTTGCGGTACCAGGGTATTCAGGCCAGCGGTTTTACCCTGTCTTGGCACCTGGCGGAACAGGCGGATCGGAAACCGGGCGGATGCCGCCATACACTCTATGATGTCATCGGTGCCGTCATCGGATTCGTCGGAGATCACCAGGACTTCCAGCTTGTCTGCCGGGTAGTCCAGCGCCAGTTTGTTCTTAAGAGTCGCTTCGATGTCCTTTGCTTCGTTGTAGGCAGCTATCAGAATCGAAACTCTCGGCTGATACATCTCATCCTTGCGGACAGGACGGTTGACCAGTCCTGCAACTACCCTGGTCATCAATGGATAGCCGAAATATATGTAAACCAGCAGACCAAACGACAACCAGAAAATCAGCGGTATCATAGTGCCACTCCGCTGACTTGGGTTTGCTCAGTGGTGTTTACTGGCAAGCCGTCCAGCACACCTTCTGCCTTGAGCACATTGCTCATGGTGGTAAACCGGAATTGACGCAGCAGTCTGGTCAGTCGCTGCTCGCACACTTCCAGATTGTTATAGTGACGGAATCGGGAAAACCATTTAACGTCCAACCGTGGTTGGCCCGGGTCGATTTCCCATGGGTGCAGGTAGAAAACGAAAGGCTGCCCCTGCCGATTGATACTGCCAAGGCCCCACTTGCTGAACCAGTACGGGAACAAACGGAAATACCCTCCCCCTGCGATTGGCAACGTGTAACCCGGGAATTTGAGGGTACTCAACGGAAATTCAGCCAATTCGTAGCCTTTGTCCGTTGTCAGCCGATGGGGCCAGCGCGGCGTACCGGGCATGCCGTAGCGATCATGATGGACCGGGAATATGGATGAATCCCAGGTGAAGCCTTCCTCGGCCAGGATATCCAGAGCCCAACGGGATTGGTTGGTAATCGAATAGCTGGCAGCACGATAGCCTGTGATCGCCTCTCCGGTGATATCTTCAAGAATTTTCTTGGAGCGACGTGTTTCTTCCCGGAAAACCTCCGGCGTTTGGTTATAGATCAGTTGGTGGCTATAGCCGTGGCTGGCTACTTCATGGCCCGCTTTCTGAATAGCCCTGACAAGCTCAGGTGACTTATCCGCTACCCATCCCAGCGTGAAGAAAGTTGCCTTGCTGCCTTCGCTGTCCAGGAGTTCGAGCAAGCGGTTCACGTTGGATTCCACCCGGTACTCCATGGAGTGCCAGTCGTTTCGGTCAACCGCTTCTGCAAGCGCTGCTACCTGAAAGTAATCTTCGACATCAATGGTAAGGGCATTCTGTATGGGAGTTGTGTTATTTCTCATTGCGGTTCTCCCGGGGTGCTTTGCGCACATTCAAGAATTTCCACTGCACTGTTCTGGTATGCAGAGGTACACGTCCCTATCACCTGTTCCACTTCTGACTGATAGGTGGTTAGCAGCTGAGCTTCCTTTTCCGTCACGTGGGTCAGTACAAACCAGACCCTGTTGAACTTTTCCAGTTCTTGGAGCTTTTCAGGGTACTCATCAGCTGGCACAAAATAGGTGTCAGCATTCAATTCATGTGGTATCGGAGTTACACCGCAGCCGTTCTCCGATTGCCTGTCATAAAACTGAACCGCTGACCGCCCTTTGGGCGTCAGAAATACAGCTGCGTCGCCACTCTGACAATGCCCTGAGAGAAACTCATAGGGCTCTGCCCAGCGGTTAGGCTCCCTTTGATTGTAGTTGTGGGCTGACACCGTGGAAGCAGCAGCCAGAATCATTACTGGAACAATCGAGAAGCGTCGCAAATACACAGTACATCCAATGGCGACAAGCATCAGATAGAAAGGAATAAAAGGCACGAAAAAGCGCCCGGCAAACACAGGCTCCAACTGGGAAACCGCAAATACCAGCAGAACAGGGCCTGCGCATGCGACGGCAGCGGCCAACCAGAACAACACCTGGCCAGAAACTGCCTTGTCACTTCCTTTGCCCCGCTTTTTTGCCAATCCCACAAACCCCGCAACCAGCGATGCCATCGAGAGCAGGACCAGGGTATAACGCACGATGTGTCCTGCTTCCGGTGATCCGCCGGAAAATTCGAAAAACAGATAAATCAGGGACTTGATGTTCGGCGTTTCAATCCATGAGAGTTGCCCGCTTTCCTTGAAAACTACAAATGCAAGAATTGGCAGAAAGCTCAAAGCTATGAGGCAATGCGCCAGGAACCATCGGCCGAACTGACCGCGACATCGGGAGAGCCCCAAAATGCCAAGGCAGAAAACTCCAAGGGCCACGAAGAAATGTGAGTGAATGCCCAGGGCTCCGGCAAGGATATACACCCTCCAGAAGCGAGCGTTCCCTTCGATACATATTCGCACCCAGCTGAACCAGAGCAGCGCCATGAAGAACATGGCAAGCGCATAGCCACGGATCTCGACGCTGAACCGAACAAGGAAAAAATGCACCAACATCAGAACCACAAACGCGGCCACTGCCCTGGCCCCGAAATGATCCCGCAAGGTGCGGGAAAAAAGCCATATGGCAGCTGCGTATGCAGCTAGTGAAAAAAGTCGCAGCCAGAGTTCAGAGAAAGAGATGGCACCCCAGAGCTTGAGCACTCCATAATACAAGGCCATGTTGGCTTCGTAACGGGAGATAAATTGGCCAAGATCGGTCCAGCTCAGGCTGATGAAGTAGGTAGTAAGCGCCTCATCAAACCACAGCCCTTCCGTTATGCTGTATCCAATGCCGAACGTAATATTGACCGCCAGGGAAGCAACTAACAACGCTGCCCACCCAATCCATTCAGCTCTCGACACATCCGGTTGTGTCACTTTTCAGCTCCATTGTTAATATGCTCCTGGATCAGATAAAGAGGCCTGCGCTTGGTTTCATCAAACATTCTCCCCAAGTACTCGCCGAGTACTCCCAGAAACATCAGCTGGATACCACCTATGAACAGCACCACGGTCATTAGCGACGGATAGCCGGGCACCGGATCGCCCCACACAATCGTTTTAATGATGACGTAGGCACCGTATATAAAAGAGCCGAAGGCAAGTAGCATCCCCAGGTATGATGCCATTTTGAGAGGCAGAGTGGTGAAGGAGGTAATCCCGTCCAGGGCAAAGTTCCAGAGTTTCCAGTAGTTGAATTTGCTATCGCCAGCGTGGCGAGGATCTCTGGAATAGCGCAACGCCACTTGTGGGTAGCCTATCCACGAAAACAGCCCCTTCATGAACCGATTGGATTCAGACAGGCTACGCAATGCATTAACCGCTCGTCGGCTGATGAGACGAAAATCACCAGTATCCCGCGGTATCGCAACTCGCCCTACTCCGGCCATGAACCGATAAAACAGGCTGGCAGTGGTTTTTTTGACGAACGATTCCCCGTAGCGTTCAGTTCGCTGACCATAGACGGTGTCATAACCTTCTCGCCACAACTGGATCATGCGGGGAATCAGCTCTGGTGGATCCTGCAAATCGGCATCGATAATGATCACGGCATCGGCATCCACATGATCAAGGCCTGCTGTAAGAGCCGCTTCTTTGCCGAAGTTCCGGGACAGCCTGATCAATGAGAGGCGATCATCTTTTCGAATCAGGTCCCGGATAATGTCCACCGAGTTGTCCGAACTGCCATCATCAATGAACAGAATCGTGCTACTCATTCCGTCCAGGTCATTCAGTACAGCCGACGTACGCTGATAGAATTCCTGGAGTACCGATTCTTCGTTGTAAACCGGAACAATGATTGCGAGCGATTCCATTCAGCACATCCTTTAAGCCTGAAAGGTCCACAACTTGTTGACCAGAAAAGTGGCCAGAAACACCAACCCGGTGGCTGCCACCTGGGCAACCAGGTAGTAGGTAGAAAATACGATTGTCAGAACATACATAACTGACAGATTCACAATGAAACCCGCTGCTGCCACAAGAAAGAACCTTACAGCTGAGCCGCCGTAGCTGCGCTGAGTTCGATGGAACAGGAAGCGCCGGTTCAACTCATGATTGATAATTGCGCCGGTCACAAAGCCCGCACTCGACGAGATCAGGATCGCAAGCCCCGCAATCTCCACCAACAGATACAACACCAGGTAATGGCTTGCAGTTCCAACAAGGCCCAAGGCACCATAGGTGAAAAGCTGGTTGAGATGGCGGGTACCGGACATGATTTCAGAAGAATTTGTAATTAAGGGAAACCGCAATCCAGTTCTCATAATAATCCCTGGAGACAATGTCGCTCGCCTTACGCTGGTGCCCTATGGCAGAGCGAACATCCATTCTTTGGCTCAGTTGGTAATCAAGCCCGGCAGACAACTGAGCTAAGTGGTCTTCGGCGCCTTCGTCTTCAAAGCGCTGGTGCCGGTATGCGACATCGGTGAACCAGGAGAGAATCTGGGTTATCGGGCGGGAATAGCCCAAGTCAATACCGCTTTGTTCCTCTCGCTCGCCTGTCTGAATATAATCACTTCGGCTGGCAGAGAGCTCCGCCCTGAATGTAGAGCCGTCGCTGAACCGGGTGTTGTATCCCGTTCTTACCACTGTAACTTCGACAGCGGCGGATTGGGTCAGGTTAAAATTGAAATCGTCGAACTGAAGGCCAAGAGTGGAGGTCCGGTCTGTCAGCCTGTGGTCGGCGTACAGGGTAAAATCGCTGTTAGGGGTTATTTCCCGTACCAGACTGAAGGTTCCCGTAATGCCGTCGGTCGAAATCGACTGGCTGCCAAACCTGCTTTCCAGGCGGTTTTTACCGAGGGAACCGCTAACCTGGGTTGCTACCCAGGTTTTGTTGAAGGTCACAACAGCGGATTCGCGGTCCAGTTCCTGACCGGTGTCCAGCTCTGTTCGTTCGGCGCTGGCAGACAGCCCCCCCTGGAGTGTGTCGCTGAAGCTGTGGTTGTAAGCAACGGTACCGGTAACACGTTCGCTGTCTTGCTCTTCCGGTTCTTCGAAATCAGTATTTTCATAGTTGGCAGAAAACTGCAGCTGGTCGACCTGGGTTAATTGCATGGTATACACCGGGCCGGTGCGGAACACGTTCTTGCGGGTGAGGTTGTCCTGTGTGTCGGATCCGCGGGTGTCCCGTGTAACATGACTAACGGTGTCGGAAGCCTGCCACACCAATCCTCTGGCCAACTCGCACTGCCCTTGCAGGGTGCCGTTGGTGAACACCTCGGAATCAAAGGTGTCTTCATGCCAGTAACCATAGCCGACACCCATATCCACGGCGGATGTGCATTGCCCCGGGTCGCTCAGATACCCAACATTCACATTTACACGGGTTTCCAGATCGCTTTGCTCATTGGACGAAGCGCGTCGGGCGTTGTCGGTAAAACGGTTATCAATCCCGCCCGACAGGCTGCTGGTGGCTGCAATAGCAGGGCCTGCTGCCGCTACCAGAATGCCGGTGCCGATGGAGGTAATCCACCGGATCTTCCCTGATCCTTGCACATCAGCCATTGATTACAGCTCCTACAAACTTTTCAGGGTTAAAGGCCTGGGCGGCATTCTCTACAATGGTGGCGGTTACCCGGCCGTGGGGAACCACCAGCATGGAGTAATCACACAGGTCGCCGAGAATGCGGGCATCCGGCGAATCGCTGATGGGCGCAGTGTCCAGCACAATGAAACGGTCCGGGTAGCGGCGGCGTATGGCCTGCAGGAACTGCTTCATGCGAAATGAGGTAAAGAACTCCGCCGGTGTGTCGCGCTGGCTGCCGGCCGGTATCAGCCGCAGGCGTGGAATGCCTGTAGGATAAATAATCCGCGCGATGTCGTAGTCTGAATCTTCCAGAAAGTCTGTCAGGCCGTTATCGGCTGCCAGGTCCAGCTGCGAATGCAGCGTGGGATTGCGCAGGTTGCAGTCGATGATCAGTGCGGTTTTGGACTGGTCAAAGGCAAACGCGGCTGCCAGGTTGAGTGCCATAAACGACGTGCCCGCGCCTTCGCTGGCTCCGCTGACTACCATGGTAAAGTTGTTGCCGCCCGACACTTCCAGCAGTTTGGTGCGCAGGTGGCGGAACCGGTTAACCAGCGCCCGGTTCTGGGACTCCGGATAGATGATGCGCCGCTCATCCATGTCGTCGCGGGTGAGCCGGCGGGGCTCCTGCATCTTGACGATCTGTTTGCTGATGACGTACTTGTCGACAGCACCAGGGCCCAGTTCCAGAGAGCTCGGCACCAGCATGCGGGAGTCTTCCCACTGGGAAAAGCCACTGTTACGCTCACTATCGGAAGCCTCGCTCTGTTTCTGCAAATCGCCCGTTCGTTCCCTTCCGTTCAAATCAACGGCACGTGACGTTTGATCGCGGGGGCGTGAATCCGTTTCCATTTCTTCCCTTTCCCTGTCCTGATTTTGCTCTGTCATCAAATGACTCCCATCAGCGCGGCGCCGGCAACCCCGCCATAGGCAGCGACCACCAGCACGGCGCATACAGAGACTGAAACGGTTAACCAACGGTCTTTGCGTTTCTCGTAGGGTGTTCGTACCTGTGGAATCTCGGCCAGCACGGGCAGGCCGATACCATCTTCAAGCTGCTTGCGGGCCCTTATGCGAGGGTCGACCTGCAACACGCCTGCTGCCAGGCCAAACGGAGCCAGGGCTCCCAGAATCAGGCCTGCAGACGCGAACAGCCCGAACTGAGGGCCAATTGGATCCCGGGGATATTGGGCGGTTTCGTTGATGCGAAAATTCAGCCCCTGGCCTTCGATGTCCAGGTGCATGGATACCCGGGCTTTTTCACGGCGTCTGAGCAGATCGTTGTAGATCTGTTCATTCACTTCCATATCCCGGGTAAGCTCGGAATACTGCGCCTTGTTTTCCTGGATGCGCTCCATGCGCTTTTCCTGCTCTGCAATCAGGCGCTGAAGCGAATCGATACGCGACTCCTGCGTACGAATGTCGGCACGGGTTTTGGCCACCTCTGCGCTGATGTCCTGGTACAGAGGGTTCACCAACTGGTCGCCTCCTGTGACAGCCTCGCCCAGTGTGCCGCTCTGGGCAGCCCTATTCCGTTGCCTTTCCAGTTGAGCAATCTGTTCTTTCAGGGCGACAATGTCCGGGTAGGTATCGTGATACCGCAACCGCAAGTCATCGAGTTGCGCTTCTTTCTCGCGAATTCGGCGGGTGTACGCGTCGACAGTGCGGCCCTGGCTGAGCATCGGTTGAACGTCCTGCAGCCCGGACTGCAGCGATTCAGCTCGCGCTTCCAGTTCAGTTCGTTCCATCTGGGCCAGTTCCAGTTGCCGGCGCAGATTGGCCATGCGTGAGTTCGCTTCGGCTTCTGTTCCATCCACATTCTCTGAGAGGAACTTCTTCAGCTTCTGCTCGACTTCGGCCAGGATGGACTCGTAACTTTTGACCTGTTTATCGATAAAGTCATAGGCGTTTCGGCTTTCCTTGCGTTTGCTTGCTGTGTTTTCTGAGATGAAAAGCTGTCCCAGCCGTTGCGCAACCCGGAAAGCCTGCATGGGCGACTCAGAGGTGTAGCCGATACTGAAGTAGCTGTCGCCACGGGGGCGTACATTCATGTTGGAGCGAAGCATCTCGACTCGGCGTTCCAGCGCCTCATCACTGAGCTGATCCGCATTCTGGCCAAAGATGTCCTTGTCTTTCGCAACCAGTGACATCACGTCCCTGGACCAGAGCATTTCCCTGACCACCGAAGTTCGCTCACTGATTTCGGTGGTTACCGCACTGCCTTCCATTAGCGGGCGGATGATATTCTGGTCATCCACAAATATCACAACCTGCGACTGGTACTTGTAGGGCCATACAAACCCGGCCCCCAGTACAGCGAAACTGATTATGGCAAAAAGCAGGAAGGCCAGCCACTTTCGTGACCGGACCTCTCTGATCGTTTCTGACGGGAGCTGACTTAGTGGGAGTGCCATCTGTCTTACCTATTGACCGGTTTCGCGATTCGCTTCAAGCAACGGTTGTCGCTGATCCTAGAAACTCCGTTCCGGTACGGTCAGTATATCTCCGGGCCGCAGACGGTAGTTGGTGGCTACATTGCCCTCACTAAGGATATCGTCCAAACGAACGGGGATGGCTACCATCCTGTCGCCAACAGCACGGTAAAGCATCGCGCTGTTCAGGTTTGCAAAGGGGTTGGCCCCACCAGCACTGAGAATCATATCGAGGACTGTCATACCCGGACTGTGGGGCACGGAGATAGGCTGATTAACCGCACCCGTTACCCGCACACGGTCGCTGAATTCGTGGCTACCCATTGATGTAACCACGACGGTTACCTGGGGTTCGCGGATATAACTTGCCAGACCTATCTCGATCTCAGTGGCAAGCTGTTCCGGCGTTTTACCGGTGGCCATTACATCACCGATGAGAGGCATGGACACCCGACCGTCCGGGCGGACGGGAACGCCTATGCTCAAGTCCTGATTACGCCAGACCGAGATCTGGATTGCGTCAGTTGGGCCGAGAATGTACTCATCAACGCTTGTTGCGGTCTGTAGGCTCAGGGCTTCGTCAATGGCTTGCTTCGACGATGACTGGGGGCCTGCACAACCCGCAACAAACGCTACCGCCGTGAAGGTCAGCAGGAGACCCTGCAGTGAATACTTCGATGACATCGTAATTCCTCTCTGGTTCCATGTCTGTTTCCATGTCTCGGGGAGAGCTGGTCCCGAAACTACCTTGATCCTTTCTTGAACAATACCACTTCTACTGTCTGAATTATAATCAATAGATCCAGCAACAGGCTTTGGTTCTTGATGTAGTAGAGGTCGTACCGGAGCTTTTCCCGCGTATCCTCTTCGTTATCTGCATAAGCAAAGCAAAGCTGGGCCCAGCCCGTCAATCCCGGTTTGACCCGGTGGCGCTCGCTGTAGAAGGGAATCTTATCCGACAACTGCTCTACAAATACCGGCCTTTCAGGGCGCGGGCCAACAAAGGCCATGGTGCCATTCAGAACATTAAAAATTTGTGGCAATTCGTCAATCCGCACCTTGCGGATAAATGCTCCTACCCGGGTTACCCGGGCATCGTTCTGGCTGGCCCAGACGGCACCGTTTTTTTCGGCGTCGGTTTTCATTGAACGGAATTTATAGACCTTGAATACTCTGCCGTTCAGCCCTACCCGCTCCTGGCTATAGAAAATGGGCGCCTTGCGGCCATCCTCGATCTTGATGGCAATGGCAGTCAGCAGCATCAGTGGCAGCCCGGCCAACATAAGAACGGTAGCCGACAGTATGTCCAGGGAGCGTTTGCCAAACCCGAACACGGAGGAAACGGTAAATCCGTCAGAAAACACAAGCCAGCCACGGGTAACCATTTCCAGGGCTACCTTTCTGGATTCCCTCTCATAGAATGACGCGCCATCTACAATTCGTACGCCCTCCATTTTGCATTCCAGCAGGTCTTCCATGGGCAGCCCTTTGCGACGGTCATCTACGGCAACCACAATTTCATGGACCGGGTGCTTGAGAATGTATTGCTGCAGTGTGGTGGGAATGTTCAGCAGGTAGTCTTCACCGATCTCGACCGGTTCGTCCGGCAGGGGCACGAAACCTGTCAGTATGAAGCCCTTGCGATTGAAAGGCGTCCTCAGGTCTTCATGAATCTGCCTGGCGCGGAACCCTGCACCCAACACCAGCACCTTTCGTTTGAAGGTTTCTTTGCCGACGGTGGCAAAAAAGAGTGAGCGAAAAGTGCCCAACAGGAAAAAGCCGAACACCGAACCCGTCGTTAGCACACTGCTCGAACCGGTGTACCAGAGCCACTCGTTGGATAGCAGGTAGGCGAAACCGCACAACGGGATACTGACTATCAGCGCCATGATCGTGCGCAGCATCATGCCTGACATACCTTCTTCCAGGCGGGACTGATGAACCCCAAGTGCGACCATGACCAGCAGGTTTATTGCAGAGAACATGACTGCTGATGGCAGCAGGAAATTCAGGTTCTCAAGGAAGAAGGAAACATCACCGAAATAGCGAAAGAACACCGCCAACGCGAAGGCAAACGCGAGCACCAGAAAATCAATCAGGCCGAGAATGACATACGGAAGGTGGATGTAGTGTCTGAACAATCTGACGTGGGCCACGCCAACTCCTTTTTGCTGCTCACAACAATGACAAAACGCATCCAGTGCGTTTACATACAGCGTTACGTGAACAGCAGTGTACTGTAAATTTCTGTAACTGCAATCGTCAGCGAACAAAACCACCAGTTCCAGTGTAAAAGAAACTGACGGCTCCAGGCTGCCAAGTCGTCAGTTTCCCTTTTTGTGGGTCTGGCTTACACTTTCTTTTTTTTACGAACCACCAACAGCCCTACGAGCCCAAGAACGAAATGGGGTTGTACCTGCATCCAGTACCGCAAGGCCGTTATCGCAATCATAGCTGCCACTGTCACAGAGACCGCCGGAACCGGCTACCACTCTGGTGAAGGAACCGACACCGGCCTGGGAATTAAGGGTGACCGACTGGGAACCCGGAGTGTAATAGGCGTTGTCGTCGAAGGTTTCAGTAAGATATCCACCGCTCAGGGTTGCCAGGAAGTCACTCTCGGCCAGCCCTGCCGCTGTTGCACCCTGGGTGCTGATGGACAAAAGAGGGGTTGCACTGGCCCAGGAGCAGGCGCCAAAGAGCAGTCCGGTTGCGAGGATGATTGTTATCCGGTTCATATCAGTACTCCATTGATCTGATGTAATTTGCTTTCAATGGAGTACCGACCGCATGGTTCGTGCCACATTTTCGTTTTGTTATATTTCAGTTACTTATGGGCCCTCTGCCTTTAGGTGTGTAAACAGATCTGACATACCTGTAACCTGTTCGTATCACCTTCATATCACGAAAAGCCCGGTGAACTCGTGCACCGGTATGCTTTCCAGCGCCTTCTGGTCCTTACAAAGCTGGAATATCCGCTCACAGCGCTGTCCAGGGAATCGGGTGGCAAGATTGTTGCGGAATTTGTCTTCCAACAGCGGGATCCCCTCCTTTCTGCGTCGACGGTGGCCGATGGGGTATTCGACCGCGACTTTGTCGGTGCTGCTGCCATCCTTGAAGAACACCTGGATCGCATTGGCGATTGAGCGCTTGTCCTCTTCCAGGTACTCGCGTGTGTACCTTTCGTCTTCCACAACTTCCATCTTTTCACGAACCTGGTCGATGACCGGATTGGCCTCATGAAAGCTGTCTTCGTAATGCTCGGCCGTCAGGCTGCCGAAGATCAGTGGCACTGCCGCCATATATTGCAGGCAGTGGTCCCTGTCCGCGGCGTTCGCCAGCTTACCTTGTTTGGAGATAATGCGAATGGCGGACTCTTGGGTGGTGATGACAATACGGTCAATCTCGTCTAGGCGGTCCTTGACCTGAGGGTGCAGGGTTACTGCTGCCTCTGCTGCAGTCTGGGCATGAAATTCCGCCGGGAAGGAGATCTTGAACAGGATGTTTTCCATCACGTAGGACCCGAAGTCCTGAGGTAAGGTAAACTGCCGCTTGTCCTCAGGTTTGAGCTCCTGGTCTTTGTTGGTTTTGCTGAACAACACATCGTAAAAGCCCCATTGGGGCGCAGTCAGCGCGCTCGGAATGCCCATTTCTCCCCTCATGGCGATGTCGGCCAGGCGCACCGCTCGGGAGGTGGCGTCGCCTGCTGCCCAGGATTTGCGGGAACCTGCGTTGGGAGCGTGACGGTAGGTGCGCAATGACTGGCCATCTACCCAGGCGTGGGACAGCGCTGATAACAGTTGCTCCCGGTTTGCGCCCATCAGTTTCGCGGTGACGGCCGTGGATGCCACCTTGACCAGCACCACGTGGTCCAGTCCTACCCGGTTAAAAGAATTTTCCACTGCCAGCACACCCTGAATTTCATGGGCCATGATCATGGCTTCGAGCACATCCTTCATGGTCAGGGGCGATTTGCCATCTGCCACCCTTTTTTGGGAGAGATGGTCAGCCACCGCAAGAATACCCCCCAGGTTGTCTGAGGGGTGGCCCCATTCGGCCGCAAGCCAGGTGTCGTTATAGTCCAGCCAGCGGATGATGCAGCCGATGTCCCAAGCGGCTTTTACCGGGTCGAGCCGGAAGGATGTTCCCGGAACGCGGGCACCATGGGGGACCACCGTGCCCTCAACGAGCGGGCCGAGGTGTTTGGTGCATTCTGGAAATCGCAGGGCGAGTAAGCCGCAGCCTATTGTGTCCATTAGGCAGTTACGGGCGGTGTTCCAGGCTTCTTTGCTTTTTATCCGGTAGCTGAGGGTGTAATCGGCAATGGTCTGGATGAGCTCATCGTAGTCGGGGCGTTCGTTGAGATCGAATGTTGCTGACATTTAACTGTTCTCCTGATCCTGATGATTATTTGTTTGAGCCTAGTTGAAGAACCCGTGAAATTCAGTATGTATGTATCTATACTAACAATATATTTACTGAATATATGTCGTATTTACATACACAACAATAACAACCAAAAGTTTTAACCGATGGTGATTTCAACGAATTAAATAATAAAAGATCCCCTGAAATCAGTGGATTTACGTTTGCTGACAAGCTATCACATAAATCAGTTTAAATTATTTTAATAAATAACCCCCACAGTATTTCTCTGATTTCAATTTAACTGCTTGTTTGCAATTCAGTTCTTTAAATCAGTCCCTTTTCGAAGCCGTAATGCTGCAACGTGGTTCTGATTGCCTTATCTCGCCTATAATCACCCCGCCAACGATGAACAACCCGTCAGTAAGCTTTAACAACGCATTAATAAACGGCGTCGCTAAATCATGGAAATGCCAGTAAATAGCACCTCTACCGAGTCTGCAATTGCCGAATGGACCACTATTCTGGGCGAATCCGGTGTCGTTGTGGCCCGCGCAGCTCGAGCAGATGACGTCGGCGCCTCCACAATAGGAACAAAGCGCTCCATTCCGGCTGTGCTCCGCCCAGAGACCCGGGAGCAGGTCGCAGCGGTTCTGCAGGTCGCTCAACGGTGGCAGGTCGCTGTCTACCCTGTGAGCACCGGCAATAACTGGGGCTACGGCAGTGCCAATCCGGTCGAAGATGGCTGCGTCATCCTTGATCTTGGCGGGCTTGACCGTATTTCCGATTTTGATCCCGAGTTGGGCGTCGTCACCGTTGAGCCCGGCGTAACGCAAGGCGCTCTCAGAGACTTCCTGGACCGCCATGACGGTAATTACCTAGTTCCGGTGACCGGCGCAGGCCCTACCTGCAGTATTCTTGGTAACGCGCTCGAACGGGGTTATGGCATCACCCCCATCACTGACCATTTCGCTGCGGTGACGAAGCTGGAAGCGATTCTCCCCGACGGTACCCTTTACCGGACACCCCTCAGCGAACTTGGCGGTGCGGAAGTTGACGGTCTGTTCAAATGGGGCCTGGGTCCCTATCTCGACGGGCTATTCAGCCAGGGGAATTTTGGCGTGGTTGTGAATATAACCATCGCTCTTGCGCCAGTGCCCGACACCGTGACTGCATTTTTCTTTTCCACAAAAGACGACGCCAAACTGGAAGCACTGGTACCCACCGTTCGGGCTGTGCTACGGGCACTCGGCGGTTCGGTGGTGGCGATTAACCTGCTTAACAGCCAGCGCATGCTCTCGATGATGACGCCCTTCCCCGAAGATAAGGCCGTCGACGGCGTTCTGCCTGCTCACGAAATTGACGCTCTCGCCAACCGTCACGGTGTTCCGGCGTGGAGCGGGGTCGGCGCGATTTATGCTTCGAAAGAGGTAGCCAGGGCCGCCAGACGCACGCTACGGCGGCTTCTGGGCCCGGTGACTGACCGTCTTATCTTTATCAACCGGCGGAAAGTTGGCGCAGTGCGGAATATTGCCCGCGTACTGCCCGGCAGGCTGGCTACACGGGTGAAGGGCATGGCAGATACGCTCTCCGGCGCGCTGGAAATCATGCATGGCACCCCGAATGATGTCGCGCTGGCGCTGGCATATTGGCGCTCAGGCACCTTGCCGGAACCCGGACAACCAAAAAACCCCGCACGCGACGGTTGTGGGCTGATCTGGTTCGCGCCGCTGGTTCCGATTCGGGGAAACGACGTTCGACGCTATATCGATATGATTGAGAGAATTTGCCCGCAGTACGGTGTCAACCCGCTGATTACGTTGACCACCGTGAATGATCGCTGCTTCGACTCTACCGTTCCCCTGCTTTTTGACCGCAGGGACGCGAAAGCGACAGCGCGGGCCAATGATTGCTATCGCGCACTGTTCGACGCGGGGCAAAAAGAAGGTTTCCTGCCTTATCGCCTGAACATCGACGCGATGGGCATCCTGAATACCGGTGGCTCAGCTTTCACCCGACTTGCCAGTCAACTGAAAGCTGCAGTCGACCCCAATTGCATCCTGGCGCCCGGACGTTACGTGCCCAGGATAAAGCATTCCGAGGTCTGATGAGCTGTAGCCTCGATACACCCGTAGTACGCCGTCAAATGGAGTTTAACCGGCGCCTTTTTATCACTGCGACTATCGCCCTAACAGCTCCCTGAAAGGGACAGAATGAGGATCCAGAAATGAACACAGGGTTTGCACTCCACCAAGAAACAGAAAACACAAAAGACCAGGAACTACCGGAAGACGTCAGTACTATTTTCAACTCGGTATTCAATGTCCAGTTGGCGACGTCTCCCGAGGTGATCAACAAGGTCTTCGAGGTCCGGTATCAGGTCTATTGCATTGACCGGCATTTCGAAGACCCTGACTGCTTCGCCGATAAACGCGAGCACGATGCCTACGACCCGCGATCCGCGCACGCTCTGATCCGACACCGAATAACGGGAGACAGCGTCGCCGCGGTTCGTCTCGTCATGGCGGGCGATAGCCCGGAGCAGTCCGATTTTCCGATGGAAGGGCCCTGTATCCATCGGATGGACCAGCCTGCACGGGACGCCTTTGCAGGCGCACGCCGTGAGCAGATCGCAGAAATATCCCGCATGGCGGTCAGCCGGGAGTTCCGTCGGCGTCTGAATGAGGACGCTTCGGCCGCTGGCATCAGCGATTTTGCCTCCTATAGCGATTCGGAAAATGGCAGACGCGCCATGCCCTATATCAGCCTGGGGCTTTTTGCCGGCATTCTCCAGATGTCTGTCAGACACGGCATAACCCACTGGATGGCAATCATGGAGCCTGCACAGCTACGCCTGTTGAAGCGATTTGGTGTGGAATTTGACCATGTGGGGCCTGTGATGGAGTACCACGGCCGTCGCCGTCCTGCCTTTACCGAAGCAGCGTCACTGATTGACGGTATAAAGAAGCGTCGTCCAGACGTCTGGTCGCTGATTACTGACGATGGACGATACCTGCCGGCGAAACCGGATACCGCCGATCAGGTAAAGGAAAGGGAGGTTGCCTGACCCCACGACGGAGCCGGTCTGAAAACAAAAAAGCCCCCGCCAGAAGCGGGGGCTTTTACTTTCAGCACTTTCGTCTAAACGTTATAGCCGTTCAGACATTATGCTTTTGCTGCTTTTTTCCTGCGTGACAGGCCAAGTCCGGCGAGGCCCAGGCCCAGCAGTGCCAGGGTGCCTGGCTCGGGAACCTGAACCTCTCTAGCGGTAATACTGAACGAGGACTGGAAGGAGTTAGGTTGGCCCTCCGGGGTCAGAAGACCAACACATCCAGCATTGGCATTCGCCGCTGCACAGGCAGTGTCAGGCAACGTTGTCAGACCAGCTAGCTCAAGAAACACAGTGTAGAGATAACCGCCTTGAATGAACGACTGTCCCTCGAGCATTCCACCAGAAAAGTCGCCCAAGCCTTCAATGCTCACAACGGTGAAAATGTCACCGCACGGCGTGGAGCCTTCATCGGCACAGGGTTCAGTTGCATTCGGCGTTTCTGTGAAGCGGGTATTGAAGGTAATAGGATCCAGTTCCTCGGTATTGCCGTCGGCGGCCGGATTCGGATACAGCGTCAGCGTGGAGGTCAGGTCAAACGATAGCAGCGTATCAAAATCTAGATCGATAATGTTATTGGTATGGGTAAATACACCCCCGTTAACGGCGCCGCCGTTAGTTTCGAGTAATGGGAGGGGATCAGCTAATGAATCTACATCAGTAATTGCAACAGATGATCGATTCGCATCTCCAACTCCACCCCATGAAATCTCATTGGGGTCAGTAGTTTGGCTGCCGGTGTTACCATTTTGTTTGTCAGTGAATGTCGCGTTTGAGAAATTACTGTCAACCGTATAGTCCCAGAAGCCAATCGGATCCGCGATGGCAGATGCCGCACCGAGTGTTAAAGGCAGGACAATGGTCGATAGAAGGGTTCTTTTAAGTGCTGTGTTCATAATGATCTCTCCTTGATTGTGAACGCTGGCAGCCGGAATTCAAGCCAGCGAGTCAGCGGTACTGATTCATAAGCATTAGCCATACCATGTATTAAAAGTTGTTTCATTTAAATAACTTACACTTAGCGCCTGATTACCTTAGAGATGCAGGTGTAAGTATCTTCGACATTCGATGCGCTTAAACACATCGCCTTAGGCGCCATGTGTACTTTCGAGCGATATTTAAAGGTGTCCGATTAGAATAAAAGCATTTAACCAAGTTGTCTTATAAGCATTATTTGATTAAAAACGAATTTCAAAACCAGACTAACGTGAAGACGCGTAAATTATTCTGACGCCAGTGGATCAAAGCCGGGGTGTAAGCCTTTAGTGTAGATGTGTTGTGTATTTATACACATATTGTCTCAAATTCGTTACAACCAGAATCAGGCGACTTTTTCCCACCTGTTTTATATCGAATATTTTCTGACTGGTGCTTTTTTGCTCCAAGACACCCCGCATGTGCACCACGCCGTAGCAGCAGGGCTTAAGCTTATTGCGATTGTCGGATTACGCCCTCCACTCTATGCCCTTCACGGGCAAATCCGACCTTCTGAAGGGCATAAAAAACCCCCGCCGACCCCTGGCAGGGGTTTTCTTTTCAAACGTTATGCCGTGGCAGTTATGCCGTGGCAGTTTTTTTCCTCCGAGAAAGCGCAAATCCAGTAAGGCCCAGTCCCATCAGCGCAAGTGTACCTGGCTCAGGAACGCTTACCGGAGTAGAGGCAATACGGAAGCGGGTCTGAAAGGTGTTTTCCTGGTTTTCAACGGTCTGAAGACCAACGCAGTCAGCCGGAGCACCGGCCACATCGCAGGTTTCCCCGAGGGCGAATAGACTTTCCAGCTCAAGGAACACCGTGTAGCTGTAGTCGTCAATGGTGAACGACGGTGACGCGATCTCGAACCAGCCGTCGACATTCTTGGTACCATCCAACTCGTCGAGATTGTCGATGGTAAAAATATCATCACAGGCTTTCGGTGACGAACCTGCAAAGCAGCTGCTGGCATTATTCTGCGTTTCGATGAACGACGTCTTGAAGGTAAGATCATCCAGCATCTGAACGTCACCGGTATTCGGTGTTGCGGCGTTCAGCGTCAGGGATGAAATCAGGTCAAAACTGGTCAGCGTTGCGTAGCTGGAGCTGATGATATTGTTGGTGTGAGTGAAGGTTCCACCATTAACATAGCCGCCATTGGTGAACAGGCCACCTGTGCCGGATACATTCTCGATCGCAACCGATGACCGGTCCCCGGTATCAGTAAGATCAGCACTGCCCCATGACAGGTTTTGGTCTTCTGCGACGGCGGTGCCGCCTGAGCCTCCACCATTGAATTGCGCGTTAGCGAAGGTGTTGCCGACGTTATAACCCCACTCGGTAATCTCCGCTGCGTTGGCAGATTGCACACCGAGTGCAAAAGGTACGACAAGCGACGACAAGAGTGTTCTTTTAAGTGCAGTGTTCATATTAATCTCTCCTTGATTACTGACGATGACCACTATACGGAAAGCAAGCGTGTCAACGGCCGCAACAGTAAGCAACATCCACGCCATATTATTTATGTTCTTATATTTCATGCAGATACAATATTTTTTATATCAACTATAAATAAAAGCGTAATTATATTGGACAATATCTTATTATAAGAGCGGAACCTTAAACGCCATGTATATTAATGCGGGGTATATAAATTACTATTTTGTAAATAAGGCGCTTTAAAAAGCAGTTTTATTATTTAATTTTAATTATTAAGCAGATTTTCAGAAACATGGCCTATAAATGCGTAAATTATGTCGACGCCGAGCAAAAAAGCCGGAAAAATCTCCTAAGACATTTCCGGCTTTTCTGTTTATTAAGGTTTACATTCCCAAACACACATCAAAAGCTTCCGCCCGGTACTCGCACCCAACCTTCCATAAGCACACGCGCACTGCGGCTCATGATGGCTTTGGTGGCGGTCCACTGGCCGTTTACCTGGCTGGCTTCTGCGCCTACCTGCAATGTTCCGGACGGATGACCGAAGGTCACAGACGTCCGGTCACCACCACCGGCCGCCTGATTTACCAGTGTTCCCGGAACGGCGGCAGCGGTGGCGATGGCGACGGCGGCGGTTCCCATCATGGCATGGTGGAGCTTGCCCATGGAGAGGGCACGCACCAGTACATCGACATCCCCTGCCCCGATGGTTTTACCGCTTGATGATACGTAGTCCGACGGCTTGGCCACGAAAGCGACCTTGGGGGTGTGCTGACGGCTGGCAGCCTCTTCCACGCTCTTGATTAGGCCCATCTTCACGGCGCCGTGAGCGCGGATGGTTTCGAACATAGCCAGGGCTTCGGGGTTGCTGTTGATGTCATCCTGCAACTCCGTGCCTTTGTAACCGATGTCTTCTGCATTGAGAAAGATCGTAGGTATGCCGGCGTTGATCATGGTGGCCTTGAGTGTGCCTACTCCGGGCACTTCCAGGTCGTCCACCAGGTTGCCGGTGGGGAACATGGCGCCTTCGCCGTCGGCCGGGTCCATAAATTCGACCTGCACTTCGGCCGCCGGGAAGGTGACACCATCCAGTTCGAAATCACCGGTTTCCTGCACTTCCCCGTTGGTGATGGGCACGTGGGCGACGATGGTTTTTTTGATGTTGGCCTGCCAGATGCGAACGGTGGCGGTGCCGTTTTCGGGAATTCGGTCTTTGCCAACGAAGCCACCGTTAATGGCAAAGGCACCCACGGCAGCGGTGAGGTTGCCGCAGTTGCCGCTCCAGTCGACAAAGGGCTTGTCGATGGAGACCTGGCCGAACAGGTAGTCCACATCGTGGTCTGGCTGTGTGGGCGCTGCGAGGATGACCGTTTTACTGGTGCTTGAAGTGGCGCCGCCCATACCGTCGATTTGTTTCTGGTAGGGGTCGGGGCTGCCTATGACCCGGAGCAGGAGTTTGTCCCGGGCTTCGCCCGGGGTTTGACACGGTTCCGGGAGGTCTTGCAGGCGAAAGAAGACGCCTTTTGATGTGCCGCCACGCATGTAGGTGGCGGGGATTTTGATTTGGGGGGCGTTGGGCATGGGGTACCTTTTTGGATTGGGGGTCGGAATCGGGGTTGGGTGTCGGATTACGCTTCGCTAATCCGACCTACGGGGTTCGTCGCCAACTCTGGCGTAGGTCGGATTAGGCCCAAAGGGCCGTAATCCGACACTTTCGCAGGCTACGCAGCACCCTCGGATTGCAAAAAATCCTCCGCAAACCGCTGCAACACCCCACCGGCACTGTAAATCGACACTTCCTCGGCCGTATCCAACCGGCAAATAACGGGCACACGCTCTGTACTTCCGTTCTTGCGGTGAATAACCAGCGTCAACTCAGCACGCGGAGCCGCAGTGCCTTCCACGTCGTAGGTTTCAGTGCCGTCCAGGGCCAGAGTCTTGCGGGTGGTGCCTTCCTCGAACTGCAGGGGCATCACGCCCATACCCACCAGGTTAGTGCGGTGGATGCGCTCAAAACCTTCCGCAGCAATCGCTTCTACACCGGCGAGAGCAACGCCCTTCGCGGCCCAGTCACGGGAGGAACCCTGGCCGTAATCCGCGCCAGCGATGATGATCAGTGGCTGCTTGCGCTCCATGTAGGTTTCGATGGCTTCCCACATGCGGGTAACTTTACCTTCCGGCTCGATCCTGGCCAGTGAGCCCTGCTTCACGTTGCCGTTCTCGTCCCTGACCATTTCGTTGAACAGTTTCGGGTTGGCAAAAGTGGCGCGCTGGGCCGTGAGGTGGTCACCACGGTGGGTGGCGTAGGAGTTGAAGTCTTCCTCCGGCACGCCCATTTTGTGCAGGTATTCACCGGCGGCACTGTCCATCAGGATGGCATTGGACGGTGACAAGTGGTCCGTAGTGATATTGTCTGGCAGCACGGCCAGCGGGCGCATGCCCTTGAGGGTTTTCTCCCCCACCATGCCACCTTCCCAATACGGCGGGCGACGGATGTAGGTGCTCTGCGGCCGCCAGTCGTAGTTCGGGTTGGTGTTGGCCTGGGCATCCCGGGTGATGTCGAACATCGGAATGTAGGTGCTGCGGAACTGCTCCGGCTTTACGCTGGCTTTGACGATGGCGTCGATTTCCGCATCATCCGGCCAGATGTCCTTCAGGGTGACCGGATTGCCGTCTTTGTCGTAACCCAGGGCATCCTTTTCGATGTCGAAGCGGATGGTGCCTGCAATGGCGTAGGCGACCACCAATGGCGGTGACGCCAGGAACGCCTGCTTGGCGTAGGGATGAATCCGGCCATCGAAGTTGCGGTTACCGGAAAGCACGGCGGTGGAATACAGATCCCGATCGATGATTTCCTTCTGGATTTTCGGATCCAGGGCGCCGCTCATGCCGTTACAGGTGGTGCAGGCAAAGGCCACCACACCGAAGCCGAGTTCTTCCAGCTCCGACATCAGGTTGGCTTCTTCCAGATACATTTTCACGGTCTTGGAGCCCGGTGCCAGGGAGGTTTTCACCCAGGGCTTGCGGGTCAGGCCCAGCTTGTTGGCGTTACGGGCGATCAGGCCGGCAGCCACCATGTTGCGGGGGTTACTGGTGTTGGTGCAGCTGGTGATGGCCGCAATGATGCACGCGCCGTCCGGCATCTTGCCTTCTTCCTTCACCCATTCACCGGCAATGCCGCGCTCGGCGAGTTCGGAGGTGGGCAGATGTGCGTGCGGGTTGGAAGGGCCTGCCAGGGTGCGCTTGACCTTCGACAGGTCAAACTGCAGCACACGCTCGTATTCGGCGTTTTTCATGCTGTCGGCCCACAGGCCGGTTTCCCTGGCGTAGGTCTCAACCAGGGCCACCTGATCGTCTTCGCGGCCAGTCAGCTTCAGGTAATCAATGGTCTGGCCGTCGATGAAGAACATGGCAGCGGTAGCACCATACTCAGGAGTCATATTCGAGATGGTGGCGCGGTCGCCGACGGTGAGGCTGTCGGCGCCTTCGCCGTAGAATTCCAGGTAGGCACCGACCACCCGTTCCTTGCGCAGGAACTCAGTGATGGCCAGAACCATGTCCGTGCTGGTGATACCCGGCTGCAGCTTACCGGTCAGCTCAACGCCGACGATGTCCGGCAGGCGCATCATGGAGGCACGGCCGAGCATGACGCTTTCGGCTTCCAGACCGCCGACTCCAACGGAGATAACACCCAGGGCGTCAACCATTGGCGTATGGCTGTCCGTGCCTACGCAGGTGTCCGGGTAGGCAACGTGCTTGCCTTCCCCGTCCGGCCGGTTCTGGATCACCGGGGACATCTTTTCCAGGTTGATCTGGTGCATGATGCCGTTGCCCGGAGGAATCACATCCACGTTCTTGAATGCTGTCTTGGTCCAGTTGATGAAGTGAAAGCGGTCATCATTGCGGCGGTCTTCAACGGCGCGGTTTTTCTCGAAGGCGTCCTTCTCGAAACCGGCGTGTTCAACGGCCAGGGAGTGGTCAACGATCAGCTGCGTTGGTACCACGGGATTCACCTTGGCCGGGTCGCCGCCCTTTTCCTTGATAGCGTCACGCAGGCCGGCCAGGTCTACCAGGGCTGTCTGGCCCAGGATGTCGTGGCAAACCACACGCGCCGGGTACCAGGGGAAGTCCAGGTCGCGTTTGCGTTCGATCAGCTGTTTCAGGGAATCCGTCAGTGCCTCCGGGTCGCAACGGCGAACGAGCTGTTCTGCCAGGATTTTAGAGGTATACGGGAGTTTGTCATACGCGCCGGGCTGGATGTCTTCTACGGCCTGGCGGGTGTCGAAATAGTCCAGGTCGGTGCCTGGGAGGGGTTTGCGGTAATTTGTGTTCATTGGCGTTGCTCGTGGTCCTGGGTTGTCGGATTACGGCTGCGCCTAATCCGACCTACGATTTGGGTGTCGGATTACGGCTGCGCCTAATCCGACCTACTTGGTTGATGGCGCTAACATGTAGGTCGGATTAGCCAAAGGCGTAATCCGACATGAGGCCATCTCCCCCGTTCTCAATCGCGCTGCTCGATCGGCACCCACTCCGAATGCTCGGGGCCGTTGTAATCGGCGCTGGGGCGGATGATGCGGTTGTTTTCGCGCTGTTCCTTCACGTGGGCGGTCCAGCCGGATACCCGGGACATCACGAAGATGGGGGTGAACAACTCGGTGGGAATGCCCATGAAGTGATACGCGGAAGCGTGGAAGAAATCGGCGTTGCAGAAGAGTTTTTTCTCGCGCCACATCACTTCCTCGCAGCGTACTGATACCGGGTACAGCACGGTGTCGCCCACTTCGTTGGCGAGTTTTTCGGACCACTTCTTGATGATGGCGTTGCGGGGATCAGACTCACTGTAAACAGCGTGGCCGAAGCCCATGATCTTCTCCTTGCGCTCGAGCATGCCCAGCAGGCCCTTCTCGGCTTCGTCGGGGGTCTTGAACTTCTGAATCAGAGCCATGGCCGCTTCGTTGGCGCCGCCATGCAGCGGGCCGCGCAGGGTTCCGATGGCACCGGTTACGCAGCTGTGGATATCAGACAGCGTGGAGGCGCAGACACGGGCGCTGAACGTCGAGGCGTTGAACTCGTGCTCGGCATAAAGAATCAACGATACGTTCATGACGCGCTCGTGCAGCTCATTGGGCTTCTTGCCGTGGAGCAGCTCGAGGAAATGGCCACCAATGGAGTCCACGTCGCTGGCCGTGTCGATACGCACGCCTTCGTGGGCAAAGCGGTACCAGTAGGTAATGATGGCCGGAAACAGCGCCAGCATGCGGTCGATCTTGTCGTCCTGCTGGCTGAAGTCGGTTTCGGTTTCCAGGTTGCCCAGCATGGAGCAGCCGGTACGCATAACGTCCATGGGATGAGCGTTTTTGGGAATGTGTTCGAGCACGGATTTCACGGCGTAGGGCAGTTCGCGCAGGCTCACCAGTTTCTGCTTGTAGGCATTCAATTCCTGCTGATTGGGCAGTTTTCCCCGCAACAGCAGGTACGCCACTTCCTCGAACTGGGCGTTTTCCGCCAGGTCGCTGATGTCATAGCCGCGATAGGTCAGTCCGGTGCCGGACTGTCCCACGGTACACAGTGCTGTTACGCCGGCAACCTGCCCGCGAAGGCCAGCACCTCCGAGTTTTTTCGATTCTGCCATGGTGTTCTCCCCCGATATTTTGTTTGGGTTGTCGGATTACGGCTTCGCCTAATCCGACCTATGGTTCTGGTTGGTCCGGGCCGGGGCATTTGTAAGTCGGATTAGGCCCGCAGGGCCGTAATCCGACAAGCAGGCCCAAATTTTGACTATCCCTTCTTCTGCTGGAACAACTCATCCAGCTTCTGCTCGAAGTCGTGGTAGTTCAGGAAGTCGTACAGCTCCATCCGCGTCTGCATCAGGTCAACCACGTCTTTCTGGTCGCCCTTCTCAAGGATGTTTTCATACACCAGCAATGCGGCCTTGTTCATGGCGCGGAAGGCGCTTAGTGGATACAGCACCATACCGGCGCCGGCTTCTGCAAGCTCCTTGCGGTTGTACAGTGGCGTGGCGCCGAATTCGGTGATATTGGCCAGTACCGGTACGTTCAGGGCTTCAGAGAAGGCTTTGTAGTGTTCCAGTTCGGTGACGGCTTCAGCAAAGATGCCGTCGGCGCCCGCCTCGATACAGGCTTTGGCACGTTCGATGGCGGCTTCGAGGCCTTCTTTCTGGAAGGCGTCGGTGCGGGCCATGATGAAGAAGTCGTCGTCTTCACGGGCATCCACCGCAGCTTTGATGCGGTCAACCATTTCTTCCTGGGACACGATTTCCTTGTTGGGCCGATGACCACAACGCTTCTGAGCTACCTGGTCTTCAATATGGACTGCAGCAGCGCCGGCGCGTTCCATTTCACGGATGGTGCGGCCGATGTTGAAGGCACCGCCCCAGCCGGTGTCGATGTCGACCAGCAGCGGTACGTCGGTGGCTGCGGTGATGCGGCGAACATCTTCAACCACGTCGTTCATGGTGGTGATGCCCAGGTCCGGCAGGCCGTAGGAGGCGTTGGCTACGCCGCCGCCCGACAGATAGATGGCCTGATGGCCGACCTTTTCCGCCATCATGGCGGTGTAGGCGTTGATGGTGCCTACGATTTGCAACGGGTGGTTTTCTTTCAGGGCTTTGCGGAAGCGGGCGCCCGGGGATGGTTTTTTAGACATGGTGTTGGCCTCTCTATACTGGTGGATTCTTTTTGTCGGATTACGGCTGCGCCTTTCATGCCCTTCACGGGTAAATCCGACCTATGGGTTTTGGTTTGTCGGATTACGCTGCGCTAATCCGACCTACGTTGTTGGTGTTCTGTCTTGGCACTTGTAGGTCGGATTAGGCGCAGCCGTAATCCGACATGGTTCGTTGCACCCCGGGCAACCATCAGATTGTCAGGCTGCCGTTGTGGATCTTAGTTTCTATGTTTTTGCGGGCGGCGTTGATGTGGCGTTTCATCAGGAACTCCGCCAGTTCGCCGTCGCGCTGAGCGATGGCTTCTGCGATTCTTCGGTGCTCTCCCAGGGCCATGTGGGGCCGGCCGGAGGAGGTGCTCAGGCGATAACGGTACATCCGGACCATATAGTAAAGATCACCCAGCAGCATTTGCGCGAGTTTTGTGTTGCGGCTGCCGGTGGCGATGCGGTGATGGAAGTCGTAATCGCCTTCCGCCTGATAGTAGGCCTGGCCCTGGGCCTGCTCGATCATCTGTTCGTGGGCATCGAGGGTAGCGTGGAGGTCTGCAATTTCTTCGTCGGTCATTCGTTCGGCGGCCTGGCGGGCGGCAAGGCCTTCCATGGTTTCACGAATGCGGTACAGCTCCATGAGTTCGTCTGCACTCACGGACACCACCTTTACCCCGGCATGGGGCCGGCGGACCAGCAGTCCTCGGGATTCGAGCCGGCCAAGGGCCTCCCGCAACGGGCCACGGGTAAGGTTGAAACGGGAGCAGAGTTCCACTTCGCCGATTTTTTCGCCGGGGACAAGATCGCCTTTGACGATAGCCGTTTGCAGACAATCGAAGGCTTCGTCGGCGCGGGTGTAGGTTTGGATGGCGGCTTCGGACATAGTTTGTCAACAATCGTGACTATAATGACCCGAAATTTACGCCGGACGGATGGTATTGTCAACAATCCATCGACCAAAGATTGCTCAATTGTTGACATGACACCCTCATTTGCCCAGCAACTCCCCCACCGCTCTCAGATTGCTGACATGGTCACACAGGGTTTTGATAATCATCAGCACGGGCGTCGCCACGATGAGTCCTACCGGGCCCCAGAGCCAACCCCAGAACAGCAGGCCCAGGAAGATGGCCACTTCATTCAGGCTGGAGAGACGGCTGGTAAGCATGGGCAGCAGCAGGTTGCCCTGGATGCTGGTGATCACGAGCGAGATAGCGGCGATAAGTAAGGCCATATCGACGGTACTAAACTGAATGAATGCTGCCACGCCAGATCCGACCATTACCAGAAAAGGCCCCAGATAAGGTGCGACGCTTGCCACTCCCGCGACCACGCCCCAGAAAACAGCCTGCTCCATGCCCAGTAAAAAAAACGCCAGCCAGGTAAAAAAGCCCACAAACAGGCCGCCCAGCAACATCACGAACAGAAAGCGCCGCACCTGGCTATGGAATTCGTTCATGATCCGCGCCGTTTTGCGCATTCTGTGGAACGACGGCCCCGACAATCTGACGGCTTTGCGTTTATAGAGTCTCCCTGCAGAAAGCATGAAAAACACCAGTAACAATGCCGAAAAAACCTGGGAAACCAGCACCAGTATCGTCGATGACCCTTCCATCAGGTATTTCCAGACATTGAACTTCTCGCCCACAATCCTGACGCGCATCACGTCCGGCTGTTCGGTCTCCTTTTCATCCTCCTCGGCAGTGTCCTCGATTTTTTTTGCCACATCCTGGGCTTTTTCCATAACGCCTTCTTCCTCTGGCGCCGAGCGCGCTTCAGCACGCTGGAACTGCTCGATTGCCCAGGGCGCCTTGTCCAGTATGGCCATGGTTTCCCGCTTAAGCGGGATACTCGCGCCAGCAATCGTCACCACCAGAATAGTCAACACCAGTGCGGCACCGAGGGGGCGGGGAATCCGAAATTTTTCCAGCCCGGACACCAGTGGGTCCAGGGCGTAACTGATGAGGATGGCCCCCACCAGGGGGACCAATACGGCCTGGGCCCAGGAGATGAAATACAGGGCCGCGACGGAAGAGAGCACAACCATTGCGGTATTTCGTATATCCACCCTCTGTATCAGGGTACGTTCTGGCACGCCCTCGGGTTCTGTTTGCCGCTCTTCCATGGCTATGCCCTCTCTTGCTCTGGTGGCGGTGTGTACTGGTACAGCCAGGTTTCTGTCAGTACCTGGTCGCCCAACTTCAGTTGCAGCCGCAGGTCAATGGGTTCCAGGGAGTCATCGGGCACCAGATCGAACATGGCCCGGAAACCATCAATGGAGGCCAGGGGGCGGGCCGAGGTGATTTCCACCCGGCCACGGCTGGCGGTGATCACGGGCTCTACTTCCGCGTCGTCGGCCAGCAAAGGCAGCGGGCCACCTGCGAAATCCACCGCAAACCGCCAGGAGAAGTACTCTCTTTTCTGGCCAATCACGCCCCCGAGCCCTGTGCGGGTTGCCTGTACCGTCGCCAGTGCTTCCGGCTGTCGCGGGGGTTCTTCGCCCCAGGTCAGGGTGTAGGAGTAAAGGTACTCGTTCCCCGGCTCCAGTGGCTCCTCTGGGTTCCAGAAGGCGACAATGTTGTCGAACGTTTCGTCCTTGGTGGGAATTTCCACCAGCATCACGCTGCCGGCTCCCCATTCACCATGGGGTTCTATCCAGGCACTGGGGCGCTTGTCATAGAACACGCCGTCGTCCTGGTAGCGGGCAAAATCCCGGTCGCGCTGAAGCAGGCCGAAGCCTCTCGGGTTTTTGTCGACAAAACTGTTTACCCGCACTGATCGCGGGTTTACCAGTGGCCGCCAGAGCCAATCACCCTGCCCGTTATGGACCGCTAGCCCATCAGAATCGTGAATTTCCGGGCGCCAGTCGTTGGCCATGCGGCGATCATTTTCGCCGGTCTGGTACATGCTGGTCAGGGGCGCAACGCCTACACGCTCCATGGGTTTGCGGGGATACAGCGCCACATCGACCTTCATCACCGTGTTCCGCCCCGGGGTCATGGTGAAAGCGTAGGCGCCCGTCGTGCTGGGAGAATCCAGCAAGGCGTACACCACCATTTGATGGCTGCCCGGAGCCGGCTTTTCCAGCCAGAATGCAGTGAACTGGGGAAACTCCTCTTCACGGTTCAGGCCGGTGTCGATAGCCAGCCCCCTTGCGGACAGGCCATATTGCATATCGGACCCCACCGCGCGGAAGTAGCTGGCCCCCAAAAAAGCCACCAGATCCCTTTCGAAGTCTGTATGGAAGTGCACCCGGAAGCCGGCGTAGCCAAGATCCCTGGGCAGTGTGCCGAGGGGCTCTTCTCCCTCATAACTGAAGTAGTCCGGTTGATAGGCCAGTTCCCTGGCCTGTCCGTTTTCTACCTCATAGATATGCACCGGCGACTGGAAGTACAGGCCCAGATGAAACAACTGGACCTGGAAGGCATTATCGTCATTACGCCAGAGTGCCTCTTGGGGCAGAAAACGAATAGCCTGATAGTCGTCCCAGGACAGGTGTTTGAGAGAGCCCGGCAAACTCCCTTCCTCCGATTTCCACGGCTCCCCTGCCAAGGCTCTGGCATGTCCCTTAAGCCAGGTATAGCTGAACGGGCGCGCCTCACCCAGCGTTTCGGCCTGCGCCAGCCGGCTGAACATCAATGCAGACAAAGGCAACGCCTGGGCGCCTGCAAGGGCGGCAAAGGTCTTGATCAGTGTGCGTCTATCCATCATGCGCTCCGTGTTCTGCGTTTTCTGCCTTTTCTGCTCAGGATAGCGATACGCCGGCCCCAGAAACTGTCGATCGGTGCCTGCCAGGCACGCTCGTGCAGCTCCGCCAGGGACTGCCTGTCACGGAACAGCTGGCTGAGTTCGCTACGGGACAATGAGTCGGGACCCGCTGTACCGCAATGCTCCACCAGCGGCACCAGCAACTCTTCCCGCTTGGCAAGGCGGACATCTCGTGCCAGTGCCTGATGAAGCCTGTTAAGCCTTGGCCGGACCACTGCTTCCTCGACTGCTGTCAGCATGGAAGCATTTCTGCTGTCACTCCTGGCTGCACGGGCATCGTCCAGCACCTGCACGGACTCACGTTCTTCCGGAATCACCAGCATGCCCAGCTTACGCAGCGCCTGTCCCGCGCTGACCTTGCTCAGCAAGACGGAGGTGGGGGCCGCCAGCAACAGCGGAATCGCGACCGGCAGTGACCAGAGGAAAAACATGGGGTCCAGGCTCCAGGCAAAGGCGGACCATCCAGCCGCAACCAGCATTCCGGGAAACTGGGTCACAAGTGCCTCTCGCCAGGAGGTCTCCTGTGTGCGGTTTTGCCCGGCCCAGGTCAGCGACACGTTCAGCAAGGCACCAAGAACGTATTGGCTATGGGCGATCATCCTTACTGGCGCGAGCAGCACTGAAACCACAATTTCGACCAGCACGGAGACAAATAACCGAACAACGCCGCCAAACTGCCTGGAAGTGCCGTGAATAACCGCGTCCAGAATGGCCAGGAATTTCGGAATGAACAACAGCGACAGGGTGCTTAACGCAAGGCCCAGTGCCCATTCCGGTCGCCATTCAGGCCAGAGTGGGAACAGCCCCTGATGTCCCTCCGGGAAGTAATCGATGCTGGCCACGGTCATCTGCACCGCTTCCACGGTGGTGAGAATCAGGAACCCCAGCCACAGGGGCGAGGCCATATAGGCCATGACGCCGTTTAACAGGGCCATCCTGTGGGCCAGGCGAAGCCGGCGCCCGAACAGCAGAATCCACAGGTGCTGCAGATTGCCACGGGACCAGCGGTTGTCTCGGGACAGTTCGTCCGACAGCGTTGGCGGAGACTCTTCGAAACTGTTGCTCAGACCAGGCTCCAGCCAGACTTCGTAACCGGCTCTACCCATGTAGGCTGCCTCCACAAAGTCGTGGCTCATGATAGGACCGCGGAACAGACCAAACCCGCGCAGCTTGCGCAGGCCGCAATGAGCCATAAAGGGTTTGATGCGGATAATGGCGTTGTGCCCCCAGAAAGCGGCATCACCCATCTGGATGGCGGCAAGGCCAGTGGCAAACAGGGCGGAATAGAGCCGGTTGGAAAACTGCTGTACCCGGGCAAACAGGGATTCACCGTTGATGAGGGAGGGCGCCGTCTGCAGTATGCCGACGTTCGGCTCCCGCTCCATCAGTTGCACCATGCGCACGATGGTGTCTGCACTGAGCAGACTGTCGGCATCAAGGACCACCATGTAGCGATAACGGCGACCCCAGCGGCGCAGGAAGTCCGCCACATTGCCGCTCTTGAAGTTGAGGTTCACCCGCCGGCGCCGATAGAACAAACGGCCTTCGGCCCCGAGTTCCTGGCACAGGCGATACCAGGTAGCCTGCTCTTCGAGCCAGACATTCGGGTCCCGGCTGTCGGAAAGAATATGGAATTCGAACTGGTCCAGATGGCCGGAGCGTTCAAGATCCCGGTACACTGCTTTGAGCCCACTGAGTGTCCAGTACACGGGCTCGTGATAGACCGGCATGATAATGGCCGTTCTGGCCAACGGCGTGGCTTCCAGCGCCTCTCCTTCATACCGCTTCAACAGGCTGTAGCGGTCGCCTCCGACCAGCCTTAACACAAAACCGAGGACTGCCGTCCAGAAGCCCACTGCAATCCACATGTACAGCAGGGCAAACAGCACCAGGAGCCCCAGCTCCACCAGAGTGCCACCGTGATATGGCAGAACCCAGAGCAGAAAGTAGCAGGCGACCAGCGTCTGCCCCACCACAAAGACGGTCATCAGAAAACGCCTGATTGTGGCGACTCTACGCCAGCCTCCGGAACGTCTCCGAGCCAATGTATCTGCTGCGTCGTCCATGTCAGTCATAACCGATGCATCCGCGCTTCAACGGTGGGCTGGCTTTCGGAATGCTTTCACAGGGGAGTTCGAAATAATCGGGAATGCTGGCAACACAGCGGGCAGGCAGGTCGGGGCTGGCATTTTCGGCAAGTGCTGACTCCACAAGTCGGAGCGCCTGCCTGCAGGTGTCCGCTGTCAGCACAACACCGTCATCACCCAGGTAGGCCAGCACCCTTTCCAGCGCCTGCTGGCAAAGGATTTCCGGCATGTTCAGGGCGCTGGTCATGACCCACCCTGTCGGATCCTGGCAGCCTCCGATAACGAATAGGTCCAGACTTCCGTCAGCGGCTTGTCGTCCAGCAGCAACTGGCCGCGTAGAATCGTATCCGTTCCTTTGCCGGGCCGCACCAGCATCGACAGCCGCCAGTTGTTGTCAGCCTCGATGAATTCCACATAATGCTCGAGGACTTCAGCCCCGTCGCCACCGCTTCCTATACTGGCGTTGCCAACCACCGCAGCATCCGCCTTGAGTGCATCCAGCGGCCCGCCAGCAAAATCGACAATGATGCGGAAGGCATTCGCGGCATCACCACCTCCGGTGCGGTCGCCATCCCCCATAAAGGTGTTTACCGCACGCCCGGTCTCCTGGCCTGCCACATCTTTGCCACCGAAACTGAGCGTATAGTCCAGTTTACGGTGCTCTCCCTTGCTCGCACCTCCCTTCGGTTTCCAGAATGCGACTACGTTGTCGTTTGTTTCCGAATCCGTGGGAATCTCTACCAGCACCACTTCGCCGTCGGACCAGCCTGGCCGGGGAGAGACCCAGGCGCTGGGGCGCAAATCGTATCGGGCTTCTGCATCTTCAAACTGGTGGAAGGCGGTGTCTCTCTGGATCAGGCCAAAACCGCCAAGGCGGTTGATCTGCAGGTAACTGAGTTTGAGGCGGGAAGGATTCACCAGTGGTCGCCACAACCACTCGTCAGTGCCTGCGTCGTGAATCAGCAGACCATCCGAATCATGAACCTGCGGCCGCCACTCTCCCACCGGCCGCACGGTGTTCTCGCCGTAGTAGAACATGGAGGTAAGTGGCGCCAGGCCCGGCTGCTCCACATCTGAACGGAAAAACAGTTCGGCACTGACATCCACCCGCGTGGTCGGCCCCGGCTGTATATCGAAGCGGTAGGCGCCGGCGACACTGGGGCCGTTCAGCAACCCGTAAACCCTTACACGATCACTGCTACCGCCGGGACGCTCAAGCCAGAACTCAATAAAGGAAGGAAACTCTTCACCAGAGGGAAGGCCGGTGTTCAAGGCAATGCCTCTGGCCGACAGCCCGAAACTGTTATCCGCGCCTACGCCCCGGAAGTAACTTGCTCCGGCAAAAACCAGAAACTGATTCTGCTCGGTTCCCTCACCAAGGGGGTAAGTCAGCTTGAAGCCGGCATGGCCAAGATCGGGGGGAATTCGTTTGGCAAGGTCATCGGGGAAGCTGAAGGCAGTCTTGTCAAAAGTGATGGGGCGAACACCGGTGGCGTCAATCTCGTTGAGCTTTACCGTGTGGGTATAGAAATTTCCCGGTGGCACCATCATGACCCGGAAAAGGGAAAGACCTTCCCGCCAGAGGCTGGCCTCCGGATTGAATCGAATCGACTGATAGTCCTGGTAATCCAGGTCCCGGAGGAATCCCGGCACTTCCGGTGGCTTCTCATACTTTTTTTCGGCCAGGGCCCTGGCCTTGTCGACCACTTCTCCGAACTCTAAAGCCTGAGCCGGAATGGTGTAGAGAAAAAACGCCAATATAAGCAGCGTTAGCAATCCTGTCCCTGAGCGCATGGTTCTCCGACCTCAATTCCGTCCCTTAGAACCACTAATGTAGCACCTGCGGCCGAAACTTACTCAAGTGACAAGTTTGTAAGGCTCGGGATCAGATCCCCATGGACAGCGAGAACCGCACGTCCGGATGGTCGGGCATTGTCATGGCCGTGCTTGACGTTCGAATCATCCGGCCCACGCTGACGTTGGCGGTGAAAGCGCGGCCCTGCATCTTCAATGAGACCTGGCCCGCACTGGCCGTACCGTGCCGGTTTGCCTGGGCCACTGAATAGGGAACCCAGCCCTGCAGCACAGCAAAGTTTACACTGGACAGTACGCCATCGACGAAGGGCATCGGCCAGGCGGGGCTGGCGGTATCCAGCCGAAGCCAACCACCCCGGACCACGGAAAGTGACTGACCGTTGAAACCGGTGAGCATGGACGGGCCAGCAACTGTGATGTACTCGGAGGCCGGAAGGTCTTCATTTGCAAACTGGTACCGGCCTTTGACCCGCCAGTTCCACTGGAACAGTTCATGCTCCACGGAGGCAGACATGGCTACCTTGTAGAAGTCTCCTTCTTCGGTTTGATCGTCATGCATCGGGTAGTCGGTTGCCTGGAATTCACGACCGCTCAACGCCAGCATATTGGTGTTGGCGACTATTCCGCCCCAAAGTTCATGACCACCACGCGCTTCCAGGCCCAGGGTCGAAAGCTGGTAACGGGATTCGGAGACCAGGCTGTTTTCCCGGAACGATACACTGTCGCGCCCCCGGTGCTGTGCGATGCCGCCAAACGCCATTCCAAACCTGGAAAACAGTGGGCGGCTCACGCCGAGCCCCATCACACGGGACTCACCACTGGCGTTAAAGCGGCGGTCACCATTGCTTACCGCATGTTCGTAGCGGGATCTACCCGCTTCAATCCGCAAACGGTTGGCCCCCGCCGGGAAACGGTAGCGGAAGGATGCACCACTGGAGTCGGTATCATTCTTGTAGGATCGGGCATCGCGGTAGTCGAATCCGATGGCGTCGCTCTTGCCGACCAGTCTGTCCGCTGCAACGCCTACTGCGCCATTGATGCCATCACTGTTCAGCGCTGTCTTGCCGGAAAACTTCAGCCGCGACCGCAACCAGTGTTCGCGCTCTTCCTTGAAAGCGTCCGCACTGCCGGCGAAGTTACCGGAATAAGGCTGCCACCCATTACGGAGCCAGGCGCCGTTTTCTTGGCCGTAGAGAGGTTGGCTGACAACACACCACAGCAGTGCAATCAACAGGGATAATTTCAAGGGTTAGGGTCCTGACAGATAGCCCCGGCCAAAACATGAAAGGAAAGCCGGTTATTCTAAAGAATTTTTCATGTGGGGGAATGTATTGCATCAGGAAGGATAAATCCAGCGGCTGTTGCCAAACTTTACAAACAAAATGTGTCAATAATACAGTCAGTTACAGCGCTAACTGAAAGTTTTTTCTATGCAAATCAACAAGCAATACCAAAGGGGAACCAGGTCCCCTTTTTACCAATCTCTACATTTCAGTACCGGGACCTCCATTTAGAGCAACAACTTGGTTACACTTGGCATACTTCGTGAGTCAGCCTTCAAGGATGACTGACTTACAACAGGCCGTGACCCACGCGAATATAAGGACGAACGTTATGATCAAGAAGTGTCTCTTCCCTGTTGCCGGATACGGAACCCGTTTTCTTCCGGCCACCAAGGCCATGCCGAAGGAGATTCTGCCGATTGTGAACAAGCCTCTTGTGCAGTACGGGGTGGAAGAAGCCGCCGAAGCCGGCGTTCACGAATTCGGTTTCGTTACCGGCCGGGGCAAACGAGCCATAGAAGACCACTTCGACATCAGCTACGAGCTGGAGCACCAGATTGCCGGGTCGGGCAAGGAAGACCTGCTCACCTCCATCCGCGATCTGATTGATCACAATTCTTTCGCTTTTACCCGCCAGAACGAAATGAAGGGTCTTGGTCACGCCATCCTGACCGGCCGCAACCTTGTGGGTGACAGTCCGTTCGCCGTAGTGCTGGCTGACGACTTCTGCGTGGCGGCCAGTGACGGAGAAGGCGTACTTTCCCAGATGGTCAAGCTCTACAACCAGTTCCGCTGCTCGATTGTGGCCATTGAGGAAGTGCCGGAGGACGAAACCCACAAGTACGGTGTGATTGCCGGCGAGTCCATGAAAGATGGCCTGTATCGCATAACCGATATGGTTGAAAAACCTGCACCTGAGGATGCCCCCAGTAACCTGGCGATTATCGGCCGCTACATCCTCACGCCGGATATTTTCGATATCATCGAGCGCACGCCTGCGGGCAAGAACGGTGAGGTTCAGATTACCGACGCGCTGCTGGAACAGGCCAAGAATGGTTGCGTGCTGGCCTACAAATTCAAGGGTCGTCGTTTTGACTGCGGTAGCATCGACGGCTTTGTGGAAGCGACGAACTACGTCTACGAAAATATCTACAAGAAAGGCAAGTAAGGGGCAGCGGGTTATCTGCCCAGTATCTGCAGAATCATGCGCCGGTTTTCGTCAGAGGTTTTCCGGAACCGGCGCAGCAGTTCCACCTCTTCTTCCGAAAGCTGTAGCCGGCTGATTTCCTGTTCCAGTTCCTTCAGCGCTGCCGACAGGCCATCCCCCTGGCTGAAAGCCAGGCCTGGCAGTTCGAGTTGCTCGGTGTCGCCGGAGTCATCCAGATCCAGCAGGTCTTCCATTGGGGTTTCCGTCTTGATACAGAGGTCGAGCAGTTCGGTCACGCCCGGGTATCCGCGTTGCCTGGCATCCGTTGCTTCCCAGCCAACAACTCTGGCCTCGTCGACACCACACATCTGAGCCACATCCCAACGGGACAGCTGCCCGGCTTCCCGAATCTGCCGCAAGCGGCGGTTGAAGGTTTGCAGGTACCGCATAAGAACTGCTCTCTGCCGGGTTTCTGGAGGCTTAATTACGCTTTTTGTGAATCAAACCGGAAATGTAACGTACATATAGCTTTACACACAATCTGCCTATAATGAATCCACCAGCAATGGAATTACTCGGTATGGCGGCACAGATACTCGACAAGAACACGGCCTGGGCGTTGATACTGGAGGCAGTGAACCGCAGTAACGTGACACTGTCGTTACCGGGCAGTGATACCCCGGCACTGGAGCTTTGGGGTGATGGTGACTGGCAACTGCGGCTTCACGCCGATGCAGATGCGCGGGCCCTGCTGTCGGTTTTCCTGCCCCTGTGCTGTCCGCTGTCGAGAGAAGCCCCGTCCCGGGTCATTGGGCAGATGGGCCAAAGCCTGGATGGCCGCATCGCTACCGTCACTGGTGCTTCCAGGTTTATTAATGGAAACGACGGCATTACCCACCTGCACCGCCTTAGAGCCGTATCGGAAGCCGTGATTGTGGGCGCCGGCACCGCCGCCACCGATAATCCCCGGCTTACCGTTCGCAAAGCACCGGGCATCAATCCCGTACGGGTGGTGATTGATCGCAACCGGCGGGTACCGGAAGACCACCACCTGTTCAGTGACGAAGCATCCCCTACCCTGCGGTTGGTTGCCGGTGAGTATCAGCCCGGGAACAAACTGACACCGCGGCAAGGCGTCACTGAAGTACCCTGCCTCGGGACGGCAGAAACCACAGACCCAGCTCACATATTGGCGGTGTTGGCGGACTTCGGGTTGCGCAAGCTTTTTGTGGAGGGCGGCGGGCTGACGGTCTCTGAGTTCCTCAACGCGGGCCTGCTGGACCGGCTGCATGTGATGGTTGCCCCGATGATCATAGGCAGCGGCCGTCCCGCTTTTTCATTGCCGGAGATCAGCCACCTTGACAGCGCCCTGCGCCCAAGGGCCCAGATGATGGACCTGGGCACTGACATGCTGTTTGACCTGGATTTCAGCCAGCGGGCCGACGGCCACGGACGATAAACAGTACGCCGGGCAAGCTCGAAACCAGTACCGCCAGCCCGTAGCCCACGCTCAGCGCTACTCCCTGCTCCGGTGGCAGTCCCGCCAACGGCCATAACAACGCAGCGGCGCCTTCACGCACACCCCAGCCCGCCACGCTGACAGGAACAGCCATGGCCAGTAATAACAGGCTGCACAGCGCCATCAGAACCAGCACCTCCAACGGTCCGTTCAAGTACCCCGCCGCCAGAGCCAGCAGCGCGAACACACCCAGATAGGTCGCTACAACCAGGGCAGAAGAGGACAATTGCACCACGATCGCCGGCCAGCTCAGTAGCGCCAGGCGAATATCCCGACGCAAGGCATGGACGTACCCTCTGCCCGGTGCCCAGAACCGGCCCACCACGCCCAGTGCGATCATCACGACAGCCACTACGGCCACCGCAACCCCACCCAGATCGGCAACGACACCAGCAGCCTGTCCCTGGTGCATTGCAAGCCAGGTGCCCAGGCCAAGAGCAACAGAGATCATCACCACCTGGCCGGAAAGTCGCTCGATCATCACCGCGTGGACCGCCCCCAGTCGCGCCCCGGAGTCCAGGCTATGGCGCCAGGCACGATTAACATCTCCGAGTACACCGCCCGGAAGAACCTGATTGAGAAAAGTCGCCAGATAATACTCTCGCACCGCCACCACAAATGGCAGGAGGATGGCCAGTCGCGCTGCGGTGTAGCGCCAGCGCCAGGCAGACACCAGTACCTGGAGCACTGAAATCACCATGGCCGCCAGCAACATGGGAAGGGAAAAACGGGCAAGCTCCTGCCAGACTTCCGAGACATCGAGAAACATCGCCGTTGTTAGCAATAACAGCAGGGTTAACGCCCATCGCAGCCAGGTGGGTACACCGCGCCGTAACACGTCAGCGGGCACCTTCACATGCGGGCCAGGCAAACAGGTCCTGGTGGTCGACGTGAATGGTCAGGCGTTGGGCCCGTGCCTGGGCCAGCCGCTGGTCAAACCAGCGTACCGCCCGTGCCTGCTCTCCCGGATTTTGCTCCAGAACAGCCTGTTGCCAGCCTTCCAACAAGGCAACCTGCAACGCCGATTGCTCCGGTGTCAGTCGCCAGGGGCTCGGAGCTACCGCCACCCGATATCCGTAGGTTTGTAGTCGCGTCTGCAAATAAGCGGTTGCATCCGGGCCCATGGCAGCCCCCGCTCCCTTTTCGCGGTGCTGGTGAGCATTGACCGTTTCCAGTATCCAGTGGTCATCAGCCTCGGTCGGCGACAATTCGAATTTGCCGTCGTAGGTAAGCACAATCAGCAGGCCCGCCCGGTGACTCGCTACTGCGCTGGCCAGAGCCTTCAGCCATTCCGCTGACACCAGGTCAATCAGTGCCGAAGCGGTCACCAGCCGGGTATCTTCAGGAATCTGGCTGGCCAGTGTCCTGGCTATCAAATGGCAGGCCCGGGTTTCCAGTGGCACATCCAGATGTTCCAGGCGCTCTGCGGCAATCGCCAGCAGGTGCTCATCCTGGTCCAGCAGAACCCAGCGCTGGGGTACGGTCAATGTCGGGACGAGAAATCGGGCGTTGGAGCCCGTGCCTGTGCCCAGGTCCGCTACCAACAGCGGAGGCGCGTGCTGACCACTCGCCGTATCCCGGGTGTTGTATTCGTGCTCCGCCCAGCTGCGTACTTCCGCCATTAATGAGCGGTTACGGGCCAAATGGTCAGCCGGCTCCCGCAGGGCTAGCCAGTCGCTGTCAAAGGTGGTCAGATCGCCGCCTGGCAGAAAACTTGCGAGAGCGTCCCGGAATTCCCTCGCAGCGAGGCTCCAGCGGCGCAGATTTTGTGCTTCCGTATTTGCCGCCTGTGCCGCCCGGGACAGTTCCTGTGGATCACTCAACCATTCTTCGAGGCAGGTTCTGAGCCGGGCTGTATTGCCGGCCGGGTACTGTCGTATTCCGGGACGATTGCCGGTACTCGCCAGTGCCCCGCCGTCGGTGGTGATAATGGGCAGGCCGGCTGCCTGGGCTTCATCGATGACCATACCGTAGCCTTCGTAAACCGACGGCAACACGAACAGGTCCGCGGCCTTGTAGGCCCGGGCCAGGCCCTCATTATCCAGCTCTCCGGCCAGAATGATGCGCTTCTGAAGACCGTGGGTATTTATGAGATCCCGGATTGTCTGGCCGTAGGTTTTGTCCCGGTCCGTCGAGCCGGCCAGTGTGCACTGCCATGGCAAATGCTGCAGGCCGCTGAGGGCTTCGACAAGACGATGCTGTGCCTTGCGGGGTGAGAGGTGTGCGACACACAGCAGGTTGATGACGGAACCAGCCTCCTTTGGCGGCTTGCTGGCAAGGGCTGAACTGGTGACGGTATCGGATCCCGGCTCTACTACGCGGATACGCTGTGCAGGCACGTTATAGTCAAGCAGCCGTTCAGCCGTATGCCGGCTGGTGGTGACTACCCCGGCCACAGCGGCCAACGCCCTGCGCTCGACCCTGAACAGCCAGTCACGGGTCCGGGCCGGCAAACCGGTTTCATCCGCCAACGGATGGTGCACCAGCGCTACCATGCGCAAGCGCCCGGCGTGGTCGGCAATCACATCCGGCAGTGCGCCCATCGCCAGTCCGTCCAGAACAACCAGAGAGCCGTCGCTCAAGCTGGCCAACAGGCGGTCCATCGATAACTCCGCCTGGCGGTCCGGGACCGGAAAGGTCCCGCTCAGCCCCTTGCGGGACACCTCTACACCGACGTCCCTGAGCTCCTCGGCAAGCCGGCGTACGTACCGATACCCACCCGTGTTCTGGTCCGGGTTGCCCGGGACAACAAAGAGGACCGATTGCGCCTGGTCAGAGCTTGCCATGATAGCTGGCCCAGGCAATGTGAGACTCGCCGAGAGTGACTTTCATACCGCACAGGCCCTTGCCCGTCTCTCCCAGCCTGCCCTGATGCACGGCCGCAGCCATGCGTTCAAACAGTGTCACTGCCATGAACTCGGTGGTGGTATTGCGACCGGCGAACGCCTCGATATCGTCAAGGTTCTTCATGTTGAACTCGCCGACCACTTCCGACAGCACCCGGGACGCCAGCCCGATATCCACGATCAGGTCGTCGCTATCCAGCGACTCCCGCTCAAAGGTCACATCAACCACATACGTCGCTCCGTGCAGGCCCTGTGCCGGCCCAAAAATTTCTCCGTTGAAGCTGTGGGCGATCATCATGTGATCCCTGACAGTGAGACTGAACATAGGGTGCGTTTCCTTTCTGCAGATGAATGAATTCAGTGGCAGTTGAAGACAATACGATGGCACAGGGTTTCAGACGCACAGGCGCTGGCACTGCCCCCGTCACCAGCGAGTGATGCCATGACCTCTGGCAGTGATTCAAAGGGGCTTTCCCCGGTGATGAGGTTGTCGAGGACTTCGTCCCTTAACAGATCCAGTGCCAGAGACATGCGGTCGCGATAATGCCAGCGTGGCACCTGTAACGGATGAAGATGACCAACCTGGCTTGAACGAATGGTCAGGCGCCGGGAATGAAAGGCGTGGCCAAGGGGCAAGGGCACGGTCTGCGCGCCGTACCAGCTCATTTCAATAATGCGCCCTTCCATACCGGCCAGGCTCAGGGCGGTTTCAAGACCTGCGGGCTGGCCACTGGCGTGGATAACCAGGTCATGGTCGTTATGCTCGCAATGGGTCTGAAAATCGAGCCCCAGGGATTCCGCCACAGCCTGGCGGCCGGGGTTGGTGTCCACAGCTTTGACGCGGGCGCCCGGTATCCGGCTGGCAAGCCATGCCACCAGCAGGCCGACAACCCCAAGGCCCACCACAGCAATTCGGTCCCCGATCCGGGGCGCGGCATCCCAAAGACCATTCACCGCCGTTTCCATATTTGCCGCCAGTACAGCCCGACCGGGCGGCAACCCTTCTGGCAGAGGCACAACGGCAGAGGCCGGCACACGATAGACCGTCTGGTGGGGAAACAGGCAAAACACGAACCGACCGTGCAGATCACCGGGGCCAGACGTTACCTGCCCGACATTGGCATACCCGTACTTGACCGGAAATGGAAACTCACCTTCCTGGAACGGTGCCCGCATGGTGTGGAACTCGGACTCCGGCACCTGATTGGTAAACACCAGCGCCTCGGTTCCGCGGCTGATGCCCGAATACAGCGCCTGTACTTCGACCGCGGGATTATCTGCGGTTACTGTAGACGGGGGATGATGGTCAAAGGTGGCCTCACGGATGGCCCCTTCCAGGGGACCGGTGACCCAGAATGCGTTTGTCATATCGTCTGTTTCCTTACAGCGCACGTAAGCAACTATAGTTCATAGAGAATGATGCATAGAAGAGCACATACGCAGAGGTTTGATGATGGATTCCCGAACCCGGACATTTCACCTGCCTGTCGCCGCAGATCTTGCCTGGGGCGCTGGCCTGACTGCCCTGCTGGTTGCGAGCGCCGGCATCGCGTTCCGAATGCCCCCGGGGTTCTATGGTATAGCGGCGTTGCTGTATCTGGCCATCGCTCTACCCATAATCCGTTACTGGCCTGCAGGGCGGGATTTCGGCTGGGCCAACCGTGCAACCCTCGTGCGTACCGCCATGATTGTGCTGTTGGTGAGCCTGGCGCCCTTTATCGCGGGCCTCGGGAACTGGTTGTGGCTTTACGGGTCCCTGTGTTTGCTGGCCTTGATCCTGGACGGGGTTGATGGCGCCATTGCCAGGGCCACCCAATCCACAACCACTTTTGGTGCCCGTTTCGACATGGAGCTGGATGCACTGTTTATCCTGGGGCTCTGTGTTGCCGTGCTAGTACTGGAAAAAGCCGGCATCTGGGTACTGGCACTGGGCTTGATGCGCTATGCCTTTGTGGCCGCCGGCCATTGGCTGGATTTCATGAACCAGCCACTGCCTGAAAGCTTTCGACGCAAAACCGTGTGTGTCTGGCAAGTGGTGACCCTGATGGTTGCCATACTGCCTGTCGCCTCCACGGCTTTTGCAACCTGGACACTCGCGACCGCTCTGGCGTTGCTGTGTTATTCGTTTCTTATTGATCTGCGCTGGCTTTATAAAACAGGGAGACAGCCATGAAAACCTTTCTTTCAACCGCGGTCATTTCCACCACTACGGCCGTCACTCTGGCGCTGGCCACTCCTGCGGCGCTGGCTGAACCGGAAACCTATGTGATTGATGACGAGCATTTCTCCATGGCTTTTGAAGTCATGCATATCGGTTACGCACCGGTGATGGGCATGTTCCGGGATGTGGAAGGCCAGTTTGAGTACGACGAGGAAAAGAAACAACTCACCTCCGGCAAGCTGACGTTCAAAAGCAAAAGCGTGTTTACCAACCACGACAAAAGGGACGACCACCTGCGCAAGGACGACTTTCTCAACAGCGGAAAGTTCCCCGATATCACCTTTGAAGTGACCGGGTTCGAAGCCACCGGAGACAACACCGGCATTGTCACCGGCGACCTCACACTGCTGGGCCAGACCCGATCTGTGGCCGTGGACGTCACCCTCAACGAATCCGCTGAATACCCCATCGGCCATGAAGACTACACCCTTGGCATGACGGCAGAAACCACCATCAAACGCAGCGAATGGGGTATGACCTACGGCATCGAGGACGACCTGGTGGGCGATCAAGTTCGCATGCGGTTTGGTCTGGAAGCGGTGCGGGATTCCGGCTGGCCCTGAAAGATGTGACAGGCATCACAGGCTGGACACATATTGTTACACAATCGGGGCAAATTTTTGCCAGAACCAAATTTGGCCCGTTATGTTAAGAGGACAACAATATAAAAAAATGCCACCAACAAGGATCGGATGATGCCACTGCGGGCTCTGTTGACCCTTACAGTCGTTGTATCCGGCGCTATCGGGCTGGGGTACCTGCTGGCGGCTGAAAACCCGGGCCGCTTCGCCTGGATAACCGGCGCCAACCATGCAGAACCGCTCCCCGACGCTTCCGACTCTCAAGTACCTGCCCTGGCCAACAGCTCATCTCCTCCCCCGAAACCGAAGCCACCTGATAATGCGGTTGGCTTCATGCTGGCCAGCGCTGCGAATCAGTACACTCAGAATATCCGCTATCCCGAGTATTCCATCCCGCTTTCGGAAGACCAGGCCCAGGCCTACAGGGGCAATCGGTTCGAACCGGTGGAGCTGCCCCTTGAAGGCGACGGACGATTTACCGTCACGCTTGAAAAGTATCGTTTTGTGCAGGACGAAGACATTCTTGTGGTGGCCACCATTACTGGTTCATCGGTGGTGTCCGACCGCCTGGAGGTCACACTGGAGTCCACGGAGTCCCGCCAACAGCACGCCAGCTCTTCACTAAAGAATGATTCGGGGGACAGCTATTACGAGGGTGTGATCAGTGCTGATGCAGAGCCGGGCGAATATCGCCTGATTGTCGAAGCCAGTGTCGACGGCAAGCCGGTGCGCCATGCTTCCACCCTGACTATAGAACCGGATCTTGGCGAATTCGATGGTTTGGGAAGCCCCCGCGTCAGCAACAATGACCTGGTGATACCGGTTCACTTTGACGCCAACGAGCCAGGCTTTTACGCCCTCGCCGCCCAGCTCTATCACAACGGCCGTGCAGTAGCGCAATTACAGGCGGAGAAGCGGCTGGATGGAACCACCGACACCCTGGAGCTGAAGGCCCATGGCTCGGTTCTGGCCAACCGGGAGATCACCGGCGAACTGGAACTGCGTAATCTGCAAATCCGCCGCCTGCCGGCCAGGCCCGGCGACCGCACGGATTACGGCTTTGGACCGGAGGAAGGCTACTCATTCTCGCCGCCGGACCTGGATGGGCTGACCGACAGCCCGGCGAGCGACCCCGAATCAGAGCAGCGTGCCGCCCTGCTTCAAAAATTGGCGGACAAGTTCTGATACAACAATAAAACAAAGACGGAGCTTCTATGAAAACAAGAAAGCAAAGTGCCTGTAAGACCGCTCTCGCGGTCGTCGTAGCCGGTGGCCTGTTTGCCGGTACCGCCCAGGCCCAGCTGGCCGGCCACAACGTGGTTCTGGTTCACGGGTTCCAGCAGGAAGACCTGGCCAACCCACCTGCCAACTTCGACGCAGTAAAGAGCGCCGGCGAGGACTACTGGCGAACCTTCTGGTTATCCCGTTCCGACGCCCGGATTGACTGGGGCAGCAATGGCCGGGTGGAAGGCAATATCGCTCAGCAGGCTTATGAGCAACTGCGGCAGATCAGCCAACAGGGCCTGTGCAACGACTACTGCATTGTGGTTTCCCATTCCACTGGTGACCTGGTCACCCGCTACCTACTGGAGAACCAGGCGCGCTGGCTTCAGGCCGAAGGGCTTCAGCCCCTGAGGATCCTGGCTGCCATTGACTACTCCGGTGCCGGCGGCGGAACCGAGCTGGCAGACCTGGCCATGAGTATTGCCTACAACGACAGCTGGTACAACTGGCCACTGAAACAGGCGGTCCGTGCCTTCACCGGCATCGAACCGGAGCCGGGCAAGCTGGGCGTGGTTAACGATCTGCAAACCAACGCCGCACGCAATTTGGCAGTGAGCCCCAACAATATTCCAAGGTTGCGGTTTGTGGCCGGTGGCTCCTCTTATGGGGGCATCACCAAACCATTCATTGCCGGCACGGACGATGGCGTGGTTCCCACCCACTCTGCCTGTGGCGCCACCACCGGTAACGGCATCGACTCGTGCACCTCCAACCTCAGCCTGGCGGGCAAGGTGTCCAGCCAGAACGGCCCGTCAGGCCTGTATTACAACCACTTCCCGATCCTGATGAACGAAGGCGTTTCCCACAGCGGTGTTCTGGGATCGGAAACCGGTAATATCTCGGTGCCAGTAGTGAACAATACAACCCTGAACGGGCTTCAGGTGGACTTCGCCAGCCGCACGTACAACAAGCGCGCCTGGTGGCAATGGTGGGGTTCCGGTGACCGCTACGTAGAGGTGCCCGGCTCTGACCAGACCGACATGTCGACGCTGGTCTACAACACGCTCAATAACTGATAGAAACAACCAAAGGGCTCACCCGCCCACAGGAGTATCAACCGGCTCACGGAAGAGCCATTTTCACCCTTCCATGATAAACTCCGCCGCTGTCCCGCTCATTGGCCGGGCCCAGTCGATCCTCTGCAAGGCGGTTGTGAATGCCTCTCTCGAACACCCATAAATCCGACCTGTTACTGGTTGTTGTTACCCTGATGGCCGCTATCAGCTGGATGTTTTCCAAGGAAGCGGTATTGCTGATGCCGCCACTGATGTTTATGGCCCTGCGATTCCTGTTGGCAGGCTCCGTGCTGGCGGCAATTGCCTGGCCATCGCTGAGAAGGCTGAGCCTGGACCAGGTCAAGCGGAGTGCCGGCGTGGGTCTGGTGTTCGGCGTAGCCATGAGCTGCTGGGTGATGGGGCTGTTTCACGCTACTCACGTTGGAGAAAGCGCCTTTCTGACCAGCCTGGGTGTGGTGATAGTACCGGTGCTTGCCCGGGTGATATTCCGGGAGGAGCAGCCCCTGAGTACCTGGTTTGCGATTCCGGTGGCTGTCAGTGGGCTGGCGCTGCTTTCGTTAAGGAACGGATTCAGGCCGGAAATCGGACAGTTATTCTTTGTGGGTGCGGCGTTTATTTTTGCGCTGTACTTCACGCTGAACACCCGGGCCGCCAATCAGCGCACGGTGGTCAATCGCAAAGGTAAGACCGTTGAAAAACACCGAGTGCCCGCCCTACCCCTGACCTCCATCGCTCTGCTCACTGTAGGCGCCGTCACATTGGTGGAATCCACCTTCCTTGAGCCCTGGACACCCACCCTGCAAAACTTCTCCGGCATGCTAGCCATGTGGGTCATCGCCAGTGCCGTGGTCGGCACTGCGGGGCGTTTTCTGCTGCAGACTTACGCCCAGAGCCTGTCCGTCCACAGCCATGGCGTGGTGATTCTGGTGCTGGAGCCGGTATGGGTTGCGCTCTTTGCTGCCGGCTGGTTCAGCGAAACCATGTCCGCTACTCAACTGGCGGGCTGCGGGCTGATCTTCCTGGCACTGTTGATCAATCGTTGGGGTGTAATCAGCAAGGCGGTAAGAGGCTGGACCAGAAAGCAGAAAACCGCCTGAAAGAGGTTGACCACGCCCATCGGAATCAGTATATTTCGTTCCCGTTGCAAAACACAGGACCATAGCTCAGTTGGTTAGAGCGCTGCCTTGACATGGCAGAGGTCGGCAGTTCAAATCTGCCTGGTCCTACCATTTTTCAGCAACTTACAAGCACCGAAAAAACCTTCCGCAATACTTCCGCAAAACGATTTACTTATACAGTGGTCCGTTTTGTTTTCAATATTCGGTAGTGTGTCGACTATCCGGATGATATGCAGAGTGTTGCAGGTTTAAGCCCTTCCCTCCCGGCCATACACGTAAAACCAGTCGCTTAACACCCCCCCCCAAAAGACGACCTCCTCGGCTTCGCAAAAGCACTTGCAGACGCCCCTTCAGCGGCTCCATTGAGCCAGCTTTCGATTGAATTGAAAGTCATCAAGCGCGTTCTCAACGGTAGACAACACCTGACCCCGGACGTAGAAAAATTTGCTGCTCAGGTCTCCTGGAGCATTCTCCATGGCGACATGACCGAAGAGGCTTATGGCTCACCTGAAAAAGCTCTACTGGAAGTGCTGACAGAAGTACCCTCAGCTGTAAGTTTTGAACACGCCGATGCACTAATGCAGGGGCTATCAAACCTATCACCGAAGAAGGTCGATGCTCTTCTGGGAGCCTGCCGCAACACGGCCGACTTCACCCCAGGTGGGCCATAACCATACCCAGAGAGATGCATGACGAGAGTGAGCATGGATAGACGAGCTTAGTACTTTCAACAGGTTCAACTATTGTTACAGCTGTTGCTCTACGTAGCCGAGCATGAGTCTTTCGCTCTCAAAGGGGGCACTGCCATAAACCTGTTTTTCCGAAATTTCCCTCGCTTATCCGTTGATATTGATCTGGTCTTCAGTGATACGGAAAAGGCTGCAGGTGTGCTATCTGAATCAATTTGGTTGTCATGGTCCGTTGGGCTTCCTCTAATTGTCGGCGGCATAATCGTAGCTCCTGACTTGCTTGTATTTCTATTTGGTAAGCCCTTTGCGGCCGCAGACACAGCCTTGAGGATATTGCTCGTCAGCACAGGAATCCTGTTTCTACAGGGGTCGATGAACGGAATATTCCTTGCACTAAATAAACTTAAAATGCAAACTTTATTTCTTGCCATTGCTGCATGTGCTAATCTGATACTAAATGCATTCCTCATAATCCCGCATGGGATAATGGGGGCAGCGCTGGCCACTGCTATATCGGAACTAATGTTTGTAATCTTTACAGCTGGTTTAGTCTGGAAACATAAATGGCTGCCAGGCTTGCCGATCCTAATTAAACCTGCTCTAGCAGGCTTTCTTATGTGTATATCGCTGTTGTATTTTATGACCGATTGGCATGTCTTATTAAGGATAATTGGCGGTGGAGTTGTGTACTTAACCTTTCTTGTTCTTTCTTGGGATATCCCGATTGAATATATCAGCAGCATAAAATCTGTAATAGGTAGACGTAAATGAATTCGCCAAACTTAAATAATCTGAGAGATAAAACAATAATAATCACAGGTGCCGACGGAATGCTTGGAAGGGCTTTCGAAGAATGCCTTGTGAACAAAGCACCGAGTGCTAATGTGTCTTGCTTTTCAAGATCTCGGTTAGATGTCACAGATAGGAACAGCGTACTGAATTTAACTTCACTTGACCCTGATATTATAATTCATTGTGCTGGCCTTACCAATGCCGACGAGTGCACCAGAAATCCTGATCTTGCATACAACGTCCACTATAAAGGGACTAAAAATATAATTGAGCTTGCGCAGAATAACTCTGCACTGGTTATATATCCCCAGTCTGTTTTTATTTTTGATGGACAGGAATTACCGGTTACAGAAAAAACAAAACCGTGCCCACCTTTCGTTTATGGAAAGGCCAAACTTATGGCAGAGCAAAGCCTGCTCGATGAACTGGAAAATGTATTAATCGTTCGAATGGCAGGTTTTTTTGGCGGGGATGATAAAGACAAAAACTTTGTAGGACAGTTTGTCAGATCACTAAGGGATATGAAAAAAGATGGAAGATGTGCGATTGAAGTAGGAGATCGTATATGGCAACCTACTTATACTCTAGATCTCGCGTTAAATACCCTGCTTTTAGCCGCATTGGACAAAAGAGGAATATACCATATGGGGGCATTGGGCGAAGCCACCTTTTATGAAGTAGCTTTAGCATGTATCGAATTCCTGGGATTAGAGAACGCAATAAAGTTGCTTCCCATCTCTTCAGCTGTTTTCGATGATAATGAAAATGCAAGACGACCAAAACGCATGGTAACAAGAAACGATAGATTGGATAGCGAGGGTATTAATTACCAGCGCCACTGGCGGGACGCTTTAAGAGAATATTTGGAAAGGCCATATTTTAAAAACCTCAAGACAAGCTCGAGAATCAATGATGACCAAAAATAAGATAAATAATCTGAATATTACTGATCCATGGGAAAACAGCATTCTGGGTCCCATGAATAGCAGGATAGTAATGTCAGCGATGACGCGAAGTGCAGCTCGAAATAATGTACCGACTTCCGAAATGGCAGAGTACTATTCAAGAAGAGCGAAACATGGTGTGGGTCTGATTATTACTGAGTCGACAGCAACAAGCTCCACTGCCGACGGGTTCCCAAATGCACCTAGAATAATAACAGAGAGTCAGATTACTGGTTGGAAAAAAGTTACGGATGCTGTGCATAAAGCTGGAGGGATAATCTTTTGTCAGCTTAATCATTGCGGACGAATATCTCATACAGACTATACAGATGGTCAGCAGCCTGTAAGCTCAACCGATCAACGTGCAAAAGGTATCAACAAGAGAAATAATCAACCCTATTCAAAACCAAAAAGGTTGTCCCAGATCGAACTCAAAGACGTCATCAACGAATTTAGAACGGCGGCAAGTAAATGTATGCTTGCTGGGTTTGATGGTGTTGAATTGCATATGGCCCACGGCTATCTTCCGGATCAGTTCCTGGATTCAAGAGTGAATGACAGAAATGACGAATATGGAGGGACAATTGAAGGGCGGTGTCGCTTCCCTCTAGAGCTCGCATCTGTAATACTTGAAGAGCTTGGAGAAAACAAGGTAATGGTCAGGATTTCGCCTTCTAGATGGATGGGAGGTGCGTATGATTGGCCAGACCTTGATGAAATGCTTGAATATTTATTGCCAAGTCTGGATAAAGCCGGCTTGCGTATGCTGGATATCAGTTGCGCAAATGCAAATTATTTTGATACCTCAGGGAGAGTTATAAGAAAAGCCAGACCTCTTTGGCCGCACTTACTTCTTGGTGGAGCATCTTTGTCTAAAGATGACGCACAAAATGAAGTCAATCAAGGTTTAGTTGATCTTGTTACCTATGGACGATTGTTGATATCGAATCCAGATCTGGTAGAAAAATTTAGGGCTCATGCAAATCTAGATGAGTATCACCCAAATATGTTAGATAGATTAGAATGAAAGAGTTTGAAAAAAAATTAGCCGGTTGTACTTTCATAGTAACCGGGGCAACTGGGTTTTTAGGAAGTGCATTCGTCAGAACGCTCCTAGAACACCAAGCTCACGTGATTGTGATATCAAGAAGGTCATCAGATCATTGGCGACTTAATAAATATAGAGATAAGTACCTAGTATTCACGACAGAACTCCGTGACATTTGTGATTTACACATAGATAAGCCTGGGCAAACTATTCTGGTGCATTTTTCTGCGTCTGGCGTCAATCAGCGAGATGATGATGTAGAACGAATGGTGCAAACAAATATAGTAGGAACTTATCATGTTCTAAATTTTGCAAATGAAAAAAAACTTAAACGAGTTGTTTTGATTGGTACTAGCGGGGAATACGGGTCTGGTTATGGATTGACCGAAACTGCACCATTACAACCAACTTCTGATTACGGCGCAACTAGAGCAAGCGCAACCCTTATCACCAAGAGCTATTGTGAGCGAAGAGGAATAGATTATACCATTCTCAGACCGTTTGCTGTGTATGGTCCATACGAAGCGCCCTACCGACTAATCCCGTATGCCATTACTCAGGCAATGAAGGGACATACTATAAACATATCTTCTGGCCAGCAAACAAGAGATTATATTTATATAGATGACGTTACAAGAGGAATAATTACGGCATGTCTTTCAGATAAGGCCTCTGGAAAAATATTCAATATCTGCACTGGTGTAGAAACAACTGTAAAACAAGCTGTCAGTCATGTCGTTTCTATTATGGGGGATAGGGTAGATATAAAAACAGGCGCTATTGACAACATTCCAGGGGAAATGTGGCGGACCACTGGAAATCCAGAATATGCATATGATGTATTAAACTGGAAAGCCAAATATAGTCTTGAAGAAGGATTGATTGAGACAATAAACTGGTTCGAAACTGTCGGATTAAAACTAAAGAATTATACATGATTATGGTCTAATATTATTTTCAGATCACAGTATTATCGTATGGCTGCATCAACAAGTGACCGAAATGAGAAGATCATTTACAGGCTTCATAGTTTAGTCAAAACTAAACTAATTCCTCTGATATTGCTTGTATAAGGTTAAGCGTTCCATGAAGGTTCACTTCGAGGCTGGCTGATAGGTGGCTGAAATCGGTAGTCCACGGCTGCCCCATTGAGCCGCCTCCTAAATGAACCACCACTTCCGGCTGTACCTGACGGACGGCCCGAGAGATTGAGTGTATCTCGGTCAAATCTCCCGTCCAGCAATGGATTCGCGATTTTATATCATCAAGACGCCACAGCGAATGTTGCGCACGCACCAGAATATGGACCTCACAACCCATGGATACCAGCCTGCTTCATCATAGTGAGGTAACAGGTTTTACAGCTACGGCGCTGGGAGGAATAGCTCCTTTCACAAACGCGGAGGTTCATCTAATATGAATAGGGTCGAGAAGGAATCATGAGATGCTGGTGTCGGCTGTGAGCACAGTCTGCAACGCGTGGAGACCAGCTGCGGTAAGCGACGACAGGATAAAAAGGATCATGAAGTTGGGAGTTAGCGCTTGGCGACTTAATGCCACTCGGTTTGGTGTGGCCCGCTACACCGATTACCTTGTCTCTGCAATGTCACGCCAACTTACCCCAAACGACAGCATCACCCTATTTGCCCCCACTCCAATCCTGCCGCAGATCAAAAGCCAAGGTGCGCCCATTTACGAACGCACGGTAGGGCCAAGGCTCACTAATGCACTCTGGGAAAACCTGATATTGCCTTTCAATTGCAGAGATATGGATGTCCTTTTCGGGCCGAGCTATACGCTCCCTATTTTTGGGTCCGGCAAGAAAGTCGTGTGTATCCACAGTGTCAATGAAGCTGAGAAAGGCCAGCATTCATTCTGGTACAACCTTACATACGGACTTAAATACCGGCTCAGCGCAAAAGTTGCCGATCGGGTCATTGTCAATTCACAGTCCAACAAAGATCGTGTCGTCAATCACTATGGAATTTCGCCAGACAAGGTCGACGTCATTTGGCTAGGCGTAGACGATAAATTCAAGCCCCTGGAAGATGATCAAGCGGATACTATTTTGAGGCATACCCGCGTCAGGTATATCGGCGAAGATCGACCTTATGTGCTTTTTGTCGGGACCATGTCAGCACGTCGCAACATTCCAACGCTGATAAAAGCTTTCGCGAAAGCAAAAAAGCAGCAGGACCTACCTCATGCGCTTTTCCTCGTCGGCCAGAATAAGGAAGGTATTCCCATAGGCCAACTGGCGCGAGATGCCGGAGTTGAAGACAGCGTTGTGCATTTTGGCGGCACCTTCGAGAATCACGGTGGCATTATTCCTATTTATAACGCTGCAGATCTCTTTGTGATGCCCGCCAATACGGAAGGATTCTCGCTGACGCTCCCGGAAGCCATGGCCTGTGGCGTTCCCGCCATAACCTCGGCCAGTTCTTCGCTCGGGGAAGTGGCCAACGGTTATGCCCACACGCTTGACCACATCGATGAGGAAAACCTGAGTGCAGCCATTGCTGAAGTGTTGACCGATCGACAGCTTCATAAGAAGCTTAAAGAACGCGGACTAGAGCGTGCTAAAGAGCTTCGTTGGGACAAATGCGCAAAAAAAACCCTGGCGGTGCTGCGTCAGGTGGCAGAAAGTTGAACTGTTGAACTATCGGAGTCATTTTGGACCATTTACGGCCTTCAACACATCGTGGGCCAAGTGTTAAGGCCCTTTGCAACAAGCAGGGAAAGCGATATGAAAACGATTATCCTCGCCGGCGGTTTAGGCACGCGCTTATCGGAAGAGACACAACTGAAACCAAAACCCATGGTTGAAATAGGTGGCAAACCGATTCTCTGGCACATTATGAAAATATACAGTAGCCAGGGCTTTCATGAGTTTTACACCGCGCTGGGCTACAAGAGTGAATCCATCAAGGATTTTTTTATCAATTACTACCACCGGCAAAACCATCTGCGTATCGAGACCGGTAGTGGCCAGATTACAGTAGAGGAACGAGCCGATTCCTCCAGTGAGAATTGGATCGTTAACTTGATTGAAACGGGCAGGTTAACCAACACTGGGGGCCGGATCCGCCGCATGAAACCGTGGGTCGGCGATGGCACGTTTATGATGACCTATGGTGACGGTGTCGCAGACGTGGATATCAATGCGCTGCTCAAGTTCCATAAGAGTCACGGTCGCCTCGCTACCGTTACTGCGGTTCGCCCCCCTGCCCGTTTCGGCGGAATCTCCTTCGACGACGGGATTGTCAAAGAGTTCATTGAAAAACCTCAAATTGGCGAAGGCTGGATAAACGGTGGTTTTTTCGTACTGGAACCCGGTGTCATTGACTACATCAGTGGCGACGAAACCAGTTTTGAGAAGGAATCATTGGAGAAGCTTGCCTCGGATAATCAGTTAGCCGCGTACAAGCACAAGGGTTTCTGGCAATGCATGGATACGATACGCGATGTGGCGCTGGTCAACGAGCTATGGGAAAACGGCACTCCCCCTTGGAAAAAATGGTAGTGCCGATTGCGGTTCAACCCACTCATTTTTCAGGCAGGAAACGTCATGTCCGAAAGAGCCAGCCACTTTTGCCGATGCTGTGAAAGCACAGATATGTTCATGTTTCTGCCTTTGGGCCCGCACGGTCCGGCTCAAGGATTCCTCGAACGGGAGAAACTGCATAAAGAGAAGCTTTTCGACCTCAACACTCATGCCTGTTTGCAGTGCGGCCTGATACAGGTTCCGAATCGATTACCACCTGATTTTTTCCGCCACTACCTCTGGGTGCCATCGACCGGAGCCCTGGCCCATGTTCACTTCGCCGATCTTGCAAAAAAAATCAAGAGTACGTTGCTAACAAACTCCGAAGACCTATTCGTGGATATCGGCTGCAACGATGGTTTGCTGCTTAAATCAGCGAATGATGTTGGCATTAAGACTCTGGGCATTGACCCGGCAGAAAATATCGGCCAGATGGCCAAGGAGAAGAATCTCACGGTCATCAGTGAGTACTTTAACGCTGAGACGGCCAAACTGGCGCTCAAGCAACACGGTAAAGCGAAAGTCATTACATCGAACAACACCTTTAACCATATCGACAACTTGCATGACTTCATGGATGGCATCCGTATTTTGCTGAAGCAGGATGGCACGTTTATTGTCGAGGTACCTCAGGCCCTCCAGTACTTCAACAACCTGATGTTCGATAACATTTATCACGAGCATGTGTCTGTTTTCAGCGTTAAATCTCTGTCTGATCTCTACCGCGGATTTGGCATGGAAATTTACGACATTGAGTCCATCGATGTTCAGGGTGGTTCTATGCGTGTTTACGCCAGATTTGCTGACGACGAAGTAACTATTTCTCCCTATGTACAGGAATGGCTTGACGAGGAAAAGAAGGCCGGACTACTTGATGCAAATGCTTACAAGCGCTTTGAAACCTCGGTGGAAGGCATTCGCGATAAATTGCTGTCAATCCTCGATGATCTAAAGGCCGAGGGAAAATCGATTATCGGTTACGGCGCCTCAGCAAAAGGCAACACACTGCTCAACTACTACGGTATTGGAACAGAAACGTTGCCGGTTATCGTTGATAAAAACACGCTCAAGCACGGCCTCTACTCACCCGGCATGCACATTCCGGTTCGCCCGGTCGAGGCGATTGCAGAAGAAAACCCGGATTACATCCTCATATTGGCCTGGAACTTTGCGAATGAGGTAATGACTCAACAGGAAGAATACCGAAGGGGCGGTGGAAAATTTATTATTCCGTTACCGAAACCACGCGTGGTATGAACCAAGCGAAACCGGCGCTTACCTTAAAATGGGATATGGCCGCAGAGATGGGATTATCGATTTGTTTCAGATTGACGGCAACAAACGGCTTCCTGCGGTCACCCTATTTAGGGTATTGAAATGGGGAAGCTGGCATGGATTGGTGACGATTGCACTTAGCTTGCTGGTATCGGTGATGCTCGGGCTTGATCGTGCTCCGTCCGATTCATGGCTCCCGGCGGCCTATGTCATCGGCTTTTATCTTGCATTATCTTTGGTGATCATAGCCGCAACGCCACGACCGAAGCTGTTGTTCGGTCTTTGGGTGACCATGGCTTTGCTGGCGATGGTCACAGGGTATCTGGGTCTTCACAAACTTGGGCTTGCTTCCGCAGTGCCGGCGCTGTTCACGGGTCTTGTTCTGGCGGCCCTTGCTGCCCTGGCCCCTCATTTGGGTTGGCGCGGGCGGCTGACGGTGCTCGTGGCTTCGGCGCTGGCAGCCACTGCGGGGCTGTTGATTGACAAAACGCCTAATAGCCCACGCAGTGAACCAATGACCACCATGTCGAGCGCGCTTTATCCGCTAGAGTTGCGGCGTTTTGAAGGGCTGGTGACGATACCTGCTGCGGATGGTGGCGCATTAGCAGTGTTACCAGATGGGCTGTTGCTGGCTGGTGGAGACGGAAGCTTTCAGTGGCTTGCAGGGACCGAAGGTCTGAGCGCACGAACGGCACTTCAGCTCGACTTACCTGCACCTGCCGACCGCGCCGCCTACTTAGCGGACTTTGACAATCCCGCACTTGCGCCGAGGCTGCGACTGACCGATGTGATATTCGCGCCCGGCGCCAAACCCACCCGACTGTTTGCGGCGCATCAGGCATGGGCCTCGACAGAGCGTTGCTACACAATGCGGGTGTCGGTTCTTGCACTGGATTGGGATGCCGACTCCTCTCCACGAGCAGCGGACGCCTGGACGACGCTTTATGACTCCGCGCCCTGCCTGACTGCGGAGGGTCAATTTGACGACAGCGAAACCGGCGGACGGCTTGCATGGGCGCCAGACGGCGCGTTATTGCTGACGCTGGGCGATACCGGATTCAGCGGACTCGACGGCTCAATGCCATTTGCTCAGGCAGAGGAAGACAACGCATATGGCAAAATCTGGCGGATCGATCCGGACACCGGCGCTGCACGGATTGTCAGCATCGGCCACCGCAATCCGCAAGGACTCGTGGTCGCGCAGAACGGACGGGTCTGGTCTTCCGAGCACGGGCCGCAAGGCGGTGACGAGATAAACTTGATCCGCGAGGGCGCAAATTACGGCTGGCCGCTGGTTACCTACGGCACCAACTACGGGTCCACCAGTTGGCCTCTCGATCTCGACGGCTTTAACCATCGCGGCTTCGCCGAGCCTGCGCTTAGCTTTGTGCCGTCGGTCGCTACCTCGGCCATAATCGAAGTTACGGGGCCGATGTTTGCGCGTTGGAAGGGCGATCTGCTTCTGGCCACTCTGCGCTCCAACAGGCTCTACCGGCTGCGGCCGGTGGGGAACCGGATCGTCTATTCCGAGGCGATGTTCCTCGGTGAACGTCTGCGCGATCTGGCGGAGTTGCCAGATGGGAGCATCGTCGCGTGGGTCGACCGCGGCGTGTTGCTGGAACTGCGCACTAGCGCCAAAACGTCGGCGTTTGGACGGTTCTGTAAAGGTTGTCACGCTCCGACCTTCGGCGCACCCGCAGGACCGCCGCTGGCCGGTCTGATCGGTCGCGAAGTTGCCACTGTGCCCGGCTTCAATTATTCGCCAGCGCTGACGGCACTCGGAGGTGTTTGGGATGAGGCCAGGCTCGATGCTTTCCTTCGAGCCCCCCAAGCATTCGCGCCCGGAACATCAATGGTATTGCCCCCATTGGACGATGCAGTGCGCGCAGAATTGATCGACTATTTCACCGTGGCTAACCCGGATTAATAAGCGTTGCGGACAGGGAAGTCACGCTTGTTGGACCGACGGTTAATCTGAAGCTCGCGTTATCTGAAAGCGTGAGGGGTGGAAGCTCTTTCCAGCGGATTGACCTATCCGAATACTCCCCTTTTACAGTTCCTTGCAAGGCCATATTTTCGATAGAAAAATCCATCTCGGCCTCGAAAGTTGAGTTATTGATAACTACCAGAGTCAGCTCGTTCTTTCTGTCAGAGCGAAATGCTGTCACCTTGACGAGTTTATTGTCTGATACGGCATCGATCCGCAACGAACCTGGCGTAACCCAGCGGGCAAAATGACCAATGGCGCCTCCGATTCCGCTTATATGAATCTCAGATCTCGCCTGGTCGACGAGTGCAATATGACTGGATTGACTGAAAAATTCGATGCCTCTGTCTTTGAAGTGGGCATCGTGGCTTTGCCTGTCCCACAGGTTATACATGGCAAAATAGGCCGACGCGTTGGCATACACCAGCTCATCATGGATGTGATTCGCCCGCGCCCGCAGGTTTTCCGGAGAGCCAAATGGATAGTCAGCGCGCCCCGGCCCCTCTGAAGCCTCAGTCATCCAGACAGGGATATCGTAACGGGCGGCAAGCTCAGAAAGCTGCTTACGCTCCCGTATCTCATCATCATCAGGCATACCGATACCTGATGTCTGCAAAATACGACGGACACTGGAATAGGCAGAATCATAGGGATACGCGTGATAGGCCAAGGCGCCAACGTAGGAGCGCGCAACCGGATCTGCAAGTATGGCCTGGCTGGTCTCAATGGATTTTGCGACCGTTTCTTCCGCAGGAACGATGAATTTGATCCCGGAAAAGCCTGCGTCCTGCAAACGTTTACCCACGATTTTTATGATATCCACAACCTCTGTTAGAGAGCCACCCTCCAACTCCCGATTTCCGCTCAATGGCTCATTAAAAAGGGTAATGTGTTTTGGTGTGACCCCAGCAATTTCCTGCCAGTGTGAAACCCCGGCAACTACGTGTTCAGAGACTTCCTGGAGATACCGGCGGTAAGAATGTTTGCGTAGCTCCTTCATCCAGGACAGTTCAGTGCGCAGGTCTATGGTTAGGCCAAGAGAATAATCGCTGAAACCGTAGGGCTCAGCGTGACGCACCAAACGTTTTAGAATGGCATCGGACACGTCCCAGCGAAAACCTTCCCTCTCAACAATCAGCGGATCTTCGTTGTCGTTTTTCGGTTCAAGCCACAGCTGCAGGCTGCCAAGATTCAAACCAACATCGTCATAAACGGCCTTGACCGCCTGGTCCCGTAAGCCACTATTCAATAGGTCGCGGACCCCATTTCCAGTGGCCATGATGCCAGCAAGCGTTGTCGCGCCGAACCCTGCCATTTCCTGATATTCGATGGCGTTATCGATTCGCACATTGATTGTCTCTACCTGCTTCCCTGAATCTGCCGGCAACGAGTACGGAGAAGCAGCGCAAGCTCCCAGTGAGGCAGAGAGCAGGATTGCCAGGAATCGAAACGATCTGGAGCATCTGGTCACAGCCAGACTGCTGCGGTGAGAGAGGCGTTCAATGATCAATTTCATAGGCTTGCTCAACCCTCAACTTCTAACTTGGCGTTGCGGATAGTATATTATTAATTCAAACCAGAATGACCAGACCAGGGCAGAGCAATGGATATGACACGAGGGTTCAGGTTTATTACGCTCCTGATGATAGCCTGCGCTCTGATTTTCCTGTTTTATTTATTCGAGCCCGGGAAACCATTCGCACAGGCCACTTCGATCGGTACAGCCTACGTCAGCATGCTGTATTTCGCCGTCGCCCTGTCCATTGGCCCACTGAACCTGATTCGATCCAAGCGCAATCCGGTGTCGAGTTTCCTGAGGAGGGATATAGGAATCTGCGCCGCACTGTTGGCACTGGTTCATACGGTAGCTGGCTTGCAGGTCCATTTGGGCGGACGGTTTGTCGAATACTTCATTTTCCCCTCAGGCCAGTCCCATATTATCCCCTTCAGGTACGACGCTTTTGGTTTGACCAATTATGTTGGTTTGATTTGCACTCTGATCATGATTGCGCTTCTCTGCCTCTCGAACAATCGTTCTCTCCGCGCGATGGGGGCATCCTCATGGAAAAAATGGCAGCGCCTGGCTTATGTAATGATACTGGCGCTTCCGGCCCACGGCCTCGTCTATCAGGTGCTCGAGAAACGGATAGGCTCCTACACCATACTGTTACTGGCGATAACAATTGCTCTCCTGGCAGTTCAGTTTTCAGGCGTCATTCGATACCGACGGGCCAGGGGCGCGCGGCCCTTGACTGATTCTGAAACTGCCTAGTGGAAAGCTGTCAGCTTTTTGATGCTTGCCTTCAACGTACACGGAGACCGACGATCAGATTATAAATAAACGCCAACACAAAGCCGGCAACAGCACCGCTCAGTGCACCGTAAAATAACCCGACCACTGCTCCCGACCAGGTAACGCTGTAGCCAGGAAAGAAATTGCTCAATAGGCCCAGTGTTGGTCCAACATGCTCAGACTCGCCAGTGGGGCCAATAATAAGCAGCCACGCGGTTGCCATAAACAGAATCAGCCCTCCCGCAATTCCGAACGTTACCGCCATTACGGATGCCCTTAGACGGGCAATCGCCTGACCAATGGTTTTCCATTCGTCCTCTGAAAAATGCTCTTTATTCATCAATCAGCACCTCTGTCCCAGTCTGATAATTAGCCCAGCGATCCTTCCAGCACTCCAAGACGCCGAAGAAGTTTCCCAAGATGAATCGAAACCGTCACATTGATCGCCACAGCCGTAACAAAACCAATAACAAAGCCGAAAACGCCCCCCCACAAAGAACCTATGATCGAGCCGGCCCAGGTGACGTCATATCCAGGAAGGTAATTGCCCAGCAATGCCAGGGTCTCCCCGACATTTTCGCCTCCCTGAACGAGCAGAATGGCTGTCGCCAGAAACACAGCAAAACCAATCATCACACCAAGTGCCCCGCCCAGAGCCACGGGGTCATATTTTGCGAAGGCGTCATTCAAAAGCTCAATCGGCGATGCCTCTCGAACCCGTTGCGGAACCAGGCGCTCACCGCTGGCTCCATGACTCTTCTCGGTTCCCGCTTCCTCGTGATACTCCTCTTCCACATTGACATCCCAAACATCGTGATTTGCACCAAGGATGTTCTCAGCCGCATACATGGCAGTCACCATTGAATGATCCTGGTTGTTATAGCGATGCTGGCCATTACGGCCAATCAGATGAAGATTAGGAACTTGATCTACGTATTCACGAATGCTGTCTATATTTTCTTTGTAACCATGGTCATACACCGGATAAGCCTTTGGCATGCGTATAACCACACCGTCGATGACCTTGTCAGCATCAATCAGACCTAGCTTGGCAGTTTCGTTCTTGCCCAGTTCAATAAGTTCTTCGTCGCTGGCAGTCCATAAATCATCACCTTCCTGCACGAAGTACTCAAGGCCAATACAACTGGTTGATTTGTCGGGAATCATGTAGGGACTCCAGTTGCCAAAATTCTGAATACGGCCAACTTTGACCTCCGGAGAGTGGATATAGATCCAGTTGTCAGGGAACAGCTCCGGTGATTCGACCACCAGCCCCACCGTGAGGAAGTCTCGGTACCTGAGTCGATTTGCTGATTCCAGCGCATCTGCCGGGGGCAGCGGATCCAGCACGTTCAGGAGTTCCCTCACGGGCATAGTCGAGATGACATGATCAGCCTCATAACGCTCTTCCTTGCCACTGGCATCAACAACTGTAACACCGATGACCTGCTCTCCATCACGGTGTATTGTTTTCACCCGATGCTCAAGGTGCACCGGGTGCCCCCTTTCTTCCAGCATTTCAGTGACGCGTTCCCACATCTGACCGGGTCCAAGCCTGGGATAGTAGAACTCCTCAATCAGCGTCGTAATCTGGTTTTTGCCGGTCAGAAGCTTGGGAGCGAGCATCGATAGAGCCGCCTTGCCCAGATTCAGATTCTTGATGCGTTGAGCGGCCCAATCTGCACCAATTTCGGTACACTTCATCCCCCATACTTTTTCCGTATAGGTCTTGAAGAACATTTCGAACAGTCGCTTGCCAAAGCGGTTAGTTACCCACTGCTCCAGGTTTTTCTCTTCCCGGGATGGAAAGGCCTGCGCCTTAACGTAACTAAGGCCCACCAGGATGGATTCGAAAAAACCAACGTTGAGCAAGGCGTTCATTGGCTTCAACGGATAATCAAAGAACTTGCCCTGGTAATAAATCCGCGACAGCCTTGGCCGAACCAGAAATTCTTCAGAGAGAATATCCATCCACCAGTTATGAACCCTGTCCACCTTGGTGAAAAACCGGTGTCCACCAATGTCGAAGCGATAGCCCTTGTAATCAACCGTGCGTGATATTCCACCGACCTGCCGGTCCATCTCGAAGACGATCGGTTCAACCCCTGCCCTCGATAACTCCAGAGCGGCGGTCAGGCCCGCCGGGCCACCACCGATGATTACACAGCGAACTTTGCTATCTGTTGAGCCCATACTCCAATCTTCCCGGATTAAATGACTGCTCTTCACCACTCTGCTGGATTCGTCAGGGCTTAACCGCTGAGATGATAGCCGCCCCTGACTGGTAAACCAGCCTCCCCTTCCTTGCCAGAACGTCTTCGCAAGTCGATATAAACTCTTGCTTCAATGTGTTTACTGCGGACTCTTCTGCCTGCCCTATACGTTTTCGGGCAAGGCTGGAAAAAGTCATTTGTAACTCCCAAAACGCCTCGGGCGACTCAAAAACGGAATATTGTCCGCGCCAGCTACTGTTGATATCGGTGAAACCCGCTGCGGCTAGCAGATCTCTGACAGACCCGGTAAATCCGTGACGATGCCCCGTCCATTCCGCCGTCTCGCTGTTGGCGTTTTCAGGAATGTGTTTGTTGACCAGTTCATCCAGAAAATCGCAGGCAGCCAATTCCCGACCGGTAAGGCGCCTGCCAATGCTGCCCAATCTGCGGAATACTGCAGCCAAACCATCTCTGGAAAACAGCTCGGGTCTACTTCCAACCGCGATCACCGCTTTGCCGCCAGGTTTGAGAACGCGGCGCATCTCGGCAACCGCCTTTTCAGGGTTTGGAAAGTGGCGCAGGGCGTATAGAGAAAGAACGTTGTCGAATGAGTCGTCCTCGAACTCGAGTACCTCGGCATCCATTTTCAGGAATTCAGCCTTAGCGGCGAGCTTCTCTTTATCTGCCTTTCTTTTTGCTGTGGCCAGCATGCCGTCGGAAAGATCAATGCCGACAACTTTGCCCTGTTCACCCAATTTGCGAGCGACTTCCAGCGCAACAATTCCGGTACCCGTGCCGATGTCCAGTATGTGTTGACTGGGTGTCACGTCTGCCATGGCCATCATCGGCGCTGGTAGATGCTGGGTGACCTGTTCCGTATATTTGTCAAACAGATCAACCACTTCGTTGTAACTGTCGGCATCACCCAGCTTGAACAGCCTGTCGTGCGCCGAAAGTGAAGCCTGGTTGGAGTCGGTCATCTCAGGTTATCCATGAAATATTTGAAAACTTCCAGAATGTAATCGATCATCTCGTCCGTAATTCCTGGATAAACACCGATCCAAAACGTCTGATTCATGATGATGTCTGTATTTGTAAGGTCACCGATGACCTTGTGTTCCCGCCCTGCATAGGCAGGTTGCCGTAACAGGTTCCCTGCAAACAGATTACGAGTACCTATTTTTCTGCCTTCCAGGAATTCCGACAGATCGTTCCTGCTGAAGGGAGCATCCGGACGAACCGTAATCAGGAAACCGAACCAGCTCGGATCACTCAGCGGTTCTGCTTCCGGTAAAATCAGGTGTTCCGTGTAAGGTTGCAATCCATCATGAAGCCGCTGCCAGTTTTTCTTACGGGTAGTGATGAAGCCGGGTAACTTTTTAAGCTGCGCCACGCCAACCGCTGCCTGCATATCGGTTATTTTCATGTTGTACCCGACATGAGAGTAGATATATTTGTGATCGTAGCCGTCAGGCAGGTCGCCAAGCTGCCAGTCATAACGTTTCCCACAGGTATTCTCATCACCCGGAGCACAGTAGCAATCTCTTCCCCAGTCCCTGAAAGACTCCACCAGCTTCTTGAGCACGGGTTTATTCGTCAGAACGCAACCGCCTTCGCCCATGGTGATATGATGCGCGGGGTAAAAGCTTACGGTTGCCAGATCGCCGAAGGTTCCTGTGAGGCGGCCATCGTACAGGGAACCAAGCGCATCGCAGTTATCCTCAATAACCCGGAGGTTATGCTTTTTCGCGCATTCCATGACCTTGTTGAGATTGAATGGGTTTCCAAGAGTATGAGCTATCATGATCGCCCTGGTTTTCGGCGTGATCGCCTCTTCCAGAAGCCGGGTGTCCATGTTGTAGGTGCCAAGTTCCACATCCAGATAAACCGGAATCATGCCATGCTGGATAATGGGGCTAACTGTTGCTGGAAACCCTGCGGCAACGGTTATAACCTCGTCACCTGGTTTTAACCGCTTTTCACCAAGCTTTGGCGATGTTAAAGCCGAAAACGCCAACAGGTTAGCCGAAGACCCGGAATTACAGAGAATGGCACTTCGAATACCCAGATAACGGGCAAATTCCTTCTCAAACTGACGGGCGAATCGTCCCTCCGTGAGCCAGAAATCCAGCGTTGCGTCCATCAGGTGAATCAGATCGTCTTCAGAAAATACCCGCCCCGATACCGGTATATAGGTTTCACCTGGTAGAAAAATGCGTTGTCCAAAGGCGGCCTTGTAATAGCTTTCAACCTTGTCTTTTATCTGATCCCTGAGTTCGTCTGCGTGCATTACTTAATACTCCCGCCAGAAGCCCATTCAATTCCCTGGTTTCTCGCACACTCCACATACTCTTCAATGTGGTCGGCACAGACCTGATACATGTCTACAGAACTAGCGTCTTTCTCAAGCATGGTTTTATAAAGCTTCCACCAGGTTACCGTTTCGTTGACCGCGTTCTCCCATGTATAGGCTGGAGACCAGGACAGCAGGTGAGCCGCCTGGTCCCAATTCACCCTCAGGACGGGCGTTTCGTGACCATCATCTGGCTGGGCGCCTGTTTCGAATCGCCCACTGCCCCAGTATTCAATCGCTTTTTCGATGACTGCACGGGAAGTCACTGGTTGCCGTTCAGCCGGGCCAAAATTCCAGGCCTGACCAAAGGTTTCAGGATCTTCCAGCAACCTGAGGGCGAGACAAAGATATCCGCTTAACGGCTCCAGCAAATGTTGCCAGGGGCGTATGCTTTCCGGGCGGCGCACTTGTACCGGCTGACCTTCCATACAGGCTCGCATGCAGTCGGGAAGAAGCCTGAAGCGGGCAAAATCCCCGCCACCAATAACATTACCGGCGCGCGCCGAGGCAATCGCTACTGGATGATTGGAAAACGTGATTCGATCATTACCTTCATGCCAGGCTTCACGCCAGGCGCTACGGTAAGATGAAACTGCCAGTTCCGCCATTGCTTTGCTGGAACTGTATGGGTCGAAACCCCCAAGCCTGTCATTTTCACGGTAACCCCAGTACCAACCCTGGTCGACATAGACCTTATCCGTGGTCACCACCACAACGGCCTTGACCGTGTCCGTCTGACGCACGGCTTCAAACAGGTTTACGGTTCCCATCACGTTGGTGTCGAAGGTGTCTTTTGGTGCCCTGTAGGAATCAAGAACTATCGGCTGTGCAGCCATGTGAAACACAATTTCAGGTCTGGAACTGCGAATCACCTTCGTGAGGTTTTCCACATCACGGACATCACCGGAATGGTGGATTAGCTTTTCCTGGAGCTTGCACAGCTGAAAATTGTTCGGTTCGGTGGGAGGGTCAAGACTGTAACCTATGACTTTGGCGCCAAGCTCTGTAAGCCAGACACTCAGCCATGAACCTTTGAAGCCGGTATGTCCTGTGATCAGAACACGTCTGTTTCGAAACTGATCGCCGAATTGCCTATTCATAAAGGTAGCCGGACCTTATAAAGATTATCCCTTTACTGAGTAGGGCTTTACGAGAGTTGTTAAGGTCTTCCCTTAACGCGCATTGCCACCCTAATTCCATTTCGCTGAGTCCGTTTTGCAGGGCAAGTTCGGATACTGCTAATACTTCAACCGCCTATCGCCTCAGTGTACGTATTCTTACTATAGGATAGCACTGATTTTCCTGATGTCAGATTGCAACTGGCGCAAACGGGCTCAGCCTGCTTTCATTCACGCCAATCAGCGGGCCTGCTTCAAATCTGGTCGTCTTACCCAAGCCGCACTTCATCGCTATACTCTGGTCGTCACAGCATTAAATTGACTTGATTCGAAACAAGACGATAGCGTCTACTTTTAACGAACTTGTGATGGTGACAGGTCCTTTATAGGTTATTTCTACCCTTGATACAGGCCAAGGCCACATGTCCAGAGTCCTCTTCTCTGTCGGTGTCATCCAGGTTTTTATCATTCTGACAGGAATGATCCGGGCAAAAATCCTGTCCATGGTGCTGGGCCCATCAGGATTTGGAATCATCGCAACGATTGATCAGGTCGTCATCACGGTGGTTCAGGTTGCCGGCTTCGGCATTCCGTTTTTCTCTTTAAAGTTCATGTCCCGAGCCCACAGCGAGGGGAGCAGCCGTCTTCAGACCGTTTATTCAAGTTTTCTTTCCGGCCTGTTACTCCTTTCCCTTTTGACAACCGGCATCGTCATTGGAATCACTTACTGGAACCCCGCCATCTTTGGGGTTGAGCTAGCCCCGTACAAACTGTTCATAATTATCGCGCTCCTTAACGTCCCTGCGATGATGCTCGGCATATTTTTTGTTCATACGCTGGCTGCGGCTCAGATGACTTCGGCAAGTGCAACCCTGAATCTGGTGGTCACTTTCTGTCTCGCATTCGCGGCAAGCAGCGCCGCCTGGCTTTTCGGGATGAATGCCATCTATATATGTGTGGCCATCACGGGCGTTGTTACCACTGTTGGATCAGTCTGGCATATCAAAAGAAAGCTATCTTTGAACATCAGCGACCCATCAGCAGGTATTCTGAAAGAACTGCGGCGAAGCCCCGAAATCATTTCCTTTTCACTGTTCGGCCACGCGGCTTTGTCAGCCTACTCAATCGCTATGCTGATAGCGCGCTACGAGGTTTTCTCTACGATGGGCGAGGCTCAGGCCGGTTTTCTACAGGCCATGTTCGGAATTGCTCTGGCACTGGGCGCAATATCCGGCCCGCTCAATATTCTTTACCTCACGCCGATTCTGAACCGAAATATTCCAAACCAGGAAAAGTTCGATAACGCGCATGAATTCCAGGGGTTAATGATTTTAATTATTTTCATGCTATCCCTCCCCTTTCTCCTTTTCCCCAAACTGGCCCTGACGATCCTGTATTCCTCTGAATTCAGGCCAGCTTCCGGGTACCTCTATCTGTTTATTTTCTGGCAAAGCATGTATGTCATTGTCAATGTATACCAACAGCTTCTTGTGGGACTCGATGACGTGAAATTTTTTTCCATCAGCACACTTCTTTCCTACATTGTCGCCATTGTGGCAACCCCCTTCCTGGTTGAAAGATTCGGGTTGCCCGGCGCAGCCCTCTCACTGTCGTTGAGCGTTTTCCTCAATGGCCTGGCCATTCCATGGAGACTGTCAACGCGCTTCAAGACAAACATTCCATCCGGAGTTTGGCTAAGGATAATTCTGTGTCTTGCAGGAATCCTCTTTACCGGGCTTCTATTTCCTTATCTCGAAGAGTTCTCGGTGATAGGCTTTTCGGCAAGGGTGATTTATGTCGCCTTACTAATCCCGATTTTTTGGAAACTGCTGCCACTGGAACAGAAACGGATGGTTTTGGATCAAATCAGCCGAATAAGGACGCGAGGAACGGACGGCAATGGGTAAGCGATCGGAGAAGGCAAAATCTCAACTGCCATGGTGGTTAAGGGCATTTGACGACAAATACGGCGTTACCTGGCGAGGGTATAATGGTATTCGACGCATCAATCTCCGCCGCGGCATGCGATTTGCCAAAGCCTGGTTAGAAGGGCCCAGATACCGGTCGCCCATCTTCATTGCGGATTGAATACATTCTGAAGGTTTTCCCCGACGCCCAGTTCGTTGTCATTCATCGAGCCCCCTGTGCGGTCATCAATTCGTTCATAAACGGCTGGCGAGATACCGGGTTGGCGCGAACTGGTCAACTCAACCGTTCCGGTAATCGCCTTCAGGCAGTGGGCCGAATACGTTCGAGCTGTCGCAAGCGCACGTGACACAGTCCCAGATTCGAAATATAGTGAAATTTTCCTGGAGGATATCCAGCACCATCCAGAACAGGTACTTGATAAAGGATAGGGAATAGCCGCCATGCACAATTTACTCGCCACGCTCTGGTGTTGCCCCTCCTGTCGAGGCTCTTTAGGGCAAATCAATGAGGACCTGCATTGTGAAGCCTGCCAAACAAAGTATCCGGTCGTACATGGCATTCCCGATCTGCGCGTAGCGATGGACTCATGGATTGATTTAAACGAAGATCGCACAAGAGCCCTCGAGGCTGCTGACCGAGTCTGTCGGGAGGGGCTTGAAGCCACAATCCGCCATATTTTCCGCTCCAGCCGTGGCATGAGTGAAAGCCAGGCCGATTACCGCACTCGCCAGATTCTTGCCGGCGTTGAAAAATGTCAATCCCAATGCTCAGACTGGCTGAAATCCGCCGTTGAGTCGGATGGAGTTATCCTGGAAATAGGTTGTGGTCCGGGCCAAATGCTCGCCGCTGCCGCAACTCGAGGCTGCGAGGTGGCGGGAGTTGATGTGTCAATGGAGTGGCTGGTCATTGCTCGTCATTTGGTAGAACGCTACGGTGGCCGACCGAACCTGGCCGCCGGATTTGCCGAACAACTACCGTTAACAGACGACTCCGTTGAAGCCATTATTTCGCTGGATGTCATTGAGCACGTAGGTGATCAAGAGGCGTATGCAAAAGAGTTGGGACGCGTACTCAATTCCGGAGGTTTTTTCGCACTGTCAACACCCAATCGCTACAGTCTCTCACCAGAACCCCATGTGAATGTCTGGGGCGTGGGCTATTTGCCCCGTTCGCTTCAGGCCCGCTACGTAAAGTTAGTCAAAAACCAGTCCTACGCATTTACCCGTTTGCTGAGTGTTCGGGAAACCAGGAAACTGTTCTCCAAGGCAAGAGGCTTTGATTCCCGAATTGTGTTTCCCGGGATTCCAGAGCACGAGCTGTCGAGCTTCACAAAAAACAGGAAAAGATTGGCGCGTATTTATAATCGGTTGGTTGAAATTCGGCTGGTGAAAGTGTTCCTACCTTTTTTTGGTGCCTATTACCGTGTGTGCGGAAATCTCAGGCATTGAATTGCGCCAGGTATCGCGATTGAATCAAGGATGACATCAGGATGACAAAACCACTCCATTGGCTATTTACCAAATCGTCTATCGCAGAGAATCCATGTAGTTGGCCTGACAATGACCACTGATACAGATAATCAACTGACTATCGCCTGCATCTGCATTGTCGGAGGAGCGGCGCTTGAAAACAGTGTTTGCTCAATCCTGGCAACTGGTCTACACAGCATCATTGTCGCAGATCCCGACGCCATTACTCCAAAAGTTAAAGACATCATCCGTGATCACTGCATCGAATGGATAGACAGTCGTGGTTGCAGCGTGCCTGCAAAACGCGCATTGGCAACCAACCATTGCACATCGGAGTGGATAGCTTTTATCGAGGATACCTGCACCGTTGACGATTCCTGGCGCTCAGGTTGCGAGGCTGTCATGGAGATGAAGGATGCTGCCGGTGCATCCGGTCCCGTACGACTGGGCAGCCCCCTCGACAGGCGCGCACGCGCCCTGTACTGCTCAGATTATGGCTCGTTCTTTCCCGCAGCACTTAGTGACCAGAGCGAAAGCGAAGGAAAAAGCGCACTTTCGGCAAACACTCTGCCGGGAGTCAACTTGCTGTACCGGCGTGCACTCTTAATGAGCTATATGAATGGGGATGGGTTAATAGAGTCGGAAATCAATCCCCGAATCAGAGGTGACGGACACATGCTGTACATCCATGAAAGTCTCTCGGTGACGCTGCGCTATACCGATTCAGCCGGCGCGGCCTTCCATACAAGATTCAACCACGGTCGACTCTACGGCGGCCTTCAGGCGCGTAACCTTAATGCTCCCGCCCGATTGGTCCGCGCACTGGCCTGTGTGCTTTTGCCATTTGTTCTGTCACTTCGCTCTCTTAAGGCATTGGCGGGCACCCGTGAACAAGTAGCAACCACAGCTCTGTGGATTGTTATGTTCGAAACCGTATGGAGTGTCGGGGAATGCACAGGCTATCTTCTGGGTAGCGGCAATTCTCTGGCGGATTGGCAGTAATGAGAAACTGGGCTGATCATCCCTCATCGGTTGTGTTCGCCATTCTGGCACTGGCGGCTTTTTATCTTTTGACCTTGGTAGACGGGCAGAATTGGAGCGGAGATTTCAGCCTTTATATTCTCCATGCCCAAAACCTTGTAGAGGGCAGGCACTATCTGGATACCGGTTACCTGCTAAATCCGGTGTCCAAGTTCGTAGGTCCCTACGGTTACCCCCCCGTCTTTCCACTGCTGTTGGCGCCTGTGTATGCCGTGTTCGGTCTTGATCAGGAGATGCTGAAGTGGGTTGCCGTTGCCTCCTTTTGTATTTCTCTGTGGCTGGCAGCAAAGATTTTCGAGAGATATCTGGAGCAACGCTGGGTCTTTTTCCTGATACTTGTGATCGGCCTCAACCCCTACCTGTGGGATTTCACCAATCTAATCCGCGCCGATTTCACCTTCACAGTGTTCTGCTATCTTTCGCTTTTCTTCATGCTGTTTTTTCTGGACGCTGACCGGGACAAGCCCGAGGGTCCCGGCAGAAAAATAACAGCAAGCATCCTGATTGGCTGCTCGATGTATCTGGCCTACGGGACTCGTGAAATCGGTGTTGTTCTGCCACTGACGCTTCTGACATTCGATATCGTGTGCCGGCGCCGTATTTCACTGGTTAGCATCGGCGCTTTGGGAATCTTTGCGCTGTTTGCCTGGCTGCAGAACCTCTGGTTTTCAACCTCATTTATCCCGGCGTATGTTGAGGAAAATCTGAAAAACCTGATTGGCGATCAGGCTGCGTCCGCTGATCTGAACCACCTGAATTTTGTAGACCTCAATCCGGGCCGTATCCTGGATCGAATTATCGGTTACCGCTGGGCTCTTGAGAGGTTCTGGCCCCCCTCTTCCAGTTCCGTCATCAATACGCTGAATGCGCTACTGTTTAACGTGTTCAGCCTGCTTGCGGTCTGTGGTTTTATTCAGGCGCTTTTCCGGCGGATCACAGTTCTGGAAATATTTCTGGGCGGGTATATTGCGGTACTGCTGCTCTTCGGTGCGCCTTCCACTATCCGCTATCTGATCCCGATCTTTCCATTTTTCCTGTTTTACGGCTTTCTTTTTTGCCAGCAGACGATTTTTCCTTGGCTACCGAGGCTGAAATACGCTGTGGCCGGCGTGTATTTCCTGCTACTTGCGATGATCAGTCTGCCGGTCATGTCCTCCATGGAGTATCTTCAGCTTGAAAGGGGCATTACCCATCCGGACGCAAAAGCCATGTTCCGTTTTATCAGGGACGAAACCGAGACTGACGATACCATCGTTTTCATCAAGCCCCGGATAATGGCCCTGATGACCCAACGGCAAAGCGCAACCTGGCCATCACCAGTTTACAGCGACCCTGAAACGGTGAACCGTTTTTTTGATGCTCTAAGGGCCGATTACTACGTTGACATGAACCTCGAAGCATGGATGCTCCCCCTGACTCGTTCTGAGCCCCCGAGCCAATGTTTCAGATCAGTTTTCAGGAACGAACACTTCGCTGTTTACCGCTACGAAGGACAGTCCTGCGAAAAGCAGAAGTCTGCAGCTAATTCAACAAATAGCATACTGAGGTCACGATGAGATTCTGCATGGTGACCACCTTCTATCCACCTTATAATTTTGGTGGGGATGGCATCTTTGTCCGGGAACTGGCCGTTTCACTGGTCAGGTTGGGCCACTCTGTCCGCGTTATCCACTGTGAGGATGCGTACCGGCTCGGCTCCAATACAAGCGATCCCGGTTTGCCCCGGCGTTACGACGACGAAGGTGTGCAGGTGTGCCGGCTCAAAAGCTCCCTGGGTGCGCTCTCGCCGTTACTGACGCAGCAGCTGGGGCACCCTGCCCTGAAAGCAGGTGCTATCTCCGACCTGCTCAATGACGATTTTGACGTCATCAACTATCACAACATTTCACTGGTGGGGGGCCCTGCCATACTCTCTCTCGGCGAGGCGCCGGTGAAGCTCTACACTTTGCATGAACACTGGCTGGTCTGTGCCACCCATATATTCTGGAAGAACGGCGTGAAGCGTTGTGACTCCCGTCAGTGCCTGCAATGCTGCTTACGCTCCGGTGTCCCACCTCAGTTCTGGCGATACACTGGCCTGGCCAGACGCCATCTTGAACAGATTGATTGCCTCATCGCACCCAGCCAGTTCACAGCAAACCAGCACAAGCAACTGTATCCCGGCGTGCCAACGCGCATTGTTCCGCTCTACTCACGCCTGGCCCCGTCAAGGGAAATGACTGGCAACTGGAGCCGCAACGATCCTCCGAGATTTGTGTATAGCGGTCGGATCACCGCATCCAAAGGTGTGGAATCCGTGCTTGAGCAATTCACGGCACTCGAGGAATATGAGCTGGTACTTGCTGGAGACGGCGATGCTCTGCCCCAATTAAGGGAGCGTTTTGCCCATTACCCCAACATCCACTTTACCGGCCGACTTTATGAAGCCTCACTGATAGAGCTTTATAGCAGTGCAACAGCGCTGATTTTTCCGTCCATTGCACCGGAAACCTTTGGGCTGACAGCGGTCGAAGCCATGGCCTGTGGCACCCCGGCCATTGTCAGGGATTCCGGCGGCTGCGCAGAAATCATAGAAACCACGAAAGCAGGTTTTGTCTACAAAGAAGACAGCGAGTTACCGGCCTTGCTGCATCGGATGGTTCGGCAGACCGGATTGCGCGAACAGCTGTCAGAGCTGGCGGTAAACGCAGTCCAGAGATTCTATACCCGTCAGCGGTACCTGAACGATTATCTGGCAGTGATTGAAGAATTACGGGGGTTTTGATCAATGAATGACGAAGCGGCAAAGCCCCAACCTGTGCTTACAATTGCGATTGCAGCCAGCGCGAAGGCGGACCACGCCTCCCTCAGAGAGCGCTTGGCAACCGCCGGTATGCTAAATCAGCCGGATATCGAGGTTTGCGTAGCGCTGCTGGGCGATCAGGATATGGATGCACCTGAAGACAACCTGGCAGTCTTCAGGTTTTCCAGCCGTACGCCTTTCTTTGAACAGTATGCAGGGATCATCCAACAGACCCATAGCCGATACATCGCATTACTGGATGCCTCTTGCCCTCCAGCGCAGGGATGGCTTCCCGCAGTGCGGAAAAGGATGGATGACGGAACGCCGGTATTCTTTGGGCCGGTCAACAGTGGCTGGCCTGATAAGGATTCACGCAACATCGGCTACCTGATCGAATACGCTCAATTCCGGGCACCCATCGACCCTGAATTACCCGAGTATCCGGGCAATAATATTGCCTTCCAGCGTGAATTACTTCGTAACGTATCTCTGGTCGGCAAAGGGTTTCAAAAAACCTTTTTCCTCCGCCAGGCAAAGGAAGAACTGGGCATTACGCCCACGGCATGCGACGACATGCCCGTCACCTATCTGAAGCAATACGCCAGGAGTTATTACCTTCGCAGGCGCTATTGCCACGGCCGTCTTTATGGTGCGAGTCATTCGGAGGTATTGGGCCCCCGGCGATTCCTCTATGCAGCTGGAATACTCATCCTCCCTATACTCAGATATAGTCGTATCCTGCGAGCATCAAAGCGAACGCCGACGCTATCCCGGAAGGTGCTGCGCTTTTCCGTGTCCATTCTTGTATCCGAGTGCGCCTGGTCTTTAGGAGAATGCGCTGGTTACATCGCGGGAACCCCGGAAGATGGAATATTTCTTGATTAGTGATTACAAGGAGGGATTTCACATTGACTGACACTCACAACGAACAGAATCAAGTCGTCACCTATTCCATCGTTATCGGTCGGGTAAGCACAGAAGATGATGATCGAATCCTGGAAACGCTTGAGTCGCTGCATCATCAGGAAGAAAACCCATCCCTGGAGATATTGCTTGCTGATCGCATCAACGATCATGTTTCCCAGCTTGTCAAAAGTGACTATCCCAGCACAAAGATCATCGAATGTTCCCCCGATACAGATCTGCCAACAATGCGCACGCTAGCAGCAAAACAGGCGTCAGGAGACTTCGTGCTCGTCACAGAGGACCATTGCGTGCCGCCCCGGGACTGGCTGAAGCAATTCGCCCGGGCATTTGCCGAACACCCCGAAGCGTCTGCCATTGGTGGGAGCGTGGTCAATGGTGTGACAGATACGGGGCTCGATTGGGCTACGTTCCTGTGTGAATACGCCCCCATGTCGCCCCCGATCGAGAGCGGCCCCACTCCAAACCTGGCCGGAATGAATGTGGCGTACCGACGTGAGATTTTCAAGGAAGTGGACGAGCAGGTGCTGACATCAGGGTTCTGGGAAACCACGTTACACCCTCTGCTGCACAAGCGGGGGCATATTCTTATCGCAGACGACAACGTGCGCATTTATCATTGTAAAAAATTCAGTCTTGGGCTGTTTCTGAGGCAGCGATTTGTCTATTCACGCTATTACGCAGGCATCCGCTTTGCGCCTGAGCAGAAAGTGATGCGGGTGATTTACGCCATGGCATCCGTCGTACTACCTCCACTGCTGACCTTCCGTTTCTTCAAGAATGCCCGTCATAAAGCCAGTGTTCGTTCTCACCTGGCTGAGGCTGCTCCCTATCTGGTGTTGTTCTATCTGGTCTGGGGGGTTGGAGAAGCATGGGGCTACCTGTTCGGCCCGCGGGATGCACTACAGGAAATTGAGTAGATACACGAAGACCCGTCCGTGGGGTGCCTGAACACACCCCGTTTCCTTTGGATTAAAGGTTCGGGTTCTCGGTCAAAAGCCCATCAAAATAAGCGATGGTTTTGATCAACCCCTCTTTTAATTCAACGGTTGGCTGCCACCCCAATTCAGTTCTTGCTTTCGTGATATCCGGGCAACGTTGCTTGGGATCGTCCTGGGGGAGTGGCAGGTAGTCGATGCGGGATTTAGAGCCGATGAGCTCAATCACCTGTTCAGCCAACTGCTTGATTGTAAATTCATTCGGGTTGCCAAGATTCGTCGGGCCAATGATGTCATCCGGCGTGCGCATCATTCTGACCAAACCATCAATCAGATCATCGCAGTAGCAGAATGATCGTGTTTGACTGCCATTACCGTAGATGCTGATCGATTTATTCCTTAACGCCTGCATAATAAAATTGGAGACCACACGCCCGTCGTGCGGATGCATGTGGGGGCCATAGGTATTGAAAATACGAACGATCTTGATACCCAACTGATGTTGTTTACGGTAATCCATGAACAACGTTTCGGCGCAGCGCTTGCCTTCGTCATAGCATGAACGTGGGCCTATTGGATTCACATTACCCCAGTAGTCTTCCTTTTGCGGGTGAACCGTAGGGTCGCCGTAGACTTCGCTGGTAGATGCCTGCAATATTTTTGCGCCAATACGTTTCGCCAGGCCAAGCATATTGGTGCTTCCATTGACATTCACTTTGGTGGTCTGTGTCGGATGCCTTTGGTAATGGATGGGGCTGGCGGGGCAAGCAAGGTTATAGATCTCATCTGCCTCAAGGTACAGGGGAAAGCAGATGTCATGGCGAAGAACCTCAAAATAGGGATTGTCCATCAAATGGACAATGTTGCGCTTCTGGCCAGTGAAGAAGTTGTCAACGCAAATAACTTCGTGGCCTTCGCCAAGAAGACGCTCACAAAGGTGACTGCCCAGAAACCCGGCTCCACCTGTTACGATGATCCTGTTTTTCATAGTCCCTGCACACTCCTTTAACCCCTGTTGAGCAGCAAGTTCATGCCACCACGTCTGATCCGCGCCTAACCCGGGCGATTCAAGGTCACAACCTGATGATCCCGGTCACTGTCGTAGACAGCATTGGGTATGGCGATGCTGCGAAGACCGTCCTGTGCAGTCGCAATGGCACCTGCCGGCCCGCCGTTCGTCAAACTTACAAAGTCATGAAACTCTTCAACAAAGGTCTGCACGACCGTTGATTGCCAACCCTTGAATTTTTCACGGAAAATGGCGGGTATATAGAAGTTCCGTTTCTTGCTGGCCTGGCCTCCTGGCTTCTCCATCGTAATGATAGTCGAGCTCATGGGGGCGTAATAAGCGCGAGCCATGCCCAGGTCGCCGTAAGCCTCTACATAGAAATGATAACCTTTCCATTCAGTCCAGCTACTGTGCAGACTGCCCATAACTCCGGACTGACTGCGCAGCTGAACAAAGGCGTTGTCCTCGGTGCGGTCGAGTTGCCAGGTTTTAGTGCTGATCATACCCGACACTTCGTTAATTTCGTCATTGATGAGGTAGCAGATCAGATCCAACGTGTGAATGCCGTTGTCCATAAGGGTGCCACCACCCATCTTATCCTTGTCGTACATCCAGGCCGATTTGAATTCAGATAGCCCCGTGTGCCCGGCGTATCCTTTGACATAGCGTAGCGTGCCAAGAGCTTCGTTTTGGATGGCGGCTTTCACTTCCTTAATGGCTGCAAAATAGCGATGATTGAAACCGACCGTCAGGATTTTGCCGCAGCGCTCGGCCGTTTCAACCATCTGCTCACATTCGGCAAGCGAGCTGGCCATCGGTTTCTCCACGATGACATGCTTGCCGTTTTCCAGCGCGGTTATTGCAAGGTCTTTATGAAAGTGGGTAGGTGTCGAAATGATGACTGCATCACAGGCATCGGATTTGAGGAGTTGTTCTGCGTCTTTAAACACAGTGATATCATCGGGCAATTGGGCCAATAGGTTTGCATCAAGATCAAATGCGGCTGTCAGTTCACATACATCGGAGACTTCAAGTGCCTGTTTGCGAACCTCTCCAATTCCCCCTAGCCCAATTAGTCCGAAGCGCATCATGCCAGGTCAACTCCCTTTGATTCCTTTGAATGTGGTGCTTTTTGCAATGCCATCTCAAAAGCTGGACCGATCCAGATCAGCAACTGGCGCAACAAAGGTAACCGCGCAACCGCGACGTAGATCTTGATCATTACCCTGTCAATTGCGGGGTAGGTACCTTCGCCATCCAACGCCACCATCCGGGGAGATAGTATATTTACGTGCAATCCAATGCGTTCAGCATAGCGAATGATGCGCGCCGGTGAAATCAAATTGATAAAGCGGAGCGAATCGACACCTCTCAATCGCGTGACCAGTCTACGGCGCCACTTTCCGGGAAAATAACCGATGGCCCAAAGCCGGGTACTGGGGTGTGGACCAAGACAGAACTTATTGCTGCCGGCAAGCCATAACTTGCCATCTGCCTTGAGAAGGCGCCCCATAGCTGACAAGGATTTCTCCACCGAGTACACGTTTTCCAGCAAATCGGTTGCGACTATTTTTGAAAAAGACGCGTCCGGAAATGGTGACGCCTCAATGTCTGCGCACACCAGAGTCGCAGAGATCCCCTGCTCCCTTAACCGCTGCTGGCAGATCATAAGCCAGCGTAGCGCGATATCCATTCCATAAACCTGAGAGCCCTTCTCTGCGGCCGCAATAAGAGCACCTCCAGTACCACAGCCCACGTCCAGAATCACATCGTCAGATGCGATGCCCAACCGCTCCAAACTATAACGGGCCTGCCGTGGGCTGTTGTAGTGATAAGCCTTGTATCGAGCCGCAAGTACAGGTGGAACATCGTCGGTAATATCGTAATAGTAGTCCAGCATTGCAGAAAAGCTCTGTTCCACTTCCGTCGCCAGGCGTCTGGCTTTTGCGCGCTCCTCTTCCAGGCTGAGGTATCGATCAGACCGGATGCGAAAATCGGCGATCCCAAAAATAACCGGGTATTCTTTTCCGCAATCACCGCATCGAAAACTCTCCGGCTGCTTCAATAACCTGTTGCGGCATTGAGGACAGACGAAGAGTCCGCCCTCCCTGGTATTCGGTCCATCGAGTTCTGACATCACAACCCTTCTCCGGGCATCTTTTCGAATTGTTCCTAGGTCCAGTGCTGTGCAAACGGAACAGGCTCGCCCCGATCATTGGAAGCATAGGCTGCCAGCATCAGCGCCAGGGTCTTGATATTATCCTGTGCGCTGCACGCCGGAACAGTGCCATTATCAATCGCGTTGATCAGGTTTTTCAAAAGCTTGCTCGTGGCATGGGCAAAAATGTCGAGCGGGTCGCTGGCAATCTTTCTGGACTTCTCAGCGTTGTACTGAAGTGCCCTGCCTCCCAACGAAATATCAAAACCCACAAAGGGTTTTCGGTCACCACCCCGAATACCGGCGGTGAACTGCACATTGCCACCAAATTCGGTTTCGATTGACGCTTCGGTGCCATCGAGTCTCAAGTCAAGATACCGGTGCCTACCTCTGGTAAGCCGGTCCAGCGTAATCTGAGCAGTCCGCCCCTCCGGGAAATCGAGCTGGATCAGATTCAGATAATCCGGCCCGGTCGGGTTGGAGGGTTTTGGCATTCGGGCGCTGATCTGCACTGGCTCCTCACCAAAAAAGTAACGGCACAGATCCAATACATGGATACCAAATTCTTTGCAGGTGCGTTGAGGATCGTTTCCGCGCCACCCAGCCTCTGTTTTTTCATTGACGTAAAAGTTCTGCTGGGCGTTTATAAACAGCAGGTCGCCAAATTCGGGACTGCCGATTTTTCCTTTTGCCGCCTCGTATATATTCATGAAGCGGAACTCGTTGTTCACAACGATCCAGCGCTGCTGTTTTTCCGCCAGATCAATTAACTGGCGTGCTTCATCCAACGTTGTGGTAAACGGTTTTTCGCAAAAAATATGGCAGCCGTGCAGTAACCCTTGCTGAGCCAGAGCAAAATGGAATTGGGTGGGGCTGGCGATGGCCAGAATGTCTGGGTTGGTCTTTTCCAGCAGGGTTTTGACATCTGGAAAAATCGGGAATGAAAACTCCCCTACCGCTGAAGTAGGCTCTATCGCCGGGTCATGACCGCCAACAAGTTCAAGGTCGGCCAATTTTTTATAGGCAGGTAAATGGATATTCTTCGCCGCTGCACCCAATCCCACCAGCGCGATTTTTTTACGATTTGAGTTCATGTATCTGATTCACTGCAGTCAGCGGCATTGGAACGCATAGAAAGATAATACCTGAAACATCGGGCTTTGGGCACGTTGCCGCCGGACCGACCATGCCGCCAACGCTTGCCTCGATGCGCGGACCCGCATCTGCGTAGACAATAGTTCCCGTGCCAGCCAAAATCTAGGTGCTTGAAACACATTGACTCTTTGGGTATCTATGCTCTATTTAAAGCGTATAGACTCAATAGGCATAAACAATACCGACACAAGATGGACCCGACAAAGCCGGGTTTTTCGTCCATGATCTGGACATAGCGCTCGGCGCGCTGCCTATCGGAAAAATGTGAGCAACGGAGTATGCAAACAGAAGAACAACTAACGGTTGCCATTGTAGGCGCTGGCCTAATGGGCAACTGGCATGCACATGCGGCCCAGAAAAACGGCGCAGTTATAGCGGCCGTTATTGATTCCAGTGCTCAAGCTGCGAACAAGCTCGTCGGCCGATACGGCGGCCGTGCCTTTTCTGATTTTGAACAGGCGCTGGAGCAAACCCATTTCGATGTAGTGCATATCTGCACACCACTAAAAACCCACGTGTTATTCGCGAAACAGGCGCTGACGGCTGAGAAACATGTGATTGTGGAAAAGCCCGTGGCGCCCACTCGTAGCGAGTTAAATGACTTGCAGGAGCTGGCGGCAAGCAAGAACCTCTTGTTGTGCCCGGTCCATCAATTTGCTTTTCAGCGAGGCGTGGCCTCAGCGAGGAAGGAGCTGGCTCGCCGAACCAGTGGTCCATTGGCTGTAAGTTTTGATTTCGCTTCAGCTGGTGGCTTGGGGCGCGAAGCACATGAGCTGAATCAGATACTGGTCGAGATTCTGCCTCATCCTTTGTCTATTTTATCCGAGCTCTGGCCTGAAGCGCCGCTGGAGCAGGAACCCTTGTTTGTGGACAACCCAAGAGATGGGGAGCTTTTCACGCACAGCCACCATCAGGGGTTCCCGGTAACCGTCAAACTAAGCCTGAATGCCCGGCCAACCCACTGCTCAATGACCATTGATCACGAACAGGGCGCCATCCATCTCAATCTGTTCCATGGTTTTGCAGTTTTTGAGTCCCCTGCGGTGTCCCGGATTCGAAAAATAATGGCGCCCTTTGCGCTGTCCCTAAACACACTAATTGCGGCTACACGCAACCTGTCAGAACGCGCTCTCAACCGCGAACCCGCCTACCCGGGCCTGCGAACGCTAATTCACCAATGTTATCGATCCGTCCAACACTCAACTCCCGGGCCGATCTCTCGCGAAAATACGCTTGCCGTCGCTACCATTGCCGAATTGGTCGAGAGTAAGCTATCCCACGCAACAACGACACAAATGGAGCAGGGGGGCTGATGTACATAGGGATAGATGCAACCTGCTGGTGGAACCAGCGCGGCTTCGGCCGAATGGCCCGCGAGTTGTTGTCAGCGATGTTTGCGCTGGAATCCGATCACACATTTTATTTGTTCATTGATCAGGCACCGACCGAGTCAATGAACCTTCCAAACGTAGAAATTGTTCAGGTATTTCCAGACAGGCCGGCCACCTCTGCTGCCATCGCCAGCTCCAGGCGCTCAATTAAAGATATGGTGCAATTATACAGAGCCGTATCACGCTCACCTATCGACCTGATGTTTTTCCCGGCCGTTTATTCCTGGTTTCCTGTTTCGTCGAAATTACCTGCAGTTGTAACGCTACACGATGCGATTGCCGAACATTTTCCGGACATGATCTTTCCGGACTGGAAAGGCAGACTGTTCTGGACGCTGAAGGTTAAGCTGGCACTCTGGCAGTGCAAACGAGTGATGACCGTCTCACAGGCCGCCAAAGCAGAGATCGAGCAGTATTTGGGCGTAAACGGTAATTTGATTGATGTCATCAGCGAAGCGCCCCACGGACTTTTTTGCCAGTCTGAGGACCCAACGGCAAGCAAGGAACTTCGGCAACGAATTGGACTTCCACAAGATGGTCAACTAATCGTTTATGTGGGCGGTCTGGCGCCCCATAAAAACCTGCTCGGGTTTCTGGAAGGATTCGCACGCGCCAGAGAGAAACAGGAAATCGACGACGTTCACGTTGTTCTGGTAGGTGATTACGGGGGAGCCGGATTCCACTCCAACTATGATGAGCTGCAACAACTGGCGAACGACAAGCGGATTCAGGGCATGGTTCATTTCACCGGCTTCATCTCGGATGAGGATCTGCTCGTACTTTATAATAACGCTATGGCAGCTGCCATGCCGTCTTTTTCTGAGGGTTTCGGCTTGCCAGCAGTGGAAGCCATGGCTTGCGGAACGCCTATCCTATCCAGCGACAAGGGCTCGCTGCCCGAGGTGGTTGGAGATGCTGGCGTATTTTTTGACCCCTATGATGTGGAATCGATCAGCAGGGCGATTGTGAAAATATCGACCGACGTGGAGCTCAGGCAACAGCTTTCAGACGTCGCCGTTTCAAGGGCTCGGAGCTTCACCTGGGAGCGGGCTGCCAAGCTTGCGCTGAGCTATCTGGAAGCCGCAGCAAAGGGATCGGGAGCGCGCCATGGTTAATCAGCCTGAAACCAGGTCACCTGGAAATAACTACGAGCTGACCGTCATCATCGCGGAGGAAATGGCAGCGGTCAATCTCCAGCGTATTTTCAGGGTGTTACAGCCAGAAAGCTACCCAAGGGTCGAATTTCTGGTCTGCAGCGGCAGCGACCGCTCACTTCTTTGCGACATTCCCGTCAGAGCCAACGTCCGTATTATTCCCGCGCAGTCGGACAACAGAATTCCCGCATTATGGGCGGATGGGATTCGGGCAGCCAAAGCCGAAAAAGTTGCACTGACGAGCGCCCATTGCATTCCCGAAACTGACTGGCTGGACAGACTGCTGGCCTGCCCTTTGGACGGAATTCAGGTTGCCATCGGGGGCGCGATCGAGAACGCTAAAAACGATACCAGAATCGGCCGGGCTATCTATCTGCTGCGATACGTTCGCTACACTGGGGCCCGGCCCAGCGGGCTCGCAGAGGATTTGGCAGCAGACAATGCGCTATATCGCAAAGCGGACATACTCGCCCACGAAGATTTACTCAAGATTGGCTTCTGGGAACCTTCGTTCCATGAGCGATTCCTGGCAGAAGGCAAATCCCTGGAATTTGATAACCAACTGATTGTCGTTCACCACAACTGTTACACCGCAAAACAGTTCATTCGCCAACGGTATAGCCATGGAATTGAGTTTGGCGCGGCGCGGGCAAAAGCAATGACAGGAACCAAACGGTTAATGATGATAACCCTGTCGCCACTTATTCCGGTGGTTTTTACAAGAAAAATCATGGCCTATGCCCGCAAGGATAAACGGTTTAATCCGGGCCTGAAGAGGGATATGGGCTGGCTGCTGGTTTTCATATTGGCATGGTCAGCGGGCGAGACCGTTGGCTATATTAGAAAATGATGAAAGTACATTTAGGCGGAAGGAACTCTCACAAAAGGAACCGTCAACAATGAATAGCCAGGAACACGCAACACACAGCAAAACGCCTCTTTCAATCAGTGTCATTATGCCTGTCTACAATGGCATTGAGTTTATCAGGCAGAGTCTACCGCCCCTTGTCACCATGCGAGACCGTGGTGAGGTGCTTGAGGTGATTGTAGTGGATGACACCTCCAGCGATGACACGCCAGAGGTTGCCCGTGAGCTCGGCGCGACGGTGATGCCCTCGGGCGGACGTCTTGGGCCTGGCGCTGCCCGCAACGTCGCTGCCAGAGAGGCCAAAGGCACAATTCTCTGGTTCATAGACGCTGACGTCGTTGTTCATGAAAATGCTGCCAGAGTGATGCGGGAAGGATTCGACGATCCCAGTGTGGTGGGCGTTTTTGGTTCTTATGACGATAAGCCGCCCGCACAGAATTTTCTCTCTCAGTACAAAAATCTGGTGCACCATTACTACCATCAGCGCGCCAAGAAACAAGCCTCTACGTTCTGGTCCGGATGCGGCGCGATTCGAAAAGAATCGTTTCTAGAACAGGGTGGCTTCGACATTGAAATGTTTAACCGGCCATCGATTGAGGACATTGAGCTGGGATATCGGTTGATTGAGGCCGGAGGCAAGCTTCTGCTGCTGACGGATCTTCAATGCACCCACCTTAAGGAATGGCGGTTTGTTAATCTGATTCATACCGAGGTTTTCTGCCGCGCAATTCCGTGGGCCAGATTGATGCTGCGCAGGGGAGGCCTGGACAACGATTTGAATGTCGGTGTAAATGAACGAGTAAAAGCCCTCCTTGCCGGCGTGCTGGTTCTGACTGCGCTGCTTTCGCTTGGGGGCGTGATATCACCGGTTTATCCCTTACTAGTTGCGCTGGCGGTGGTTTACGCGAATTGGGAACTCTTTAAATTGTTCCATCAGCGCAAAGGGTTCTGGTTCGCTTTAAGAGGCCTGGTATTTCACCAGACCTATTATCTATACAGCGCCAGTGCGTTTGCCTGGGCGTTGCTTGAAAACAAACTGGAAAAAAATGTTGCCTAATATCAGTCAATTAGGCTGTCCTTTCCCAAAATGGTATTTCTATGAAAGCCATCCTTACTTTTCACAGCATTGATGACCGGGGCACCGTACTCAGTTTCCCACCTGAAACCTTTGCGAGGATGATCAATGAGGTTCTGGAAGAAGGGGTTAACATATACAGCCTGGATCAACTGCTTAGTCCGGAAACCGACAACGCGGTCGCCATCACCTTTGACGATGGAATGCGCTCCGTTTACCAGAATGCGCTACCGGTTTTGAAAGATGCCAAGGTGCCATCGCACCTCTACCTTACGACTGGCTATGTTGCTGGCAAGAACAATTGGCCAACTCAACCAGCCGGCGCCCCTGCCTTCGACATGATGAGCTGGCGGGAGCTAGAGGCGTGCGCCGACGCAGGCATGAAGATCGAAAGCCATACAGTATCTCACCCCAACTTGTGCCTCCTTGGCCAGGAACAGATTGAAGAGGAATGTGAAACTGCAAACCAGAGTATTGAAAATCAGTTTGGGCGTCGTCCACAGCATTTTGCCTATCCCTACGGGATATACGACGCCCGGGTTGCTGAGATTGTCGGCGAGAAATATCAAACCTGCGTAACAACCTCTCTGTTGCCACTTGGGCAGAAACTCAACACTGCGGAGCTGCCCAGGATAGACAGCTATTACCTGCAAAAACGCAAAGATTATCGAAACTTCTTCTCTCCCACCGCGAACGGTTATTTGCGCCTACGGCATGGGATGCGGGTTTTTCGGAGTATGCTTTCGTAAAATCATCAGCGGATATGCAGCAAGTGCATAGCTTCAGATTGCTGACCACCTGCCTAAATCTTGTAGAAATCCCGATACCAGTCCACAAAGTTGGCAATGCCCTCTTCCACCGTGGTAGAAGGCTTGTAGCCAACATCGCTGATCAGGTCGTCCACATTGGCGTAGGTGGCCGGTACGTCACCCGGCTGCAGGGGTAGCAGATTTTTCTCCGCCTTCTTACCAACGCGCTCTTCGATGATTTCGATGAAGCGGGATAATTCTACCGGGTTGTTACTACCGATGTTGTACAGGCGGTATGGAGCCTTGCTGGTGCCCGGATCCGGTTTTTCGCCGCTCCACTGAGGGTTGGCCGTGGCAACGTTGTCCAGGGTTCTGATAACCCCTTCCACGATGTCATCAATGTAGGTGAAGTCCCTTCTGTGATTGCCATGGTTGAACACGTCAATGGGCTCACCTGCCAGGATTTTTTTGGTGAAGATGAACAGAGCCATGTCCGGACGGCCCCAGGGTCCATATACGGTGAAGAACCGCAGGCCGGTGGTCGGCATGTTGTACAGGTGGCTGTAGGTGTGGGCCATCAACTCGTTGGCCTTTTTGGAGGCCGCATACAGGCTCAGGGGGTGGTCCACGTTGTCATGCACGGAGAACGGCATGGTTTCGTTGGCGCCGTATACAGAGCTGCTGGAGGCGTACACCAGGTGCTTCACATCATTGTGGCGACAGCCCTCAAGGATATTGGTGAAACCCACCAGGTTGGCGTCAATATAGGCATGGGGATTTTCCAGCGAATACCGCACGCCCGCCTGGGCTGCCAGGTGAACCACCCGTTCCGGCTTCTGCTCCCGGAACAGCGCTTCCATGGCAGATCTGTCAGCCACATCCTTGCGGACTTCGGTGAACCCCGGCTTACAGGTCAGGCGTTCCAGGCGCGCTTCTTTGAGAGTGGGATCGTAGTAATCATTGACGTTATCCACGCCGATCACTTCATCACCGCGGTCAAGCAGCCGATGCGCCAGATGGGAGCCGATAAAGCCCGCCGTACCCGTAACCAGAATTTTCAAAGTTCTTTCTCCCTGTTCCTTCAGAAGGTCAGCCCGGCACTCACGAAAGGGCCGCCCAGTTCAATATCCAGACGGTCGTCACTGTCTTCGAAATCAATGCTGATCTGGCGATAGCCGGCGCGAAGCTGCAACAGCGACAATTCGTATTGGCCATAGGCGTTGTAGTCGTAGATCGAATCACCGTCAAAGCTGATCAGGTTGGCTTCGCCACCAACCGATACACCCGAGAATGGCAGGTCGAAACGGGCAGCCAGGTAGCCCATGGGGATAACACCATCTACTTCTGTTTGAGAGACACTTCCTATCCCTCCAATCTCCTGAACGGTCAACTCGCCATCCAGGCTGCGGGCTGTCAGGCCCAGATCCAGATTGACCCAGTTATCCAGTACTTCGTAGTAAAGCGTGACGTCAAACTGGGTCAGGTCGAGATCGGAATCCACTTCCACGCCGCCTGGAACCACATCAAACTGTGTAGACAATTCCCCACGTCCACTCTGCTCAATACCAGTGTAGTTCAGGCGAACGTTCGGCAGCACCGGAACCGGGTGCTCGAAATAGGCACTCAGGTTGGCGTTGGTGTCGCTTTCCAGGTCCAGGTCGTTTTCAACGTCGACCGCATCGTTGTTTTTGCCGGCCTTGCCGGACAAATCAGAATCCCAGTAGCTGATGTTGGCACCCACACCGATCACATCGGCAGAGACCACGGGGGCGGCAATAATCAGTGAGCCGCCGAGGGCGAGAATCAGTTTACGCATAAGACACCTGTTTCTGTTTGTTGGTTTTGACGGATCAGTCAAAACTGATACCGAGCCGACGACCCACCTCTTCGTAAGTCTCGATTACATCGCCCAGTCCCTGACGAAAACGGTCCTTGTCCATTTTCTTGCGGGTTTCCCTGTCCCAGATACGGCAGCCATCGGGGCTGAATTCGTCCCCGAGGACGATCTCGCCGCCTGCGCGGCCGAATTCAAGTTTATAATCCACCAGCAGCATGCCGGCCTGGTCGAACAACGCCTTGAGGACATCGTTCACCTGATACGTCAGTTCTTTCATTCGGGCAAGTTCGTCGGCTTTCGCCCAGCCAAAACTGACCGCCAGTGACTCATTCACCATGGGATCGTGCATGGCGTCATTTTTCAGGAACAGTTCGAAGGTGGGCGGATTCAGTTCCAGCCCTTCTTCCACCCCCAGGCGGCGACAAAGGCTACCAGCAGATATATTCCGGACCACGCACTCCACCGGGATCATGTCCAGCTTCTTCACCAGCGACTCGGTATCGGACAGCAGGCCTTCAAAGTGAGTGGGAACACCGGCCGCTTCCAGTTTTTCCATGATAAAGGCATTGAAGCGGTTGTTGACCATGCCCTTGCGGTTCAGCTGCTCTTTTTTCTCGCCATCGAACGCGGACGTATCATCGCGAAACACCATAACGAAACGATCGGGATCGTCCGTGCGGTAAACAGATTTGGCCTTGCCTGCGTAAAGTTCTTCACGCTTTTCCATCTCGGGTCTCCGGGGGTACCCGCACTGCGCGGGCACTGCTTGCTATTAGTAAAGGTATTCGAACAGTTCGGACAACAGCTCCGGGGATCGGTCATCGCCGGTATAGTCCTCAGCGCGGTTGACTGTCACCACAATATCGCCTTCGCTTTCGTCCAGTCGCACGTCAAAGCTGTGTTCAGGCTCGGGATCGTCGGAGAACCAGCTGAACCAGCCGGGCTCGCGCTCTGATTCCGGTCGGAAGTCTACGAAGAAATAGCCCTCGTCGCGGTTCAGATCCACTACCGGCACACCGGCTTCATCCAGTGAGCGCCTCACCTCTGCCCAGGCACGACCATAATCCAGGCTCATGACAATCTGCTGCGGGGTCTCATTGTCTGACACCAGGCGGACAAGTGGCTCACTGACCATGCCCAGAGCAGCGCGGGAGTAGGATTTGCTGTCTTCGCGGTTCTTCAGGTGCTCTGCCAGATCATCCAGCAGAACCTTGCTGGTGCTTAGCTGCTCCTCGCTGCGCCGGTCGCGGTCCCCCCATGGGAGCAGCTCGTCCGGATCATCCTCAACCTCGAAGGTGCGGAACTGGATCTCGGTGGTTTTGCGCCGAACACCCGGTGCAATGCGCGCCTGCACCACAATCCGGGCCTCCTGACCGTCAGGGTTGTCCGGAAGCTCAAGCAGTTCCCTTGCCTGTTTGCTGAAGTTGACCAGCTCACTCTGGATCAGCCCCAGTTGAGGGCTGTCGTGGGCCACGCCAAGCCCATTCTCGTTCATATAGGTGGTCAACGCTGGCCACAGCCGTCCCGGTACATCGTTTACCAGCAGCCACACCTGACCGTCCAGTTCCTCGACAACGTAATTCTCATCGAGGATGTCGGAGGTCATGTCGGGAGGATTGGGAATGCTGTCACGGTACATGCGACCAGAATCCGCGGCATTGATCTCACGGATGGGCATCACCTGGGTGAACTTCCCCTCATCCGCCGATGGCGGGAGTTTCAGAGGTGTACCTTCGGGTTCGTCAACGTAGCGCTCGGACCGGTCTTCAATAAAGCTACAGCCAGCGAGGGCCAAAACAAGCATCAGGCCCGAAAGGGGCCTGATGAAATGTGCAGATCTTGTGTTTTCTGTCCTGAACCTAAACGCCATCAGGCGACTCCAGTTACGATAGATGATACAGCCCGACTCAGAGTACGCCAGAGGCTCTCAATGCTTCTTCCACCTCGTCGTGGAACTTTTCGCTCAGCGGGGTAAGCGGCAGGCGAATGCCCTCACCGATCATTCCCATTCGATGCAGGGCCCACTTCACGGGAATGGGATTCGCTTCGAGGAAGAGCTTCCGGTTCAACGGCATCAGCAGTTCATTGAGCCTGTCGGTTTCCTCCTGATCACCCGCAATTGCTGCTTCACACAGTGCCGCCATGGCTCCGGGAGCGACGTTTGCGGTTACCGACACATTGCCTTTGCCGCCGGCCAGCATAAGCCCGGCTGCGGTTGCGTCATCACCGGAGTAGACCACGAGCCGTCCTTTGACGGCTTCGATCAGCTCGGCACCGCGGGGAATGTTGCCGGTGGCATCCTTGATGCCGATGATGTTCGGGATGTCTGCAAGGCGTTCAACGGTTTCATTGAGCATGTCGCAAGCTGTGCGCCCGGGCACGTTGTACAGGATCTGGTTAACCGGAACCGCTTCGGCGATGGTCTTGAAGTGGCGGTAAAGACCTTCCTGGGTAGGCTTGTTGTAATAGGGTACAACCAGCAGGCAGGCGTCCGCACCCAGCTTGTGGGCTGCTTCGGTCAGCTCTATGGCTTCACGGGTGCTGTTGCCACCGGTACCGGCGATAACCGGGATGCGACCATTAACGCGTTTTATGATGTGCCCGATGACCCGCATGTGTTCGTCCGGGTCCAGCGTTGCGGATTCACCCGTCGTACCAACAGCCACGATGCCATGTGTCCCGTTGTCCAGATGAAAGTCCACCAGCGTATCAAGCTGCTCCCAATGGATGCTGCCATCGGGATGCATGGGCGTGACCAATGCGACAAGGCTACCCGTAATCATAAAAGCTCCGTACGAATAAAAACGATATGGTAATGTTGGGCACCCACTGACACAAGGGAATTAAAGGAGTTGTCATGTCGGTGCCTGCTGATCCTTCACCGGCCAGGCCGAGAATATGGCCTTGAGCATGGTCGCCAGGGGGATCGCAAAGAAAACGCCCCAAAGCCCCCAGATACCACCGAAGAACAGGACTGCAATGATAATAGCCACAGGATGCAGGTTGTTCACTTCCGAGAACAATACCGGCACCAAAACATTACCGTCCAGCGCCTGGATGATGCCATAGGCCACCATAACCCAGATAAAGTCACTGCCCCAGCCAAAGGCAAACAGTGCAATCATGGCAACCGGAATGGTGACAACCGCAGCGCCGATATAGGGAATAACGACACTCAGGCCGACCATCAGGGACAGCAAAGCCGCATAGGGCATACCCAGTAACTTGAAAGACACATAGGTTACCCCGCCCACAATAAGAATCTCCACCGCCTTGCCCCGTACATAGTTGGCACACTGCAGATTCACTTCATTCCATATTCTGACCATCATCGGACGCTGGGACGGCAGCATGCGGGAGATGGATTCCAGAAGATAGCGGCGATCCTTGAGGAAGAAAAACACCAGGATCGGCAACAGCACCATGTAGATCAGCAGGGCAACCAGATCAGGAATGCTGGCCAGCGAGAAGGACACCAACCACTGGGTCATCCGTCCGGCTTCTGTGGTCACCTGATTATAGATGGTGTTGATACCCTCCATGGAGATCAGCGTGGGATACTGTTGGGGAAGCACCTCAAGGTAGGACTGCATTTCCCGGAATATGCGGGGAGCTTCGCCGGCAAGAGAGGTCACCTGGGTCCAGATCAGTGGCAGCAGGCCGAACAGGAAACCGATCAGGACGCCAAGAAATATCAGGAACACCCCGATGATAGAGACGATTTCCGGGACACCCATCTTGTTAAGCTTGGCAACCAGACCCTGCAGAATGAATGCAACGATGACTGCGGCAATGGCGGGAGCCAGCATGGCGCCGAACAGAATGACAAAAACAATCCCTGCCAGTATCAGCAGGAAAAGAATGACGGCTTCTTCATCTGAAAAGTATTTGTGGGCCAGACCACGTAAGATTCTGATCATGAACAACTCCGAATGGTCACCACTGCAGGTTTAGCCGCCGCACTTTATCACAAAGGTGAAGTTACCACCCTGTTCGGATGAACTGACCAGCTCATGGGCAGACAACCTGAGAAACGCGGGAATATCCCGAGCCGACCCGGCGTCGGTGGCAATCACTTCCAGCTCCTGGCCGGGGGACATGCTGTTCAGTTCGAGCTTGGTTTTAAGTAACGGCATGGGGCAGCGAAGCCCCGATGCATCAAGTGTTCGATCAGCCATGACAACCAGATACCCGTATGGTCAAAAGAAGAGCCGGCATTATGCCGACAGTGTTACTTTAATGCATCACAATCGTAACGGGCCATACAGAAGCGAACTTTCAGTGGCACAATGCTGTCTGACAACATCACATGACAAGGGACACTGCCCATCCATGACCCCGACAGATCGAAGCCCTGCGCCCTGGCAGGGAGTAGTGGCATTCACGCTGACGCTATTGGTGACCGTGTTTTCAGGTAAAGCGCTGGCCCAATCCCCGGACAGCACCCTGCCCTCCATCGGTGGAGCCGGTGGCGGGCTGATTTCCGGCCAGCAGGAAGCCGATATCGGCCGCCAGGTCATGACGTCTATCCGCCGGTCGGCGCCGCAGATCACCGACCCGCTGGTCTACGACTATCTCAGCTCGATTATTTACCAGCTGGTTCCGTCAGCACCGCTTTCCAGCAGTGACCTCACGCTGGCCATTATCGACAGCCCGGACATCAACGCGTTTGCGGTGCCGGGCAACATCGTCGGCGTTAACGGTGGCTTATTCCTGAACGCCAGCAGTGAGCAACAGTTTGCTTCGGTACTCGCCCACGAATTGGCTCACCTGAGCCAGCGTCATTTTGCCCGGCGTCTTGAGCAGCAGGAAGCCAGCACGCCGTTGACGATTGCCGGCATGATCGCGGGCATCGTGTTGTCAGCGGTGACCCAGTCGGACATCGGAATAGCCGCCATTGCCGGCACCCAGGCACTGGCAATACAGAACATGCTTGCCTACAGCCGCGCCCACGAGCAGGAAGCCGACCGTATCGGCATGGAAATTCTGGCCGATTCAGGCCTCGATCCGAGGGGCATGCCGGAAATGTTCGAGATCATGATGCGCCAGAACCGGCTCCAGGGAAACCGGGTGCCAGAGTACCTGTCTACTCACCCGCTTACCCAGAACCGGGTTTCTGACACCCGCAATCGTGCCGAGCAATACCCTCGCCGGGATGTGGTCGACGCCCAGGAATACCACCTGGTTCGCGCACGCCTCCAGGTACGCTATTCCAAGTCGCCGCAGGTGGCGGTGGAGACCTTCCGGGATTACCTGGAGCGCCCAGATACCGAAAAACCCGATGCCGTACGCTACGGGCTTGCCGTCGCCTTGCTGAACGCCGGCAACTACAACGACGCAATCACCGAACTTGAGCGGCTGCTTGAGAGCACACCGGGGCGAATTACCTACCAGGTCACCCTGGCGGAAACCCTGATTGAACAGGGGCAGCTGGAACAGGCCCGCAGCCTGCTGGCAGAGGCACTGGACCGGAATCCAGGCAACTATCCCATTACCGACATGCTGGCCCGGGTGGAAATCGAGGACGGTAACGGAAAACGTGCCGCGGATTATCTGCACCAGCTGACACGAGAGTTACCACAAAAAGAGCACCTGTGGCTTCGGCTTGCGGAGGCCGAGGGAATGGCCCGGAATATTGTGGGTGTTCACCGGGCCCGTGCCGAGCACGACATTCTGATGGGAGACCTGGAGTCAGCCCAGCGTCAGTTGCGCCAGGCCCAGGAACGGCTGCCAGCTGGCGCGCCTCTCAGGCAGGTTGTTACCGAACGTCTGTCCCAGGTATCGGCCAGGCTCAACCAGCAGCGCAGCTGAGTTCAGGCGTTGCCGGCGGCCTTCAGGTTCATGTTGGCGGTGAAATCCAGCATCCTGTGAAGAGGCTTCAGCGCCTTTTCCCGTACCTCAGGGTCCACGTGGACTTCCTGGTCACCGTTTTCGATGACCGCCAGCAGGTTCTCCAGCCCGTTCATGGCCATCCACGGACAATGAGCGCAACTGCGACAGGTGGCGCCGTTTCCGGCGGTGGGAGCTTCGATCAGGGTCTTATTTGGCGCCAGCTGCTGCATCTTGTAGAAGATACCGTTGTCCGTTGCCACAATGAACTGCTCATTGGGCAGCGTCTGTACCGCGTGAATCAGTTGCGACGTGGACCCTACCACGTCGGCCATTTCCACCACGGCGTCCGGGGATTCCGGGTGAACCAGTACGGCGGCATCCGGATACAGTGCCTTGAGATCCTCCAGCCCACGATATTTGAATTCTTCATGAACGATACAGGAGCCATCCCACAACAGGACGTCAGCTCCGGTGGTCTTCTGGACATAATGGCCAAGGTGTTTGTCCGGCGCCCAGAGAATCTTCTCACCACGGGCGTCCAGTGATTCCACAATTGCCTGGGCGCAGCTGGAAGTCACCACCCAGTCGGCTCTGGCCTTCACGGCCGCGGAAGTGTTGGCGTACACCACCACGGTTCTGTCCGGGTGCTGATCGCAAAACTCGGCAAATTCGTCGGCCGGGCAACCAATATCAAGGGAACAGGTGGCTTCCAGGGTTGGCATCAGAACCCGCTTTTCGGGGTTGAGAATCTTCGCGGTCTCGCCCATGAAGCGAACACCAGCAACGACAACGGTTGATGCTTCGTGCTGATTACCGAAACGGGCCATCTCAAGAGAATCCGCCACACAGCCACCGGTTTCCTCCGCAAGGCGTTGGATATCCGGGTCTGTGTAATAATGCGCCACGAGCACTGCATCCTGAGCCTTCAGGGCGGCACGGATACGGGATTCCAGATCGGTTTTTTCTGCCTCACTGAGGCTCTTGGGCTCAGCCTGGTGTGCCAGGTGCTCCTGAACCAGAATACGGTCTTCACCTCGTGTCATCACTGCATCTCTATATTGCGTCAACGTGCGGAGTATATCACTTCGGGTCGGTTACGTTCCCTACCCACAGATGTATGACCGTACAACCAAAAAAAAAGAGCCCTGAGGCTCTTTTTTTCAACAGAAAGCAATTTGCTGCCTGTTTTTTTGGTGGGTCGTGAAGGATTCGAACCTTCGACCAATTGGTTAAAAGCCAACTGCTCTACCAACTGAGCTAACGACCCGCAACTACCTGCCCGTTTCCGGACCCGGAACCAAACGATGAAACGTCCCACCGATTCGTTCGCAATTTGGTGGGTCGTGAAGGATTCGAACCTTCGACCAATTGGTTAAAAGCCAACTGCTCTACCAACTGAGCTAACGACCCAAACGAGGCGCATATAGTAATGATTTTTCAGCGCCAATCAACCCCTAATTCCCAGGTTTCTCAACATTCTTCCCACCAACGGACATCAGGTACTACCGGAATCCAGATACTTTTGTGCCAGCTTCGCGGCACTGGTATCCGGGTAATCCTCAATCACGGTTTCCATGCGTGACCGGGCCTGGTCCTTGTCACCCAGCCGATCCAGTGTGACACCAAGCTTGTAGACAGCGTCCGGAGCCTTGCGATGGTCCCCGTAGCGGGTGGCGACAATGGTGAACGCCTGCCGGGCCTGCTCAAGCTGATTCTCGACCAGATACACCTCACCCAGCCAGTAATAGGCGTTTACAGTAAGATCGCCCTCTTCGTACTCATCAATAAAGTCATACAGCCCGTTAATGGCCTGGTCGTAGTTCTTGTCCTGATGAATAAGCGTCTGGACCTTGTCATAGGCGCTTCGTTCGTCGTCGGAAGGTTGACGGTAGATTCTGGTTTTTACTCCGGAACTGCCCCCTCCGGCATCAGAATCACTGGCGGTGGAGCTAGGCGCCGGTGCTTCAGCCACCTTTTCAGAGAGCTTCAGGATCCGCTGGTCAAGATCAATATAGCGGTCACGCGATTGCTTGGTCAGACGGTCAATCAGGTTTTGCTGCTCTTCTACCCGACCCTGCAGCCGGCGGATCTCGCCCTGCAATTGCTGGATCATGTAGAACAGCTCGGCATTAGCCTGGTTGTTACCGGCCTTGCGCTCGGCTTCCGAGGAATTGTCCTGGAACATCGGAGAAACGGATTGCGCCAGGGCGCTACCCGCCGGCCCGAAGGCCAGCGGGAGCAGCACTGTCGCCATGAGCAGATGTCTCATGGGGTTCGCCTGTTACTGGAAAACAAGTTCAACGCGACGGTTTTGGGCCCACGCACTTTCGCTGGAACCCATCACGGCCGGCTTCTCTTCACCATAGCTGATGGTTTCCATCTGGCCTCGGGACGCGCCGTTCACGATCAGGAAGCGCTCAATGGCGTTGGCGCGACGCTCGCCCAGTGCCAGGTTGTACTCCTTGGTGCCACGCTCGTCGGCGTGACCTTCAATGCGTACATTCTGGCCAGGATTGGCCTGCAGATAGCGGGCGTGGGCAACCAGCACTTCACGGGCTTCAGACTTGATCTCAGCGGTATCAAAATCGAAGTAGAACGTGGTGATTTCACGCATCGCATCCGCTTCAGCGCGTTCGGCACGGGCTTCAGCGGCACGGCGCTGCTCTTCAGTCATTTCCGAGGAGGACACGCCACCCTCATCATCACCGCCATAAACCGTGCTGCCGCCGTCCTGGTCTACGGCAGAGACATCAGAACCATAGGCGCCGTCTTCAGTGGTATCACCGGTGCTGCTACAACCGGCGATCAGGCCAAGGGACAGAGCCATGGCAAACAATTTGTGGTGAGCTGCTAGTTTCATAATCATTTCCTTCCTTTTTGACAGTCTGTTGTACTTGAATAAGAACGAATCTGTTGGGTTCGGAGTTCCGGTTTTACCGAACGATCGGTGACCATGCCGGATCGCGCACATCACCCTCCGAGGCCGGCAGACTATAGGCGGCGCCACCGTCTGCAGCAATTACAGTTAGTACACTGTTGCCGCCCTGCTTTGTTGCATAGATCAGCATCCGGCCGTTCGGCGAAATACTGGGTGACTCATCGGAGCCGGTGCGAGTCAGGATTGTCTCTTCCTCCGTCCGCAGGTCGGTCCGGGCTATGTGGAACGAGCTGTCCCGCTGGTGCACATAATAGATGTATTTACCGTCATTGTCGGCACGCGGCCGGGCATTGTACCGGCTGCCAAAGGTAATCCTGCGGGGCGCCGCTTGCTCGCCGGATTTATGATAAATCTGGGGCCCGCCGGAACGGTCAGAGGTAAAGAAGAACCCCTCCCCGGTATGATCCCAGGTAGGCTCGGTATCAATGGACCAGTGATCGGTCAACCTTTTCAGCGAGCGGCTCTGAATGTCCATCTTGTAGATTTCCGCGTTGCCATCCTTCGACAGTGTAAGCAGGAGCGAGCGGCCATCCGGTGAAAAAGCCGGTGCCGAATTCAGGCCGGGGAAGTCGGCAATCCGGGTGCGATTGCCCGATGAAAGCTCATGAATGTAAATAGCCGGCTTACCGGTTTCGAACGACACGTAGGCAAGTTTCTCCCCATCCGGTGACCAGGCTGGAGACAGGATGGGCTCATCACTTTCCAGTCGTACCCGCGCCCGTTTGCCATCCACGTCGCTGACCTGGAGACGGTACAATGCATCGCCACCGGAGCGTTGCAGAGTGACGTAGGCCAGTTTGGTGGAAAATGCCCCGGGTACACCGGTAATGGCCTCGTACACCCGGTCACTGATGTGATGGGCCAGGCTTCGGGTGCTGTTGACGGAGGAGGAGGCTGTGGCCCCCATGATCCGCTCTTCACGGTTTACATCGAACAGTTCGTAGCGCGCCTCAACCTTGTCGCCTTTGCGTGTCAACTGACCAACCAGCACATAGCGTTGGCCAAGCAACCGCCAGTCGCGGAAGTAAACGTCCTCGCCTTTCGAAGGCAGACTGAGCATTTTTTCCGCGGGCAGAGGGCGGAATTCACCAGTCATGGAGAGGTCGTCCTGCACAATACGGCTTATTTTATCGCCCGCCGGCAGGACTCCGACCTCTGAAAAGGGAACGACGGCTACCGGAATGGCAGAGTCTGCCCCCTCGGTAATCCGTATCAGCAATTCGGCACTGGCCGGGCTGCTTCCGATCATTACGGCAATCGCCAACAACCATGTCACTGCGGCTCCTGCGAGCTGTCTGCCTGTACTTGTCCGGTTTATCATCTGTGGTCCCATCATCCTTATCTTAACCGCCGGGGATTGAACTCAATCGTAAACTGGCGGAAATAGCGTTCAAATGTGTCACGATCATCCGGAATCGGATACCGGCTCAGCGATTTCACCGCCCCCAATGCCGAGTTATCAAACGCGGTGTTACCACTGCTGGAGACAAGCTTTACCGACGCAAGTTCACCGGTGGGTAGCAGGGTAATCTGCAACCTTGCGGTCATCTCCTCGGTTGCCGACGACGGTGGATACCAGGCCTGGCTTAACCGCTCACGAATCAACGCCTGGTATTTCTGGCTTTCCGACAACATCTGGATTTCGCGTGCTTTCGCTGCAGCCGCTTCGCGGCGCTCCCGCTCCTCGGCTGCGCGCTGCTGTTGCGCCTGGTCCGCCAGGGCTTCCAGTTGCTGCTCTTGCAGACGACGCTCACGCTCTTTGCGTTTGCGCTCGGCTTCCAGCCGCTCCCGTTCTTCCCGTGCCTTGCGCTCCGCCTCCTCTTGCTTACGCTGCTCCTCGGCCCGCCGTTTTTCTTCGGCAGCCTTGCGGGCAGCTTCTTCCTGGCGGCGCTTCTCTTCCTCGGCTTTCTGGCGCTCACGTTCCTTCGCTTCAGCCTCGGCTTTCTGTCGGGTGGCTTCCTCCTCCGCCTTACGCTGCTGCTCCCGCTCGCGCTGTGCCTCTTCTTCCTGACGCTGACGTTCCTGCTCGCGTTCCTTTTCCTGCTGGATGCGACGCGCCTCCTGGCGGGCACGCTCCTCTTCCTCGGCTTTCTGTCGTTCAGCCTCTTCCTGCCGCTGTTTCTCCTGCTCCTCCTGCCGGCGCTCTTCGTCCCGGTCAGGCTGGTCTACCGGTTCTGTGACAGGGCTGGGCTCGGGTTCGTTCTGGGTGACCAGTCGCGCAGAAATACTGGGTGGCTGCGGGTCATCCTTGGGAACAGACCAGGACCAGCCCGCCAATGCCACCCCCAGAACCAGCCCATGCATCAGGATGGACAGTGCGACAGGCGACTTCCAGGGCGGCGTCCCCGTACTGATTAAATCACGCTCATGACCTCTCACAAAAACCTGCCTGCCCTGTGCTCACTCATCGTTGGTTGGTGCTTCGGTAATCAGACCCACATTGGTGGCACCCGCCGCCTGCAACTGGGACATCAGACGAACCACCGTGCCATATTCCACATGCTCGTCTCCGCGCACCAGAACTTCACGATCTGTACGCTGGGACAGGATCTTGGAGATCCGCTCACGAATATCCCCCAGCGACATCGGATCGCTGCTTTCGTCACCTACATCCATGAAATACGCGCCATTGCTGTCCACCGACACCACAATGGACTCCACGTTCTTGTCGGACTGGATTGGCTCGGAGGTTGTTTCCGGCAAGTCCACCTTGACGCCCTGCGTCAGCATTGGCGCTGTCACCATGAAGATGATCAGCAGCACCAGCATCACGTCGATGTAGGGCACAACGTTGATTTCCGACATCGGCTTGCGGCGGTTTGCCGGCATCATTCCCATGCCTTTCATGTTCCTGCACTCCCGATTGTCTGCCTGTTACCGACATCGCTCATCACGTGGCCGATTGCTCGCTGCTGTGTACCCGGCGGTGGAGGATGCTGGAAAACTCTTCGGCAAAGGTTTCGTAGTTCTTCAGCAGCGCGTCCGAGATTGAGGCGAAGCGGTTGTAAGCAATAACCGCCGGAATCGCCGCGAACAGACCCATGGCAGTGGCGATCAATGCTTCGGAAATACCCGGTGCGACCGTTGCCAGTGTGGCCTGTTGCACCTGTGCCAGTCCGCGGAAAGAATTCATGATGCCCCAGACGGTACCAAACAGACCCACATAGGGGCTGGTGGAACCAACCGTTGCCAGGAATGGCAGGTGCAATTCCAGCCTTTCCTGTTCTCGGGAGAACGCGACGCGCATGGCCCGCTGAGTGCCTTCCATGACGGCATCGGCATCACGGCTTTGCTGGCGCAGGCGCGAGAACTCCTTGAAGCCTGCACGAAACAGGGATTCCATGCCGGAAAACGGGGTGGGGTCGCTGTTCACTTCACGGTACAGTTGCCCCAGGTCCATGCCGGACCAGAAACGCTCCTCAAAGGCATTCTGCGCCTGCTTTGCCTTGCGGAACACCTGAAGGCGCTGAAAAATAAGCGCCCAGGAGACAATGGACGCCAGGGCAAGCAACAGCATGACCAGCTGAACCAGCACCCCGGCATTGGCGATGAGATACCAAACAGAAACTTCTGACTCCACCTTTTACTCCTGGATTATTCCACTTGTGAATTGGTTTTCCGGTCGTTTTCCAGCAACTTCAGCATGTTTGCGGGTAGCCGCCGTGGCCGGCCGGAATCCAGAGCGATACAGGCCACGCGAACATCCGCAGACGCCAGCACAGCCTCATCCGGAACCCGCACTACCAGCTGACGAAAATCCATCCAGACCCGGCCGAATGCCACCGGCTCTGCAGTCACCCGCAACTCATCGTCCAGCTTCGCCGGCGCCCCGTAATGAATGGACAGGCGCTGGACCACATAACTGACATTATCCGCCAGACCCGCCCGCAGGCCGACACCCCGGCTTCGCACCCACTCGGTTCGGGCACGCTCCATGTAGTGCAGGTATTTGGCATGGTACACAATGCCACCGGCATCTGTGTCTTCAATATAGACCCTGACCGGCAGGCCGGACGATGGCTCGTAACGATCAGTCAAAGAGGTCCTCCCCCTCCGGCCCGGACGGCACCACGCCAAAATGTTGATACGCACTGGAGGTCACCATTCGACCCCGGGGCGTGCGCAGCATATACCCCTGCTGAATCAGGAAAGGCTCCAGCACATCTTCAATGGTACCCCGCTCCTCGCTGATAGCTGCCGCCAGGCTTTCAACGCCCACTGGACCACCGTCAAACTTTTCAATCATCGCCAGCAGTAAGCGTCGGTCCATGTGATCAAAACCCAGGGCATCCACTTTCAGCATGTTCAGGGCCTGATCCGCAATGGATTCACTGATGCAACCATCCGCCTTTACCTCGGCAAAGTCACGCACTCGTCTCAGCAGACGGTTGGCAATACGGGGTGTGCCCCGGGAACGACGAGCGATTTCGTAGGCGCCGTTGTTGTCGATGGTGACGGATGACAGGCGTGCGGATCGAAGGATAATGTCGGTCAGATCCTTCGTGTTGTAGAACTCCAGACGCTGGACGATACCAAAGCGGTCCCGCAGCGGTGATGTCAGCAGCCCGGCCCGGGTGGTCGCGCCCACCAGGGTGAATGGCGGCAGGTCCAGCTTGATGGAGCGTGCCGCCGGGCCCTCCCCGATCATGATGTCCAACTGGTAGTCTTCCATGGCCGGATACAGAACTTCTTCCACGGCGGCGCTGAGGCGATGAATCTCGTCTATAAAGAGTACATCGCCTTCTTCAAGGTTGGTGAGCATTGCCGCCAGGTCGCCGGCCTTCTCCAGCACCGGCCCGGATGTAGTCTTGATGGATACGCCCATTTCATTGGCGATGATATTGGCGAGAGTGGTCTTGCCCAGGCCGGGAGGCCCGAAGATAAGCACATGGTCCAGCGCTTCCTGCCGCCCACGTGCTGCGGAGATGAAAATTTCCATCTGTTCCCGCACAGCGGGCTGCCCGACATAATCCGCCAGCACGCCGGGGCGGATAGCACGGTCCTGAACTTCCTCGTATTGTCCGGCCTGGGATGAAATCAGGCGATCCGATTCGATCATTAAACTACCCGCTCAGAGGGAATCAACAACATGCCTGTACACTCGTCTCGGGTTAATGGTGACCCAATTGTACAAACCGTTCTTTTGCTGTCACGTTACGCTCTCTACACAATACGCGCCACAACGCCCTGAATGACGGGCCGTTAACTGGCTGGAATCATATTACGCAGCGCCAGCCGGATCAGCTCCTGGCTCGACATGCCATCTTCAGCCACCTTGCTGATGGCCTTTGTTGCTTCCTGGGGCTTGTAGCCAAGGGCAATCAGGGCAGCCTCCGCCTCTTCCGCCGGATGATGACCCATTGCGCCCCCGGCACCCGATGCACCGGTGCTGACTGTCGCATTCGGCGACCCGGGCGTAAACTGACCTTCAAGTTGCCCTATACGATCCGTCATTTCAATAAGCAGCCGTTCGGCGGTTTTCTTGCCAACCCCCGGAAGCTTGACCAGCGCATTGGCGTCGCGGGCTTCAACACAGCGGATAAACTGGTTGGCATCCAGCCCCGAGAGAATCCCTGCCGCGAGCTTGGGGCCCACCCCATTCACCTTGATCAAAAGGCGAAACAGGTCCCGGTCAAGTCGGGAAGAAAACCCATAAAGGCTCTGGGCGTCTTCGCGGACCACAAAATGGGTATGGAGAACCAGCTCATCACCGGTTTCAGGCAGGTTAAAAAACGTGGTGTAGGGAATATCGACTTCGTAGCCCAACCCGGCACATTCTACCAATGCCTGGGCAGGGGATTTCTCGATCAGGATGCCTCGGATACGACCAATCAACGGGTTTCTCCCTCGAATTCAATCTCGAATTCAATCTCGACTTCAATGAGCCTGTTATTGCCTTCTGACCCTGTTATTACGCACCTTACCACCGCCCCCGGCAGCCAGCCGCGCCATGCTCTGGCTCATGTGGGCGTGGCAAAGCGCAATACCCAGTGCATCGGCGGCATCCTCCTGGGGTTTGCGGGACAGGGCCAGCAATACCTGAACCATGTGCTGTACCTGGGCCTTGTCGGCTCCGCCCTTGCCTACCACGGCCTGTTTGACCTGGCGGGCAGAGTATTCGTGCACCTCCAGGCCACTGTTGGCGGCGGCCACAATCGCCGCCCCCCTGGCCTGCCCCAGCTTCAGCGCCGAATCCGGGTTACGGGCCATGAACACCTGCTCAATGGCAAACTCCCCCGGCCGGTACTCACCTATCAGCGTTGCCAGGCTGTGGAAAATGGTTTGCAGACGTTCCGCCATGGGTTTTTCGCCAACCCGGATGCAACCGCTGTCAATGTACTCAATCACCCGGCCTTCGGCCCGGATGATGCCATATCCGGTGGTGCGTGAGCCGGGGTCGACCCCCATGATTATAGGCACGTTGCATCCTGAGCCGTGTTAGACGTTTCCTGACGTTTCTTCGTTGCCCTGTCCATCCTTGGCCAACGGCTTGCGGCGGCGAATGTGCAACTCGCGCAGCTGCTTGTCGTCCACTTCCCCGGGCGCCTGGGTCATCAGACAGGTGGCACTCTGGGTTTTCGGGAAGGCAATCACGTCACGGATGGAGCTGGCACCGGTCATCAGCATGATCAGGCGGTCCAGGCCGAAGGCCAGGCCACCGTGGGGAGGACAGCCGTACTTGAGGGCATCCAGCAGAAACCCGAACTTGGCGCGGGCTTCCTCATCGCCGATACCCAGGGTGCGGAACACGCTCTCCTGCATTTTCTCGTCGTGAATACGGATGGAACCACCACCGAGTTCAGTACCATTCAAGACCATGTCGTAGGCCCGCGACAACGCAGTTGCCGGGGAGGCTTCGAGTTCTTCAGCAGAACAGGAGGGTGCCGTAAACGGATGGTGGATAGCGGTCAGTCCGCCGTCCGGTGTTTCCTCGAACATCGGGAAGTCCACCACCCACAATGGCGCCCACTCGGACGTCAGCATCTTCAGGTCGTGGCCAACCTTGATCCGCAGCGCGCCCAGGGCCTCGTTAACCACGTTGGTCTTGTCCGCACCAAAGAACACGATGTCGCCATCCTCGGCACCAGCGCGTTCGATCACGGCCAGGGCAATATCATCGCCCAGGAACTTGATAATCGGCGACTGCAGGCCTTCGACACCCCTGGACAGGTCGTTGACCTTGATGTAAGCAAGGCCCTTGGCGCCATAGATGCCCACAAACTTCGTGTAGTCATCGATCTGCTTGCGCGTCAGCTCCCCGCCTTTGGGAACACGCAAGGCAGCCACGCGCCCTTTGGGATCGTTAGCCGGACCAGCAAATACCTTGAAGTCCACACCGGCAACCAGATCACCCACATCCACCAGTTCCAACGGGATACGCAGGTCCGGCTTGTCACTGCCGTACCGCTGCATGGCCTCGGAGTATGGCATGCGGGGAAATTCAGGCAGTTCCACTTCCAGCACATCCTTGAACAAGGAACGAATCATGCTCTCGTTCAGGGTCATCAGTGTTTCCTCGTCGATAAACGAGGCTTCCACATCGATCTGGGTGAATTCCGGCTGACGGTCGGCGCGAAGATCCTCGTCGCGGAAACATTTGGCGATCTGGTAGTAACGATCAACACCGGACACCATCAGCAACTGCTTGAACAGTTGCGGCGACTGGGGCAGCGCGAAGAAGGCCCCTTCATGAGTACGGCTGGGTACCAGGTAGTCACGGGCGCCTTCCGGGGTAGCGCGGGTGAGGATCGGGGTTTCCACATCCATGAAGCCATTGCCGTCCAGAAAGTTTCGGATATAGCTGGTCACGCGTGAGCGGAAACGCAGGCGGTTGAGCATTTCCGGGCGACGCAGGTCCACATAGCGGTACTTGAGGCGAACGTCTTCGCCCACGTCCACGTGCTCATCCAGCGGAAATGGCGGCGTTGCTGCAGCGTTAAGGATGGACAGCTGCTTGCCCAGCAATTCCACTTGCCCGGTGGGCATGTTAGCGTTCTCGGTACCAGCGGGACGACGGCGCACACGGCCGGTCACCTGGATGACGAATTCACTGCGAACCTTCTCCGCAAGGGAGAAGCTATCAGGGGTATCCGGATCAAACACCACCTGGGAAATGCCATCCCGGTCACGAAGGTCCAGAAAGATGACCCCACCGTGGTCGCGGCGACGGTGAACCCAACCGCAAAGTGTGACTTCCTGATCAATGTGAGATTCGTTGATTCCACCGCAATAATGACTGCGCATACCGGTTCCCGTTGTATCTGATGTGTGCGTAAAAGTTTGCAAAAATGGTTTTGGCGGACCCTACTGCAAAAGCGGCCCATTATAAACACAATGGCGGTGAAAATCAGGCTTCCGACACATTGGGTGACGGTAAAACGTTTGGTCGCTACACTGACCCGATTTAACAGCCTTTGGAGCAGCCCTTGTCAGCCCGAGCCGAACAGAAACTCCGCACCCGCCGCGCCCTTATGGACGCCGCCCTCGCCCAACTGAGCGCGGACCGGGGCTTCGGCAGTCTGAGCCTGCGGGAAGTGGCGCGAGAGGCCGGCATAGCGCCCACCTCCTTCTACCGGCACTTTGCCGAACTGGACGAGCTGGGGCTGGCTCTGGTGGACGAAGGCGGCGTGGCCCTGCGGCAGCTGATGCGCCAGGCCCGCAAGCGGATTGCGCGGGATGGTAGTGCCATCAGCACCTCGGTGGATACCTTTATTGAGTACCTGGAAAATAACACCAACCTGCTCAGATTGATGTTGCGGGAAAAAACCGGTGTATCCAAGTCTTTCCGAACCGCAATCAAGGCGGAAATCGATCATGTGGTCACGGAACTGGCTGACGACCTGAACCGCTTTGCGGAGCAACAGGGAAAGCCACTGCACGAAGCGCGACTTGTCGCAGAGGGCATGGTGACACTGGTTTTCAACCAGGGCGCAGAGGCCCTGGATGCTACCCCGAAAGAAAAAGAAGAGCTGAAGGCAAAGCTGAAAAAAGAACTCCGGATGATCCTTCTGGGCTCTCAGACGCTGGCCCGGCGAAATACCTGAACTGCTGATCAGGTCCGGAGACTTCGTTATTCAGGAAACGTCCATAGTGGGTGAACGAGGCGCACTGGATGGGGGATCCCGACGCTGGGCGTTAAACTGATTCAATTCGAATGCATCAGCAACACCTGGCTCGCTGGCATCATCGCCGAGCATGTCCCCTGGCCAGTCTGATATAGCGCAGATTACCACGTGCTGCCCATTTTCGTATATTCCCAACAGGTAGAAAGACGCAGGCGCCCACCGGAACTCCCCCAATCCGGGCGAATTGTCCACGCGCAGAATGATGTCGTTTGAAAGAATGTCCTGCACGGTACTCAAATTGGCGGGATTGGCCTCGCCTGTCCACATCCCGGTCCCTCCCGCAGAAAGCGGAACCTGAAATTCCGGGATCAATACCACTCCGGGTATCTCCAGATCAATGTGGACTGAATCGTCCCCCTCAAAGCTGGCAGTGGTGGCTACAAAAACAAATGATATGACTTTTTGATCAGACATGATGATTTCCTGCTCCCTGGAACGGTTGACGTGCAATCTACTTCCTGTCATTCCTTGTTAGAGCAAAAAAACAGAAAACGCAAGCATTTAACCGACACGACTATGAAGCGGGCCGGGGCAGTGTCTTCAGCACTGCCTCAAGCTTACTGACAGTCTCCCTCAGAGCCGGTTCAGTGTAGCGCCTGGGCGGCAACTTGCCCCACACCGGCCCGGGCCAAGCAGGATCTCCCTCAAACCGCACAATGTGATGCAGATGAAGTTGCGGCACCATGTTGCCCAGCGCCGCGACATTCAGCTTGTCGCCGCTGAACAAGTCCATCATGCCCTCTCCGAGCTGTGAGGATTCCGCCAGCAGTTGCTGTTGCTGTGCCTGAGTCAGTTGATAGATCTCCCGCACGCCCGCTACCCGGGGCACCAGAAGGATCCAGGGCCAGCTGCTGTCGTTCATAAGCCGGACTTCACACAACCGGCTTTGTCCGAGGCTGACAGTGTCCGCCTCGAGACGCTCATGTAGCACAAACGACTGCTCTGGCCCTTTCCTGTCAACCATATCAGTCTCCGTGGAACTGGTTCCGGCCGCGGCCAATGGCGTAATAGATCATGCCATGGCGCTCCAGCATTTCCGGCTCGTACAGGTTGCGGCCATCGAACACGACAGGCTCTTTAAGAGCCGCCGAAATGGCCGCGAAGTCCGGCGAACGGAATTCCTTCCACTCGGTACAGATTGCCAGCACGTCGGCACCTTTCAGCGCCTGTTCCTTGGTACCGCAGAGGGTCAGGCCGGGCTGATCACCAAAGATGCGCTGGGTCTCTTCCATCGCCTCAGGATCAAAGGCCTGGACACTGGCACCGGCATTCCATAGATCCTGCATCAGGGCGCGGGAGGCCGCCTCACGCATGTCATCGGTATTGGGCTTGAAGGCCAGCCCCCACAGGGCAACCACCTTGCCCTTGAGATTGCCATTGAAATAGTGGCTGATCTTGTCAAACAGGACATGCTTCTGGGCATTGTTCACGGCTTCAACCGCATTCAGCAGCCGGGAATCGTAGTCACAGTCCCTGGCAGTGCGGGCCAGGGCCTGGACGTCTTTGGGGAAACAGGACCCCCCGTAACCGCAACCGGGATAGATAAAGTGATAACCAATGCGAGGGTCAGAGCCAATGCCACGGCGAACGTTCTCGATGTCCGCACCGAGCCGTTCAGCAAGGTTGGCAATCTCGTTCATGAAACTGATTTTGGTGGCCAGCATGGAATTGGCGGCGTACTTGGTCAGCTCCGCGGAACGGATATCCATGAAGATCATGCGGTCGTGACTGCGATTGAAAGGGTAGTAAACCTCGCGCAGCAATTCCATAGCACGTTCACTGTCAGTGCCGATAATGATGCGGTCCGGTTTCATGAAGTCGTTGATCGCCGCCCCTTCTTTCAGGAATTCCGGGTTGGACACCACATCGAATTCCAGTTCAAGACCACGCTTGTCCAGTCCCGCCCGCACGGCGGCCTTGACCTTGTCACCGGTACCAACCGGCACAGTGGACTTGTCCACAACGACCTTGTAGTCGTCCATGTACTGGCCAATGGACCTGGCGACGGCGGTCACGTATTGCAGGTCGGCGGAGCCGTCCTCATCCGGTGGTGTGCCCACCGCAATGAATTGCAGGACACCATGGGCTACCGCTTCTTCGGTATCCGTGGTGAACGAAAGCCGGCCCGCCTCGACGGTATGTTTAACAATGGACTCAAGGCCCGGCTCGTAAATGGGGATCTGGCCATTCTTGAGTTTTTCAATCTTGCCCTGATCCACGTCCATGCACAGAACATGATGGCCCACATCGGCAAGGCAGGCTCCGGTAACAAGCCCGACGTAACCGGTACCAAAAATCGTAATTTTCATCCGTTAAAACCCTGATGTCTTTAATGTGTTTCAATCGTTGGATGGGCTATGTCAGCCCTGTTTTTGCTGCCAGATTTTTTCCCAGGCCAGCGCCGTGCCGACAATGGTATCCAGGTCGTCGTAATCCGGCTGCCAGCCAAGTACTTTTTTGATTCGCGAATTGTCAGCCATCAGCGCGGCAGGATCCCCTGCCCGACGGCCGGTTTCCTTCACGGGGAAGTCGTTACCTGACTTGCGCTTGACCACGTCGATAACTTCACGCACGGTAAATCCACGCCCGTAACCGCAGTTGAGCACCCGCGACTCGCCGCCACTTGCCATATAATCAAGTGCCATCACGTGAGCCTTGGCCAGGTCTTCCACATGGATGTAATCGCGGATGCAGGTGCCGTCGCGGGTGTCGTAATCGGTGCCGAACACACTCATGCCATCACGTTTGCCGGTCACACACTCGCAGGCCACCTTGATAAGATGGGTGGCCTCAGGCGTTGCCTGGCCCAGCAATCCCTCAGGATTGGCCCCTGCCACGTTAAAATAGCGCAGAATAACGTAATTCAGGGACGATGCAGCCGCCAGATCCATGATCATCCGCTCGCTCATCATTTTGGATGCGCCATAGGGATTGATCGGCGCCAGGGGGAGATCTTCCGTCAGTACGGTTTCTTCCGGCATGCCATAGACCGCCGCGGTGGATGAAAACACCATGTAAGGAATCTGGTGCTGCTCAACCGCCTTCAGCAGGTTCAGTGTGTTACGGGTATTGTTGCTGTAGTACTTGAGGGGGTTTTCAACCGACTCCGGCACGACGATATTGGCCGCAAAATGCAGAACGGCTTCGAAGCGATGCTGGCTGAACAGCTCGGCGACGGCAGCTTCGTCTGCAAGGTCACCCACCACCAGCTCACCACAGGTAACGGCCCAACGATACCCGGTAGACAGGTTATCGAAAACTATGATGTCGTGGCCGGCTTCGCCCAACTGCCTGACTACGTGACTGCCTATATAGCCGGCTCCGCCGGTTACCAGAACTTTCATGATCGGTAATTACTCCTTCCCTGAAAACAATTGCCTCCGACGGCGACTTTCGGTCCGCCGCCGTGCGAAAAAATCACTGATGATACCACTGCACTGCCGGGCCAGAACGCCGCCGACGGATTCCACGCGCCAGTTCAGATGTTCCTCTTCCAGCGTTCGTCGGGCCGATTCCACTGCACCGGCTTTCGGCTCGGCCGCACCATAAACAAGACGGCTGACGCGACTGTGTACGACAGCGCCGACGCACATAGTACAAGGCTCAAGAGTGACGTAAAGCGTCGCACCGGGCAATCGGTAATTTCCCAAGCGGCTGGCGGCATCCCGCAGCGCCCGGATTTCGGCGTGGGCAGTAGGGTCGCACCCGCTGATCGGGGCGTTGAAACCAGCTCCGATTTCCTTACCGTCAAGCACCACCACAGCCCCAACCGGAACCTCCCCGGCGGTCGCGGCCTGCCCCGCCAACTGCAGGGCCCTGCTCATCCACGCTTCGTCTTCTCCACTGCCAATCATGATTTCCTGCCTGTTTTGTATCGGTGACGATTTTCTCCTGACTGCTATTCAGGTACAAGCGCGCAAAGCCGCTGCCGATCAAAATTGTGTTCGATCTTTGTGATTGCATTTGGTGCGCCAGCGAACCGACGGACCAATTCCTCGGGCGTACTGTGCAACCTCATCCTGAATTCCATAGGTTATGGCGATTCAGTCTCCTTCAGGGCAATGACGCCAGGGAGAGAAGCTGTGATGAAGCGGTTGGACAGGATGTTTCGTCCGCCTAACACAATTGATTCGAAGGAGAATCCTATGAAAAAGTTACATTCACTTGCGTTTTATGCATTGGTCGCTCCGGCCATAACCCTGGGTTCCGGTGCTGTGCTCGCCGCACAAGCCAGTAGCGAGAATGAAGATTTGGGTGAGCAGAGCATGGGCCAGGATGCTGACCGCGAAAAGCAGAGCTCTCAGCAAAATCAGGACGCCATGGAGTCCAGCAACAAGACTGCTCAAAGCGACCAGTCTGGCATGAAAAACCAGAGTTACCTGGGCTCTGCCCCGCCTAACGGCATGCAGGCGAGCGACTTGATCGGCACGGATCTCAAAACCAGCGGTGACGAGAGCGTGGGCGAGATCGGTGATCTGATTATTGACCAGGATGGCAAGGTCATGGCGGTTGTAGTCAGTGTTGGCGGCTTCCTGGGCATGGGCGAGAAACATGTCGCCATTTCCTGGGATAAAGTACAGACGTCAAGCAATGCCGATGATCGGGACCTGCGGGTTGACGTCACTCGTGACGAGCTTGAGTCAGCGCCGGGTTTTGAAAAGCAGGATAATTGAAAGCCAGCACCACCCTCTAACATCAGGGTGGAATGACTGAGCGGCAGGGGCGAAAGCCTCTGCCGTTTCCATGGGCCGCCGGGTCGATCTGCGTGCCAGGCAAATACATGCAGACAAATATGCGACTAGCTGATTTTATTCGTGCCGAAATTGGGGCAATACTGGCGAATTGGGAAGAATTTGCCAAAGGCATCTTTCATGCCGGTCACATGGACAAAAGCAGTCTGCGCGACCACGCCCGCGACATGCTACTGGTAATTGCCGACGATCTCGATTCACAGCAGAGCGAGACCGAACAGGCCGCCAAATCGAAAGGCCGTGGGCCGGCAAGCGGTGGAGAGTCCTGGGCTGAAATTCATGGTGGCGACCGACACACCAGCGGCTTCAGTGTCATGGAGACCGCTTCCGAGTTTCGGGCGCTACGTGCGAGCGTGGTGCACCTTTGGACAAAAGCTCACCCAACGGTGACCGGACCACAGCTTGACGACCTTACCCGATTCCATGAGGCTATAGACCAGGCCGTTGCGGAATCGCTGGAGCATTATGCCACTGTAAAAGAAATGGAAACCCGACTGTTCGGCGCTATTCTGGTGGCATCGCCGGATCCGATTTACGTGCTGGATCTCCAGGGCCGAATTATCTATGCAAACAAGGCCACCGCCGATCTCTTCGCCCTGGAGCCCGAGGCGGTTATCGGAAAGTCCAACTTTGACCTCGGGTTTCCATTCGCCTCCGACTTCAAGCGCAACCAGGAAAAGGTTATTTCCGAGCAGGCAACGTTCCGGGGCAAGTTAATCCACACCTTTGCTTCTTGCCAGGGTGAAAGATTCGATTATCTGCTTGCACCAGTGCTGGACGAGCATCAGCACACCGAAGCGACAGTCTGCATTTTCCGGGATGTTACCGAGCAGGCGCTTGCCGAGGAAAAAATATGGCATAACGCCCACCATGATGCTCTGACCGGACTGCCGAACCGGCGCCTGTTCCTGGATCGTCTGGAGCAGGAGGTCAAGCATGCGAACCGAAACAGCCTGCCGCTGGCCCTGCTTTTTATGGATCTTGATGGCTTCAAGGAAGTCAACGATTCCCTTGGCCATGAAGCGGGAGACCTTGTTCTGTGTGCGGTGGCTGAGCGCCTTGCTAATTGCGTCCGGGAGGACGATACGGTTGCCCGCCTGGGTGGCGATGAATTCACCGTAATTCTCGCTGCTACAAAACGCCGTGAGGATGTTGAGCTTGTGGCCCAGAGCATTATTGATGCACTCGCTAAACCCTTTCAGACCACACAACAGCCAGTCCAGATTTCTGCCAGCGTCGGAATCGCGTTCTACCCCAGGGATGCATCATCGCCTCTCGATCTGGTACAAGCGGCGGATCAGGCCATGTACAACGCCAAAAAATCCGGCGCGAACCGGATGTATTTCTACGATACACTCGAGAAAACGGACAGGCATCCGTCCTGAATTTACAGTGCTGAAAATTCAGCAGTCCTGCGCACCGCATCGATATCGTCCTGAACCACCATGGCGCGCTCCGAGCGCGCCAGTGCCATTCGTGAATGTTTTTTGGCGGTGGCAACCATCGCAGGGTTATCTGTTTCAGCCAACGCATAGAATGCTTTTTGCAGTCGGATGGAAACCTCAACCATGCCCGCACCGTCACGGGCAATTGCCGTAAAGGCATCGTCGAACAGGTCGTCGACAACCAGCTCCGGAACCGATACACGGTCATAGGTGATCGCCCGCAATCTGTCCTTTTCAAGCGGGGATTGCCAAAGCGTAAACAGCCGTACCAGCGTACCAATAACATTGATCGCGGTTCCCGGGTCATTGATACCAGGTGACAGCGCCTTGTCAGCGATCTCGGACAAGGCAAGAAGCCCGAAGCGGGGATCATCTTCGAAGGTTCGATTCGAACTGATCGTGAAGGCACTGGAAAAATCTTCTGGCTCAAACGCCTCGCGCCCTTCGATATCCTCCACAATACGAAGCAACGGCCTGCGTATCGTCACGAAGGTACCTGGCAGCGCGGTCACCACCACTCGGCAATTGAGCGCTTCAGCGCTGGATTGCAACCTCTCCAGATCAATGTGCTGGACATAGCCAACTGTCGATGGGCATACGGAAACTCCCTCGCCGTCGGTCTGGTGCGGGGAGACGGCCAAAGCCCCCAGCGTGGGCGCATGGCGGCGCCGACCCAGAGCATCACCGGCTGCCTTTTCTGCTTTCTCAATGATATTCACCACCCGGCCCAGTCGGGCGATTCTGTCCACCCAGCGAACGAAGGTGATCACCACAATGGCGAACACCAGAAGGGTGAGCACGAACATTCCAAACAGGCCCGCAGAGGCAAACAGGTCATTCTGGACCGCGACCAGGGAAACAATGCTGAAGATGAACGCGCCGATAAACGCAGACAATGCGTTCTGGGTAACGTCATCAGCGATTACCAGGGGAATGGAGCGAGGCGTCGCGCCGGCACTGGCGGACGCATAAGCGGCAACCATTGAGCCCACTGCAAACGTCGCAATGACCAGCATGCTGGAAGCCATAACGGACAGCAGGGCCTCGACGGAATCCAGCGTGACCTCGGGCAATACGCTGGAAAGCCCCATATCGTCAGCCAGCCTGCCGATAAACGTGCCACCGATAGAAAGCACGCACAGTATCAGTGGTTTGACCCACAAGCGCTCTTTAAGCCGACTGATGAAAAAACGAACGCTGTCCGTGCTCAACATCCTGAGGCCTGCTTGCGGATATCCCCGGTGCTTTGTCGCTTCATCAAGTTGAAGGAACCCTGTCAGAGTCAAAATGGCGATGGGCCGCAACCGCAGTGATAAAGGCGGACGCGATCTCACCTGCATCGGCGCTTTCTGCCAGAAGGAGGCCCGGGGCGTCCTCCATCGTTTTGTCCGCTTTTATATTGTTCGCCTGAGTCGCCGGTGAACAGGCCGACCCGTGGACCCACAAAATCAACCGCAGCGCCCGCATCGGTGAACGTGCTGTAAAGGATGGCGAGCCGCGGGCGTGCTTCGCAACTACGTCGTTGGTTCTGAGCACGCCGTCATTTGACGATATAGCCGATTCCTTTTTCGTGGCCATGATTCTTTCCTTGAAGGTGGGGAATGTGGGCAATCGAGATACCGCTCGAACCGCTAGCCTTGATGGATTTTCAGGGCGCTGAGGTGAGCTGTCTGTTCGGTACCGAACCCTTGCGGCGAACCGGACCTGCCCCGGTCCTCCGACTCGGTTTTCCATTCGGTGTGATAGCGCACCGACACGTCAACCGCCCACGAGGTGATGGTTCACCTTGAAGCCGTAATGGAGAAAATCGTCGCTTGGGGACGGCCACATACGCCATACCTGATTCGTGAGGAGTGACAGATGGACCTGAAAAGCGGATACCCGTTCTGGACCGTCATAAATGGCCTGGTGTATGCCTTCCCGCAACTGAATACTGACCTCAGTTGTAATGTGCGACTCTGCAGCACAAGGTTTCCCGGTTATTCCCTCACCTGCAGGCGGAACCGGCCTTTGCCTGGGCAGGCACGTTTGCTGAAACCAGTGACGGGCTGCCGCTGTTTGGTCACCACTCGCAGTACGGGCCGCGCGTGCTGTTTGCCTTTGCGCGTCTGGCATGATCGTATCCCGATAAACATTCTCTTACCAAACTACAACCGACATCTTCTGAGGTTGCCAGTACTCTCTCGCAATGATTCGAGTATTGATACCTTGGGAACGCCCCTTGTGGTGCGGACAGATTATAAAAGCGCTGATACTGGCTGCCTTCCTGCCACTGTCGCTGCCATTGCTTGCCGGAGACACAAAAGCCGGGTATCGACTGCTTGAGCTGGACGGTTACAAGGTCAAATGGGGCGAGCAGATACTGGGGGCCGGGGCGAGCATAAGCTATGCCTTCGCTAACGAAACAATGCGGTTCGAGGATGCGCGCAACTGTGGCATCCTGGCGCCGATGAAACTGCTCTCCGGGCAGGAGCTTTCCTTCGAGGCACTGGAGCGCGAGACAGCGGCGGCATTTCGGGTCTGGGAACGAGCTGCTGACCTTTCATTCCACCGGATTGCTGACGCCCGGGATGCGGATATTGTTCTCGGTGCGCAAGGTCAGCCCCGCCGGCGGGCATTTGCCAACGTAGCCTACGCACCCGATGAGAACGAAGGTGTGCGCGCCATCGAAAAGTCGCTGGTATGCCTCAACCCCGAGCAGAAGTGGAAAGTCGGGTTCGGTGGCGACAAAGAAGTCTATGACATCCGCTACACGCTGATTCATGAGATCGGCCACGCCATCGGCCTGGACCATCCAGGTCCATCCGGGCAGGTGATGGGGTTTCGCTACACCGAGGCCTTCCCCGGGCTACAGCCCGGAGATTTGAGTGGCATCCGTCGACTCTATGGGCGTGGAGCCAAAGGCAGTCAACTTGCCGATGGCCCCGATACCCATCTCTTCAACTCAGCGCTTTGACGCGCTTCAGAAGTGGTAACCCAGGCCCACGGTATAAGCCCAGATTCCGTCGTCCTGGAACGCATCGGTAGCATCATCGGAGTCGCTGAACAGGAACTGATACTCAACGCGCCCGAGGATAAAGGTCTTTGACCGAACGTAGTACTTTATGCCTGTTTCCAGGCCGGCGAAGGCGCTGTCCTTGACTCCGTCCCCGTAGATTCCGCCGAGGCTGGCACCGACGAAGGGCCGCGCACGATTTTCAAGGAAATGATGGTTGAGGTAGCCACGGGTTGAACCGTTCCAGAAATCGTCCGTAACCCCTTCGCCTTCGATATCAGCGTAATTGATGCTTTGCCGGATACCGGCAACCGTTTTGTCCCGCAGATACCAACCAAGATCGCCGGTTAGCCCGATGCTGCTGCTGTTGAAATCCCGGTCGCTACTGCCGGTGCCGGATAGGGAGAATTCCCGTTCGCCCTCTTGGGGGCCGAATTCCGGGGACTGTGCGGCTACTGCCAGGGGCAGTGCACCGAGAACACAAAAGGTGATTGCCGCAGTGTTGGCTCTGATCATGGGAAGCTCCTTGCTTTCATTGTTCAGATTGCATATCTGTAGTGCGCCAATACATGCCTGGCGCGGATTGTGGCGCGACGGATACTACGGCAATCAACCGACGCGAACCCACATCTTCAGAATCATTGACTCACCGGTCAGCAGTCTGTGCGGAAGCGCACACAGGACGCTTAAATCAGCTAAGTTAGACAACGCACGGACCTGACCTCGAGCTTCAAGTACTTTGGGAGCCTCACCCTGCATCTCTATGAGTTCAGGGCAAGAGGCAGAACTCAAACGGAACAGCTATCAGGAGAGCAACTCATGAACAGGAATCAGACCGAAGACCATGCAAACGAGACCAGGGACAAAAGCGAGAATCCTGACGACGAGTCCGAGACCGTGTTAAGAGAGATCAATGACGATACCGAGAAGCAAGGCAGGAAGGGTCGTCCCGAGTCAGAAAAATCCAGTGACAACGCCAGAAAGCATGGCGACAAGAAAGGCACCGTGCTGGGCGAAGTCAATGACGACAATGAGAAGGGGAACGAATAAACCGAACAACCTCTTGACCGAACAATATCTCTAACGCCGCAGATCACACGCTGCCCAGCTCCACCTCGACAAAGTGCTCCCTGCGGTCGTCAATCAGCGGAATTCGCGCGTCCGGATTCACATTACCATCCACCGTCATGCGGGTTACCTGCCCTGCCCCATCTCCAACACGCCTGACGGTGATGTGGTAGACGGTGTCTCTGTAGCGGTAATGGATTTTGTAACCCTCCCAATCAGCCGGGATACAAGGCGCAATTCGCAGATGGTCCACTTCCAGCTGCAGCCCCAGCAGGGTTTCGGTGGTAAGCCGGTACATCCAGCCCGCCGCCCCGGTGTACCAGGTCCAGCCTCCCCGGCCAGTGTGTGGCGACACACCATAGATGTCCGCGCACATGACGTAAGGCTCGACCTTGTAGTGTTTGATGGCTTCAGGCGTGCTGCCGTGGTTCACAGGGTTGAGCATGGCAAACAGTTCCCAGGCTCGCTCGGTGTCGCCCAGCATGGCAAATGCCATTGTGGCCCAGATGGCGGCGTGGGTGTACTGGCCGCCATTCTCGCGCACGCCGGGAATGTAGCCCTTGATGTAGCCGGGCTCCAGGTCGGATTTGTCAAAGGGCGGGTCGAGCAGCTGGATGATCTGCTTGTCACGCCTTACCAGCCGCTGGTCCACCGCCATCATCGCCTGATGGGCCCGTTGCACGTCGCCGCTGTTCGAGATCACCGCCCAGCTCTGGCTGATCGAATCAATCTGGCATTCATCGTTACTGGTTGACCCCAGGGGAGTGCCATCGTCGAAATAAGCACGCCGATACCAGGCGCCATCCCAGGCCTGGGTTTCTATGTTGCTGCGCAGTTCTGCCGCCTGGGCACTGCACAGCTCGGCAAAATCCTGATCATTACAATCGCGGGCCAGGCTGGCAAACAACTCGAGGTTCTCGACCAGGAACCAGGCCAGCCAAACACTCTCGCCGCGGCCATCCTTGCCCACGAGGTTCATGCCGTCGTTCCAGTCGCCACAGCCCATCAGCGGCAAATCATGGGCGCCGAATCGCAGTCCGTACTTGAGCGCACGCACGCAATGCTCGTACAGGCTGGCCACTTCAGGAGAGCGTTGCGGCTGGTCGTAGTAAGCCTCCTCCTCCGCATACAGTTCACGCCCTTCCAGGAAGTGGATCGGCTCGTCGAGCACGCTGGTATCGCCGGTCGCCCGCACATAGCGGCAGGTAGCATAGGGCAGCCAAAGGTAGTCGTCGGAAAAATGGGTACGCACGCCCTGCCCGCACGGCGGGTGCCACCAATGTTGCACATCACCCTTGAGGAACTGGCGGCCGGCGTGCCGGACCAGCTGCTCGCGGGCAAGCCATGGCGCTGCGTGGATCAGCGCCATGGTGTCCTGCAGCTGGTCACGGAAACCAAAGGCACCACCGGACTGATAGTAGCCGCTGCGACCCCACAACCGGCACGACAGGGTCTGGTAAACCAGCCATCCATTGGCCAACACGTTCAGCGCCGCGTCCGGCGTGTCGACATTAACCGCGCCCAGGGTGTGGTTCCAGTATTCCCATACCGCCTCCAGCGCTTGCCGCGCGCCCGCATGCCCACCGAATTGCTGGACGAGATGGCGGGCCTCATCGGCGTTGCCCGCCGCGCCGAAGACGAACACGATTTCGTGTTCCTGGCCGGCGTCGAGTTCGATCCGGGTCTGGATCGCGGCGCACGGATCGAGGCCGGCGCCGGTCCTGCCTGACAGCCGCTTCCGGCGCATCGCGGCCGGACTGGCGAGCGCTCCGTTACGGCCGATAAACTCGGTGCGGTTTCCGCTCACCGTCCGCTCGCGCTCGCTGGTCTGTGCGAACACCACCCGGTTGGCACATTCACGACCGTAGGCATTGCGGGCGAACAGCGCGCCGGTGTGCAAATCGATTTCGGTGACAATGTGCATCTGGTTGGCATGCCGCCACTCGCCGAGCACCAACTCCCAGAACCCGGTGAGGGACAGGCTGCGCGCACGCTTCGACTCGTTGCGCAGCTTGACCACTACGAATTTGACCGGCGCATCCATGGCGACGTAGGTGTAGAGCGCGGAGGCGATGTCGGCCTCAAAGTGCTCGAACACGCTGTAGCCAAAGCCGTGCCGGCACACGTACCCGGAGCGGCCACGGGCAGGCAGCGGCGTCGGCGACCAGAACGCGCCGGTTTCCTCGTCGCGGATGTAGACCGCCTCTCCGCTGCTGTCCGAAATGGGGTCGTTGTACCAGGGGGTAAGGCGGAATTCATGCGCATTTTCCACCCATGTATAGGCGCTGCCGCTCTCACTGACGACAGTGCCAATGTGGGGGCTGGCAATGACGTTAGCCCAGGGCGCCGGCGTGGCCTGTCCGGGTTCGAGGGTGACGACGTATTCGTGTCCATCGGGCGTAAAGCCGCCAACGCCATTGCTGAAAATCAGCTCGCGTGGCTCCAGTGGATAGACCGTTTCGGCGCCCTCCTGCAGCGAAGGCTTCAACAGATCTGATGGGCGTCCTGTTGACACACGTCGATCCACCTGCTCGATCAGGGTCTCGGCGGTGTCGCTGAAGACGATGCGTGACACTGTCTGCAGCAGCACACGCTCATCCTCGGTAAGCTCTTCGGCACGCCGCACGAAGATCCCACCCGGTTTATCGATTACCTGCGCTTCGGGTCCCGCATTGATCAGCCCCATGATCAGGTCCTGCAGCTCCGCCCGATAGCCGGAGAAACCTTCGTTGACGATCACCAGGTCAGCAGCCAGGCCCTTCATTCGCCAATAGGCGTGTGCCTGCACCACCTGCTTGACCAGATCGATGCGGTTGAGGTCGCCGATGAACAGCAGGACGATGGGCAGATCCCCCGAGATGGCAAAGCGCCACAATCCTGACTGCCCCAACTGATTGCGGGCGATGATATCGGGCGCCGCACGGCGCAGGGCATTGCCGTAAATGACTGAGTTGGCCAGACGGCCAAATTTCTGGGCATCGGCTTCGGTCGCGTTAAGGTGCCGCAGCACCTCCTGGCTCTGGAACCAGGCCATCTCGAACGCGCGCTCGACGAAGTGGCGGTCGCAGTATTTCTCGAGAAGCGTCAATGCTGCCTCGCGCGTGTCAGCAACACCGGAAATGATCTGAACACTTGCCGATTCATCCGGGGTCAGGGTCAGCGTGCTACGGATTGCCACACAGGGGTCAAGTACCGCCCCTTGCGTGTTCGACAAGATTGATGGGCGATCTTCGCTGTCCATCACCCTCGGATTGGTTACCGTGCGGCCCCGCCCGATGAAGCGGGCCCTGTCGGTCTCACAGGATGGCTGGCCGGCCACCGAGCCGGGCGATGCCAGCAGGTGAAACATCCACGGCACCGGCTCACCTGGCGTGCGAGGGCGTCGGGTACAGAGGATTGCCCGCTGCCCGGGCAGGATTTCAGTCTGCACGAAGAGATTGCTGAACGAGCGATGCGCCAGGTCTGCGTTCAGCGGCGCCAGAACCACTTCTGCAAAGCTTGTCACTTCAATGTGGCGGGTGCGGGACGACTGATTAGTGAGCTTGACGCGACGAATCTCGACATCGTCTTCCGGTGACACGCTGAGCTCAGTGTGTGCTTCGATCGCATGGTCGCGCCGCCGGTATTCGGCGCGGCCCTGTACAAAGATCGCCTCGTAGTGATCGGCCGGGCGCAGGGTCGGCTGGTGCGCCGTCGACCAGTAGGTGCCGCTGTCGCGGTCACGCAGGTAAATAAAGGTGCCCCAGTTGTCGGAAGTGGCGTCCTCGCGCCAGCGGGTAACCGCGAGGTCACCCCAACGGCTGGCGCTGCCGCCCGCATGAGTCGCCATCACATGATAGCGGCCGTTCGACAACAGGTGAACCTCGGGGAGACGGGTTTCGGTTTCGGTAAACACGCGCATGGTTGCGCCGGCTTCTGCGCTGGGCGGGCGGGCGGCTGCGCTGGCTTCGGCCGCGTGCGGATGCAAGGTGTCACCTCGCTTCGGTACCCGCTCCTGCAGCAGCAATTCAGTTGCCCGCGCGAGCGGGTCGGACATAAAGCGGCGCTGCATTGGCTTGTTGAGCAATACGTGGGCAAAGGCCAGCAGGCTCATGCCCTGGTGGTGTGCCATGAAAGTCTGCACGATGGCGTGTGGCTTGCCCCGGGGAACACGGGTGGGCGTGTAGTCGATCGCCTCGTAGAAGCCATAGGCGGCCAGGAAATCGTGATCAGCCAGCGCCTGCAGATTGCGACAGGCTTCCCGCGGCATTACCGTTAATGCCAATGCGCTGGCGTAGGGTGCGATCACAATGTCGTCGCCCAGCCCACGCTTGAGGCCGAGGCCAGGTACACCGAACGCCCGGTACTGGTAAACCTGATCGAAGTCGGTAGCGTTATAGCAGGATTCGGAAATACCCCAGGGCACCGCGCGTTGACGGCCGTATTCGATCTGGCGCGACACAGCAGCCTTGCAGGTCTGATCCAGCAGGGTACTCGGGTAGCTGGGCATTATCAGTTGAGGCATCAGGTATTCGAACATCGAGCCGCTCCACGAAATCAGGCTGACGTCGCCACCATGACTGGTCAGCAGGCGGCCGAGCGTGAACCAGTGCTTCTGAGGCACCTGTCCCTGCGCGATAAGCAGAAAGCTGGCCAGGCGAGCTTCTGACGCCAGCAGGTCATAGCAGGCTGGATCGCGGCGGCGCTCACTGACGTCGTAGCCGATGGTCAGGAGACCGCGCCTGGCGTCGTAGAGAAACTCGAAATCCATCACTGCCAGATCCTGGCAACGATTCATCAGGTCATCGATGAGGTCGAGCTGTGCCTGCGCGCCTGCTCCATCGGTGCGGCCATTTGATGCGGCCAGCTCCATCCGGGTCGGAAGCGCATTGCCCTGCCACGACTCGGGCACGAGACGTTCGAGTTCATCGCGAAGCGCACAGAATTGCGCGTCGAACGCACGCGCCCAGTAAACCAGTTCGCCATCAATGTCGACATCCACCGGCAACCAGGAAAACAGCGCTTTGTCGGTGTGCAGAATCTGGTCCAGCGCGCCGGCGGCGGCAGTCAGCGTCAGCGGCTGACCCTTAAGTGTGAGTTCGCGCAGGGTGTCTTGCAGCGCGTGGATGTGTTCTGCCAGTTCAGGGGCCGGCGAGGCAGGCAGCTGTTCGGCCAACACCTGCAGGGTGTCCTGCAGGCCCTGCAACCCGCTGAGCGACAGCACCGGTTGGCTTTTCAGTTCGGCCAGCCCCGCCTGCAGGGTGAGAAGGCTGCCGGCCAGGTTACCGCTGTCTACCGAAGAGACGTATCGCGGGTGAAGCGGTTGTAGCGTTAGGGTGTCGTACCAATTAAAAAAATGGCCGCGGTAGCGTTCCAGCTTTTCCATTGTGCTGAGCGTATTGCCGATGCGCTGCAGACACTCCCCCACGGTGAGATAACCGAAATCGACCGCAGCCAGGTCGGCCAGTAGCGACATGCCGATGTTGGTGGGTGAGGTGCGCGATGCAATGGTCGGTGCAGGATAGACCTGAAAATTGTCAGGCGGCAGCCAGTTGTCGTCCGGGCCGACGAAGTCCGCAAAGTAGCGCCAGGTGCGACGGGCCGCCGCGCGCAGGAAGACCTGTTGTTCAGTGCTCAGGCCCGGACTGGCGGTGACCAGCGGCCGGCTGATCCACCAGCCAACGATGGGCGACACCAGCCACAGCAGCAGGATGGGACCTGCGACGAGCCCCGCCGCCAATGTGCTCCCCGCCGCAACCAGGGCCCCGCCCACCGCCACCGCGAGAACCGGCGCAACCCACATTTCCCGGATAAAATCAGTCAGCGACCGACAGGCGTTGCGGCGTGCGTATCCCGGCAACTGCCATATCAACAGGCCACGGCGCGTGAACGGCATGCGCGCGCCAGAGTGCCAGATCGCTCCCAGGACAATTCGTGTGTCATAGGGCAAGAAGACCAGGGTCAGGAAGGCAAGCGCGATCGGACGGCCTGCAGATCTTCCGGTCAGGCTCAGGTGGAGTAGCCAGTCACTTTCTGCCGGCTTGCGAATCAGCTCGATCAGGGTGGACAGCACGGGGGGCAGGAACACCACCGCCACGACCAGCAATGTCCACACCCACACGGGGCCCGGACCAACAAGCCATCCCCCCACCAGAAGAGCAAGGAGCGACGGCGTTACCAGGCTGCGTCGCAGGTTGTCGAAAATTTTCCACAGCGACAGCGCTGACAGCGGATTCGCCTGCCGCTTCAACCTCGCGCCATTTACGTCAGGTGGTCCCGGCACGCGCGGCAGCAGCCAGCCGGCAAGCTGCCAATCGCCGCGAATCCATCGGTGGCGGCGGCTGGACTCGGTGGCAATACTGGCCGGTTGCTCCTCAATGAGGTCGACATCGGTCACCAGGCCCGAACGCGCGTAGCCGCTTTCCAACAGGTCGTGACTGAGGATGAGATTCTCCGGAAAGCGTCCATCAACAGCCTGTCGAAACGCATCGACATCGTAGATGCCCTTACCGATGAACGAGCCTTCCCCGAACAGATCCTGGTAGACATCCGACACTTCGCGGGTGTAGGGGTCAATGCCCGAGTCACCCCCGAAAAGTTTGGAAAAGCGTGACTGGCCAGCGCTGGTGAGGCTGATCGAAGCGCGCGGCTGCAGGATCGCATAGCCTTCTACGATGCGCCCCCTGGCATCGTCATAAACCGGCCGGTTGAGTGGATGCGCCAGGTTGCCGACCAGGGTGTGCGCGGCGTCACGGGGCAATTGCGTATCGGTGTCCAGGGTGATGACGTACTCGATCGAGGCAAGAATGGACTGATCGCCGACGATGTCCGAGAACGCAGTGGAGGCCCCGCCCCGGAGTCGGGCGTTGAACTGCTCGAGCTTGCCGCGCTTGCGCTCGTAGCCCATCCACACCCGCTCGAACGGATTCCACAGTCGCGGCCGGTGAAAAAGATAGAAAATGCAGGGGTGGTCATCGCGGTAGGTTTCGTTAAGTGCTTCGACCGCTGCGCGCGCGTAGGCAAGCAAAGCAGCGTCTTGCGGTAGCGTTTGCTCGTGCGCATCGGGAAAATCTGTCAGCAGGGCGAAGTACAGATTGGGATCGCGATTGCCCAGATAGCGTATCTCCAGGGCTTCGATCAGACCATCGACCTCCCGCCGACTGCCCAGCAGCGTGGGTACCACCACCATAGTGCGGTGAACGTCAGGAATACCCTGTGAGAAATCCAGTCGTGGCAATGAACGCGGTGGCAACAACAGCGTGACCGCCAGGTTTACCAGCGCGACCGCCAGAGCCGAGGCACTGAACACGGCAGTGATTGCAATGAACCAGTAGCGCCAGTCAGTGGGTGCGAGTCCATCAAGCGTATAAAGCACGCCTGCCGTCGTCAGCAACGTCAGTAACAGGATTAGGCCGAGGTATATGGGCAGGCGCGCAGGCCGGCTCGCCCGTTTCACACGGGTTGTGAACGACGGGCAGCAGCCGACCGCACGCTCCAGGTGTGGGCGTCCCCGATCGATCAGATAGTAGCCTACATGCGCGCTGCGGTCTTGCCCGCCCCGTTGCCCGGCAGCCGCCTGCGCGAGAACAATGGCTTCCCGGGCCACCGCCGCTTCGTCACCGCCGCTGCCCCGCGCCACATCTTCGATAACATGCCGGTAGCTGTCGCGGGTGGCGAAATCCTGGCGGGCGTGCATGCCAGACGGGTCTTTGCACAGGGTCTTTTCGACGACACTGAGCGACTCGACGTAATGTTTCCAGTCCATGGCGCCGATAAAGCGTAGGCTGCCAATGCTGTTGGCGATGGATATCTGGTTGGCCGCGGCCGTCCGCCCGGCCGCCTCCGACAGCTTCGTTGCGGTCGTACCCTGCTCGGCCAATTTCTGTTCGACCCAGGTTTGCACGAAGGCCATGGCGGGCCCCTGCGCCTGGAGCCGGTCGTAAAACTCCTCCACAAACGATGCAGTCAGCGGTACATCGGCATGGGCAAACTCGGCCAGCAACTGGATCAATTGCTTCGGTTCACTTTCCGCCGCGTCAAGCATGCGGTCCGCCCACCTGATGGCGGCATCGCGCTCCTCGCGCCGTTGGGCGATGCGTACGCCGACGCGGCGCAGATTTTCCAGCAGCGCCAGCTTGAGCATGATGGGGAAGGCCCACAACTCGCCCAGTTTCAGGGGTTCTACGGTTTGGTAGGCGGCGACGAATTGGGTGACATTGTCGCTGTCGACCCGACCATCCATGTGCGAGATCAACTCCAGCGCCAGGTCGTAAATGCGGGGGAACCCGGCCGATTGGCCATCGGCCAGGCGCGGCAGCTGCCGGCTGTACCCGCGCGGTAGATGGCGCCGCGCCAGGCCCATCTGCTGTTCGATCAGATAGAAGTTGTCCAGCAGCCAGGCTTCGGTTTGCACGATCCGTTGCCCCGCCGTTACCGCTGCTGTGACGACGTCGTAGGCCTCCAGCAAAACGCGGGCATTGTCCGCCAGACGCGGCAGCAACCTGTCTGCCCCCGGACTTGGATCAATTTGATGCTGTACCGCCAGGGTGACCGCATGGCGCTTCAGTTGCTCAATGCTGAACAGCTCCGCACGCAACAACTCTGTATCCCGGTCATGGCGCAGCCCACTCCCTGTGCGGGCCGAAAATCTGAAGATGTTGATGGCTATCGCTCCCTGCTGCCCCTTTGAATGGTCAGGGGCAGCCCTGGCCATATTGCCGGTATTTACCGAAAATACAGCTCCCAGTGCTCGCGATACTTCAGCCTTCGTGGTTTATTCGGTCACGCTCAATTGTAGTTGCCCATCACGGTCAGTACCAGACGCCCACCTATTCCCATTCGATGGTGGCAGGTGGCTTGGAGGAGACATCGTAGGTTACCCGGGATACGCCCTCGATTTCGTTGATAATGCGGTTCGACACCGTTTCCAGCAAATCGTAAGGCAGGTGTGCCCAACGTGCGGTCATGAAATCAATGGTTTCTACCGCCCGCAGCGCCACCACGTATTCATATCGGCGGGCATCGCCAACGACACCCACCGACTTGACCGGCAGGAAGACCGCGAAGGCCTGACTGGTCTTGTGATAGAAGTCGGCGCGATGTAACTCCTCCAGGAAGATGGCATCGGCCCGGCGCAGTATTTCCGCGTACTCCTTTTTGACCTCACCCAGAATCCGTACGCCCAGGCCTGGCCCCGGGAAGGGGTGGCGATACACCATGTCGTAAGGCAGGCCCAGTTCAAGCCCGATACGACGCACCTCGTCCTTGAACAGTTCACGCAGCGGCTCCACCAGCTTCATTTTCATGGTTTCGGGCAGACCGCCGACATTATGGTGGGACTTGATGACATGGGCCTTGCCGGTCTTGGAAGCCGCAGATTCGATCACATCCGGGTAGATGGTACCCTGGGCAAGCCAGTTAACATCGCGGATGTTGGCGGCCTCTTCATCAAAGACATCGATAAAGGTGTTACCAATGATCTTGCGCTTGTTCTCGGGGTCATCGACTCCCTTGAGCTTGGACAGGAACAGGTCTTCCGCATCCACACGGATGACCTTGACGCCCATGTTGCTGGCGAACATGTCCATGACCTGATCGCCCTCGTGCAGGCGCAGCAGCCCGTTGTCCACAAAAACGCAGGTTAACTGGTCGCCAATGGCCTTGTGCAGCAGCGCTGCCGTAACGGAGGAGTCAACACCGCCGGAGAGCCCGAGCAGCACCTTGTCCTCGCCGACCTGATTGCGGATCTGCTGAACCGCATCATCAACAATCTTGGCCGGTGTCCACAGCGCCTCACACTGGCAGACGTTGAGCACAAAGTGTTCGAGAATGCGTTTTCCCTGCAGCGTGTGGGTCACTTCCGGATGAAACTGAACACCATACAGATTGCGGCTGAGATCCTGCATGGCGGCAATTGGCGCGCTTTCTGTGGATGCCAGCAGTTCGAACCCCTCAGGCATGACTACCACCTTGTCGCCATGGCTCATCCAGACATCCAGCAGAGAGTCTCCCGTAGCCGTCAGGTGATCGGTAATATCCTGGAGCAACGGCCCCTTGGCGCGCACCTTCACCTGGGCATAGCCGAACTCCCGCTTTTCGGAACTGGCCACCCGGCCACCGAGCTGCTCGGCCATGGTTTGCATGCCGTAGCAGATACCGAGTACCGGAATGCCCTTGTCGAACAGCCCTTCCGGCGCCCTGGGGCCACCCAGCTTGGTGACAGACTCGGGACCACCGGCGAGGATGATGCCTTTAGGATTGAAATCATTGAGTTCCTGATCAGTGATATCGAAGGCCTTGATCTCGCAATAGACACCGATTTCCCGAACGCGGCGTGCGATGAGCTGGGTGTACTGGGAACCAAAATCGAGAATCAGAATGCGGTGGTCGTGGATGTTGTGGGCCATGAAATCCTCGGATCAGAAAGAAAAAGCGCGGCTCATACCCTGAGCCGCGCCTGGAACGACAATAATCAGCCGATACGGTAGTTGGGGGCTTCCTTGGTGATGGTTACGTCATGGACGTGGCTCTCACGCATGCCCGCATTGGTGATGCGGACGAATTCCGGCTTGGTGCGCATCTCTTCCATGGTCGCGCTACCGGTGTAACCCATGGAGGCTCGCAGGCCACCCATCAGTTGGTGCACGATATTGCGCATTGGCCCTTTACAGGCAACACGACCTTCAATGCCCTCCGGTACCAGTTTCTCAATGCCCTTGCTGGCATCCTGGAAGTAACGGTCACTGGAGCCCTGCCCCATGGCCCCGATCGAACCCATCCCCCGATAAGCCTTGTAACTGCGCCCCTGGAACAGCTCCACTTCACCCGGTGCCTCGTCGGTACCAGCAAGCAGACTGCCAATCATGACACTGTAGGCTCCGGCGGCGATGGCCTTGGAAATGTCTCCGGAGAAACGCACACCGCCATCGGCAATCACCGGAACGCCACGGTCTTTCAGTGCGGCGGCAACGTTGGAAACAGCGGAGATCTGGGGGACGCCAATTCCGGAAACAATACGTGTGGTACAGATCGAACCGGGGCCAATACCGACCTTGACCGCATCCGCTCCGGCATCAGCCAGGTCGATCGCTGCTTCAGAGGTGGCAATGTTGCCGCCAATGACCTGAACCTGGGGGAAATGTTCCTTGATCCAGCGAACCCGATCAAGCACGCCTTTGGAATGACCGTGGGCAGTATCCACAACAATCACATCCACGCCGGCTTCTACCAGGGCAGCGACCCGGGCCTCGGTGTCAGCACCGGTTCCCACCGCCGCGCCGGCCCGGAGACGACCCTGATCGTCCTTGCACGCCAACGGATAATCCTTGGCTTTCTGAATATCCTTGACGGTGATCAGGCCTCGTAATTCAAACTCCTCGTTGACCACCAGCACTTTTTCGATACGGTGACGATGGAGCAGTTCCTTGACGTCTTCAAGATCCGCGCCTTCCTTGACCGTCACCAGCTTGTCCTTGCCGGTCATGATATCGGAAACCGGGGTGTCCAGGCGGCTTTCGAAACGGATATCCCGGCCGGTCACAATACCGACCAGATCACGGCCATCCACTACCGGCAGGCCTGAAATGTTGTTGGCCATGGTGATATCGACCAGTTCGCGGACCGTGGTTTCCGGTGTTACGGTGATTGGATCTTTCACCACGCCGCTTTCGAACTTTTTCACCTTACGGACCGCCGCGGCCTGCTGCTCAACGGACATGCTCTTGTGCATGATACCGATGCCGCCTTCCTGCGCCATGGAGATAGCCAGCTCTGCTTCGGTAACGGTATCCATGGCCGCTGAAATCAGCGGAATATTCAGGGTGATACCTTTGGTCAGCTTGGTTTGCAGGCTGACCTGTTGAGGAAGAACCTCTGAATATCCTGGTACAAGCAATACATCGTCAAATGTGAGGGCTTCTTCGGCAATTCGCAGCATTGGGATCCGCCTTTTGAACATGCTAGATTGGAGGATTCCGGTGCCACATCCAGCAGGGTGCAGCAAAGCAAAATCCTTAATCGACCTATTATAAATGGGCCTTGGTTGACAGTAAACCGGCGTTGTTTGACCACCGGGTTGCATCTTTTTGAATTTTCGTTATTTTTACCCTCCAATTTCGGCTTGTGCGTATGCATCAACACGGAGCGCCTCCCTTGGACAGTGGTTTTCAGGATTCCCGGCCGCGGGCACTGAGTGTCAGCGAACTGAATCACCAGGCCCGCCACCTGCTTGAGGCCAGTTTTATGCAGGTGTGGGTCGAGGGCGAACTGTCTGGCCTCTCCCGCCCGTCTTCCGGTCACTGGTACTTTTCCCTCAAGGACCGCAAATGCCAGATCCGCTGCGCCATGTTCCGGGGCTTCAACCAACGGGTGAAGGACGTCCCGAAGGAAGGCGAACAGGTCCGCATACGTGGCAAGGTCACTCTTTATGAGAACCGGGGCGACTTCCAGATTATTGTGGAGCATATCGAGCCTGCCGGTCTGGGAGCACTGCAACAGGCTTTTGAAGAACTGAAGCGGAAACTTCAACAGGAAGGGCTGTTTGATGCGGCCCGCAAAAAGCCGCTGCCTACAACGCCCCGACACATAGGGGTTGTCACCTCGCCGACCGGTGCTGCCATCCACGATATCCTGACTGTGCTGGCGAGACGCTGCCCTGCTATTCCGGTAACGCTCTACCCCACCGTGGTCCAGGGAAAAGCCGCTACAGCCGATATCGTTCGCGCGATTGACCGGGCTACGCGCCATGGTGTTGCCGACGTTCTGATTATTGGCCGTGGGGGTGGATCCCTTGAAGATCTCTGGTGCTTCAACGAAGAAGCTGTGGCCCGTGCCATCGCGCAATGCCCACTGCCGACGGTCAGCGCAGTGGGTCACGAAGTGGATGTCACCATTGCCGATTTCGTGGCGGACCTGCGCGCCCCGACTCCCTCTGCAGCGGCCGAAAAAATTTCACCGGATCAGAACGACTGGCTGCGCCAGCTCACGGAGCGGGAACTGAGGCTGGCCGGGGCGGCCAGCCGTGCCCTCAAGCGCATGGAAACCCGGCTGGAGCACTTGTCAGCGCGGTTACGTGACCCCCGCCGGGAGCTGATGGAAAAAGCCCAGCGCATGGACGAACTGGACCTGCGACTGGGCACAGCCATGAGCCAGCGAATTGAGCGCAGCAGGGTAAAGGTGGCCCACCTTGACCAGCGTCTGGCCATGCAATCCCCGGTCAGACAACTCAGTGACAGCCAGGCCAGCGTCAACCAGCTTGCTGAGCGACTGGTCCGGGTAGCTCGGGAATCCCTCACACGAAGGCGCGACCGCCTGGAACACATGGGCCAGACGCTACATGTGGTCAGTCCGCTGGCCACGCTTGGCCGTGGCTATGCCATCGTCCAGCAAGAGAACGGCGACATTGTGCGCCATGCCGACCGTGTTCAACCCGGAGATAAAATTACCGCGCGGGTTGCCCACGGACAGCTCGAAGCAAACGTGATTTCAGTCAATTCCGAAGACCAATAACCGTCAAAAAGACAGAAACTTAGCCTATGGTCTAGTAGTCCTGTACCTCAAAGCGCTTACAGTTGTGAGAAATGCCCAACACAACAACAACACTACGAGGTGGATGTTATGGACTACCACTCCGAATTCAGGCAATCCATCGACCGGCCTGAAGATTTCTGGCGAGAAAAGGCGTCTGCCATTGACTGGATCGAGCCACCCAAAACCATCTGGAAGCCCACCGACAATGGCCATGGCCAGTGGTTTCCGGACGGTGTCCTGAACACCTCGGATGTCGCTCTTGACGCCAATATCCGTGCCGGACGCGGTGAACAGAAAGCACTGATTTACGATTCCCCCGTTACCGGCACCACCGACTCCTACACCTACAACGAACTTACCCGTGCCGTGGCGACCTTTGCCGGTGTGCTGCAGGACCGCGGTGTCACCAAGGGTGACCGGGTAATCATCTACATGCCCATGGTGCCGGAAGCCGTGATTGCCATGCTGGGCTGCGCCCGCATTGGCGCCATCCATTCCGTAGTGTTCGGCGGTTTTGCCGCCCATGAGCTGGCGGTGCGCATCAACGATGCGACACCCAAGGCTGTGATTACCGCCTCCTGCGGTATCGAAGTGAAAAAGGTCATCGAGTACAAGCCACTGGTGGACCGGGCGATCGACCAGGCTGACCACAAGCCGGAATGCTGCATTGTGTTCCAGCGGCCGCAGGTGCGAGCCGAACTGAAAAGCGGCCGGGATTTTGACTGGAGCGAGCTCATGGCCCAGGCCAGCCCCGTCGATCCGGTACCGGTAAAAGCCACCGACCCTCTGTACATTCTTTACACCTCCGGCACCACCGGTAAACCCAAGGGCGTTGTCCGCGATAACGGCGGCCATGCTGTGGCTCTGCGCTACAGCATGCAGCTGGTTTACGATGCCAGCCCGGGTGATGTCTACTGGGCTGCCTCGGACGTAGGATGGGTGGTTGGCCATAGCTACATTGTTTACGCACCCCTGTTTGCCGGGTGCACTACCATCCTTTATGAAGGCAAGCCGGTAAAAACACCGGATGCCGGCGCCTTCTGGCGCGTTGTTCAGGATCACGGCGTCAACCTGCTGTTTACGGCGCCCACGGCTTTCCGCGCGGTCCGTAAAGAAGATCCGGAAGCCGATCAGCTGTCGCGGTATGACATCAGCTCGCTGAAACGGATTTTCCTGGCCGGGGAAAGGCTGGACCCTCCCACCTACGAGTGGCTCAAGGAACACACCCGTCTGCCTGTTCTCGACCACTGGTGGCAGACCGAAACCGGCTGGGCAATCTGCTGCAACCCGGTGGGCATCGAAATGATGGAGACGAAACCCGGATCTGCCACGGTACCCTCACCCGGCTACAACGTTCAGGTGGTGGATATGGAAGGGAGCCAGGTTCCGGCCGGCGAGCAGGGCCAGATTGCCGTCAAGCTGCCGTTGCCTCCGGGGTGCATGACCACGGTATGGGGCGATGATGCCCGCTTCCGCAAGACCTATCTGGAGCCGATCGACGGATTCTACAGTTCCGGAGACGGCGGCTATATCGACGACGACGGTTATGTGTTCGTCATGGGGCGAACCGACGACGTCATCAATGTGGCCGGGCACCGGCTCTCAACCGGCGAAATGGAAGAAGTTGTTGCCTCGCATCCTGCGATTGCCGAATGCTGTGTTGTGGGCGCTCACGATGAAATGAAAGGCCAGATTCCCATCGGACTGGTATTGATCAAGGATGGAGCGACCATCGATCACGATGAGCTCGAGGACGAATTGATCGAAATGGTTCGCGAGAAAATCGGTGCTATTGCCTGCTTCCGCAGGGCACTGGTTGTGGACCGGCTACCGAAAACACGGTCAGGCAAGATCCTGCGCCGGGTTATCCGCCAGATTGCCGACGGTGAGGAATACGCCGTGCCCAGCACCATTGATGACCCGGCGATACTGGAAGAGATCAGCCAGCAGTTCAGACACTGAAATAATCAGCTGCCCCAACGCATCGTCACCAACCGGAGCCGGCCAGTCGGCAACGCTTCGGCTTGGTGACAAGCTTATTACAAGCTGTTGTTTTTGCGGCTTAAAAAACTTGAATAAAGTACTAAAAAAAGCGTTGACGCACTCCCAGCTCGGTCTATACTGAAAATGCTGTGAAAATACAGCGGTATTTTGTGAATGCGTTTCAACGTCCTGCCACAGAGCTCTTCGTTGCCACTTTCCTCAGTACTTTCTGGATTTTTACAGCATCGGTAATCCCACGGGTTGTCCCGCAGGAACACCGAAGGTCCCGTGAGGGCAAAAATCTCGGAAATACAGGAAAGATCAATGTCAGATGATACAAAAACAGGCCACGTAAAGTGGTTTAACGAGTCAAAGGGCTTTGGTTTCATCGCCCAGGACGGTGGCAGTGACGTATTCGTTCACTACAGTGCAATCAACTCCAGCGGATTCCGTACCCTGACCGAAGGTCAACAGGTGCAGTTTACCGTCACACAGGGACCGAAAGGCCCCCAGGCGGAAAACGTAACCCCGGTCTGAGGTTTGCGCGACCCCGCCCTATGCCCCTCACGGGCACAGGGAACACAAAAAAGCCGGCAGCTGCCGGCTTTTTTCGTGGTCACGCACTCGCGTCAGCTGTCGCTGTACTGGAAACCCGATGTTGATGAACCTCTCCCACCACTTGGGAAACCGCCGAGAACAGCGCCTGAAGCGTGGCCGAGGTGGTATCCTCCGCCAGTGCCGCTGCGCTGCAATGCTGGCCGTTGACGGTCACTCGGATACAGGCCAGCGCATTGGCGTTGGTGCCCTCACCCAGCGCGAATTCATCGTAGGCTTCTACCGCCAGCGACACGCCATATTCTGCCTCCAGCGCCGCTGACACCGCCTCCACGGCACCAAGACCGTGTCCCTTCAAGATGACGGGTTCATCCCCGGCGCCGATGCTTACAGTAGCAGCAACACCTTCGTCATCGCGGTGCAGATCGTAGGATCTCAGCTCCCAGGCTCCGGGCACTTTCAGGTAACGGTCTTCAAACAGCCGGTGGATGGTCAGTGAGTCAATCTCGCCACCATTGGTTTCTGCCTCCCGCTGCACCAGCTTGCTGAACTCAATCTGCAACCAGCGTGGCAGGCTGATGTTGTAGTCCCGCTCAAGCACGTAGGCAACGCCGCCCTTGCCGGACTGGCTGTTGATGCGGACGACCTCTTCGTAACGACGGCCCAGATCCCGTGGATCGATCGGCAGATAGGCCACATGCCAGGTATCACCGTCCTTACGTTTTGCGAGGCACTTGCGGATGGCATCCTGGTGGCTGCCCGAAAACGCCGTGAACACAAGTTCACCGGCATAGGGGTGGCGTGGATGGGTGGATATCTCGGTGCAGGCTTCCACGACATCGGTAATCTCAGCCATGCCAGACAGGTCTACAGTGGGATCCACGCCCTGGGAGTACAGGTTCATCGCCATGGTCACCAGGTCCATATTGCCGGTGCGCTCCCCGTTGCCCATCAGCGTGCCTTCTACACGGTCAGCCCCGGCCATGACCGCCAGTTCCGCCGCTGCCACGCCGCAGCCACGGTCATTGTGGGTGTGAACGCTGATGCTGATGTGCTCACGGTAGCGGACATGGTCACAGATCCACTCGATCTGGTCGGCAAATACATTGGGTGTGGCCATTTCCACAGTGGCCGGCAGGTTGATCACCACCGGTTGCCCCTGATCCGGACGCCAGACATCGTTTACCGCATCGATCACTTCTGCGGCATAGTCCAGCTCTGTGCCGGTAAAGCTTTCCGGTGAGTACTGGAAGGTCCACTCGGTATCGGGGTATTTTTCGGCGTTGGCCTTGACGATGCGCGCCCCGTTGACCGCAATGTCCCTGATACCGTCCCGGTCCATGCCAAACACCTGTTCCCGCTGGACCGTGGAGGTTGAGTTATACACGTGGACAATGGCCTTGCGAGCACCTTTCAGCGCCTCATAGGTGCGCTCGATCAGTTCCGGCCTGGCCTGGGTAAGCACCTGAATGTGGACATCGTCCGGAATCCGGTCTTCTTCGATCAGCTTGCGACAGAAATCGAAATCCGGCTGGCTTGCGGCCGGAAAGCCGATCTCGATTTCCTTGAATCCCAGTTTGACCAGTAACTCGAACATCCGCTGCTTCTGGGCCACCGACATGGGCTTCACCAGCGCCTGGTTGCCATCCCGAAGGTCAACGGCACAAAAACGCGGTGCCGTGGTGATGACCTTGTCGGGCCAGCGGCGATCCGTTTTTGCCACCGGCGTGAACGCAACGTACTTACGATGATCAAATGCCATTGGGGTGATTCCTTGCTGTTCGGACTGGGAATTCATTGACTGTGTATCAGGATAGCGCGTCATTTGGGGAAAATGATTGCTTTTTTGCCTTTCGAAGGCAGAGAATAGCCATATTATTCCATTTAATGACAAATCGGCGGCAGTTTATGTCAACATCCGCGAAATCACTTGTTAAAATCGACAGGATTGACCGCAATATCCTCGAACAATTGCAGCAGGATGGCTCCCTGACAAACCAGGAGCTGGCTGACAAGGTGGGGCTTTCCCCCTCCCCTTGTCTGCGAAGGGTTCGCGCTCTGGAAGAAGCCGGGGTGATTGTCCGGCAGGTGACCATACTCGATCACAAGAAACTGGGGCTGTCGTTAACCGCGATCATCCTGATCGGAATGGATCGCCACACGCCCGAGCGTTTTGCCGCCTTCGAGAAAGAGGTGGGAGAGTACCCGGAAGTACAGGAATGCTACCTGATCACCGGCCAGGATGCCGACTACATGCTGAAGGTTGTCGTGCCGGACATGGATCACTATCACCACTTCCTGCTCAACCGCATCACCCGCATTCAGGGGGTCAGCGGCGTGCATTCAAGTTTCGTGCTCAGACGGGTGATTGACAGCACAGCCCTGCCACTGGGGTATCTTTCCTGACGCGCTACCGGACCAACTCTACAAGATAGGCCCGTGCCATGCATTTGAGCTCGCTGATCATCAGACGGGCCTGCTTATCCGGCAGGGTGGCTGCCAGCCTGAGGACTGTACCGGCGGACCGGGGCAACATCAGGCTTGCCGTCCAGCGCCGGTCGCCTGGCAGCCGGGGGCACTCCCTTTTCAGGCGGGCATCCATGTCACGGGCATGGCTGTACAGCTCGCGGACATCCAGTTCCCGCAACTCAGGCATGGATTCCACACCACTCCAAATGGCGGAGTACGCCGGTTCGTTCCGGTAGAACTCGTAAAACTGATCGATCAGCACGTCCACCGCGTCCATCAGCTCCAGGGTTTCGAGCCGCTCCCGCAAGGCCGATTCCATCCTGCTGACGTGGTCTTCGGCAATGGCCTTTACAATGGCGGTCTTGTTGGGAAAGTAACGATAGAGTGAAGCCAGCGACATATCCGACTGGCGGGCAATGGCAGACATGCTGGTGGCGTCCACACCGACCTCGTGAAAGATAGCAGCAGCGTGGCTGAGGATGCTGTCAACCCGCTCCCGGCTCCGGGCCTGCACTGGCTGACGGCGAGGTGTAACGTCTATGGATTCTTCAGTCATATCCCTTCTTCAGTCGCGGCTATACGGTAAAGCATAGCTGCCAGTCACGTGGGCGACCAGTTGCTGGTCATTCCCTTCCCCTGATAGCAGCCGGACTTCACAGAAAGCGATCCGCCTTCCCATGCGTAAAACCGTGGCTTCGCCAATCAGATCGGCCGGCGCCGGCCGCTGCAGAAAATTGATGGAAAGGTTGCTGGTCACCGCCATTTCCACCTTGCCGATCGCGGCCATGACAGCCGCATACATGGACGCATCCGCCAGCGCCATCTGCACCGGGCCGGACAAGGTTCCCCCCGGCCGAATGAGCCGTTCTGAGAACACTAGGCGGGTGCGGGCGTAGCCCTGATCTCCGGCCTCGTCGACGGTAAAGCCGATATCCTCCGCCATGGGCACTCCGGCACGTATGACTGCCTCAACTTCGGCCGCTGTCAGGGTCATTCACTTCTCTCCCTCTGTCCATCTGTACCTTGTGGTAATCGCTCCGTACAATAGCGGCCACCATGTAATAAATAAAGAATCCCTTCTCAACTGTTTACGGATAACACAATGCGAGCAAGCCGTTACCTGATTGCCACCCAGAAAGAAACGCCTGCAGATGCCGAGATCATCAGCCACCAGATGATGCTCAGGGCCGGGATGATCCGCAAACTGGCCGCTGGCCTTTACTCCTGGTTGCCAATGGGGCTCAGAGTGCTGCGCAAGGTTGAGCGCATCGTGAGAGAAGAAATGGACAAGAGCGGTGCCCAGGAAGTGTTGATGCCTGCCGTGCAACCTGCCGAGTTGTGGCAGGAATCCGGTCGCTGGGAGCAGTACGGTGGTGAGTTGCTGCGAATGAACGACCGCCATGGCCGTGACTTCTGCTTCGGACCCACTCACGAAGAGGTCATCACCGACCTGATCCGCAACGAGCTCAAAAGCTACAAGGAACTGCCGGCGAACTTCTATCAGATCCAGACCAAGTTCCGCGATGAACGACGCCCACGGTTTGGCGTGATGCGGGCCCGGGAATTCATCATGAAGGACGCCTACTCCTTCCATGTTACTGCCGAGTCCCTGAATGACACTTATCAATTGATGCACCGTACTTACTGTGCCATTTTCGATCGCCTTGGCCTGGATTATCGCCCGGTAGAAGCAGACTCCGGCGCCATCGGTGGCAGCGCCTCCCATGAGTTCCATGTACTGGCCTCTTCCGGTGAGGACGCCATCGTGTTCAGCACCGGCAGCGACTACGCCGCTAACATCGAAAAGGCCGAAGCCATCGCCCCGGCCGGCGAACGGCCGGCACCGTCGCAGGACCTGAAAGAAGTGGCAACGCCTGAGCAACGCACCATTGAGGCGGTGTCGGGTTTCCTCAACGTCGACGCCAGCGCAACGATCAAAACGTTGATGGTCAGAGCCGAGGAAGACGAAAACGGCAACATCGGTCTGATTGCATTAATCCTGCGAGGCGACCATACCCTCAACGACATCAAGGCCGAGCAGCTTGAAGGCGTGGCTGAGCCGCTGACCATGGCCACCGACGAGGAAATCGAGTTGGCCATCGGCTGCAAGGCCGGTTCCATCGGGCCGGTGAATCTGCCGGTGCCCGTGATTGTTGATCGCAGTGCCGCACACCTGGCGGACTTCGTCTGTGGCGCCAACAAGGAGGGCTACCACCTGACCGGCGTCAACTGGGAGCGGGATGTACCCCTGACGCGGGTGGAAGATCTGCGCAACGTCGTAGAAGGCGATGCCAGCCCGGACGGGAAAGGCACCCTCGAGATCCGTCGCGGCATCGAGGTGGGCCATATCTTCAAGCTGGGCAACAAGTACAGCAAAGCCATGAACGCCACTGTACTGGATGAGAACGGCAAGAGCGCTATTCTGGAAATGGGGTGTTACGGCATTGGTGTTTCCCGGATTGTCGCCTCCTCCATTGAGCAGAACCATGACGACAAGGGCATCATCTGGCCGGAGGCCATTGCGCCATTTGAAGTGGCCATCGTGACGCTGAATGCCCACAAGTCACCCGCCGTGATGGAAGCGGGTGAAAAGCTCTATGAACAGCTTCGCCAGGCAGGGTTTGATGTTCTGCTGGACGACCGCAACGAGCGGCCGGGTGTGAAGTTTGCAGACATGGAGCTGATCGGCATTCCCCATCGCTTCGTGGTGTCTGAACGGGGTCTGGCCGCAGAAACTCTGGAATACAAAGGCCGCCGCGACGAGGACAAACAGGATGTTCCGCTGGCGGAAGCGCTTCCGTTCCTGATCAGCGCCTCACCCCGCCACGGACTCTGAGGTCTCTTAAAGTGGGAGTGGTTGGCAGCTTGCCTGGCTGCCGACCACTCCCGGCTCCATCTCCAAGGCGATACCAAAGCGCGCCTCGACATCTTTACGAATCCTTTCCGCCAGTGAAAGCACATCCTGGCCGTTGCCATTGGAGTGATTCACGAGCACCAGCGCCTGCCGGTTGTGAACGCCCACCTTGCCATTGCGATACCCCTTCCAGCCACACTGATCAATCAGCCATGCGGCGGCTACCTTGGCATTGTCATCACCAGGATGCCCGGCAATGTCCGGGTAGGATTGCTGCAGCGAGCGCCAGGTGTCGAGGGGTATGACCGGATTCTTGAAAAAACTGCCGGCATTGGGAAGCTGGGCCGGGTCCGGCAGCTTGCGCCGCCGCACGGCCATGACGCCGTTTGCAACATCGAGTGGCGTCAGACTGCGCGCATCCTGGCCGTCAAAATATTCCGCAAGGTCGCGGTAATCCAGCTGGAAGGGGCGGGAGCGGGATAATCTCAGACGGACGGTGGTAATAACGTAGCGACCGGGCTCGTGCTTGAACACGCTGTCACGGTAGCTGAAATGGCACAGGCTGTTGGTGAGTGCTATTACTTTGCCGGTGTGTCGGTCCAGGGCACTGACTTCCAGCAAGGTATCCCGCAGCTCGGCGCCATAGGCACCGATATTCTGGACCGGGGCAGCGCCAACGGTTCCCGGGATCAGCGCCAGGTTCTCAATACCACGGTAACCGGCGGAGGCAGCGTACATAACGACCTCATGCCAGTTTTCACCGGCACCCAGAACCAACGTAGCCTCGCCTCCTTCAACATGCTCCCAGCACCGGCGGGCAATCGCCATGCGGATAACCAGGCCCCGGTAATCACCGGCGAAGACCAGGTTACTGCCACCGCCGAGAATCAGCGCCTCCACTGACTTTTCAGACGCCCACTCCAGAGCCTCCTGAAGCGCCTCGACAGACGTTACCGACACAAAGTACTGCGCCCGTGCGGCAATGCCCAGGCTGTTCATCTTACCCAGAAAGACGTTCTCCTGAACCTGCACCGGACTGATCAAGCCGCCTGCTCCCGGATATGCCGGAGGAGCCCTTCGCTGGCTTCGTTGATCAGATCCAGCACGTGTTCAAAACCCTGGTCGCCACCGTAATAGGGATCAGGTACCTCGTCATGCTCCGAACCGCCGAACTGCAGAAACAGAAGCGGCTCGGTACCGCCATTCTGGCGCCAGACATCCCGCACATCCGCCAGGTTCTGCCGGTCCATCACCAACACATAGTCATACTGGTCCAGGTCATCACTGCAGAACTGACGCGCCCGAAGATGGCCGATATCAATGCCACGAGTGCGCGCAGCGGCAATAGCGCGGCTGTCGGGAGCCTTGCCCACATGCCAGCCGCCGGTGCCGCAGGAGTCGATTGTGATCCGGTCTTCAAGCCCGGCCTGTTGAACCACCTTGCGGAAAACACCCTCTGCGCTCGGGGAGCGGCAGATGTTGCCGAGACAGACAAAAAGTACCTTTACCGGCGCGGTCATGAGCTTGGGGCCTCCTTCTGCTTTGCTGTCATGTAGTCCCGCAGACGCTCGAGGTCCTGCTGCGTATCAACGCCTGACGGCGGCACACGGCAGGCTTCTTCCACATGAATGCGAGCTCCGTTATAGAGCGCCCGCAGCTGCTCAAGGGATTCGGTCACTTCCGTCGGCGCCGGTGGCCAGGTGACAAAGTCACGCAGAAGGCTGACGCGGTATCCGTAGATGCCAATGTGGCGGTAGTAACCAACCCCCTCCGGCAGCTGCTTCCGGGCATCCGAAGCCTGCCATGCGTCCCTTGCCCAGGGTATCGGTGCGCGACTGAAATAATGCGCTATGCCGCGGTGGTCAAACACCACCTTCACCACATTGGGATTAAACACGCTGGCCGCGTCCGAAATCTGTTCGCAGAGCGTGGCTATGGCGGCATCGGGATGGGCTTCCAGGTTGGCAGCCACCTGATCTATCAGTTCCGGAGGTATCAGCGGCTCGTCGCCCTGGACATTGACCACTCGTTCGTCCGGGCCGAAATCCATCAGCCGGGCGACCTCTTCAAGGCGGTCGGTGCCACTGGCATGGTCGGCAGAGGTCATCACCACCTCTGCCCCGAATGCCCGGCAGGCTGTTTCAATTCTAGGGTCATCGGTGGCTATGATTACGCGGCTGGCGTGACTCTCGCAGGCGCGGTCATAGACATGCGCGATCATCGGCTTGCCGGCAATATCTGCCAGCGGCTTTCCCGGCAGGCGGGTGGATGCGTAGCGAGCCGGAATCACAACGGAATAGGACATACTGGCTTCCTGTCAGTGTTTATCCAGACGCTCATCGGTGGTCAGAGTGCGAGCCTCGGTTGCGAGCATGACCGGTATACCTTCACGAATCGGAAAGGCCATTGCATCCTGGTAGCAGAGCAGTTCGGTCTTGTCCTCGTTGAGCTTGAGGTCCCCTTTGCAAACCGGGCAAGCCAGCAGGGCCATCAGTTTCTTATCCATGGTGTGTTCTCACAGTTTCGTTGGAATCCAGTGATTGACGACAGTGATTGACGCTGGCCATAAACGCCTCCCTGAACGACTCCGGAAGCCCGGCTTTTACGGCCAGCACCCAGCTGTTCTCCGGCGCAAAATCCCGGCATTTGACCGCATCCTTCGCCGTCATCACCAGCCACTCCCCCTCTTCGGAAAGCAGATCTTCAGGCGTAAAGCGGTGATGATCCGGCAAGGCACGGGGCCGGACCTGCGCTCCCAATTGCCTTAGTGTATCGAAAAACCGCTGCGGGTTGCCGATCCCTGCTATCGCCCTCACCGGCTGCCCCCGGAGACATTGCGGAGAAAGGACGTCCCCGGTCACCAGATTGCGTAGCTCCGTTGGGGCCAGGGTCATGGTGAACTGGTGGTCGTGGTTAATCTCATCGAGGCGGCCACCATTGGTGACCACAAAATCGACCGAGGCCAGCCTTTCGAGGGGCTCGCGCAGCGGGCCTACGGGAATCAGGGCGCCATTACCAAGGCCCCGGGCAGCGTCGAACACCGCCAGCTCAATGTCTCTGGGCAGCCTGTAGTGCTGGAGCCCGTCATCACACACAAGGATGTTACCCAGTTTCCGGTCCAGGGCCCATAGGGCGCCGCGCTTACGATCCGGATCGACCACCACCGGGCAACCGGATTCCGCGGCCAGCATCACCGGTTCGTCGCCTGCCTTATCGGGGCCCGTTTCCGGGGTAACCAGCAAAGGATAGTGGCCGGCCTTGCCACCATAGCCCCTGCTCAGGATCACCGGTTGCCAACCATGTTCCCGCAGCAGCCCGATAAGGGCCGCGGTCAACGGTGATTTACCGGTGCCGCCGGCGGTTATGTTGCCTACCACCACAACCGGGACCGGAATGCGCTCGTCCCTGGCCTGCCAAGCCCGGCGCCTCCGGCTTTCGGCAATGGCCCGATAAAGCCATGCAAACGGATACAGTGGCCACAGGGGGCGCTTGCCGCCATACCACAGCCGATCCACCAGCGTGGTCATGCCTGCTCGCTGAACTGCATCTGATGAAGTTGGGCGTAGGCACCGCCCTGGGCTAGCAGTTCGTCATGCCGCCCGGATTCGATGATCCTGCCACCGTCCATCACCAGGATGCGATCTGCTTTCTCAATGGTGGAAAGGCGGTGGGCAATAACCAGTGTTGTCCTGCCTTTCATAACGGTTTCCAGGGCGTCCTGGATGTGGCGTTCAGATTCGGTATCGAGCGCCGAGGTGGCCTCGTCGAGAATCAGCACCGGTGCATCCTTGAGCAGCGCCCGGGCAATGGCCAGGCGCTGGCGCTGGCCGCCGGACAGCATCACGCCATTATCGCCAATCATGGTGTCCAGACCTTCCGGCATGTCCTCAATAAATTCCATCGCATGGGCTTTGCTGGCCGCGTCGATAATCTGCTCCCGGCTATGGTGGCGTAGCGCACCGTAAGCAATATTGGCGGCGACGGTGTCGTTAAACAGCACCACATTCTGGGTAACCAGTGCGATCTGGGCGCGCAATGCTTCCAGGGTGAATTCCTTCAGCGAGTGCCCGTCCAACCGGATATCGCCGCCGGTGTATTCGTAGAATCGCGGAAGCAGGCTGACCATGGTCGATTTACCGCTCCCGGAGCGTCCAACCAGCGCCACACTCTGACCAGCCGGGATACTCAGCGAAATGCCTTTAAGAACGTCTTCAAGCTGATTGCGGTAGCGGAAACAAACGTTGTCGAACTCGATGTTGCCATCAACCCGCTCAGGGGCATAGGTGCCTGGATCCTCCTCCGGCTCTTCGTCCATGGTGCCAAACACGTCATGGGCAGCAGCCACACCCTTCTGGATCTTGGCGTGGACAGAGGTAACCTGCCGTATGGGTTTGGCCATGGTGGTTGCTGCGGTAATAAACGCAACCAGCTCACCTGTGCTCATATTTCCGCGGATTTCGGGGGCGAGCATAAACCACACCAGTGAGGCGATGGCAATCGCCACCAGCACCTGGATGACGGGCACACTGATAGCCTGGGTCGAGGCCATTTTCAGGCTCTGCTCCAGGTTCTTTTCGCTCACCTTGCGGAAGCGGTCCCGCTCATAGTGCTCACCACCGAAGGTGCGAACCACCCGGTAGCCGCTGATGGATTCCGACGCCACGTGGGTAATGTCGCCCATGGAGCCCTGAATCCGCTTGCTGATCTTGCGGAACCGCTTGCTGGCATAACTGACCACCAGGGCAATCAATGGCCCTACTGCGAGGAACACCAGCGTCAGCTTCCAGTTGGTATAGATCATGAAACCCAGCAAACCAACGATTGTCAGCCCTTCCCGGAGGGTAATGGTGACGGCATTCGTGGTGGCTTCCGCAACCTGCTCCACGTTGAAGGTAAGCTTGGATACGAGCCGGCCAGAGGCATTCTCGTCGAAATAGCGGGAGGGCAGGTTCAGCAGCCGATCGAACACCTGCTTGCGCAGGGCATTGATAACCTGCCTGCCGACATAGCTGATGAAATACTGGCTCATGAAGGTGCCCACACCACGAAAGGCAAATACCGCCACGATCAGAATGGTCAACTGAATGCGGTTTTCGTCAGTGGGGTTCTCCAGCGCGGTGATCACGTATTCCATGGCGGCTGCCATACCGGTGGAGGCAGCCGCATAAATAACGTTGCCCACCACGGCAAGGGAAAAAGCCAGCCAAAAAGGCTTCACATAAGCCAGCAGGCGCTTGTAGGTTGCCCAGTTTGATGCCGACTGCTGAACCCGATCCGCTGTCGAAGTGGATTCGCTCACTGCCCTTCCGCCTCACGCTCGGTGGTGATGCTGAGTTTGGCAAAGCCAAGACGACCGGCAACGTCCATGGCACGAACCACGAATTCGTGGGGCGTACGGGCGTCAGCGGTAATGATAAATGGCAACGACGCATCGCCACCGGCCAGTTCACTGACCGCACGCTCCAGGGTTTCCCGCCGGTTGTTGACCAGGGTCCGGTCGTTGAGGATGTACTGCCCCTCGGCGTTGATCACCACATCAATCAGCTGTGCTTCCGATTCTGACCGTTCACCATTGGCTTCAGGCAGTTCGATATTGAGATGGCTTTCACGGGTGAAGGTGGTGGAAACCATAAAGAATATCAGCAGCAGGAAGACCACATCGATCAGTGGCGTCAGGTCAACCCCGACTTCCTGACTTCTCTGGCGCTTGAACTTCACGGTGTTCAGGCTCCTTCCACGTCGATTTCACGGTCGCCGTGCACTACCTCGACCAGCTTGATGGCCTCCTGCTCCATACCCACGACCAGTTCATCAACACGGCGGATAAAATAGCGGTGACAGATGAGCGCGGGGATAGCCACGCTAAGGCCCGAGGCCGTGGTAATAAGCGCTTCGGAAATACCACCGGCGAGGTTGCCGGCATCACCGACACCGGCGAGCTGGATCTCAGCGAACACTTTGATCATGCCGATAACCGTACCGAGCAGGCCCAGTAACGGAGTGATGGTCGCGACCGTGCCCAGCGGGTTGAGGAAGCGTTCCAGATCGTGGATGACCTGGCTGGCCTCATGCTCAATGCTTTCTTTCATGATCTCACGACCATGCTTGGCATTCATCAGGCCGCCTGCAAGGATGCGGCCCAGGGGAGAAGAGGCCTGCAGGGCCTTGAGCTTGCGTCCATTAAGCTCTTTTTTCTTGATCCACCGCCACAACTCGTTAATGGTGTGCTGCGGCGTCACCCTGGACGGTCTGAGAGTCCAGAAACGCTCAAGAATGATGGCAAGGGCAAGTATTGAACAGGCAAGAATCGGCACCATGAGGATGCCACCGGCTTTCAAAAGCTCGAACACGCTTGGGACTCCCTGATTGTTAGCAAGCCGCGCTACTTTAGCATAGCTACCGGCGTAGGCCACACCCGGAATGTCACGGTTTTTATACGGGACATCAGCGGCTTTCCGGTTTGCGGATCCAGAACGGCGTCTCTGCCCTCGCCTCGGTTACCGACATCCCGCCCGGCTGCCATACAAGACGCAAGGCACCAGAGGTGGCTGTGTTCAGTATGTGGCTGCCAGCAGAGAGATACCGGCCCACCACATCCGGGTGAGGATGTCCGAAGCGGTGCCGGTAACCCGCGCTGAACACCACAAGATCCGGCGCCATCTGTTCTACCCATTGCCGGGACGACGAGGTTTTACTGCCATGGTGGGGCGCCAGCACAACACGGAATCCGGGTGCTTCCTGCGCTCGACCTGCGATGAACCTGCTCTCTGTCCGCCGGGTAATGTCCCCGGGCAGCACCACCTCTGCGGCCGATGACGCAGACCGGATGGTCAGCACGCAGGAGGCATCGTTGCTATCTACCTTCTGGCCGCTGCCAGCCTCACCGGGGCTGCGCCAGAAGGAAATGTCCAGGCTACCCATGGCCTGGCTACCGCGTTGAGCACAGGGTTGCACCGTCGCCCCGGAACCACGAGGCAGCATGCCTGCAACCCGCTCGGGCTCTCCGGTGACCACCTGCCCTACACCAAAGCTTTCAAACAACAGAGGCAATCCGCCGGCATGGTCGCCATCGCCATGACTGATTACCAGGGTATCGATGTGCCGGACGCCCAGTTCTCTGAGATTGGGGATCAACACTGAATCAACCGCGGAATAAACGCCTTTCAGCGCAGGGCCGGTATCGTAAACCAGCACCTGGCGCTGGTCCCGCACCATCACGGAAAGCCCCTGCCCCACATCCCACACCCAGAGTTCCGGATTGTCTACCGGCGTATTCTGGGCACCGCCGGACGACCCCGGGACCAACGCCCCTGTTATCCATACAACAACCACGCAAACCGTTGCCAGGCGAAAACCACGAAATGGCACCAGCAATGCCACCATTACCACAACCGCCAGCAGCAGAAGCGTCGGTACGCCCGGGGTGGGCATGGTAACGTCCACATTGGAGAGCCACACCAACCCCTCCCAAAGCACACCGAGCACCAGGTCAAACGCATTGATTACGATGCCGTCAGCCACAGGGGAAACCACCATGACCAGCGCCCCGAGCACCAGAACCGGCATAACCACAAGCGATACCCAGGGTATCGCAAACAGGTTGGCCACAAAGCCAATCACCACTTGTGACTGGCCAAGAACCGCCAGAATTGGCCATAGCGCAGCAAACACAGCGAATTGAGCCAGCAACAGCCCCTGAAGCCACCCTGCCTGTCGCAATCGCAGGCTGAACAACACCACAAGAACGGAAACCGCACCAAAGGAAAGCCAGAAACCCTGGTCCAGGGGTGAAAACGGATCGCTCAGCAACACCACAACCAGTGCGCCCAGCAACCCTGTGAATGCTCCGGTCTTGCGTGCCCCCAACAGCACCCAACCGGCGATAACGACCATGATCAGCGCCCGCCGTGTGGGCACGGAAAAACCGGCCGCAAGCGCATAAGCAAGGCTGCCAAGGGCCACGCAGAGAAAGACCAGTCCTCGAAGTCTGCCCGGCGATATCCGGCCCTGTGGCAGGCAGAGCAATAATCGCCGGCAGAAGAAACCGGCGCCAGCGGCAATCAGACCGAGGTGCAGGCCCGAAATAGCCACCAGATGAATGGTACCGGTCGCTTTGAGGACATCCCAGTGCGTGGGCTCCATATGTCCGCGGTAGCCGATCATCAGGGAGGCTACAAGCGGGAAATGCCGGGCACCGGACAGCCGTTCCGAGACCGCGTGCACAAGGCTGTTGCGCCAGCCGTGGTATTGGCAGCGGAGCGGACAGTCAGAGAGGCTGTCCGGAACCAGGTCACGAACGGTGCCGGTGGCGCCGAATCCCTTTCGATACAACCAGGATTCGTAGCGAAAGCCCTCGGGATTCACCGAGCCATGGGGGCGTTTGAGAACCACTTTGAGCCTGAGCCGTTGGGAAAGGCTGGTTGTTGCGGCCTCGCCATACCAGGCAAGACGCAGTTTCTGTGGCAGCCCTGGCGAATCCGAAGCATTGGAATACTCCGGCAGGTGCCATCGATCGACACAGAATGCAAAACGGACACTGTTGAAACTGCCTGTGGAGGGAACGTCACAGAGATAACCAGACACCTCCAGAATCTCGCCCTCCAGACTGGCGGGAAGCGTGCCTTGTTGGCGGACATCGGCCTGCCAACCGGCCCACAGCATGCCGGAAAGAGCGCCTGCGACCAACATTGCCCCGACCCTGTGTAGTGGCGAAGTGGCCACCAGCAACGTCAGAAACGGGATTACCATCGCAGAAATCAGCCAGTGCAGAGGTGGCAAGAGCGCAAGGCTATACAGTAAGATAACGCCGCAGGCGAAGCCCGCGAGGCCAATCCTGGCCATAAAACTTCCGGACAATCCTTGTCCCCCTGATAGTTGGTCCTCTCCGGGCGCTGCGTATTCCCGGAACCATGATCCTGAGCAGGCAGAACTTCCCGATGCCAAAGAAGTTCATGAAACGATACCTACCGTCGCCGGAAAAGGTGCGCGCGATCGAATCGCTGCACTTTCTGGGCGATATACTTCATGAACCCAACCTGTGGCACATCAACCGGCATAGTGTTGCCCGCGCTTTCCTGGTGGGCATCTTCCTGGCCATTATTCCCATGCCCTTCCAGATGCTCGCAGCCGCTTTGTTTGCCATCTGGTTCAATGCCAACCTGCCGCTTTCCGTTGTACTGGTGTGGATAAGCAACCCGGTAACCATGCCCCCCATGTTCTATTTCAACTACAAGGTCGGGGCCTGGATTCTCGACCGGCCGGTGCTGAATTTCGAATTCCAGCTGTCCTGGTCCTGGCTCAGTGGGCGGCTGCTGGACATCGGCATCCCCCTGTATCTGGGGTCACTTCTGGTAGCCACCCTGTCGGCGTGCCTGGCTTACCTCATCATCCAGTTCCTTTGGCGTCGCAAGGTTCGCTCTGACTGGCAGGACCGCAGATCGGTACGCATCCGCCATCGACGGCTGGCAAGGCAGGCCCGGCGACAGCGGCACAGCGACAGTCAAAGCTCCTGAAACAGCTCTCCCTGCTCCAGCCGCAACACCCGCCCAAGACTTCTGGCCATCTTCATGTCATGGGTAACCAGCACAAAGGCAATTCCGATCTGATCCCGCAGTGACTCAATGAGGTCACGAATACCCTCACCCGTCTGCTCGTCCAGATTGCCCGTGGGCTCGTCCATCAGCACACACTCAGGCTCATTGACCAGTGCGCGGGCAATGGCAACCCGTTGACGCTCGCCTCCGGACAATTCACCGGGCTTGTGAGCCAGCCGATGACTCAGGCCGACGCGCTCGAGTATGGCGCTTGCCTTAACGGACGACGGCTTTACCCCCAATCCGCCCAGAGCGCAGGGCATCATCACGTTTTCCAGTGCGGAAAACTCGGGAAGCAGATGGTGAAACTGATAGACAAAACCCAGATGACGGTTACGAAAGCGTGCCCGCCCGGCCTCGTTCATGCGGTGGATATCCTGACCGCATATATCGATGTGACCGGAGGAGGGCTTGTCGAGCCCTCCGAGGAGGTTCAGCAAGGTTGTTTTCCCGGCGCCACTGCTGCCAACAATGCCGATGGATTCGCCGGCAGACACCCGCAATGAAATGTCCGAGAAGATAGTGAGCTTGCCGGGGCCTTCGTTATAGGTGCGGGTGACCTTGTCGCAGTCTATTACCAGCGGTTTTTCGCTGTTGATGGTTACTGAATCACTCATAACGCAATGCCTCCGCCGGATCGACGCGAGATGCACGCCACGCCGGATAAATCGTTGCCAGCAGGCTCAGCGCAAGGCCGGCCCCGCTGATAATCCACACATCCTGCCACTGCAGCTGGGAAGGCAGGTAGCTGATGAAGTACACGTCCGCACTGAGGAACTGGTGGCCCATGAAGGCTTCCAGCCAGGCGATGAAACCACTGATGTTGTAGGCGCCAAGCACGCCGAGAGCCGTGCCCACAATCGTACCTGTGATGCCGATAACGGCGCCCTGGACAATAAAGATACGCATGATACGGCCGGGAGTGGCGCCCATGGTGCGCAAAATGGCGATGTCAGCCGTTTTGTCGGTCACCACCATGACCAGGGTGGAGACAATGTTGAAGGCCGCCACCGCAACGATGAACATCAGCAGCAGGCCAATCATGGTTTTTTCCATGCGGATGGCCTGGAACAGGTTGCCGTGGGTGCGGGTCCAGTCGGAGATATAATGGCGGCCACTGAGTTCTGTCGCCACTTCCCTGGCCACGTTCGGGGCCTGGAACAGATCGTCCACCAGCAGGCGCACTCCCTCGGCCTTGCCACCGGTGCGCATGAGCTTGGAGGCGTCATCCATGTGGATCAGGGTGTAGTTGCCATCCAGTTCTGCCCCGACACTGAACACACCCTTGACCGTAAACCGCTTCAGCCGCGGCAACACACCGGCGGGCGTCACGGTGGCTTCCGGCAGAACCACGGTAACCTTGTCACCGATTTGCAGCCGGAGCGCAGACGCCATCAGCTTGCCGATGATAATCCCGAATTCGCCCGACTTCAGATCATCCAGGCCACCTTCGATCATGTGATTTTCAATGATCGATACACTGCGCTCCTGTTCCGGAAGAATGCCATTGAGCATTACTCCGCGGACATCGCCTCCACCGGTCACCATGCCCTGCCCCTGGATATAGGGCGCCGCGGCAATGACCGATGGATGCTGCTCTACCTGGCGATCGACATCTTCCCAGTCCTGAAGCACACCGTTCGCCTGAATGGTGGCATGGGGCACCATGCCCAGAATCCGTTGCTTGAGTTCGCGGTCAAAGCCGTTCATCACCGACAGAACGATGATCAGCACGGCAACGCCGAGCATCAGGCCGATCATGGAAGTGAGTGATATGAATGAAATAAAGTGGTTACGTCGTTTGGCCGCGGTGTACCGCAGACCAACATACAGTGATAAGGGTCTGAACATTGGGAGGAGCCTGTCGCTACCTTCTGGTCTGTCGAAAATCCTGCCCCGATACGGAGCGGCAGGAAGCTGCTAAACTTTTATCAGGAAACAATAATACCGCGTTATGGAGCCCCGATGCCTGCAACGACACCCGACAATAACCCGGCAGAGATCCCCTCTGATCGCAGGGACTATTTTCGTATCAGCGATCATATCGGCCTGGAAATCCGCAAGCTCGGCTCCGATGGCGCGAGCAAGGAAAACCCATTTAACGGCAGTCACCTGGAGAGCCTCCGATCCGAATTCAGACGCCTCGATCAGGATGTCCGGGCACAGTTGGCCACCCTGGCGGAGCGAGACCGCCTGCTGACCTCACTCATCAAGTCGCTCAATGGGAAGCTGGATACGCTGGCGCGCATTATGGCCTTTGAGCAAAATCCGTTGCAACCTGAAGACTGGCAAGACGTCACACTCAGCGAAGGCGGCCTGTCATTCCATACCGCAACCAACAGCTTCGTGACAGACGAGATGCTCGCGCTGCGTATGACCCTTCCGCCGGAGCTGTTTCAGCCGGTTGGTATGGCGCGGGTAATCAGTGTTGAGCCGGACGGAAGCGGAGGCGCCAGGGTTCATACGGAGTTTACCGACATTAAGGATGGTGACCGGCAGCAAATTGCCCGCCATGTGATGCGCTGGCAGATTCGGCAACGGCAAAAAGAATAAACTGTCCACAAATCACCGAAACCGCGCTGACTTTTGTTAGTCTTTGTCAGATATTACGTTTTATCAATGTAACGCCAGGGAGTAAGCCACTGATGAAAAAACGCACAATAAAAGCTGTCTGTGCCGCCACCGCCTTCACCGCACTGGCAATCGGACCTCTGACCACGGTTGTTGCCGAAGAAGTCCGTGTTCCGGTGAAGTCACAGGCCGAACGCAGCTCCCAGGCAGACCTGCCCCGCACCGGCATGAGCCAGTCAGGCGTTCGTGATAGCTGGGGAAATCCCCTGCAAATCACGGGGCCTGTGGGCGACCCACCCATTTCCCAGTGGCACTACAACGATTTTGTCGTGTATTTTGAAGGGGACAGGGTCATTCATGCGGTGCTTAAGCCCCGACGTTGAAAAATCGTTCAATTATATCCTGACGCAACCCCTCCTGTTCGTTAGAATGTCGGTTTTTGGATAAAAGGTGTTCGCAACTTGACTTCCAGACCTGTGATGCCCGCAGAGTGGGCACCCCAAAGTGCCGTAATGCTGACCTGGCCCCATCCGGGAACCGACTGGAGCGCCAGCCTCGCCGAGGTGGAACCTGTATTCCTGGACATTGCCCGGGCAGTGCTCCGTTTCGAGCATGTCGTTCTCAGCTGTGAACATGTGGTTCGCCTGCAGGAGCTGGAACGGGAACTCAACGACTATGCGCAGCAGCAGGGGCTGCCTGGGCGAGTTGTTGCGGTACCCGCTCCTGCCAATGACACCTGGGCCCGTGACCATGGCCCCATCGCCATTTTCGGCGTGGATGGCCCTGAATTGCTGGATTTTCGCTTCAACGCCTGGGGCAACAAGTTTCCCTGGGAAAAGGACGACGCCCTCAACCGCCACCTGGCGAATTTCGGCAGTTTTGGCACCACTCAGTTGGTGCCTGTGGAGTTTGTCCTTGAGGGTGGTTCCATCGAATCCGATGGTCAGGGAACGATACTGACCACCAGCGAATGCCTGCTGACTCCGTCCCGTAATCCGTCGATGGACCGCGCATCCATTGAGCACCTGCTAGGGGAAACCCTGGGAGCGGAGCGCATTCTGTGGCTCAACCACGGTTACCTGGCCGGCGACGACACCGACAGCCACATCGACACCCTCGCCCGTTTCTGCGCGGCGGATCATATCTGTTATGTGGCTTGTCCCGATGTCAGCGATGAACACTACAGCGCCCTCGCCGCCATGGAGGAAGACCTGCAACAGTTCCACCAGGCCAACGGCCAGCCTTACAGGCTCACTCCGCTGCCCTGGCCTGACGAGATCCATGGTGACGACGGTGAACGGCTACCGGCTACCTATGCCAATTTCCTGATCATCAATGGGGCTGTTCTGGTGCCGGTCTACGGCGTACCCCAGGATGAAGAGGCACTGGCTATCCTGGCCGGTCTCTTCCCCGAGCGGGAGATGATTCCGGTTAACTGTCGCCCGTTGATCAGGCAACATGGCAGCCTTCATTGCGTCACCATGCAGATCCCCGCAGGAGTTGTGCAGGCATGATCCGTCCCACCCCGGCCGGCGCATTGGCCATTGCCGCTGTTCAGCAAGCGTGCGACGCCAACAAGGACACCAGTCTGGCCAACAGTGAGCGCCTGGTCCGACAGGCCGCGAAAGAGGGCGCGCAACTGGTCGTCTTGCAGGAGCTGCACGCCACCCTGTACTTCTGCCAGACCGAAGACACCTCAGTGTTTGAACTGGCAGAACCCATACCTGGCCCCACCAGTGACCGGCTGTCTGCCCTGGCAGCAGAGCTCGGGATTGTCCTGGTAGGCTCCATATTCGAGCGGCGGATGAACGGCGTCTACCACAACACTGCCGTGGTGTTCGAGCGCGACGGAAGCATTGCCGGTCTGTACCGCAAGATGCATATTCCGGACGACCCGGGCTTTTACGAAAAGTTCTACTTCACGCCCGGCGACGCCAGCTTTAACGATGGCACCAGCGGTTTCACCCCGATCGACACCTCGGTTGGCCGCCTGGGCGTGCTGGTATGCTGGGACCAGTGGTACCCGGAAGCCGCCCGCCTGATGGCCCTGGCCGGCGCTGAAGTACTGATCTACCCCACCGCCATCGGCTGGGATATCACTGATGACCCCGATGAACAGGCCCGCCAGCTCGAGGCCTGGGTGACCGTTCAGCGTGGCCATGCGGTGGCCAACAACCTGCCCGTTATCGCCCCCAACCGCATTGGTACCGAGCCAGACCCCTCCGGACAGTCGGACGGCATCCGCTTCTGGGGCAACAGCTTTATCTGCGGTCCCCAGGGGGAGTTCCTGGCGCGCGCTGACGACCACTCGGAAACCATACTGTCCACGACGATCAACCGCTCACGCAGTGAATCGATTCGACGCATCTGGCCGTATTTCAGAGACCGACGCATCGATGCCTATGGCGACATTCTCAAGCGGGTAAGGGACTGAGCACTGCATGAAGAAACTGACGGATACGGTTATCCGCGAGCTCAACAGTATACTGCTGGGCAAAGATCACCAGGTTCGCCTGTCACTTTGCGGCCTGCTGGCCCGGGGCCACCTGCTGATTGAAGACATCCCCGGAATGGGCAAAACCACCCTGTCTCACGCCCTGGCCAAAGTCATGGGCCTGAGCTACCAGCGCATCCAGTTCACCAACGACCTGCTACCAGCAGACGTGCTCGGCTTCTCCATGTACGACAAGGAAGCCGGTAGCCTGGTGTTCCACCCGGGCCCGATCTTCGCCCAGGTGGTGCTGGCCGACGAAATCAACCGTGCCTCCCCCAGAACCCAGAGCGCACTGCTGGAAGCCATGGAAGAACGGCAGGTATCCATTGAAGGTGAAACGCGGCCATTGCCGCACCCATTTTTTGTGATTGCCACCCAGAACCCCATTGAGCAGGGCGGTACCTACCCGCTACCGGAATCCCAGCTTGACCGCTTTCTGATGCGCATCCGGCTGGGCTACCCCGACCCCCGCGCCGAGCGTGAGTTGCTAGAGGGAGAGGACCGTCGGGCAATGACCGATCGCCTGCAGTCCATCCTCTCCGCAGAGAACCTGCAAACCCTTCAGGACGCCGTCAACCGGGTGACCACCAGCCCCGCGCTGCTGGACTATGTACAACGACTGCTGGATCAGAGCCGCCGCATGCCGGGGCTGCTCTACGGCCTGTCACCCCGCGCCGGCCTTGGGCTGGTGCGCGCCGCCCGGGCCTGGGCTCTGATGGACGGCCGCCATCACGTATTGCCGGATGACATCCAGGCCGTATTTCCCGCAGTTGCAGAACACCGCCTGGAACAGGGAGAATCCGGAAAGAGCGCTGAACGAATCAGGCAACTTCTGACCTCCGTATCTGTCATTGAATAAATCGTTAACGAGAGACCCCCAATGAGCGAAACCAAGCACTCCCGACTGATCATCCTCGGCTCCGGCCCGGCCGGATACACCGCAGCCGTTTATGCGGCCCGCGCCAACCTCAAGCCGACATTGATCACTGGCATCGAGGTGGGTGGACAGCTGACCACCACCACCGACGTAGACAACTGGCCAGGTGATAACGACGGCGTGCAGGGACCGGAACTGATGCAGCGCATGCTCAAACACGCCGAGCGGTTCGAAACCCACGTGGTCTACGACACCATCAACGAAGCCGACCTGCGCAACCGCCCCTTCCGCCTCAAGGGCGATAACGGCGAATACACCTGCGACGCCCTGATCATCGCTACCGGCGCCTCCGCCATGTACCTGGGCCTCGAGTCCGAAGAAAAGTTCAAGGGTCAGGGCGTCTCCGCCTGCGCCACCTGCGACGGCTTCTTCTACAAGAAACAGAAAGTCGCCGTCATCGGTGGCGGCAACACCGCCGTTGAAGAGGCCCTGTACCTCTCAAACATCGCCGACGAGGTCACCCTGGTACACCGCCGCGACAGCCTGCGCGCCGAGAAAATCCTGCAGGACAAACTGTTCGAAAAAGCCGAAAACGGCAACGTCAACATCGTCTGGGACCACACCCTCGACGAAGTCCTCGGCGACGGCACCGGCGTTACCGGCATGCGCATCAAAAGCATGAAAGACGGCTCCACCCAGGACCGCGACCTGGCAGGCGTCTTTATCGCCATCGGCCACAAACCCAACACCGACCTGTTCACCGGCCAGCTGGACATGGAAAACGGCTACATCAAAATCCGCTCCGGCCTCGAAGGCATGGCCACCCAGAGCAGCATCCCCGGCGTCTTCGCCGCCGGCGACGTAGCCGACCACGTTTACCGGCAAGCTGTCACTTCCGCAGGCTTCGGTTGCATGGCAGCTCTGGACGCAGAAAAATTCCTGGATCAGGATTAAGCTGCTGTGAATTCAACAGGAATTTGTGAAGGCAGGTAACTCCCAGTTCGAGGGAGGCCGGGGGCGCCAACCTTCTGGAACTTTGCGGAGCCAGGGATGGCGGAGCTCAAGCGCCACAGGGACGTGCTTGAGCGTGTTCCGGAAGGTTGGTGACCCCGGCCGACACCACCAACACGCAAATCCGAACTCTGGACCCAGATGACCTCACTACCCTGGCTAGACCAAGACCACCTCTGGTTCCCCCCCGCCGAACAGGCCCTCGACGACCCCGACGGATTGCTGGCCATCGGCGGCGACCTGTCCACCGAACGCCTCAAGCTGGCCTACCGCAGCGGCATCTTCCCCTGGTTCAGCGACGACCAGCCCATACTCTGGTGGTCCCCAGACCCCCGCTGCGTCCTCTTCCCGGAGGAAATCCACATCTCCAGAAGCCTGCGACGAACGCTCAACAGCGGCCACTTCACCATCACCGCAGACCAGGCCTTCCCCCGGATTATCCGCCTTTGCGCCAACACCCGCGCCGAAGGCACCTGGATCACCCGGGACATGATCGACAGCTACAGCCAGTTGCATAAACAGGGCGTGGCACACTCCATCGAAGCCTGGAACCCGCGGGGAGAACTGGTGGGCGGCATGTACGGGCTGGCCATTGGCCGCTGCTTTTTTGGCGAGTCCATGTTCTCGCTGGAAACCAACGCCTCAAAAGTGCTGATGGTCCACCTGGCCAACCAGCTCAGGGTGTGGGGCTACCGCATCATGGACTGCCAGGTGGAAAGCGGCCACCTGATCAGAATGGGCGCCCGCTGTATTCCACGTAGCGAATTTTTATCTATACTCAGGACATGCGTCGACACTAGTCCGGAACACGACCACTGGGACTTCCAGTGGCGGTGGCCCGGCCCGGAGGTGTGAATGAGCAATCTCAGGACTCTGGTATTTTTTGCCACGCCGGCCCATGACTGCAGCTACCTGCCGGATCGTGAAGCAACCACCATGTTCGTCGACCCGAGGGCGCAAGTTGATAAGCGGTTATACAGCCAGTTGACCGCCTTGGGGTTTCGCCGCAGCGGCTCCCATTATTACCGCCCTCATTGTGAACACTGTAATGCCTGTGTTCCGGTCAGGTTGAAAGTGGATCAGTTCCAGCCGGACCGCGGCCAGCGCAGAGTAATGAAGAAAAATGCCGACCTTGACTGTAGAATGGTCCGGGCAACCTTCTCCGAGCGATACTACAGCCTGTATGCCCACTATATTGAACAACGCCACGCGGACGGAGACATGTACCCGCCGTCCCGGGAGCAGTTCCTGTCCTTCCTGGTGGAAGGGGCTACCGACTCCTGGTTTATTGAAATCATGGATGATGGAAAGCTGGTCGGTCTGGCAGCCGTAGATATGCTCGATGAGGGCCTATCGGCCATTTACACCGTGTTTGACCCCGCCTACGAACACCGCAGCCTGGGTACCTTTGCAGTACTCTGGCAGGTAGAAGAGGCGAAACGGTTGGGGCTTCCCCACCTGTATCTGGGTTACTGGATTGAAGAGTGTCGGAAAATGAACTACAAGACCCGTTTCCAGCCCATCGAAGCCCTGCGAGACGGTCAGTGGCACACGATGGACGTTAACTGATTTTGCCAAATGGCGATAAATCAGGCAGAATTGCGCAATTTACAATCACAGCAAGCCAATTTACGAGGTTTTTACTGAATGGCAAAGTCAGATGCTATTGAAATGGAAGGCGTTATTGTTGACACCCTTCCGAACACCATGTTCCGCGTTGAACTAGAAAACGGCCATGTTGTTACCGCTCACATCTCCGGCAAGATGCGCAAGAACTATATCCGCATCCTGACAGGCGACAAGGTGAAGGTGGAACTGACACCTTACGATCTGAGCAAGGGACGCATCGTTTACCGCGCCCGCTAATAGCCTTATGACAAATAAACAGCCCCGGTGCTACCACCGGGGCTTTTTTGTCGCATAGCCTGTTCCGCTTCGGCCTTCTCAGACCGCCTCGGCCGGCTCGTCCTCATACTCGAAATGCAGTTCATCGTCCTTGAGATGAATATGCACGTCACCGCCACGTTCTGACAGGCGACCAAACAGAATCTGTTCAGCCAAAGGCCGCTTGATCTTATCCTGGATCAGGCGTGCCATTGGGCGTGCACCCATGGTCACATCGTAGCCCTTCTCTGCCAGCCACACCTTCGCAGCATCATCCACATGAAGCACAACGTGCTTCTCGTCCAGCTGGGCCTGCAGTTCGGTGAGGAACTTGTCCACCACGTGGGTGATGGTGGCCGGCTGGAGATCGCCGAACTGGATTATGCCATCCAGACGGTTGCGGAACTCCGGTGTGAAGGTTTTGGTAATGATTTCCATACCGTCACTGCTGTGGTCCTGCTCACTGAAGCCAATGGAACGGCGGGCCATACTCTCGGCACCGGCGTTAGTGGTCATCACCAGGATCACATGGCGGAAATCCGCCTTGCGGCCGTTGTTATCCGTCAGCGTGCCGTGGTCCATTACCTGCAACAGCAGGTTGAAGACTTCCGGATGGGCCTTTTCAATCTCATCCAGCAGTAGCACACAGTGGGGATGCTTGCTCACGGATTCCGTCAGCAGGCCGCCCTGGTCGTACCCTACATAGCCCGGAGGTGCACCAATCAGCCTCGAGACAGTATGGCGCTCCATGTACTCCGACATGTCGAACCGCACCAGCTCGATGCCCAGCACCTTGGCGAGCTGCTTGGTCACTTCCGTTTTGCCCACACCCGTAGGGCCGGCAAAGAGGAAGGCACCTTCCGGCTTTTCCGGTGCCTTCAGGCCGGCGCGAGCCAGCTTGATGGCTGTGGACAGTGACTCAATGGCCGGGTCCTGACCGAAGACCACCATCTTGAGGTCCCGCTCCAGGTTGCGGAGCAGATCCTTGTCGCTGGTGGACACGTTCTTCGGCGGAATGCGGGCGATGTTAGCCACCACATCCTCGATTTCCGACACGTCGAGGGTTTTCTTGCGCTTGGCGATCGGGAGCAGGCGCTGATGCGCGCCGGCTTCATCGATCACATCAATAGCCTTGTCCGGCAGATGACGATCGGTGATGTAACGTTCCGACAGTTCTGCCGCCACGCGAAGCGCCTGGTCTGTGTATTTCAGGTCATGGTGCTTCTCGAAGTGGGGCTTCAACCCCTTGAGGATCTGGTAAGTATCCTCAACACTGGGCTCGTTCACATCGATTTTCTGGAAGCGACGGGCCAGTGCGCTGTCTTTTTCGAAGATGCCACGGAATTCCTGGAATGTGGTGGAGCCGATGCAGCGGATTTCCCCCGAGCTCAACATGGGCTTTAGCAGATTGGAGGCATCCATGACACCGCCAGAAGCTGACCCGGCACCGATGATGGTGTGGATTTCGTCAATAAACAGGATCGCGTGCTTCTCTTTCTTGAGCTCCGCAAGCAAGCCCTTGAGACGCTTCTCGAAATCGCCCCGGTACTTGGTTCCTGCCAGTAATGCACCCAGATCCAGCGAGTAGACCACGCCATCCGAGATGATATCCGGCACCTGGCCATCCACAATCCGCTTGGCCAGACCTTCGGCAATCGCAGTCTTGCCCACGCCGGCTTCGCCCACCAGCAGCGGGTTATTCTTGCGACGGCGAACCAGGATCTGCACTACCCGCTCAACTTCATGTTCACGGCCGATCAGCGGATCAATGCGACCCTGGCGTGCCTGCTCGTTGAGATTGGTTGCATAGCTTTCAAGCGGGCGCGAAGCACCGCCTTCCTCTCCGGCTTCCTCGTGAGAAGCCTGGTCATGACCTTCCTGATCCTCGGCACCCTGAACGCGGGAGATGCCATGAGAAACAAAATTCACCACGTCAATGCGGGCAATGCTCTGTTTCTTGAGCACATAGACCGCCTGGCTTTCCTGTTCACTGAAGATAGCTACCAGCACGTTGGCGCCGGTCACCTCTTTCTTGCCAGAGGATTGCACGTGAAAGACAGCGCGTTGAAGCACGCGCTGGAATCCGAGCGTGGGTTGTGTTTCCCGCTCGCTGTCGTTGCTGGGGATCAGTGGTGTGGTTGAATCCACAAACTCTACGAGTTCTTCCTGAAGCCGGGCCAGATCTGCACCACACGCTTTCAGGACGCCCACTGCCGAATCGTTATCGAGCAAGGCCAGCAAAAGATGCTCCACCGTCATGAATTCATGACGCTTGTCACGGGCACTTTTAAAAGCCGTATTCAGTGTAATTTCAAGATCTTTGCTCAGCATGGGCCACCCCAAGGTCTATCAGTCCGCACGTTCAATCTCGCAAAGGAGCGGATGCTCGCATTCCGAAGAATACTGGTTCACCTGTGCCGCCTTTGTTTCCGCGATGTCCCGGGTATATACCCCGCATACGGCTTTTCCCTGCGTATGGACGAGCAGCATCACCTGCGTCGCCTTTTCTTCATTCATTCCGAAGAATGTCATCAACACATCCACAACGAAATCCATGGGTGTGTAATCGTCGTTCAGAAGCAGCACCCTGAAGCGTGCCGGACGCTTGAGAGCAGGCTTCTCGGGAGCAACGCTGACGTCGTCCTGACGCCCGGGCTGTTCGTCCTCTCCCTGATTTAATACTAGTAGAGAATTCTGGATAGTCCGCATGATTCTTTACCGGAAATCGGTGCCTCTTCCTAAAGATGGTTGTCTGCCGCCCGGTTTTCAAGGTGCTTGCGAGAACCTGGCGTGCGCTGGTTATCAATAATCTCATGATACAGGCTCAGACCCCGGTTCAACCATACATTCCCGCTATAACTGCTATTGACTCCAGGCGGATATTGGTCAACAGTACGTTAACAATGTAAAATATTGTAAATTGGCGTAAGGGCTCTGTTACACAAGCCTGTGACAACCCGGTATCCGTACAAGGCAAAATGCTCGGTAAAAATATCAATAACAAAGACACTGACAGTGAAAGAACAGGGGAGTTCATCATGCCAAGAGGCAAAGTAAAGTGGTTCAACAATGCCAAGGGTTATGGCTTCATAATCGAAGAGGGCTGCAGTGACGATCTGTTTGCTCACTTCTCTTCAGTGCAAATGGAAGGTTACAAAACCTTAAAGGCCGGCCAGCCCGTTACCTTTGAGAAAAAACCCAGTGACAAAGGGATCCACGCGGTCAATATTGTCCCTGAAGAGCAGCCGGAAAAGCAGGGTTCGTCGGAAAGCACTTCCGAAAAGAAGCCCGGCAGTGACAGTAACGATGCCCGGCAGGACCAGGGCAGCGACTATCAGGATCAGCCTCGCGCCGCAAACGGCTGACTGTAATCCCCGTACTGTCGGCTGACAGCACGTACTGCCCTGCCGCCGAACTACACCGCAACTGCGCAAGCAGTTTGCGGCCTTGTCTTCGTATGTATCTGAATCAGAGTCGACTTGCGCTCACCCCCTCTGATTCAGGGCCATTTCTGGCATACTACCCACTTCCATTCTGATGCGAAGGTCCCACGCGGCAATGGCGATGCTGATCCTGTTTAACAAGCCTTTCCGGGTTATGTGCCAGTTTACCGACGAAAAAGGCGGTACCGACGGCAACCGCCGCGCCACCCTTGCAGACTGGATCAACATCCCTGGTGTCTACCCTGCCGGCCGTCTGGACTTCGAATCCGAGGGCCTTTTACTGTTGACGGACAACGGTCAGCTGCAGCATCGCATCGCGTCTCCACGGCAAAAAATGCCAAAAACCTACTGGGTTCAGGTGGAGGGCGACATATCCGACGATGCACTGCAGCAACTGCGTAAAGGGGTTGAGCTGAAGGATTGCAAAACCCGCCCGGCAGAGGTGACACCCATGGAACCACCGAACCTCTGGCCGCGGAACCCGCCGGTCAGGTACCGGGAATCGGTTCCGACCAGCTGGATACAAATGACCATTACCGAGGGCAGGAACCGTCAGGTTCGACGCATGACCGCCGCCGTAGGCTTCCCTACCCTGCGACTGGTTCGCTATGGTATTGGTGACTGGTCCCTGGAAGGGCTCGCGCCTGGAGAATCCAGGGCCGTAACAGTTCACGCGCCGGCAACCCGTTCGCAGAAAACCGAACGAAAGCCAAAAAAATCCCGTAAACCGTCCGCACGGAGAAGCCCTCGCCCATGACCTGGACGCCCCACGCCACCGTTGCTGTTATTGTTGAAGATGCTCAGGGCCGGTTCCTGCTGGTGGAAGAGGTCAGTCATGGCCAGGTTGTTTTCAACCAGCCAGCAGGGCATGTGGAGGAAGGCGAAAGAATCATTGATGCCCTGCTCCGGGAAACCCTCGAAGAGACCGGCTGGCAGGTGGAACCTGAATATTTCCTCGGCGTTTACACCTACAAAGCGCCGGCAAACGGCGTTACCTACTACCGTTTCTGTTTCTCGGCCAGGGCCCTGGCGAGGGTCAGCCGGGAACTGGATGATGGCATTATTGCCGCTCACTGGCTGACTCCGGAGGAAATCCGTCAGCAGTCCGACAAGCTCCGCAGCCCGCTGGTGATGCAGTGCATAGACGATTACCGAAACGGACGCCGCTTTCCCCTGGAAGTCATTGTCGAACCGCAGACGTAACCTGGCTTAAATGCTAGAATCCGCCCCTTTGAACCCGACAGACCCAGACATGACTAAAGCACCTGAAAATACCCGAGTGATCGTCGGCATGTCCGGCGGCGTGGACTCTTCCGTGGCAGCCTGGCTCCTGAAAGATCAGGGCTACCAGGTGGAAGGCCTGTTCATGAAAAACTGGGATGAGGACGACGGCACCGAATACTGTACTGCCATGACCGACCTGGCTGACGCCCGGGCGGTGGCGGACACCATTGGCATCACCCTGCATACCGCCAGCTTTGCGGCGGAATACTGGGACCGGGTGTTTGAGCACTTCCTCTCTGAATACAGGGCCGGCCGGACCCCGAACCCGGATATCCTGTGCAACAAGGAAGTGAAGTTTCGCGCCTTCCTAGACTATGCCGTCACCCTGGGAGCCGACTATATTGCCACCGGCCACTATACCCGCCAGCGCCCGCTGAACGATGGCAGTGGCAAGGCCGAACTGCTCAAGGGGCTGGATCCCAACAAGGACCAGAGTTACTTCCTGCACGCAGTCTCCGGCGATCGTATCGCCCGCACCCTGTTCCCGGTGGGCGAACTGGAGAAGCCGGAGGTTCGTCGCATTGCCGCCGAACAGGGTTTCATTACCCATGACAAGAAGGATTCCACCGGTATCTGTTTTATCGGCGAGCGCAAGTTCCGGGATTTCCTGAAGCAGTACATCCCTGCCCAGCCGGGCAACATTGAAACGCCCGATGGTCAGGTCATTGGCCGCCATCAGGGCCTGATGTATCACACCATCGGCCAGCGGCAGGGGCTGGGCATTGGCGGCCTCAGTGAGTTCGGCGACGAGCCCTGGTACGTGGCGGAGAAAGACCTGTCCCGCAACGTGCTGATTGCCGTTCAGGGTAAACACCATCCCCTGCTGTTCTCCCGCGGCCTGATCAGTGGCCCGGTGGACTGGATTGCCGGTGAACCGCCGGCGGCGGAATTCCGTTGCAAAGCCAAGACCCGTTACCGACAGCCGGATCAGGACTGCGTGGTCACCGCCCTCGACAACGGATTCAGGGTGGTGTTTGACGACGCCCAACGGGCCGTCACGCCCGGCCAGTCGGTGGTCTTTTACCATGGCGAGGTCTGCCTTGGTGGTGGGGTTATCGAGCAAACCTGGCGGGACAGCGAACAGGAGCCGGCAGCGGCAAACAACAAGTCAGAGGGAGCCGGCGCATGAGCCGATCGATACACGACCAGACCCTTGCCCTGGCAGGGGTTTTTCAGGCCTCGGCGCTGGTGCAGCAAGTGGCCCATTCCGGCCAGTGCGCGGAATCCAGCTTTGAAACCTGCATGCGTTCCCTGTTCGCCACACAACCCGAGACCACCCTGGATGTGTATGGTGGCGAACTGAAAGACCTGCGGGAAGGCCTGTCCACGCTGTCCAGTGTTCTCAGCCAGCAAAGCAAGCAGCAGGATATCGAAGTGTTGCGCTACGCCCTGAACCTGATCAACCTGTCATCCAAACTGCGTCGTAACAACGATATGCTGGATGTGATCGGTAGCCGCATCGACCAGGCCCGACACACTGCCAGCCATTTCGGATACAGCCACGGCAACCTGGTTGCCAACCTGGCGTCCATCTATGCGGATACCATCAGCACCTTCCGCCAGCGCATACAGGTAACCGGAGAACCCACCATTCTCCAGCGTGAGGAAAATGCCGCCAAAGTGCGCGCCCTGCTGCTTGCCGGCATACGTTCCGCAATACTCTGGCACCAGACCGGTGGACGCCGCTGGCAGCTGATTTTCAACCGCCGCAAGGTCATCATGACCGCCCGGGAACTGGCCGAGAAGGCGAACCGCTCGGTTTACGACTGAATCCCGACCGTCGCTGGTGTATCATATGCGCCCCCTGTTTTTCTTTTTTCCGATTCTTTGATGACTTGAGAGGTTTTCGATGGAACTCAACGCCCTGACCGCCATTTCCCCGGTGGATGGACGCTATGGCAGTAAAGTCAGCGTTTTCCGTGACATTTTCAGCGAATATGGCCTGATCAGGAACCGCGTGACCGTCGAACTCCGTTGGCTGCAAAAGCTCGCCGCCCATCCCGGGATTACCGAAGTCCCTGCCTTTTCTGCCGAAGCCAACCAGTACCTTGATGACATGGTTTCCGGCTTCAGCCTCGCCGATGCGGAGCGGATCAAGGGCATCGAACGCACCACCAATCACGACGTCAAGGCGGTGGAATACTTCATCAAGGAAAAGATCGCGGAAGTTCCCGAACTGCACGCTGTCACCGAATTTGTGCATTTCGCCTGCACCTCCGAAGATATCAATAACCTTTCCCACGCCCTGATGTTGCGAGAGGGGCTGGACCATGGCCTGCTTCCGGCCATGGACCGGGTGGTAGATCGGCTGGCCGAACTGGCCCACGAACACGCCGAACAGCCCATGCTGTCCCGCACCCATGGCCAGACCGCGTCGCCGTCGACCGTAGGCAAGGAACTGGCCAATGTGGTGTATCGCCTGCGCCGCCAGATAAAACAGATCCGTGGTGTGGAGCTGATGGGCAAGATCAACGGTGCCGTGGGTAACTACAACGCCCACCTGTCGGCCTACCCGGCCATCGACTGGGCCGCCAACGCAAAGGATTTCATTGAAGGCCTGGGTCTGGACTGGAACCCCTACACCACCCAGATCGAGCCCCACGACTACATCGCCGAGCTCTATGATGCCATTGCCCGCTTCAACACCATCCTGATTGATCTGGACCGTGATATCTGGGGCTACATTTCCCTGGGCTATTTCAAGCAGAAGACAGTAGAAGGCGAAGTAGGCTCGTCCACCATGCCCCACAAGGTCAACCCCATCGATTTCGAGAACTCCGAGGGTAACCTGGGCATCGCCAATGCCCTGTTCAGCCACCTGTCCGCCAAGCTGCCGATTTCCCGCTGGCAGCGTGACCTGACCGACTCCACGGTTCTGCGCAACCTCGGCGTCGGTTTCGCTCACAGCCTGATCGCCTATGAGGCGACACTGAAAGGCCTGAGCAAGCTGGAAATCAACCCGGCGCGGCTGAACGAAGACCTTGACCACGCCTGGGAAGTACTGGCGGAGCCCATTCAGACCGTCATGCGCCGCTATAACATCGAGAAGCCTTACGAAAAACTCAAGGCGCTGACCCGCGGCAAGGCCATGACTCCGGATGTTATCAAGGCCTTCGTGGAGTCGCTGGACATTCCCGACTCCGCCAAGGCAGAACTGATGGAACTGACACCGGGCAGCTACATCGGCAATGCCACTCAACAGGCGCGGGATATCTGAATGATGACATTGCCCGGCGGAATGCCCGCGGACGAATTCCTGAGAAACTACTGGCAAAAGAAGCCACTGGTGATCCGCCAGGCGTTTCCGGGCTTTGAGTGCCCGGTATCGGCGGATGAACTGGCCGGGCTGGCCTGCGAGGAAGCCGTCGAATCCCGCATTGTCATCGAGAGCGACCACGGCAAGCCCTGGCAGTTGCACAATGGCCCCTTTGAGCCAGAGCGCTTCAGCAAGCTGCCTGAAAGCCACTGGACATTGCTGGTACAGGGCCTTGACCACTGGGTTCCGGACATATCGGACCTGCTGGACGAATTCCGCTTCGTACCCAACTGGCGGCTGGACGACATCATGGCCAGCTACGCACCCAAAGGCGGCAGCGTGGGCCCCCACTATGATCAGTACGATGTGTTCCTGCTGCAGGCCCAGGGCCATCGGCGCTGGACCTTCGGCGGCCACTGCGATCACACCTCACCCCGGGTGGACGGTACACCGTTGCGGATTCTCAGTAGCTGGGATGGCGAGGAAACCGTGACCCTGGCGCCAGGCGACATGCTCTACCTGCCACCGGGCATTGGCCATCACGGCGTGGCCGAGGATGACTGTATTACCCTGTCCGTTGGCTTTCGTGCGCCCACCATTGACGATGTGCTCACGGGCTTCACGGACTTCCTGTGCAGTCAGTCGGATGCCTCAGAACATCTGAATGACCCCGACCTGCAGGTGCAGAATAATCCCGGCGCCATCGCTCCGGCAGTGATCGACCGCCTTGATCACGTGATTCGCGAAAAGCTTACCAACAAGCGCCAGTTAGCGCTGTGGTTTGGTCAGTACTCCACACTTCCCAAGAGCCTGGATATTGTAGTTCCGGCGGAAGAACCCGTGACACCTGAACTGCTCGGTGAACTTATAGCAGCCGGCAACCCGTTGCGCTGGAACGAAGGCTCCCGCTTCGCCTACCATGAAGGTGGGGGCGAAACGGCCCTGTTCGTGGATGGCGAACAGTTCCTGCTCCGTGGCGATGCCCGGCCTCTGGCACCCCTGCTATGCGCCAGCGCCAGACCGGATATGTCGGAACTGGCCGCATTTGTTGCCGGCGACGACACCGTCGCGGGGCTTCTGAGCAACCTCGTTAACCAGGGTTCGCTGTATTTCGAGCAAGAGTAAGGGCGAGAGAGAACAGCATGAACGTAAGGATTCGCAAATACAGCTGGCAATTGGCGCCGGCCGACATACGGACCATACGTCAGGCCGTCTTTGTGGAAGAACAACGGGTTCCACCGGAACTGGAATGGGACGATACCGACGAGATTGCTGACCATTACCTGGTGGTATTGCCCGATAACACTCCCGTGGGGGTCGGCCGGCTGTTCTCTACCCTCGAGGAAACCGCCCATATCGGGCGCATGGCTATTCTACCCGGCCATCGCGGCAAGGGCATTGGCGAAACCCTGTTACGCCATCTGGTGTCTGAAGCAGCGAGCCAGTTCAGCGAATTGCAGCTTTCTGCACAGGAACACGCCATTCCTTTCTACCAGCGCTCCGGCTTTCACGTCTGCTCGGACTTCTACGACGACGCCGGCATTCCCCATGTGGATATGCGCTGCCTGGCGCCACAGCTGGTGAGCGGTGCTTTCGACACCCGTCAGACCCCCATGCTATTGGGAGAGGATCACGACGCCTGGCTGTTCGACAGCGAGAGCACCATGACCGGGCTGATGGATTCCGTTATCGGCCAGGCCCGCCAGCGAATCTGGCTGTATGACCGCCTGCTCGACCATGATCTCTATGATCGCCTGCGTTTCCGGGAGCTGATCTCCACCCTCGCCCGCCGCCACCGGCTCAGTGAGGTGCGCCTGCTGATTCACGATGATAAGCCGCTGGTGAAACACCGACACCAGATTGTGGAACTGATGCGCCGGCTGCCCAGCCGCATCGAACTGAGACTGGTCAATGAGGACTATCCGGTGGAAGACCGCCCTTTTCTGCTGGCTGACCGTGAGGGCGTGGTTTTCCGCCACGATTTCTACAGGCCCGAAGGCTTCGCCAACTTTGCCGACAGTGGCCGTGTGAGGCTGCTGGCAGAATCTTTCCAGCGCATGTGGGATGCTGGCAAACGTTCGCTGGAGTTGCGAGAACTACCGCTCTGAGTGGTGAATGCCGGGAACCTCGGCAGATTCAAACTGCGCCCCGAACGGGGCAAACTCGGCATCCACTTCTTCAGCCACTTCGGCAATCAGCTTGCGCAGCCATTGGTGGTCCTTGTTGTGCTGCAACAGCGGGCTCCAGGCCATTTTCAACTCGAAAGGCGGAATGTCGAACGGCGGCACCTTGACCACCAGATTGGGATTGTCTTTCTGCAGCCAGGCGGCGCGGGACGGCAAGGTGGCAATCAGATCGTGCTGTTCTGCCAGTAGCATCGCCACCTGGTAATGCCGGGTGAAGACTGAAATCTGGCGTTTCCGGCCCATCAACGACAGTGCCTCATCCACCCAACCCAGACGCTGGACATCCTTCGGGTTCACCCCTACACCGACTCCGAAACCAGTCTTGCTGACCCATATATGGCTGGCGTCCAGATAGGTGTCCAGGGTGAACGGTTGTTTCAGAATAGGGTTGCGCGCATTCATCAGGCAGGCGAAATATTCGGTCCACAGGGTTTTCTGGTGAAATGACTGGGGGATCTTGTCAAAGCGGTTGATGGCCATATCCAACCGCCCCTGTTCCACATCCAGAAAGCTGACGTCACTGGGAGTGAGAACATCCAGGGTGACATGGGGTGCTTCCTGGCGAATACGCCGCAGCACCCGCGGCATCAGGCAGGATTCGGCGTAATCACTGGCCATGATGCGGAATACCCGCTGGCTTTCCATGGCGGCAAATGCGGTTTTCTCATGAACGGCCTGTTCGATATCCGAGAGAATGCCCCGCACCAGTGGCTGCAGCTCAGTCGCACGCTCCGTTGCGGTCATGCCCTCACTGGTCCGGACCAGCAACGGATCACCAAACAGGTCCCGCAGCCGTCGCAGACCATTGCTCATGGCCGGCTGGGTGATGCCCAGATGGTTTGCTGCCTTGGTTACATTCCGCTCTCTCAGAAGCACATCCAGATAGACCAGCAAATTCAGATCAACCCGTGAAATATCCATACCCTGGCACCTGTTTATTGACCAGCACTGCCTGTCACGGGGACACTGTCACCTGGATACAGTGGCGGTTTTATTCATAGAAATAATACATTGCAGCGTATCAATTCACCGGAATGATATAAAGCCAAAATCTTTCACATTTCAAAACGGAATCGTTTCCGGTTTTCTGCTAGTCTTCCGGATACTTGCTGGATTTCTCCGGTTTATTTGAGTCACCGGAGCCCCCAGTGGCCGTCCATAAGCCGGAGCTTTTGCCATAGAATGGATACCACAATGATTGTGCTGCTACTGGCAGCTGTCGTTATCATTTCGATTGTTATTATTGTGGCCAGCCAGATGCGGGAACGGGCCCGTATTGAGCGTGCACGAAAGATCACCGCCCTCGAAGACAGTTACAATCGCGCCAACCGCCTGCTTTCCGAGATTCCGGGCCAATACCTCACCACCGATCTCAAACTGCTGTTGATCAGGCGCATGGAGGAAACCTGCAAGGACCTCAAGGCGCTGAAGTCCGACCAGCCCGTCAGTGAATGGCTCAGTGCTGCCCAGCAACTGAAAAAGGCGGTAATGGACAACGAAGACCGGCGCCCTCCCGTCAAGATCGATTCGCCCGAAAAGTCCAGCTATGTCAAAGAGCTGCTGCAGAACCTGTTCAAAATGATTGAAGGCATGCACAAGGCCGGAAAGATCGACAGCGCCACCGCCAAGAAGAACCTGAAGTTCGTGTTGTTCCTGGTACACAAGACCCACGCCGACCTGCACGTATTTCAGGCCCGCGATTATGTGAAGCAGAACCAGATTCGCAAGGCAATTCACGCCTATCATCTGGCCAGCACTGAAATGGGCAAGTCCAGGGACAACCCCATGGCCATGAAAGCGGTCAAGAGTTTCCGCACCCGCATCAAGGAACTGGAAGCCATGAAAGATGATGGGGCACCGGGCAGCGCTGAGGGGCAATCGCGCCTGGACCGCGAATGGGATACCTTCCTGCACGATGAGGAATGGCGCAAAAAGGCCGATTACGACGATTAGCCACGGGGCAGTGGCTCATCCACATTATCTGAAACGCTGACAAACAGGGACTGTAGATTCGCTGTGACAACTCCATTCAAAAAACGGCTTTCCTACCGCCTCACCCGGGACACCGTTTTGATAGCAATGGTGTTGGGTCTCATACTCAACGTTGTTCAGGTCACCCTTGATTATTTCAGTGCCCGGGATTCCATGGAGCAGGAAATCCGCGCGCTGATCGAAATAAGCCACAGCCCGGCCTCCCAGATTGCCTATAACATCGACATCCGGCTGGCAGAGGAGTTGCTGGATGGCCTGCTCCGTCACCCTGCCACCATTGACGCCCGGATCATCGATAACAACGATCAGACCATGGCCGCTGCCAGCCAGAGCAGTCCGGATTCCCGCTACCGCTGGATCAGTGATCTGCTGTTCGGCGACAGCCGTGTTTTCAGTCAGGAACTGATGGTGCCTCAACTGAGCGATCTCTCCCTTGGGTACCTGACCGTCACCATTGACACCTATCATTATGGCCTGATGTTCCTGCAGAGGGCTGGCTACACCCTGGCCAGCGGATTGCTCAAAAGTCTGGTGCTGACAGCTGCTCTGCTCGCCATTTTCTATTTCGTTCTGACCCGCCCCATGCTCAATGTGATAGGCGCCCTGAGCCGCGTGCGCGCTGAATCTCCGGAAAAAGTCCGGCTGCCGGTGCCCCACAATCACCGCGAAGACGAAATCGGTCAGATGGTGGGCATCATCAATCTGCACCTAGAGACCATGGACGCCAGTCTTGAGCAGTTGCGAACTGCAGAAAGCGCCATAAAGAATTACTCCACGCAGCTGGAACAGGAGGTGGAGGACCGCACCCGGGAGATCTCTGAAAAGAACGAAGCCCTCCAGCGAGGCAATCGCGCGCTGGTACGAGCCAAGGAAGATGCAGTCCGCCGGGCCCGCTCCCGGGCCAATTTCCTGGCCAGTATGAGCCACGAAATCCGGACGCCACTCAATGGGGTTCTGGGGATGCTTGGCCTGGCGCTGGAAGGTGACCTGGAACCGGCTCAGCGCAACCGCCTGGAGATCGCACTCAACGCCGGGCAAAGCCTGCTTGGACTGCTGAACGATATCCTCGACATTTCCAAGGTCGAGGCCGGCAAGCTCAGCCTTGAGAACATTCCTTTCAGTATCCGCAATCTGATCGAGGAATGCGCAACACTTCATTCTCAACAGGCCCGTCGCAAGAACATCGATGTGGTGACCGATATTGAGTGCGATCTGCCTGAAACTTTTCTCGGTGACCCGACCCGCACCCGGCAGGTTCTCAATAACCTGTTAAGTAACGCCATAAAGTTTACCGATCAGGGCAGCGTTCGAATTCGTGCAACCCGCTTCAACGGTAATCTCCGGATTGATGTGATTGATACCGGTATCGGCATGTCCAAGGAAGGGTTGCACCGGATCTTTTCACCCTTTTCCCAGGCTGACGCCGACACCACCAGACTGTATGGCGGGACCGGGCTGGGTCTGACCCTGTGCCGGCAGTTGGTGGAACGCATGCATGGCCAGATTCTGGTGGATTCCGAAGAGCGCCGGGGTACACACTTTACCGTGAACCTGCCCCTGCCGGTTCACGACGAGGGTGGATCCGGGATAACGCCGGTAGACATACCGACCATTGTCAGAACCTCAGGTGTGGATATGGCCATACCCCATGAACATCCGCACCGACTGCCCATCGAAAGCCAGCTGAGAGCCTGGAGCATTCCCGTGCGTGATGCAGCCCGCAACGGCGGCGGTATCCTGATGGTAGCGGCAGACAGAGAAAACAGTTCAGGCCAGCAGATGGCGGCCCAATGGTCAGGTGCCGGCGTTATTCTGGTGGACAGAAACGGCACCGCGGCGGCTGACGGCAATCAACAGATCCTGTCCATGCCCCTGAGGCGGGATCAGCTGTTCCGTACACTTTGCGCCGCAGCCGGACTGAAGCCCGTAAAGAAAGACCATGAAAAGGATGAAGGGAAAGGAGCAGGCGCCAGAAGATCGCTGAACCTGTTGCTGGTTGAGGACAACCAGGTCAACCAGGTGGTTGCCAGCAGCATGCTGCGAAAACTGGGCCACAAGGTCACTCTGGCGGAAAATGGCAAGCGTGCGCTGGAGGCACTGAAATCAGGGAAGTTCGATGTTGTGCTGATGGACTGCCAGATGCCGGTGATGGATGGCTACGAGGCCACCCGCGAGATACGGGAGAATCCGGCCTGGCGGGACTTGCCGGTCATTGCCGTGACCGCCAATGTCATGCAAGGAGACCGGGACGATTGCCTGGAATGCGGGATGAACGATTACATCACCAAACCCTACAACAGAGCCGACCTTAAATCGGTTATCGATCGCTGGGCTCCCCCTGAGCCTCAAGAAGGCTGAGCACCGAACGCAGCTCCTCTCGGAGTGCCACGATGCGCGCCTGGTCTATCCCGGTACCACACAGCAGCCGGCCTGGAATATCCCTGGCCCGCTGGCGCATGGCAATGCCTTTCTCGGTAGGCGCTACGGTAACCACCCGCTCATCGGCGGTGTCTCGCAGACGGGTCACCAGATCCCGCTCAGCCAGGCGCTTGAGCAACGGCGTCAGGGTGCCGGAATCAAGGCGTAACCGCTTTCCCAGATCTGACACTCTGACGGTTGTTCCTTCCTGGCCGGCCTCCCACAATACCAACATGACAAGGTATTGGGGATAGGTCAGATTGAGCTCGGCCAGCAATGGGCGATAGCGGGCAGTAACAGCCCGGTTGGCGGCATAAAGCGCAAAACAGAGCTGGTTGTCCAGGGCCAGCATATCGTCTTCAGATGCCATGACTTACAGCAACTTCTCAATGTCGTTACGAATGGCGGATGGCTTCGTCGTTGGCGGGTACCGACCCACAACCTCGCCCTCACGGTTAACGAGAAACTTGGTAAAGTTCCATTTCACCGCTTCTGATCCCAACAGACCCTTGGCGTTGTGCTTGAGGTACTCGAACAGGGGGTGAGCGTTCGGCCCATTGACCTCAATCTTGGCAAACATGGGAAAATCCACGCCATAATTCACAGAGCAGAACTCGCTGATGGCCTTGTCGTCTGCCGGGTCCTGATTCCGGAACTGGTTGCAGGGAAAACCCAGCACCTCAAGCCCCTTTTCTTTCAGGTCCGCATACAGGGATTGCAGCCCTTCGAACTGAGGGGTGAAACCGCACTTGCTGGCCGTATTCACGATCAGCAGTACCTTGCCGCGGAACTCGTCAAGGGAATGCTCTTCTCCACGAATGTCTGTCGCGGTGAAGTCGTAGACGCTTTGGCTGCTCATGATTCTGCTCCTTTAAATTTGCCCCTATTATATTGTGCACAACTGGATTTACAACCGAATCCCGATCGATAACTCGTTCAGTTCATGGAAACTGTGAGCTTTGGGCGTTAAATCTCCGCTTCTGTGCCACAATTCATCACAATTGGCCTGTTGTCGCCGGCCTTTGCTCCGCTAGAATACAGGCTTGTGTCTTTTACTGAGGAATTACCGGGCTTATGCAGAACTATCTCAAATCCGCCAAGCTGGATAACGTGTGTTACGAGATACGTGGCGTGGTTCTGCGCGAGGCCCGTCGTCTCGAAGAGGAGGGCCATCGGGTTCTGAAACTGAATATCGGCAACCCTGCGGCTTTTGAGCTGGATGTTCCCGAGGAAATTCAGCAGGACGTGATCTACAACATGCACCTGGCCCAGGGTTATGTGGAATCCAAGGGCCTGTTCTCTGCCCGCAAGGCGGTGATGCACTACTGCCAGCAACGGGGCATCGACAAGGTGGATATCGACGATATCTTCCTCGGCAATGGCGTCAGCGAGATGATCGTGATGTCCATGCAGGCCATGCTCAACACCGGCGACGAGGTACTGATCCCGGCCCCCGACTACCCCCTGTGGACCGCCGCCGTGACCCTGTCCAGTGGCAAGCCGGTGCACTACCGTTGCGACGAGCAACAGGACTGGTTCCCGGACATCGACGATATCCGCAAGAAAATCACCCGTCGAACCCGTGCCATCGTGCTGATCAACCCCAACAACCCGACCGGTGCCGTTTATTCCCGCGAATTGCTGGAACAGGTGGTGGAACTGGCCCGACAGCACAACCTGATCGTGCTGTCGGACGAAATCTACGACAAGATCCTCTACGATGGTACCGAGCATATTCCTACCGCGTCACTGGCGGACGACGTGCTGTTTTTTACCTATAACGGGCTGTCCAAGAATTACCGCGCTGCCGGCTATCGCTCCGGCTGGATGATTATCAGTGGCGCCAAGCACCGCGCACGGGACCTGATCGAGGGCATCGAAATGCTCTCCAACATGCGCCTGTGTGCCAATGTACCGGCCCAGCTTGCCATCCAGACTGCCCTGGGGGGCTACCAGTCTATTGACGATCTGGTAGCACCGGGCGGCCGCCTGTTCGAGCAGCGGGAGACGGCCTGGAACCTGCTCAATGATATCCCCGGGGTCAGTTGCGTGAAGCCCAAGGGCGCACTCTATCTGTTCCCCAGGCTGGATCCGAAGCGCTTCCCCATCGTCAATGACGAAAAGCTGGTGCTGGACCTGCTGCTGCAGGAGCGCATCCTGCTGGTCCAGGGCTCGGCCTTCAATATCGACGACAAACAGCATTTGCGCGTGGTGTTCCTGCCCCGGGAGGACACGCTGGAGGACGCCATGAAGCGTCTGGCACACTTCCTGTCTTCTTATCAGCTGTAACAGAGGGCTTTATGGCGGACATTCATATTGAAGAGTTCTACAAGGACGCCGCAATCGCCCTGGTTCAACTCTACAACGCCTTCCCCCGCCGGGTGAACCTGTTCGTGGAAGACATTGCCGGCCCCGACGAGCCGGATGAATTCGGGCTGCACAGCAAGCGGCATATGGCGTGTTTCGGCACCCTGCTGTGGCTGGCTGAAGAAAATCTGCTGCGTTTCGTGGACACCATCCGCCAGGAAGCCCTGGATCAGGCCGTGCTCACCCAGGAGGCGTTCGTTCGCCTGAGCTCACCAGCCAGCCCGGATCTGCAGGAGGAAGCCGCTGCCGAAAGCAGTCGGGACCTGCCACCGGCGATCCGTGAGGACTTCTCCACCCACATTCACATGCTCCGCACCGCCCTTCGAAGTGGCAGCTCCGCCAAAATCAGCCGCGTGATGCAGGCTACGTTCTTTCGTGACAAGGCCGATCATTAAATCGGTGTAAGCCTGTTGAACATGGCGACACAAGCCACATATAAGCTTGCAGGTACAAGCCGCTGTCTGCGGCTGACGATTCAACAGGGAATTCAAGATGCGTATTCTGCTTTTTCTTGCTACCAACCTGGCAGTCATCCTGGTTGCCAGCTTCACCCTGAGACTGCTGGGCGTCGACAGCTACCTCGCCCAGAACGGGATCCAGTACGGCTCGCTGTTGGCCTTCGCGGCCGTTTTTGGCTTTGCCGGCGCCATAGTCTCGCTGCTGATTTCCAAGCCCATGGCCAAATGGAGCACCAAGGCCAAAGTGATCGAATCACCCAGAACCCCGGCTGAACGCTGGCTGGTGGATACCGTGCGGGATCTGGCCAAGAATGCCGGCATCGGCATGCCCGAGGTGGCCATCTTCCCCGCATCCCAGTCCAACGCCTTTGCGACGGGGTGGAACAAGAACAACTCTCTGGTGGCGGTCAGTGAGGGCCTGCTGCACCGCTTCAACAAGGACGAGATCCGTGCGGTGCTGGGCCATGAAATCGGCCACGTTGCCAACGGGGACATGGTCACGCTCGCCCTGATTCAGGGCGTGGTCAACACCTTCGTGATTTTCGCATCCCGGGTGATCGGGTCTTTTGTGGACCGTGTGGTGTTCAAGAACGAGAGCGGCCACGGTATTGGCTTTTTCGTGGTGAGTATTGCAGCAGAGATCGTGCTGGGCATCCTTGCCAGTACCATCGTGTTCTGGTTCTCCCGCCGCCGGGAATACCGGGCCGACATTGCGGGCGCCCAACTGGCAGGCCGTGGCGCCATGATCAATGCCCTGGCCCGGCTAAAACAGGAGAGCGAAGTGCCCGACCAGATGCCCGAAAGCCTGCAGGCGTTTGGCATCAACCGGGGTGCACGGGCGGGACTCAGCGCCCTGTTCATGACCCACCCGCCCCTTGAGAGACGAATTGAGGCACTGCAAACAGCGCAGCTGTAACTAGAGCTTCAGCTTGAAGCCAAGGGCCCGGAAAGTATCCTGCATGGACTTGCTGGTGCCCTTGAGCTGAATCTTGACACTGGAAAACTCCCGCCGCACCGGATAATCCCGGCGCAGCCGGTCAAACGCAGGCCCCCGCTCCTCGGCAGGAAGTGACATGGCCAGACGCATCCGGGCATCATCCTGACGGGGATCGTAGCAGGATCGTATGGCGATATTCGCCGAACTCATTTCCTGCGCCGCACTGGTGAACGATAGCTTGGCCAATGCCGGTTCCGGTAAAAACTGTCCCGCCTTCTTGCGGGCAGGCAGGCCCATGTAACGGCTCAGGGCCTGGTAAACCATTTCACTGCCCTGCACCTTGCCCTCCAGGCTATAACCCGCAATATGGGGCGTGGCAAGCCAGACCTTCTCCAACAGCTCGGCGTGTATGCGCGGCTCCTGTTCCCATACATCTAGCACGACCGTGGGGGCATTGGGCTCATCCAGGCGCGCCAGCAAGGCAGAGGTATCGATGACCTCTCCACGGCTGGTATTGATCAGCAGCTGGTGTTCTTTCAAGGCAGACAATCGATCCTGTCCGAACAGGTGCAGCGTGGCGTGGTCTCCCTCCCGGATCAATGGTGTATGCAGCGTAACTACGTCGCAGGCCATCGCCTCTTCCAGGCTGACAAAAGCCTGACCGTCGTCGCCTTCCCGTTCGGCGCGTGGCGGGTCACAACACACAACATCGAAATCCAGCCGCTCCAGCTTGTGTGCCAGCTCTCCACCCACGTTACCGGCACCAATGATACCGACACTGAGCTTTGACCAGTCAGCCACACCGCGCCTTTCGGCATGCAGCGAGATGACCGACAGCACATACTCAACCACACTGTTGGCGTTGCAACCGGGTGCTGCTGAAAACGCAATGCCACTGGAGGCCAGCCATTGCTGATCAACGTGGTCTGTACCAATGGTACAGGTACCGACGAAGCGCACACGACTGCCTTCCAGTAACGCCTGATTGACCCGGGTAACCGAACGAACCAGCAGGATATCCGCGTTCTGCACGTCAGTTGCCGACATGGTGCGGCCGGACACGCGGTGTATCTCGCCGATGTCGCCGAAGAAGGAATCCAGCAAGGGTATGTTTTCGTCCGCTACTATCCGCATGATGTTACTTCCCGGCCCTTTAGTTCCTGCGTTGGCGCTGATTGCCGCCGCGACCGCCCTGGGGGCGACGGCCACCGCGTTTGCGGGTGATCGGCGGTTTGGCGAGCACGGTCATCAGCTCTTCGTCAGGAACAGCTGTGGTCAGCTTCTGGCTAATATAGGACTCGATAGCCGGTAATGAAAAGGCGTCATCCTCACTGGCGAAGCTGACAGAAACGCCGTGCTTTCCAGCACGACCGGTACGCCCGATACGGTGGACGTAATCCTCGGCATTCTCGGGAAGATTATAGTTGAAAACGTGGGTCACACCGTCAACGTGAATGCCACGCCCTGCCACATCAGTGGCCACCAGCACCTGAATACTGCCTTCCTTGAACTGCTCCAGGGTCTTGAGACGTTTGTTCTGGGCAATTTCACCGGACATGAGCGCCACCTTGACGCCCTGGTTCCGCAAGTCCTCATCCAGATCACGGCATTGGTCACGGCGATTGGCAAACACCAGGGCCTTCTCAACCTCCGGGCGCTGGAGGTAGTTCACCAGTACCGGCAGTTTCTCGTCTTCACCTACCAGATAGACGGTCTGTTTCACCCGTTCGGCGGTTTTCTGTTCCGGCTCGATTTCCACGAACTCAGCGTTGCGGGTCCACATGGAGGCCAGGTTAAGCACATCCTGATTAAAGGTGGCACTGAACAGCAACGTCTGGCGCTCTTCTTTCGGGGTACATTTGCGGATAATGCGCTTCACATCCGGAATGAACCCCATATCCAGCATCCGGTCTGCTTCGTCCAGGATGAGGATGTCCAGCTGGTCCAGAAACACGTCCTGGGAGCCCAGGAAATCGATCAGACGCCCCGGCGTGGCCACCAGGATATCGACAATCTCGTTCTGCAACTGGTCACGCTGCTTGTCGTAGTTCATTCCGCCTACCACGGTGACCACGTTGTGCCCGGTGTAACCGCAGAGCTGCTCGGCATCCTTGGCAATCTGCATCGCCAGTTCCCGCGTGGGCGCCAGGGCCAGCACTCTGGGTTCCGACGCCAATCGGTCCGTTTCCGGAATCGGTGTTTCCAGCATGCTCTGAATAGCAGTAATCAGAAAGGCTGCGGTTTTGCCAGTGCCAGTCTGCGCCTGACCGATCAGGTCCTGGCAGGCCAATGTGAACGGGAGGGTTTCTGCCTGGATCGGCGTACAATGCTCAAAGCCGATATCGGTAATGGCATCGAGTACTCTCTGGTCCAGGTTCAGATCTTTGAAAAGTGTTTTGCCGGCTTCGGGTGCGTCAGATGTCATATTGCTTCAATTTACCTCGGTGTCTGTAACGGAACATTCGGGCATCAGGCGCCTGGTCTCTTTGTTCCAGACTTCGTTAAATCCAGCCTCGGTTCCATAAAATAGTCTGAGCGTCTGAAAAAACTGACCGGCGCGAACCGGGAAGCCATGCTCCAGGTAGTCATTGGCCTGCGCCGTCACATTCCTGCGAAAGGCGTCTTCGTCCCATGCTCCGGTACCGGATAGATTGTCGACGCTGATGTGAAAACGAGCGCCTGCTGCAACCGAAAACAGCCATTCCAGGGCCTGGGGGTTTATTTCCGCCTTTTCAAAAGCTCGCTGCTGTTCCGCGCTGCGGCCATCAGGGCAATACCAATAACCGAAATCCCGGAGTCTGCGCCGGTACTCGCCAGCAATACACCAGTGACTGATTTCATGCAGTGCACTGGCATAATAGCCGTGAGCAAAGATAATCTGTGCGAAGCCGTCAGGCTCCGTCGCCGGCAGATACTCGGGTTCATCGCCGCCCCTGACCAGAACAGTCCGGTACTCATCCCGGAACAGGTCATTAAACAGCATGATAAGATCGTCTGGATCATGTCTCATGGGACGGGTATTGTGCGACTTTAGACCGTTCAATACCAGAGGGAACTTTTGCCTGGTAACTGTGTCCATTGCAACTTGAAGCCGTGCCGTCTCAACCCCCCCCGGATTCGGCGCGGGAGAAACCCGGATCCACCAACGGTACTCTATTGACTATGACCGGCAGCAGCACCACAACCTCATGCAGTAATGCCCCTTTCAGGGTTTTGAGCAGCGCATGCCTGTTTCTGGCATTGTCTTTTCTCTCAACACTGGCTGCCGGTGCCGGCAGCTCCCTGTTCGGCAACAGCAACGGCTTCCTCCCCGTAGATGAGGCACTGCCATTCAGCTTTACCGCGGACAACGGCGCTGTCCTACTGTCCTGGGACATTGCACCTGATCATTACCTGTACCAGGAACGTATCAGCATCAGCAGTGATACCGAGGGTGTCACACTGGGTGAACCGGAATTTTCCTATACCGGTACCAACACCGAGGATGAGTTCTTCGGCAAGGTTACCGTCTTCTATGAGCCAGTCGAGGCCCGGGTTCCGGTAACCCTTCCCGACGGCGTGCGAGAGGCGGAACTGCAGGTGACCTATCAGGGCTGCGCCAACGCCGGGCTCTGTTATCCCCCCCAGACCCGGGACGTGCTCTACTACGCCAGCGCCGGTGACAACCCGGATGCCACACCAGCCAGCAGCTCAGGGGGTTCCGCTTCCTCCGGCAATGCTCAGCAGCCGCCTGAAGACACGTCCACTGCAACAGGTCTGGCGGGCTTTCTCGCCAATCAGTCCACTCTTGTAATAGCCGGCCTGTTTTTGCTCCTGGGATTAGGGCTGACGTTCACGCCCTGTGTGCTACCCATGGTGCCGATCATTTCGTCCCTGGTGTCATCCCGCAACACCAGCACAACAGGCCACGCGCTGCTGCTTTCCTCCAGCTATGTACTTGGCATGGCCCTCACCTATGCTGCGGCAGGGGTCGTGACCGGGTTACTTGGCGCCAGCTTCAACCTGCAGACCCACCTGCAATCCCCCTGGGTGTTAAGCGTTTTTGCAGCGCTGTTCGTGGTATTTGCGCTGTCGATGTTCAACCTGTTTGAAATCCAGCTGCCCCGGTTTATCCGCGAACCACTGGACAACGCCAGCCACCGCCTTACAGGAACCCGCGTAGCCAGTATTTTCGGAATCGGCGCCCTGTCCGCCCTGATTGTGTCTCCCTGTGTTTCCGCACCACTTGCCGGAAGCCTGCTGTACATCAGCACCACCCAGGACGCGATGATCGGTGGTGTTGCCCTGTTCGCCCTGGGCCTGGGGATGGGCATCCCGCTGATCCTCGTGGCCGTTGGGGGTCGTAAATTTCTCCCCACCACCGGTCCGTGGATGAACGTTGTCAAAGCATTCTACGGCGTCATGTTGCTGGCGGTCGCCATTTGGCTGGTCGAACGAATGGTACCCGGATGGGTGGCACTGACCTTGTGGGGATTGCTGGCGGCCATTACGGGCGTGCAGCTGGGCGCTTTTGACGCCGCCGAAGCTGGCTGGGAACGTACCCGCAAGGGGATGGGACTGGTTATGTTTGCCTATGGCATAGCACTGCTTGCCGGTGCTGTGTCCGGAGCCAATGATCCACTCAAACCCCTGGCAGCATTCACTGCATCAAACCAGCCCATGGCCGGAATCTCCCCGGCAGGCGCTGCGGCCAGCCATGCGGAGTTTATCCGGCTGGAATCACCGGCGGACATTCGTAACGAGCTCCAGCTGGCCAGCCGGAACGGCACCCCTGTGATGCTCGATTTTTACGCCGACTGGTGCATCTCCTGCAAGGTTATGGAACGCAATGTTTTCAGTGACGCTGGCGTTATCCAGGCGCTGGCCCCCTACAAACTCCTGCAACTGGACATGACTGATAACACGCCGGAGCAACAGGCCCTGTTGGACGAGCTGGGCCTGTTCGGACCGCCGGCTATCCTGTTCTATCACGACACCGGTGCAGAAATGGAATCAGCGCGGGTACTGGGCGAGATGGACCGTGACCAGTTTCTTGGCCATCTCGATGCACTCGGGATTTCCGGCGAATCCTGACAGATTTAATCAGCTGCCGCGGCGGATAAAGAACACAAAGTCTTTTTCATCTTCGCCGCTGTATACCAGTTCATGGTCAAGAAACTGACAGAATCGCGGAATGTCCCGGGTTGTGGAAGGATCCGTTGCCACTACCTTCAACACGGCACCGGGGCTGATCTCGACAATCCGGTTGTGTAACATCATGACCGGTTCAGGGCAAAACAGCCCCCGGGCATCCAGTTCTGCGTCATAATCCGGGTGTCCCAACGTCTGTCCTCCTGAAATTCCACCTGAAATTTGAAAAATACGTGCTAAATTATTGTTTATAGTTGTCAAAACAATACGAGGTAATCAATGATCCGGGTACTGATTGAACGCCATATTGCCGAATCGCTTGAAGCCGCTTACGAGGAGAGATCCCGCAAGGTTCTTCAGAACGCCGTAAGTGCACCAGGCTTTGTGTCCGGTGAAACCCTTGTGGACACCCACGATTCGAACCATCGATTTACCCTTGCCAACTGGCGCTCGGAAGCCGACTGGCAACGCTGGTTCCAGTCCGAAGAACGCCGGGAGCTGATGGCTGAGCTGATCCCAATGATGGACCGGGAGGAAATCATCACGGTACTGCAACACAGTAACTGATACCGTGGTAATGGCCTTCAGCCGAGTCGCTCGACAAAGCAGGTAATCTCCTCACGGTCATGATAGAGGTGGCGGGCCCTGATACGGAAGTTCATTTCGGTCCGGGCCAGCCCCTGCTCCAGAATATCCCGGCAAATCAACCACTCGTCGTACCGTTTTTTCATTGGCAGCTTCAAGTTGAACACCGTGTAGCGACACAGTTTCTGATTCAGCCAGTCCACTGCCAGTGCCGCGGTACGCCGAGGATGATCGACGATATCGCAGACCATCCAGTCCACCCCTCTCCTGGGCCGCCACTGATAGCCATCAGCTTCAATATGTTCGACGTGGCCGGAAGCCATCAGGTCGCCATTCATTGGCCCGTTATCAACCGCGGTTACCATCATACCCTGCCTGACCAGTTGCCATGTCCAGCCACCGGGAGCCGCACCCAGATCCACCGCCTGTTTTCCGCCGCCCAGGTAGTCCAGTTCCACCTCCGGGGGCAGAAACACCTTCCAGGCTTCTTCCAGCTTCAGTGCCGAGCGGCTGGGCGCCGAGGCCGGCAAGCGCAAACGTGGAATCCCGCTGACAAAGCGGGCCCGGTTACCCGCCACACTGACACCTGCAATAACCCGGTCAAAGCCAAGCAGCAGCAACTCCAGACGGGCCGGCGAGTCCGCCCTGGGGTCAGGCTGCAATAAGCCCGCTCCTCGCAGGCCCTTCGAAAGCGGCGACACCCATTTGCGGGCAAAATTGCCAAGATCCGGGTCGCTGTTGTTTTCAGGCAAACGGATTTCCACCCGCGCACAGGGTGGAATTTCAGCATCCGCCGACTTCAGGCCATCAATAACGGCACCCACACGGTCCGCAGGCGGCAACGCCACCTCCGCCAGAACGACAAACCAGTCCCTGACGAATACCAGCGAGTGGATGGACAACCGGGCCAGCAGAGTATCCGCCAGGGCCGGGCCGGGAAGGTTGAAAATAACGAAGCCCCGGGAATTTCCGGGCTCGAAGTAGCCGTAGACACCCTGTGCTGCAGCTGCATCGGTAATCTCCCGGCCTGCTTCTGTTTCGAAGCCTGGCCGGCAGAAGGCAATCAGTTGTTCCATCCGTCACCTGAACCGGGTTCCCATCGGGAACCCTTAAATTTGAAACTGTTTAACATCCACACGGCTCGCAATTGACTACACTATCCAGCTTTCCGTTGGCAGGAATACCTTGAATGCTGCTGTACCTGCGTTATTTCATCCCGATTGTTGCGATGTTACTTACCACAGGTTTGGCCATCGCAGCCCCTCCGGCACAGACTGAACAGTGCCCGACACTGGATGCCAACAACCCTGAGCAGCGAGCGTCGCTGATGGACCATGTGTGCTTCCTCAGCGCCCCGCCCGGGGAACCTGCCCATCAGGCCAATACACCGGAAGCACTGTCGGCTGACACCCACTGGAAAGCGGCCAACGGCCACGACCTGGTGTTCAGTCACACTGACGCGGTTTACTGGGTCCGCCTCAACGTGCGCAATTCCGGCGATACCGGACAACTCTGGTACCTCAAACTCAACTATCCGCTGCTCGATGAAGTCACCTTCTGGCAGACAGGCAACGACGGCACAGCAGCCATAGCCACCGGAGACCAGTATCCGTTCATGTCGCGGGGCATAGATTACCGGTATTTCCTGCTCCCCGTCACGCTTGGTGCCAATGAAACCAGGACCATCACCATCCGCATTCGCAGCAGTGGCGCCCTGAATGTTCCCCTGTCCCTGGAAACCCCGGAGGCAACCATTGCCCAAAGCAATCACCTGACCCTGGTTCACGGTCTGTTCTATGGCGCTCTGCTTGTATTTGCAGCGTTCAACCTGCTGTTGTTCTTCAGTTCAGGCACTGTCTACTACTTTTACAACGCCTTTTATATGGCGTCACTGGGGCTTTTCCTGTTTGCCATGGGGGGCTTTGCCAATCAATACTTCTGGCCAGACAGCGCAGGCTTTGCCAACACCTCTATTCCGATGCTGATGTCTGTCAGCTCCCTGGCCATGACGCTGTTCGGCCGTTCGTTCCTTGAAATCCAGCCTGGCTCAAGGTCGGACCGGGTGCTCCGGGGCCTCGCGCTGACCAGCCTCGGCCTGTTTGTGATGGCATTTATCCTGCCCTATAACAAGTCCATCGTGCTGAGCACCACTGTCGCCCTGATCATTATTGCAAGCCTGTTCCTGATCGGGCTTGTTCGCTGGCGCCAGGGATACCTGCCTGCCAAGTGGTACGTGATGGCCTGGTCCGGAATGCTGGCGGGCGCTCTCATATACGCGCTTGCCGCCTTCGGCTACCTTGCTGACTTCCTGGCACGGGAGATTTTCATGCAGGTGGCCGTGGGCGCCCAGGTGATCCTGTTGAACTATGCCATGGTTCAACGCTGGCGGCTGTTAAACCAGAAACTGCTCGACGTGGAGCAGAACGCCCGCACCAATCTGGAGCTCAAGGTACATGAGCGCACCGCCCAACTACGCAACACCATGAGGGAGCTGGAGCGGGCCAACCGACAGCTGGCCACACTCAGCCTCAATGACGCACTGACCGGACTCCACAACCGTCGCCATCTCGATAACCTCTTGCCCGAGTTATGCGCTGAGTCCCGTCGGAGCGGCCAGCCACTGACCATTGCGCTGCTCGACGCTGATCATTTCAAGGCGGTCAACGATGACTGGGGACACGATTTCGGCGACCAGTGCCTGCAGCACATTGCCGACATACTCAGGCGACACGTCAAACGGCCAAGGGATGTGGCGATCCGCTTCGGCGGCGAGGAGTTCGCAATATTGTTGCCGGGTACCGGCGCCGACGGTGCACGCAGACTCTGTGAGCAGATCCTGGAAGACCTGGCCAGTTCACGAATGGTTACCACTGATGGTGCGTACCTCTCCCTGACCATGAGTGCGGGTACCGCAACCCTGATCCCGGGAGAGGACGAAAGAGAGCTCTTCCGGCGAGCTGACGAAGCGCTCTACAGAGCAAAGGCTGCAGGCAGGAACCGGGCCGAACAGTCAGAGCCGGCGCCCTCCTGGTCTACTCCCCACGGTGAATAAAACCTGCTGCGACCCTTGCGGCCTGCCGGATCATCTCTTCATGTGTCTCCGGTTGCCGCGCCAGCGGCCGGTAATCATGGTCACCGCCCTCCAGCCACGAAAGGCAAAGATTCTCTAATGAGTCCAGGCCTTGTGCCTCTACCTCGTGCTTTCGGCCAAACGGGTCACGGGTGCCCTGAATAATCTGAAGTGGGCGACGCAGGTCCTGAAGATGAGTGGTCCGCCAGCGATCCGGCTTGCCCGGTGGATGAAACGGGTACCCGAAACAGACCGCACCACAAACCTCAGGCTCCAGTTCCGCCTGCGCGATCAGTTGACTGGCCATTCTGCCGCCCATCGACTTACCACCAATAAAGAGGCGGCTGCCTTCCACAGGTTCCGCAACAACGGCGGCGATTACCTCGCGAAAATGGTCCAACAGCACCGGCTGCCGGTCCGGTGGTCGTTTCCGCCCATCCTGCCGGCGCTTCTCCATGTAAGGGAACTCAAACCGCAGCGTCGCTACTCCCTCTGCGGAAAGCGCTGAAGCCAGGCGCTCCATAAAGGCTGAATCGGCCGGGGCTCCGGCTCCATGGGCCAATACCAGCCGGGGCGCGGGGAGTCCGCCCCGCGCTTCGGACTTGTAAAAAGTTAAGGGATTCACTAAACCTCCAGAAAGGAGCCGGGATCAATGGCGCAGACGACCGCAGATCGGGTCGGTTTCCTCTCCGCTCCTGTGCAATCATAAATACTCTAATATATTCGCCATGTTACTGATTTAGACGCATTTGACAGAGCTGGCGAGTTGATCTGTGTCATTGCAAACAGCTAATGCTTTCTCCATACTTGCGCCCGCATCTTTCCCACTCTGAACCCATTGGTAAGGCTATGAGCACAGTAAATCCAAACCTGACATACAACTACAAGGTGGTAAGGCAGTTTGCCATCATGACAGTGGTATGGGGGATTGTCGGTATGGCCCTGGGCGTGCTGATTGCAGCACAACTGGTCTGGCCCGCCCTCAACCTCGACCTGCCCTGGACCCATTTCGGCCGTTTACGGCCGTTGCATACCAATGCCGTTATCTTCGGCTTTGGCGGAAGCGCACTGTTCGCGACAGCCTACTACGTGGTGCAGCGCACCTGCCAGGCCCGTCTGTTTTCAGACGCACTGGCCGCGTTTACCTTCTGGGGCTGGCAGGCCATTATCGTGGCGGCTGCTATTACCCTGCCAATGGGGTTGACCACCTCCAAGGAATACGCCGAACTCGAGTGGCCCATCGACATCGCCATCACCCTGGTATGGGTAGCCTACGCACTGGTGTTCTTCGGTACCATCATGAAGCGCAGCACGCCGCACATCTACGTGGCAAACTGGTTCTATGGCGCCTTCATCATCACCGTTGCCGTACTACACATCGGCAACAGCATGGCGCTGCCAGCGACTGCCTTCAAGTCATACTCCGCGTATGCCGGGGTCACTGACGCCATGATGCAGTGGTGGTATGGACACAACGCCGTTGGTTTCTTCCTGACCGCTGGCTTCCTGGGCATGATGTACTATTTTGTGCCCAAACAGGCGAACCGTCCTGTCTACTCCTACCGCCTGTCAATCGTGCACTTCTGGGCACTGATCGCCACTTATGTATGGGCCGGTGGCCACCACCTGCATTATTCCGCACTGCCGGACTGGGCACAGACTGCGGGTATGGTAATGTCCCTGATTCTGCTGGCTCCCTCATGGGGCGGCATGATCAACGGTATGATGACCCTGTCAGGCGCCTGGCACAAACTGCGCACTGACCCGATCCTGCGGTTCCTCGTGGTATCCCTGTCGTTCTACGGCATGTCTACGTTTGAAGGCCCGATGATGTCCATCAAGACGGTGAACGCCCTGTCCCACAACACCGACTGGACCATTGGCCATGTTCACTCCGGCGCCCTTGGCTGGGTTGCCATGATCAGCATTGGTGCCGTCTATCACCTGATCCCCAAGCTGTGGGGCGTCCAGGCCATGTACAGCACCGCCATGATCAACGTGCACTTCTGGCTGGCGACGGTCGGCACCGTGCTTTATATCGTCGCCATGTGGGTCAACGGCATCATGCAAGGCCTGATGTGGCGCGCTGTCAACGAGGACGGCACGCTGACCTACAGTTTTGTTGAAGCACTCGAAGCGTCCTACCCAGGCTACTTTGTACGGTTCCTTGGTGGCGTGATTTTCCTGGCCGGTATGCTGGTAATGGCATACAACGTCTACATGACCGTGCGTCAGAAAGATGCGGTTGCTCAGGACAACACAGCAGCGCAAGCGGCGTAACGGGAGACAGTACTGATGAAGCACGAAATTATTGAAAAGAACATCGGGATAATGATCGTATTGATTATCCTGACCATCAGTGGCGGTTTCCTTGCCGAAGTGGTTCCGCTGTTTTTCATAGATGAAACCAACGAACCGGTAGAGGGCCTGGAACCGCTGTCTGCGCTGGAACTGGAAGGCCGGGATATCTATATCCGCGAAGGCTGCCACGTTTGCCATACCCAGCAGATCCGCCCATTCCGCGCCGAAACCGAGCGCTACGGCCACTACTCCGTTGCGGGCGAATTCGTCTACGACCGTCCGTTCCTGTGGGGCTCCAAACGTACCGGTCCTGACCTTGCTCGCGTAGGTGGACGTTACTCTGACGCCTGGCAGCGCCAGCACCTGTACGATCCGCGTAGCGTGGTCCCGGAATCCAACATGCCGGCCTTCCCCTGGCTGTTCCAGGATCGCGTCGACCACACCGACACTGAGGCCAAGCTGAGAACACTTCAGACCCTCGGTGTGCCATATACGGATGAGCAGGTTGCTGAGGCCGCTGACGAGGTGAAGGGCAAATTTGAAATCGAAGCTCTCGTCGCGTACCTGCAACAGCTTGGTACCGTGATCTCAGAGAAACGGTGATTCCCATGGATTTAAACGAGTTACGCGGCGTTCATACACTGGTCATCATGGCCATGTTCTTCGGCATCATCTGGTGGGCCTACAGTTCTCACCGCAAGAAAGCCAACGAAGAAGCGGCCCACCTTCCCTTCGATGATGATGAAGTGGAAAAGCGTACTCTTGAACAGGAAAAAACGGAGAAAAAACAATGAGTACCTTCTGGAGCATCTGGATCAGCGTGATCGTGCTCGGTACCGTGTTCGGTTGCTGGTGGCTTCTGCTTGCCACCCGCAAAAGCCAGACCACTGATACTGAAACTGACAAGACTGTGGGTCACTCCTTCGATGGCATCGAGGAATATGACAACCCGCTACCGAAGTGGTGGTTCTACCTGTTCGTTGCCACCTGTATTTTTTCCCTGGGCTATCTGGCCCTGTATCCGGGCCTTGGCAACTTCCAGGGTCTGCTGGGCTGGTCCTCCACCGGCCAGTGGGAAACCGAGATGCAGGAGGCTGACGAACGCTACGGGGAGCTCTACGCAAAGTTCGGTGACACGCCAGTGCCGGAGCTGGCAGAAAACGACGATGCCATGAAAATGGGCCAGCGACTGTTTGCCAATAACTGCGCCACCTGTCATGGCTCGGCTGGCCGGGGATCTCTCGGCTTCCCTAACCTGACCGACGACGACTGGCTGTACGGGGGAGACCCTGACTCGATCCTGACCACGCTTCACGAGGGTCGTAACGGCAACATGCCGGCCATGGGTACCATGCCGAACATGACCAATGCCCAGGTCGACCAGGTTGTTAACTTTGTGCTGAGCTTCAGCGGCCGGGAAAAGGACGCGGAAGCGGCAAAGAAGGGTGAAGAGGTCTATGCCCAGGCCTGCGTGGCCTGCCATGGTCCGGACGGTAAGGGCAACCAGGCGCTTGGTGCTCCGAACCTGACGGACAACAGCTGGCTCTACGGTTCCACCTATGACTGGATCAGGGAAACCGTTGTTAACGGCCGGCAGAACCAGATGCCTGCCCAGGGCGACCGGCTTTCTGACGACCAGATCCAGATTCTGGCTGCGTACGTCTACAGCCTGTCCAACTGAGTATCCGGCCGGGGCCAGGGCCCCGGCACGGTCTGCTCAACCCTGTGTCTGCCCGCGCGGGCACAGGCTTGAGAAGATCCCCTGCCCCACAGTCCGCTGTGATATGGGCGCCACATCATCGGGAGGTTAACGATGAGCAGTGAGATTCCGGTCAAGCAGGTTGACCCATCCTCTGACGCCTCCGAGAACAAAAACAAAAATTCCGGAACTGTAGAGCTTTACGCCAGCCGCAAGAAGATCTACGTAAAAGAGGTCAAGGGCTTCTTTCAGCGTATCCGCAATGTCAGCCTGACGGCTTTGATGGGCATGTATTTTCTGTTCGTCTGGATAACCGTGGATGGCCAGCCGCTGATTCACTTTGACCTTCCGGCACGTGAATTTCACCTTTATGGTGCCACCTTCTATCCCCAGGATTTCATCCTTCTGTCCGGAATGCTCATTATCTGTGCCTTTGGCCTTTTCTTCATCACCACTCTGTTCGGCAGGGTCTGGTGCGGATATACCTGCCCGCAGACCGTCTGGACCTTTATCTTCATGTGGGTCGAAGAACGCATTGAGGGCGGCCGCAACAAGCGCATCAAACTGGACAAGGCGCCCAGTTCCGCCGAGAAGATCGCCAAGAAATCGGCGAAGCACTCCGCATGGCTGTTGATCGCACTCGCTACCGGCCTCACGTTTGTCGGTTACTTCTACCCCATCCGTGAACTGATCACGGACCTGTTTACCCTGCAGGCCAATGGCTGGGCCTACTTCTGGGTAGGCTTCTTTACCGTGGCCACCTACCTGAACGCCGGCTGGATGCGTGAGCAGGTGTGCCTGTACATGTGCCCTTACGCCCGTTTCCAGTCCGTGATGTTCGACCCCAACACCCGAGTGGTGTCCTATGACCCCAATCGGGGAGAGCCCCGGGGTAGCCGAAAGAAAGGGGTGGATCCCGCAGAGCTGGGCCTGGGTGACTGCATCGACTGCGGCCAGTGTGTCCAGGTCTGTCCCACCGGCATCGACATCCGCGACGGTCTGCAGTACGAGTGTATTGGCTGCGCCCTGTGCATCGACGCCTGTGACGAGGTCATGGACAAGATGAATTATCCACGCGGCCTTATCCGCTATACCACGGAAAACGAGTTGGAGGGCAAGACCTCCAAACTCCTGCGGCCGCGAACCTTTGGTTACGGGCTGGTACTGCTGGCAATGATGGCCGCGATCGCATTTACGATTGCCACCAGGGTTCCGGCACAGTTGGACGTTCTCAGGGATCGCGGCGCCCTCTTCAACTACAACGGCGAGGGCCGAATCGAGAACACCTACACGCTGAAAATTGCCAACATGTCGGAAGTACCGCAAACATTTACTATCTCGGTTTCGGGCATGGAGGGCATCCGCATACTGACCGAGGACACAGTCACCGTGGAGAGCAGCGAGAACCGTTCTTTGCCAACGGTAGTGGATGTAGCGCCAGAGGTCATTACGGAAAGCAACAATGACATTGTGTTTACGCTTGAATCACAATCCGATAAAAACCTCGTTCTTGAAACCGAAAGCCGTTTTGTCGGTCCCAATCGCTGATCCCGGAGTCGTCATTCGGGAGTAGCACTGAGAGATACAGCTATGAATGAAGATCTGGATATCAAGCCCTGGTTCCGTCAGCCCTGGCTCTGGTTCCTGCTTATGTTTCCGGGAGCTGCGATAGCCTGGTGTACTGTCATGCTCACGGTGGCAATCACCACGCAGAACTCCATGGTGACTGATGATTATTCCAAGCAAGGCCGCGGTTACAATATGGAGATTGCCCGGGATCAAGCAGCAAAAGACCTGGGCCTGAGGGCCAAAATGGCCTTTGCCGAACAACGAATCACTCTGTCCGTTGATAGCAAGAATGGCCGGGCTGATTATCCTTACCTGATTCTTAACCTTTTTCACCCCACGCTCTCCGACCGCGACCGTACCGTCCAGTTCCGAGCCGTAGGCGAAGGACAGTACACAGCGAAGCTGAACCAGCCCATTGAGGGTCGCTGGTACTTCGATTTACGGGGTCCGGATAACGACTGGCGCCTGAAAGGCGAGTCCAACCTGCCATCAGATCGTCCACTGACCCTCGGTGCGGGCGCTGAAGACCGCGGGTGAACCCCTTGAATTGCTATCATTGCGGCGAGCCTGCGCCCGGTAAACCCGCCATTACGCTCGAGCTTGACGGAGAGCTGCGTCACTTTTGCTGCCAGGGCTGCAAAGCCGTTTGCGAGACGATCCGGGCAGAAGGTCTCGATGGTTTCTATCAATTCCGCACCGAACCGGCTGTCACCCCGAAAGAGCTGACAGATACTGAGCTCAACCGAATACGCGAACTGGACCATCCACTGGTACAGAAATCGTTCGTCTCACCGGTCAAGTCGGGCCAGGAAGCCACGCTGCTGATCAGCGACATCACTTGCGCTGCTTGCATATGGCTGCTTGAGAACCATATGGCAAAGCAGTCGGGGGTGATGTCTTTCTCCGTCAATCACAGCACCCAGCGGGCTCGCCTGGTATGGAACCCGGAACAGGCCAGGCTCAGCGACCTGCTGATTGCCATCCACGAACTGGGTTACCGTGCCCGCCCCTACCAGGCCGATGAGGCCGAACGAGCGCTGAAAGCCGAACACCGGTCCGCCTTGATTCGCCTGGCGGTTGCCGGCATCGGGTCCTTCCAGACCATGATGCTGGCCTTCCCACTGTACTTCGAGCTGGTCAGTGAACTGTCTCCGGAATTTGTCAGTTTCTTCCGCTGGTTCAGTCTTCTGGTGGCCACCCCCGTGGTGCTTTACAGTGCCCGCCCCTTCTTTACCAACGCGGTAAGGGATCTTCGCAGCCGCCACCTGACCATGGATGTGCCGGTGGCCACCGCCATCGGCCTGGCCTATGTTGCCAGCATCTGGGTTACCGTGTTCGGTGGCGAGGAGGTCTATTTCGAATCCGTGTGCATGTTCACCTTTTTTCTCCAGCTTGGCCGGTATATCGAGATGCAGGCACGTTACCGGGCAGGATTGACCGGCAACGCACTCGCCGGGTTCCAGCCCATGGTGGCCAGCCGTGTCAGGGGGAATGACAGCGAGATTGTCTCAAGCCATGACCTGGCTACGGGTGACCTTATCAGGGTCCGTCCCGGGGAAACCCTGCCGGCCGATGGCGTGATTGTCAGTGGCCATTCCACCCTGAACGAAGCCGCCCTGACCGGGGAATACCTGCCGGAAACCCGGAACCCCGGCGATGAGGTACATGCGGGCAGTGTGAATGGCGAAAATCCGCTGGAGGTGGAAGTCCGCCGTGCCGGTGCCCAGACCCGGCTGTCGGGCATCCTTCGCATTCTTGACCGGGTTCAGGCGGAGAAACCGCCCGTGGCCTTGATGGCTGACCGCATTGCCGGTGTGTTCGTCAGTCGCGTACTGGTTCTGGCACCGGTGATCTGGATTGGCTGGTGGCTTGCCGGTGCGGACAATGCCTTTGATATCACCCTGTCAGTGCTGGTGGTTACCTGCCCCTGCGCCCTTTCCCTGGCGACACCGACGGCCATTACCTCGGCAACCATGCGCCTGCGCAAACTTGGCCTGCTACCCACCCGCGGCCATACCCTCGAATCGCTGAACACCATCGATACCGTGATTTTCGACAAAACCGGCACGCTCACCCGCGGCGAACTCAGTCTTGTAGACACCCGCGTGTTCGGCTCCCTCAGCCAGGAACAATGTCTTGAAACGGCTGCGAGCCTTGAGAAGCATTCGGAACACCCTATTGCCAGGGTTTTCCACCATCTCCATGGCAACTCCGCCAGGAACGTGCAAAACCATCTCGGGGGAGGCCTCTGTGGCGAACTGGCCGGACAATGCTTTTACATCGGCCACCGGGATTTCGTTGAGGCCAGTATCGGTCAGCCGCCACCCGCAAGCGACGATCAACAGGGCATGGAAATCTGGCTGGCAAGCGACAGCCAATGGTTGGCCCGATTCACCCTGGATGACGAACCCCGGCCAGAGGCAAGAGAAGCGGTGCAGATGTTGCAACTGGCCGGCCTGCGAACGATTCTGCTCAGCGGGGACCGTTCTGGCCACGTAGCTCAGATTGCAAAAATGTTAGGCATCGATGAAGCCATTGGCCAGGCGTCCCCCGAGGACAAACTTCAGGTGCTGGAAGCGCTACGGGATCAAGGCCGGCACATCATGATGGTGGGCGACGGCCTCAACGATCTGCCTTCAATGGCCGGCGCAGGCGTTTCAGTGGCCATGGGCAGCGCCGCTGACCTGACGCAGCTCAAAGCGGACGCCGTTCTGCTCAACGGCCAGTTGACCCAGCTGCCCGAAGCGCTCAAAACAGCCCGGCGTACCCGTCGTATCATTCGCCAGAACATGGCCTGGGCACTTGGCTACAACCTGTGTGCCCTCCCCCTGGCGGCGGCCGGACTGGTCCCCCCCTGGCTGGCCGCAATCGGCATGTCCCTCAGTTCGCTGATCGTGGTACTCAATGCCATGAGGCTGGGAAGAGCACCCGAAAGGGCTGAATCGCCCACGCCGGCGGTTGGCGCCGAGGCGACGTCCTGATACCGTGAACGAGAAATCCCCCACAATGCTTGAGGTAGCGCCGTGAAAATCGTAATGATCCTGGTTCCGGTCATGCTGGTACTCGTAGCCCTTGGCATTGTTCTGTTTTCCTGGGCCGTAAAGAACGGCCAGTATGATGATCTGGACGGGCCGGCGCATCGCATCCTCTATGATGACGACAAGGACAAGATTCCGGACGACGCAAAGCAGCCCGGGAAGGAATCCGGAGAAGACCAGACCTCCTGATGGGTGAAGAACTTTACCTGAGTTATTCCAGTGCCTTCCTGATCGGACTGCTGGGCAGCACCCATTGCCTGAGTATGTGTGGCGGAATCAGCGCTTCTCTCTCCATGGCCCTGCCCGTCGGCAAGGGGTTCCGCCTTCGCCAGACCTTCCTGCTGTTGGCCTTCAACGGTGGCCGTATTGGCAGCTATACACTGATTGCGGCGCTGATTGCCCTGCTCAGCACCAGTGCGGCTGGCAACTGGACGCAATTGGGGCCGGTTCTGCGAACTCTGGCGGGCATACTGCTTATTCTGATGGGGCTTTCCATGGGGCAGTGGTGGCAGGGCATCCGCTATGTGGAACGCGTCGGCGCGCCGATCTGGAAACGCCTCTCTCCACTTACCAAACATGTGCTGCCGGTACACCACGTTCGGCAGGCGTTGGCGCTGGGAGCGCTCTGGGGCTGGTTACCGTGCGGCCTAGTCTACAGTACGCTGGGGTGGGCAGCCTTGCAGCCAACCGTGGGCAGTGCCGCTGCCACCATGATGTTTTTTGGCCTGGGCACCCTGCCCTCCATGCTGGCAACCGGGTACGCCGCCACCTGGATTCGCAAACTTCGGGAACAGAGGCATTTCCGGCAGTTTGCCGGGTTGCTGCTGATTGGCTTCGGGGTCTGGACGCTGCCGATCACCGCGATGATGCATTAGTCAGATATTGAGTACGTCCAGACGCCCGAAATCCGGGGCTTCCGGCTCAACGGTCCCGACCGCCTGACCGCCGTGCGGGCGCCGGGAACCCTCACGAAAATCGTAAAGAGCGGTATCAGCAAGGTGGGATGGCTCCACATTGCAGATGGCGCGGAACATGGCCTCCAGCCGTCCCGGGTGCTGCTTGTCCCAGGTCTGGAACATATCCTTGATCACCTGTCGTTGCAGGTTTTCCTGAGAGCCACAGAGGTTGCACGGAATGATCGGGAACTCTCGCAATCTGGCATAGCGGGCTATGTCTTTCTCACGGCTGTACGCCAGTGGCCGGATAACCGTATTGCGGCCGTCATCACTGTGTAGCACCGGCGGCATGGACTTGAGCTTGCCACCGTAGAACATATTCAGGAACAGGGTTTCCAGCAGATCATCCCGGTGATGCCCCAGCGCAATCTTTGTAACACCGTGTTCTTCCGCAAAATTATAAAGAATTCCGCGACGTAGACGGGAACAAAGTCCGCAGGTGGTCTTCCCTTCCGGCACTTTTTCCTTAACAATACTGTAAGTGTCCTTCTCGATAATGTGATACTCGATACCGAGTGCCGACAGATACTCCGGGAGCACTTCCTCCGGGAACCCCGGTTGTTTCTGGTCCAGGTTCACGGCGATCAGTTCAAAGCGCACCGGCGCGCTTTTCTGCAGGTTCAGCAGAATATCGAGCATGGCGTAAGAGTCCTTGCCGCCCGACAGGCAGCACATGACTTTATCGCCGGCTTCAATCATCGAGAAATCAGCAATTGCCTGCCCCATTTCGCGGCGCAGGCGCTTCTGCAGCTTATTGAATTCCAGTTTCTGCCTGCGCTCTGCTTCAGAGGTCAGGGCAGCTTCAGAGTTGGCAGTGATTGCTTCGGACATAGATAAACGTCGTTCATAGGGTCAGTGAGCGTCGGATTATACGCGTGCAAATGTTCCAGGGACAGGATACAGACATGGATATGTCAGAGACAAAAAAGGAAACCCCCGGCAAGCGGGAATTCAACCGTATTCGTAACCGCAAGGCCATACTGGGTGCGGCCCGAGAGTGTTTCCGGGAGCGTGGCTACGACAATTCCACCATCCGCGATATCGTACGCCGTACCGGTCTGGCTGCCGGAACCTTCTACAATTATTTTTCCAGCAAGCAGGACATCTTCGCGGCCCTGTTGACGGATTTTCTTGCCCGGCTCAATCATAATCTTACCGAAAACAGGCAGGCTGCCGGGTCGGCAGATGAATTCATTTACTCTGCCTATTTTGCACTGTTCAAAGCCACCGCCAGCGACCCCCTGGTGTATGAGCTCGCCCACCACAACGACCGTGCGATTCGGGAACTGTTCGGCTCAGACATTCTCGGGCTCACGATGGTTTCACTTGAAGAAGACGTAAAAGGCGCAGTCGAGCAGGGCCTGCTGCCGGACCTTGACCAGGAATACCTGTGCGCAGCCTTTTTCGGCGTCGGCTACGAGCTCAGCCTGCGCCTTGCCCATCGTGCCCACAGCAATCCCGACGAGGCTGAGGCCGAAGCCAGAAAGGCCACCCTGTTTGCCACCAACCTGTTTCTCAACGGGTTGCGGCTTGACCCCCTCTTCCGTAACGGCGCTCCGTCACCTACCATAACGGAATGAATCAACCTGATACGGCAGCACATACCACCCAAACGCCCCGTTCCGACCCACAGAACGACAAACTGAATTTCCAGATTCAGCATCTGTTGGTTGCGACCGAACGCATACTCCGGCAGAACCCTGCCGGAATGAATGAGCTAGGGCTCATCAAGACACTGCAGAGAGCGCCCTGGGAGTTAATTGGCAGCGTAAATTTCGCGGAGCCGGATAAACTCTATCCGGTGCATTTTTTGCTGTTCCACGTGCTTTACCGTCTCCGTGACCAGCTTGCCCCTGGCGGGGAGACGCTGAGCATTTCGCCCCTGGCCATCCAGCTCCGGCCCAGCACCATTGTGGCCGGTACGGGGATGCCCGACCAGGCGGACGAGCTGAGACACTTCTACCTGGACCTGTCCAAATACGAGATGCCCGAAGAATCCATAAACCGGATGATGGACGACTTCTGGGCCGGACGCAGCGGGTATCGGCCGGAACTTACAGAAACCCGGGAAGCCGCTGCCACCCTTGGCTTTGATAGCATTCCGACAGGCTTTGAAGAGGTGAAACAAAGGTTTCGCAGGGCGGTGATGCATGCCCATCCGGACCGTGGCGGTGAAACCGAAGCCATTCAACACCTCAACCAGGCTTTTTCTGTGTTGAAGGCCCATTTCAGGACCTGACGTTTGCGACTACCTGGATCACAGAGGACGACACAATGATAAAACAAATGATGACCCGATCACTTCTGATGGCATCGCTTGCCGGCTTTGCCCTGAGCGCGAAAGCCGATCTCGTGGTGCTCCAGTATCATCATGTCAGTGATTCCACACCGCCATCCACCAGCACCTCAGTCTCTCTGTTCGAGGGCCAGATGGACATGATCGATGAGCTGGGAATCGAGGTTGTGCCCCTGGAGTCCGGAACCCGCGCGGCTCTAAACGGCAAGCTGCATGATCGCAAACAGCTTGCCATCACCTTTGATGATGCCTACGAATCCGTCTATTCCAGCGCTATACCGGAGCTCGATAAGCGGGGTTACCCTTACACGATATTTGTGAATACCAATGCCATAGGCAGTCATGGTTACATGACCTGGGATCAACTTGCGGAGGTGCGTGACAAAGACAGCGTGACCATCGCCAACCACAGCGAAGACCACGGCCACCTGGCGAGGCGCCCGGATGAAAGCAAGGCCGCCTGGGCGCAGCGCGTGGAAAGCAGCCTGGACACCGCGCAGGAAACCCTCGCAGACAGGCTTGGCATTGACGTTCCGATGTTCGCCTACCCCTACGGAGAATTTGACGAAGCCCTTGAGGGCAAGATCACGGAGCGTGGATGGCTTGGCTACGGCCAGCAGTCCGGTGCCATCGGCGCCACATCCGGCGCCACCCGCCTGCCCCGGTTTCCTATGGCCAATGCCTACGGGCAGCTCAACAGCCTTGAGAACAAACTTCGTAGCAAGGCGCTACCGGTCGATGCCAACGAACTTCCTGATGGCGTTATCGAAGAGAACCCACCAACACTGTCGTTCACCGTCCCGGAATCCATAAGCACAGGCCGGCTGACCTGCTTTGCGTCTGGACAAGGGCGTGTGGATTTTGAGGTTTCCGGGGACCAGGTCATGCTTAAGGCCCCTGACAGTTTCAACAGTCGCCGTTTCCGCTACAACTGCACCCATCCGGCGCCGGATGGCAGCTTTTACTGGCTGTCGCAGCAATGGCTGGATCTGAGTAAGCCCGAAGACTAGTCTCCCGCCTACTCGCCTTCCCTTGAAAGGCCCAGCTCGCCGGTACGGGTGTGAGGAATCGCCTCAGGCCCGTATTTTCCCTCGAAAACGGTTTGCCCCGCCAGATCGTCGTCGCGCGTGAAGATAACCATCCAGCGCTCGCCCCGGGCGGGAAATACCGGTATATAGGCTTGGAGATAGCCGAGACTGTGCCAGGATTCCGGCACATACTCCACAACCAGATCGGTTACGATACGGGATGGTTCAAAGGACGCATCCAGAAAGGCAACGGAGGGAACAAAAACCCCGTCGTTGGCAAACGACCTGAGGTGAAGAATAAAATCGTTGTGCGTTTCCTCTGATGGTAATCTTACCAGACGATACGGGCTGTCACCGGTACTGAACGAGTGCACGGGCGCTGTTTCGTCCATATCAATGCCAAACTCCCTTCCCTGCTGCCACTCCTCCGTCTCTGTCTTGTCCAGGTTGCGGCAACACTCACGGGACCATTGCGCAAAGAAGGATTCAGTGTCCGGCTCCATGGCCAGCACCGCCATGGCTTCGGGATCAGCGCCCTCTGGCAGGCCGGTGCCCCCGGATTCCTCTCCTGGCTGGTGTATGCTCGCCTGGGTCAGCTGAACCGGCGGTTTGATACGCCCCTTTTCGACGGCGGATCGGGTATCCGGCTGGTAGTAGCTGACACGGAAGTTACCTTCGGCATCCCGCCAGGTGAAATAGGGCTGGGGTTCGCCCGGGCGGATATAACCGTCTTTTTCCAGCTGATTGCCGTCAGGGTAGTTCTCCAGGTTGAATTCATCGTCGACCTCTTCTGACGCTGAATCCTCGCGGGTATTGCCTTGCCCTTCACCTTCCTCGTCGCCATCGACGGCAGCTTTCGGTATCGGCGTATGCCGTACCCGGCCCTGCTCATCGACCCAGGTAAAATAACCCTCGCGGCCTGCTGACGAGTCAGGACCAGAGGACTGGCATCCTGCCATGGCGACGACCAGACAGGTAACAACCAACAAATGGCATTTACGCATGGGGCTGATCACCCTGTTTGCTGAGGTTTTCGCCTCAGAATTTGGTGCGGAAGCTGAGGCCCGCCATCACTACCCTAAGCGAGGTTTTTACATCCAGACCCGCGTACGGGTTATAGATGATATTGGTTATATTGTCACAGTTAAGGTTACAACTGCCATTGGCCGGAATGGTTTCAATGGACTGCAGGTAGCTCAGGTTCATGTCGATCTCAGTGTCCTTGTCCCAACGATAGCCCATCCCGACACTGTATAAATTAGCCCCCCCGAAGGGCGCCAGAATCTGCCGCTGATCGTCTGGAATAACTGAGTCGCGAATTTCCACACCCGCACGGAGATCCAGACGGGATGAGGCGTGAAATTCCAGACCAAAACCCCAGTTCCACTGGTCGGTAAAACCGAGCGGTAACCGCAAAGTGTTTGGCGTGGCATTATCCGGCGACAGAATTCTCGCCGCATTGAGGAATTCCAGGTTGCGGTCAAACCGAAACACGAATGCATCCCACTGTTTGTAATCGGTCCAGCCCACATCCACGTTGACGGTCAGCTTGGGATGCACATCCACACTGATACCGGTCTGGAAGTGCTGGGGATAGGTCAAGTCCAGCGAAACGTTGCCCGCTTCTCTTGGTGCACCCGAAGGCAAGCTCAGGATCGCCGATGTGATAGCACCGAGTACCGAGCCATTGACGCTCTGCCAGAAGCCGGACCAGTCGTCGGTATACTCGATCTCGAAGGTACCTTTGAGATTCATGTCCGCTTCGGAGGTATAGCTTGCGCCCCAGGTAAACCAGTCATTAGGTTCCCACATCACGCCCAAGGCATACGTTGGCGACAGGGTTTCCTGGACATTGATACTGAGCGCGCCGATATCATCCCAGGGGCCGACATTGCCACCACATAAGGCAAGCCAGGGCTGGAGAGGCTCATCGCCACTTTCACAGTTAAAGGCATCCTGCAGTACCTCGGCCACCCCCAGAAGCATGTTGGGTGCCCGCATGTACTGGTCTACGGCCATGCCCATGTGTGACAGATGAATACCCGCACCCACTGACCACTCTTCATTTATCTTGTAGCCAACGGACGGCGACAGGTACGTCGTTCGTTGAAGCGTCTGTGCCTGAGGCATATATCGACCGGGATCTTCTTTATCACGGTAATAGCCGGCCGCAAAAGGCATATAAAATGCGTTAGCAAAGGTCAGTTTTGAACCCGGAGGATTGATACTGATCCCCCCGGAGGGCACAAGCGCCGGGCCCGGGGGAGCGCGTAGAAGTCCGAAGCCGGGAATGTAGAGCGCCAGGGTATTGGAATGGCTGTGACTGTTGGCAACAGGGTCCCGTTGCTCACCTGTCAGCGGATCTGTCTCGAGGCCATCGATGCCAAATATTTCATAGCCCTCAGGAGCGTGAAAGTCAGCATCGACATCCAGGTAAACACTCATCAGATTTACTTCTAGCTGGCGACCTTCCAGCCTGGTCAATCCCGCAGGGTTGTAATGGATCGCCATCATTCCGGGTGGATCCGCAGTCACCGCATTCCCCAATGCCAGGGCCTTGGGGTGGATGGTCAGGTTCTGTGCCAGCTGAGCCTCGACACCACAGGTCACCGAGGCTGCTATGATGGCACCGGCAATCCGTTTCTTGTGGCTGGTTATACCCATGAAATCTTCCCTTCCCGTAAAACGTCAGAGGCTGGATTCACTCTTTGAGACCTGAAAATCTGATGGGCAGGGACACGCCCAGCGAGAAATCCGGTGCGTCTTCGGTCAGGCCGATACCAAGACTGGTATTCACAATGGTGGTGTCACTCACACGGGTGCCGAGCGACATGCTGAGAAAGCCGCTCATCTGGTCCTGGGCAACGGCCTGGGAACCATCACTGAAGGAAAGTATGGTTTCGTCGCTGTAACTCAGTTGCGCCGAGATGCTGAGCGAAATGTCGTAAGACAGTGAGTAGGCGAAGCCGCCAGATGCAGAGAGACCAAAGCCCGGCTCGATCTCTTCCAGTACCCGAGCGCCCCTTACCTGCTGCAGGTCGGTTTCCGGAATGTTGTAGGTTGAACTGACGGAGCCGAACACCACCACCGGGTCCAGTACCTTCGAAGCACTGACACCCGCCGCCAGAGAGTAATAACCACTACCGGTGGATAGCTGTTCGTCGATATCGATTTCATAGGGACTGACGCCAGTCTTGGACGTGAACGTCCCGAAAACCGTGGTGGACATCTTCCCTGGCACATAGGAGAAGGGTTGCCAGCGAGCCGTGGCGGATATGTCACCCACATCGTAAACGCTGAGTTCATCCTGGGTGTCATGCTTGACCACCAGCGGAATGCGGGTACCCACTGTCAGGTTGTCCAGCAAACCAAAATCGTAGGAGAAGGCATTGGTGAAGCTGTGTGTGGCAGAGGGCACAACATCCAGATTACGAACGGAGCCGTCGGTAATCGCCAGGTCCAGGCGTTGGTCGCCGGTGTAGGAGTAATCGAAGGAGTAATTGAGCGCGTGAGTGCCCTTTTTCTGCAACGAATAGCTGGTCTCCGCTGACTGGAAAACCTCCTCCAGCTGTTTCGAGGAATCTTCGTCACCCTCTTGTTTTGCAAGCGCTTCCCTGGCCTGGTCTACGTTTCCTTCCTGCGACAGAGCCGTGGTTGAGTAAAGGCCAGTCACGGAAAAAAGGATAAAACCTCGCACTAACCAACGATTCATCCTGACTCCCTTATTTTACTTGTAATGGTTCCTGTACGGGGCGTTGCGCCCTGCACGTTAATTGCGACGGTAGAACAGCTGCTTTCTGGTATTCTCGACACTGCCGTCCGGATTGTTTTTCTGGCGTTCCAGCATGTTCCGGATCCGGCGTTCCGTTGACTCGTGAAACTCGGGAATCTTCTGAAGCGCCAGCAATGTCATTGTCTGGTCGTCCACAAACCGCAGATCCTCTTCCTTCAACTCAAGGTAATCCAGCGGTTTGTCGCTGCCGGGGAAGACAATGAAAAGCACATTGTCGTCCCACTTTTCCTCGAACTGGGCAAGCGTAAAAGAAATGTTGCCGACCGCCGGGTCAGCCAGGTATACGCGACCGTCCCGGATGGTTCTCAGCACCACAAAATGCTTGAAGCCCGCATGCTGGATGGGGACGATCGCCGGGTGGTCCAGGTCAATCAGATCATCAATGGTGGCGCGGAAGCCCCCGGACGGATAACCCAGGGCGGTCACCAGGCGCTTCATATCAAGCATGGAGAAGGCTCGCCGCTGAACGATACGCTCGCTTTCTCCATAATGAAGCAAACCCTCCATAACCTGCCGCTCCCCGAGGTTTCTGCCCAGGTAAAAATTGAGTACGGTGGTCAATGCCGCGCTGCCACAGCTGTAGTCATAGGCTTGCCGCACAATGTTGCGGAATTGCTGCTCTACCAGCGGCTCCACTCGTGTGTCGGTTCTCAGCTCAATGGGGCTGGTGTCGAAATCCTGTTCAATCACGATAGTGCCCTGCTGATAAGGCTCAACAATGACTGCCTCCTGGGCCATGGCGAACGTGAGGATGGATCCGGCGAGTACCAGCAGCATGGTCAGACGAAGTCCCTGTTATTATTAGACATGACGTTTTCCGAGTTACATCTTGTTACGGTAAGATACCGAAATCGCTACTCCCTTAAAGATAACTGTGCCTCAAATCTGCCGCTGCAGATGGGGCCCTCTCTGCCGGTTTTGAGAACTGGTTCATGCCCGCCCAAACACACCAGAGATAAGTTGACGCCGAAGTTGAAAGCCGGTATCACATCCAATGCCATTGTCTGACACCCATTACTGAAGATCCTGATGACAACAACACTGAAGCCGGGACAACTGACGTTCATTGTCGCCAAGAATCAGAGCCCTCAACCCCCTCCGGCCTTACTGCACCGGGAAAAATTCAATGACCTTCTCCAAGGTCTTGAGCCGGTAAGTCTGTTACTCGTCCACGCCCCTGCGGGCTACGGCAAGACCACCACCGTTGCCGACCGCCTCGGAGCACTTGAAGCAAACACCGCCTGGTATCGGCTGGAAGTCGGAGACAATGACCCCGCGAGATTCGCAGGCTACCTGGCCAATGCGCTGGAGGTGGCAGTGCCCGGAAGCTGTCCTGCCACACTTCGAAAACTGCAGGACAGGGGATTCGAAGATCTGGAGAGCTTTCTCACAGATCTTCTGGCGGAGTTACCGCTGGATGAAGACCCGCTTTACCTGGTGCTCGACGACTACCACCTGATCGACAACCCGGACATCCATGATGCGTTGCGATTCCTGCTCCGGCATCAGCCGGCCTGCCTGACGATGGTACTGATTACCCGGACTATTCCCCCCATCGGCGTTGCCCAGCTCCGCATGCAGGGCCGAATGGCTGAAATCACCTCCCGCGACCTGGCCTTTGGTGCCGATGAGGCACAGCACTATTTCGACAGCCGGCTGCCGTTCGAGATTTCCCGTGAGAGTATTGAGAGAGCGGTAAGGCGGGTTGAGGGCTGGGTGTCAGCGCTTCAGCTGTTGTCCGCCTCGGCGATGACCAGTCTTGAATTCAACGATTTTGTCGATCAACTGGAGTTCGGCAATCAGCATATCTTTGATTATTTTGATGAGCTGGTTGGCCACGGCCTGACCGAGCAGCAACGCACGTTCCTGTTGCGTACCAGCATACTGGACCGTTTTAACGCGCGAATGGTCATGCGGGTAATGGATGACAGCGACGGCCAGGCATTGCTAAGCAGCCTGCTGGCCATGGGGCTGTTTATCACCCCTGTGGACAACTCCGCCCTGTGGTTCCGCTACCACCCGCTGTTCTCCGTCTACCTGCGACATCTGCTGAGCTGCACAACCGAGGAAAACAGGCAGCAACTGCACCAGCGTGCCTGCGATGCCTGGCTGGAGCTGGATCACGCCGAGGAAGCAGCCCGGCATGCCATTGAGGCAGACGACCCGGAACGGATAACACGGGTACTGACCCTCCACGGGCGCAAGTTTTTTACCGAAGGCCAGTTCATTCTGCTGCAACGCTGCCTCGACGCCCTGCCGCAGGACATCATTGCCCAGGATCCCACGCTGACCCTGCTCCGCGCCTGGGTGGCCCAGGGCCAGTATCAGTTTGATGATGTTGAAAACTGGCTGTCTGCTGCCGAATGCAGGCTGGCCGCCTCCATGACCGAGGATACCCAGCGGGCGGTTTACGGTGAATTCAGCGCTATCCGGGCCCAGGTAGCCATGAACTACGGGGATGGCGAACGGGCACTCGCACTGGCAAAGGAAGCCATCGACCAGGAGGCTCGCTACCTGCCCACCTCCCGGGTGGCCGCCGCTTCCGTCATCGGGGAAGCCCTGTTCGTTCAGGGCGAACTCGACGAGGCCCTGGCCCGCATGCAGGAAACCGAGCACCTTGCGCGGGCCCACCAGGCCCACCAGAACGTGATCTGGGCACTGTGCCAGCAATCCGAAATCAGCGTGGCCATGGGGTTACTGCAGAAGGCCTATAATATCCAGGAACGTGGTTTCCAGTATGCTGAGGAAAACAACCTCAACCACCTTCCGATTCTGGAATTCCTGTTCCGGATCCGCAGCCAGATCATGTGGGAATGGCACCATCTGGAGAACGCCGAGCGCTGCGCCCTGCAAGGCATCGAGATTCTGGAAGCCCAGGGCGAACGCTGGTACGTGCAGAGCTATACCTCGCTGGCCAAGGTAGCCCACGCCCGGGGCCGCCAGAGCCTTTGTGCCGACTACATTGCCAAGATCCAGAAAATGCTGGCCTCCGGTGACTATCACCTGGACTGGGTGGCCAACGCCCACGCTACCATGCTGGCTTACTGGGATGCTGTGCGGGATCATGACGCCATCCAGCGCTGGCTGACCATTGCACCGCCAGTGGATCCTGACACTGCCACCAACCACTTCAACCAGTGTAACGGCCGCAACCGGGCCCGGGCCTACATGAGCCTTGGTCTCTACAGCAAGGCACAACCACTGCTGTCCGGCTTGCAGACCGTAGCCGAGCAGGTCGGGCTGAAAACCGATCTGAACCGCAATCACATTGCCCTGTCATTGCTGTACTGGAATACCGACGATCGGGAGAACGCCCTCAGGCATATGGTGACGGCTCTCCAGTTGGCCAGCACGACCGGTGCGGTGGGCAGCTTCCTGCGCATGGGTAAGGTGCTGATTGTGATTCTGAAAGCACTGATCAACGATGAAGCTATCGACGGCATGGAATTGCAGCGGGCGGAACGCCTGATCCAGCTGGCGCAGCAGCAACGTGACTTCAGCCGTGCCATCCGCATTTCGCTCGATGAGGCCATTATCCAGGACATCATTGATCGACCGGACGTGCCCGAACTGATCCGGACGTCACCGCTGACCCGCAGGGAGTGGCAGATACTGAGCCTGATACACGCTGGCCTCTCCAATGACCAGATTGCCGAGCACCTGAAGGTGGCCTCGACCACGGTCAAGACCCATATCCGCAGCCTCTACCAGAAGCAGAATATCAGCCACAGATCCGAGGCCATCGAACTGGCCAAGGACCTGCTGAGCAAGATTCAGGGAGAATGAAACCGGGACAGTACAACGGCCCTGGTCAGATCGTAAAGACCAGACCAAGAAGCAGGTAGCTCAGCGCAGTCACCACTACAATGCCGAGAAGATTCAGGGCGAAACCCGCCCTGATCATATCCTGGATCTTCATGTGGCCGCTGGAGAAAACGATGGCGTTGGGCGGAGTCGCCACGGGCATCATGAAAGCGCAACTGGCGGCAATAGCGGCCGGCACTGTCAGCAACAGAACCGACATCTCCTGGGACATCGCCAGTGCCCCGAGCAATGGCAGGAATGCCGCCGCCGTAGCGGTATTGCTGGTGACCTCGGTGAGGAAAATAATAACCCCCACGACCAGGACAATCATCACCAGAATGGGCAGATGGCCAGCCACCGACAGGCTTTCGGCGATCCACTCCGCCAGGCCGGAGCTACTGATCACTCCTGCCATGGCAAGGCCACCGCCAAACAGCAACAATACGCCCCAGGGAATCCCCTGGGCGGTCTCCCAGTCAAGCACGAATTCCCGCTCTTTCAGGTTTACCGGAATCAGGAACATGGCGATGGCCGCCGCGATGGCAATGCCGGTGTCGCTCAGCCAGGGCATCAGCCCATCAGACAACAGTGGCCGGAAGATCCAGGCCGCTGCTGTCACCGCGAATACCAGAGCCACCAGCTTTTCCCCTTTCTGCAAGGCGCCAAGGGCTTTTAGCTCGTCCCGGATCATGTCGCCACTGCCGGCCTGACTACCCAGCGCGAAATCCTGGCGGGTCAGCCACCACCAGGTCAGTGACAGCATTATCAGCGACACAGGCACCCCCAGCAGCATCCACTGGGCAAAACCGACGGAGATACCCTGATTCTCACCCAGATAGGCTGCCAGCAATGCATTGGGCGGAGTGCCTATCAGGGTGGCAATACCACCAATACTGGCGGAATAAGCAATAGCCAGAAGTAACGCTGTGGCATAGCGACGAACGCCCTCGGGGTTGGGAGAGTCCATCATTGCAATCACCGAAAGACCAATGGGTAGCATCATGATCGATGTCGCCGTATTGCTGACCCACATGCTCAAAAAGGCGGTGGCGATCATGAATCCGGCAATCTGGCGCCGTGGCTTGTCACCCACACCACGCAGTGTCAGTAAGGCAATCCGTCGGTGCAGGTTCCACCGCTGCATTGCCAGGCCAAGCGTAAATCCACCGAGAAACAGGAAGATGATGGGGTTGGCGTAGGGTGTTGTTGCATCCTTGATACCACCCAGGCCCAGCGCCGGGATCAGCACAATCGGTATCAGCGCCGTGGCGGGAATGGGAATCGCCTCGGTGGACCACCAGGTTGCCATCAGCAGCATCAGCCCGAGCGCTGCCCAGGCCTCGGACGCCATCCCTTCCGGAGCCGGGAGGACCAGTACCATAAGCAGGAAAAGGGGCCCCAGAATCAACCCGATCACCCTGCTTTTCGGCAGCCCGTCGGGTTTATTGTCGGAACTGGCAGCTGCTGACATCAGGCCTCCTTTTTACCGGATCATTCGTCTGCGCATTTCACACATACCGTGGTATAGGGTAGTACCTGCAACCTTCGCGGGTCTATTTCCTCCCCGCAGCTCTCACATTCGTCCCCCAGCCCATTGGCCAGCCGTTCCAGGGCACGTTCTATCTGGGCCAGTTCAATGCGGGTTTCAGTTTCCAGAGAATCCACCACCTCGTCGTTCTGGGTCTGGACGGCCTGTTCTTCCGAGTCTTTCTCCAGAGCCCCATCCTGCCGGTGCTGATGGGCCTCGTATTTTGCCAGCCGCGCCTTCAGATCAGCGCGCAGGGTCTCAAGTTCCGACTTGCGATTACTCATAAGTACCTCCTGTGCCGAGAATTCTTCCCGGATAAATACCATCTACAGTAAAGCATAAGCCTGACACTCATTTGATGCTTGTCAAAATTGACTCAATGCAGATCTGTGTCACTATTCCGGGCTTCACCACCGGCGGAGAACACCACTATGTTTTACACGACCGTCGCCGCCCTCGCGGCTGCCCTGGTTCTTTTTACCTGGCTGGGAATGCGGGCACGCCTGGCCGATGGCGGCCTGGACGACTATGTGACGGCCCGTAACAGCCAGGGCGCCAGGGCTCTGGGGTTGTCGTTCCTGGCCTCTGGCATGGGTGGCTGGATACTCTTTGCGCCACCGGAAGTGGGTGCCCTGGTAGGGCCAGTGGCACTGGCCGGCTATGCGCTGGGTGCGGCGCTGCCGTTTATTGTCTTTGCTTTCTGTGGTCCGGCTATTCGCCGCTACCTTCCCCGGGGCCGCAGTATCGGGGAGTTCGCCCAGGCCTGCTATGGCAATGCCGTTCGCCGCTACGTATCGCTGATCTCCGTGCTTTACATGCTGTGTTTCCTGACCGCGGAACTGACAGCCATCGGTGCCATTACCTCGCTGCTTTCCGGTATCAACGGCAATGTGGCGGTGCTGGGTGTGGCTGTCGCCACGCTGATTTACACGGCTTGGGGTGGTCTGCGGGCCAGCATCGTCACCGACCAGTGGCAGGCGTTCCTGTTAATCGGGTTGCTCGCAATCGTCGGGTTTGTGGCCATGGAACGGCTGCCGCAACTGGATACCGCCAGCGCACCATCGGCGCCAGTCGGTAGCGCCCTGAGCGTTGCCCTGACACTGGTGATTGCAGTAACCGCCGCCAACCTGTTTCACCAGGGTTACTGGCAGCGCCTGTGGTCGGCACGGGACACCTCAGCCTTGCGCCAGGGTGCCCTGTTTGGTGGCGTGATCACCATCGCCGTGGTTGCTGCTGTGGGTGCCCTGGGTATTGCCGCCGCCATGAGTGGCGTGGATCTAGGGTCCCCACCCATTCCCTTCTTTGCTCTGCTCTCCGGGGCGCCCGCCTGGCTGACCATTCCTGCCCTGGTACTGGCCTTGACCCTGGTGGCCTCATCAGTGGATACCCTGCAAAACGCCCTGGCGTCCCTGGCGGTAACGGAAAGACAGGGGCTCTCCATTACCTCGGCACGGTGGATTACCGTCATCCTGATGATCCCAGTGGTTATTGTGTCACTGCAGGGTGTTTCAGTATTGAGGCTGTTCCTGATTGCCGACCTGCTATGCGCCACGGCCGTTATACCGGTGCTGATGGGCCTCTGGAAACGAATGACAACCACCGCAGCAGTAATGGGTGGCCTTGCTGGCCTGGCCGGGGCGATTATTCCCGGATGGGTCACCGGTGGCAGCCTGATGGCCGGTCTGGAAGTCGCAAGCTTTCCGGGCGGCATTCCGACGCTGCAGCCATTTGTGGGCGCCCTGGTCGGGTCTACGCTCGTTAGCCTGGTGCTGGCCTTTGCTGCCAGGAGGCAGTAACTACCCCGCTCCCAGGCTGTCCTCCCTGCCGATAACTGGATCGGCAGGGAGGACAGTCACTCTCCTTCTGTACTCCTATTCATCTCATCCCCTCTACGCCCCCCTCATCCCCCCGGCTACGCCAACAAAAACTCCCGCAGGAGGATGAACGGGCCGTTGCTTGATCGCACTATGCATGAAAGCAATTACCACGGAACTCTTCCGTTCCAGACAATAACAGTCTTTCACCGTCAGGGTGTTAAGCGAGGCATGATGATCAAAAACCCGGACTGGTGGCGTGGCGCCGTCATTTACCAAGTTTATCCACGCAGCTTCAACGATTCCAACGGCGATGGTATCGGTGATTTGCCCGGGGTTACCGCCAAGCTGGATTACATCGCAAGCCTGAACGTAGATGCGATCTGGTTGTCGCCGTTCTTTACCTCCCCCATGAAGGATTTTGGCTACGACGTTTCAGATTATCGCGACGTAGACCCGATATTCGGTACGATTGAAGACTTCGACGAGCTGATTGCCGAGGCCCACAAGCGCGACCTGAAGATCATGATCGACCAGGTTCTGAGCCACTCCTCGGACCAGCACCGATGGTTTGTCGAAAGCCGTTCCAGCCGCGACAACCCCAGATCGGACTGGTATGTGTGGGCGGATGCCAGGAAAGATGGCACACCTCCAAACAACTGGCTATCGGTTTTTGGGGGCTCAGCCTGGGCCTGGGACAGCCGGCGCAAGCAGTACTACCTGCACAATTTCCTGGCCAGCCAGCCGGACCTGAACTTCCACAACCCCGAAGTGGTGGATCAGGTACTGTCGGACGTGAAGTTCTGGCTGGACCGGGGCGTGGACGGCTTCCGTCTCGACGCCATCAACTTCTGTTTCCATGACCCGAAGCTGCGGGACAATCCTCCCAGCAATGCGGTTGCCGAAGGGTCCATTGGTGTGCGCAAGGAAAATCCCTACGCCTACCAGTTCCACAAATACGACAAGACCCGCCCGGAAAACCTGGCTTTCCTGCAACGGCTGCGTGCGTTGCTTGACCAGTATCCCGGAACCACTACCGTGGGAGAAATCGGAGACGACAACTCCCTGGAAACCATGGCGGAATATACCGGTGGCGGCGACAAGCTCCACATGGCCTATTCCTTTGACCTGCTGACCGAGCAACGTGGCGCTGATTTTTTCAAGAAGACGGTCGACTCCATTGAAAAGAAACTGACCGACGGCTGGCCCTGCTGGGCCATAGGCAACCATGACGTAGCCCGTGTGGCCAGCCGCTGGGAAGCCCGGTCAGCGCAGCAACTCAAAGCCTACATGGCAATGCTGCTGACCCTGCGCGGCAGCATCTGTATCTACCAGGGCGAGGAGCTCGGCCTGACCGAAGCAGAGCTGGAATACCACGAGCTGGTTGATCCCTATGGCATCAACTTCTGGCCCGAATACAAGGGCCGGGACGGCTGCCGCACACCGATGGTCTGGCACCACCGGGAAACCCATGGTGGTTTCTCCGATGCGCGCCCCTGGCTGCCGGTTTATGATGAACACTACAATGCAGCGGTTGCGGTCCAGCATGACGAGGAGAATTCCATCCTGCAGGCGTACCGTACCTTTCTTGGATGGCGCGCACAGCAGCCGGTTCTGCTCAAGGGCGATATCGAGTTCCTCAAAAGCCCGGAAGAAACTCTGGTTTACACCCGACATTACGAGGGTGAAACCCTGCTGGTGGCCCTGAACCTGACCGACAAGCCAGTTCGGATCACCACGCCAGCTCCTGGCCAGCCAATCAAAGGCACCCCGGGCTTTATCGGGGGTTCCTGGAAAGGCCGGCAACTCGAGCTGCAGCCATGGGGTGTCGAGATTGCATCACTCTGACCCCCTGCTTCCATAGATCAAACAAGAAGACACACATTATGGCCAGCGTCACACTACGAAACATCTGCAAGAGTTTTGACGAAACCCAGGTAACCCGCAACGTGAACCTGGATATCGATGACGGCGAGTTTGTGGTCTTTGTCGGCCCGTCCGGGTGCGGCAAATCCACCCTGCTACGCATGATCGCGGGGCTGGAGGACATCACCTCCGGTGACCTGTACATTGGTAACGACAAGGTCAACAACCTGCCACCCAAAGAGCGTGAAGTGGGCATGGTGTTCCAGTCCTACGCCCTGTACCCCCACATGAACGTGGCCGAAAACATGGCCTTCGGCCTCAAACTGGCCAAGACCAACAAGACCGAAATTGACCGGCGTGTTAACGATGCCGCAAGGCTGCTCCAGCTCGACAACCTGCTGGAGCGTAAGCCGAAAGACCTGTCTGGCGGGCAGCGCCAGCGTGTGGCTATTGGCCGCACCATTGTGCGGGAACCCACGGTATTCCTGTTCGACGAGCCATTATCCAACCTGGATGCTTCCCTGCGGGTACAGATGCGCATCGAAATCTCACGCCTGCACAAGCGCCTGGACGCCACCATGGTGTACGTCACTCACGACCAGGTAGAAGCCATGACCATGGCCGACAAAATCGTCGCCCTGGACAACGGCACCATCGCCCAGGTTGGCAGGCCCATGGAGCTGTACCACTATCCCGCCACACGGTTTGTGGCCGGGTTTATCGGCTCTCCGAAGATGAACTTCATCGACTGCACTGTTGAGAAAACCGGCAGCCAGTCCGTTACCGTGACCCTGCCAGGCGAACACTCCCTGGAAGTCGCCATCAACGGCCACGAACTGTCTGCCGGTGAATCCGTCAGCCTTGGCGTGCGCCCGGAACATTTGACCACCGGCGACGAAGCCGACATGTACATGGACGGCGAAGTCACTGTGGTTGAACGGCTGGGCTACCAGACCCTGGTCCACATGGACGTCAACGGCGTGGACGGTGTCATCACCATGCGCACCGACGGCAGCGACCCGGTCCAGGAAGGCACCAAAGTCACCCTGGGCTTCAACGCCATCAAATGCCATCTGTTCCGCCAGGACGGCAACGCCTGCCCCCGGCTGTACCGTGAGCCCTGCATTGATTTCTGATTTGCACTGAACGTTTTCAGGGGCCGGTTCGTCACGTACCGGCCCCTTTTTTTTGTTTAACTAGCCAGGGTCTGGCCGCTAATGTCCAGCGATCACGAAAATAAAAAAAAACCCGGTCAGCAGGGGGGGGGATTAGCCTGACCGGGTCGCGAAGTGCGAAAAGGAAGACGCAATGCTCGCGGAAGGGATGGTGGCGTCAGCCCTTGACGCCACCAGCTGTAAGCCCGCCAACAATCCATTTCTGGCAGTACAGGAAGATCAATGTAATGGGCAGTCCCGAGAGCACTGCGGCCGCGGCAAAGTCGCCCCAGAGGTAGTTCTGCTCGTACAGGTACTGTTGCGCCCCCACCGCCAGGGTCAGTTTGTCGGTATCCACCAGCAGCACAGACGCCATCGGGTATTCCATGATGGTCATGATGAACGCGAGGATGAACACCACCACCAGAATCGGCACAGACAGCGGCAGCAGGATGTAACGGAACGCCTGCCAGGTGGTGGCTCCGTCGACGATGGCCGCCTCTTCCAGGGAGCGGTCAATGGAATCGAAGTAGCCCTTGATGGTCCAGATATGCAGTGCCATGCCCCCGAGGGATGCAACGATTACCGCACCGTGGGTATTCAACCCCAGCCAGCTGACGTGGTTGCCTATCTTGTCGAACAGGGCATACAGCGCCACCAGGGATAGCACCGGTGGGAACATCTGGAAGATCAGCATCGACTTGAGCACGAAGCCCTTACCCGCAAACCGCATGCGGGCGAAGGCATAGGCGCTGGTGGTGGATAACGCCAGGATCAGCACCGCGGAGACCACCGCAATCTTGATGGAGTTCCACAGCCACAGCAGCACCGGGAATGGCGGCTGGGTTACCGTGCCGTCTTCACCGGTGTAGGGAATGCCAAACGCCAGATACCAGTGCTCCAGCGAGGGATTCTCCGGCAGCAGGCTGCCGGAGGCAAAGTTACCACTACGGAAGGAGATGGAAATCACCATCAGCAGCGGAAACAGAATGATCACGATGAATCCAAGCATCCCGAGATGGGATGCCAATACGCGATACTTCGTGGAGCGGGGTTCAACCATCGCCATGGGTAGCTCCTTAGACTTTGACTTTGGACAGTTTGAGGTTGATCAGCGACAGGGCGCCAACCACCAGGAAGATGGCAGTGGCGATGGCAGCCGCCAGGCCAAAGTTCTGTCCGGAATCCTGGAACGCGATACGGTAGGTGTAGCTCACCAGCAGGTCTGTAGTGCCTGCAGGTGTGCTGGCACCGATAATATCGGGCGCACCACCGGTCAACAGGGCGATCAGGACAAAGTTGTTGAAATTAAACGCAAAGCTTGCAATCAGCAGCGGCATCAGCGGTTTGATGATTAGCGGCAGAGTGATGTTGAACAGGTTATTCACCGGCCCTGCCCCGTCCATCACAGATGCTTCGTAGAGATCCCTCGGGATTGCTTGTAACAGCCCCATGGTGAGCAGCATCATGTAGGGATAGCCAAGCCAGGTGTTCACGATCAGGATCATGGTCCGGGCCAGGGCCGGGTCGCTGAACCAGTCGGGGCGGATCCCGAACAGGCCTTCCAGCACCAGGTTAATCTCACCGAAGTTCTGATTGAACAGGCCCTTGAACACCAGAATCGAGATGAACGCAGGCACTGCATAAGGCAGAATCAGCATGGTGCGATAGAAGCCTTTGCCACGAATCTGGTCCCACTGCAGCAGGTTTGCCAGCAGCAGACCGAGTGCCAGGGTGAACACCACCGTGGCCACCGCGAAGGACAGCGTCCACACGAAAATCTCGAAAAACGGCCCACGAATGCTGGGGTCAGACACCACTTTCAGGTAGTTGTCCCAGCCGATGTTGACGGTCCATCCCGGTGACAGGGTCTGGCCGTCCGCGCTGCGGTAAAAGCCGGTGTCGTGGTCCGGGAAGTAGGTGACGTCAGTCTGGTTGTCGGTAATGCTGCCATTGTCGTGCAGCGTGAACTGGTCGTTGATCGCGGCGAATGCACGCAGGCTGGCCATGCTCAACTCCCGGCCATCCTCGGTCAGCAGTTCCAGTTGCGACAGTTCCGACCTGAGTTGGATGATATCGCGGATTGCCAGTGGCTCTCCCGCTGGTTTCCCTGAGGCAGGCAATACCGGTGCGCTGGAATCCGAGCCATCCAGGGCCAGCGGTGCCGATACCAGGTCCTGATGCTCCCCTTCCAGATAGATCACGTAACCGGCGTCGGTATCGTAGAGCTCATAGTTGTAGCGAACGGAATCGGACTGATAGGTCCGGTCCAGCAGGTTTTCCTGTACCCGCTCAAAGCTCAGCAAATTGCTGGCACTGTAGTTGGTAAAACCAATACCCACCGTGTACATCAGCGGGAAAATAACAAACAGCCCCATACCCGCGACGGCCGGAAAAATGTAGCGGTGGGCGTAGAGTTTCTTGTTGACGAAGACAAATACCGCTGACGCCGTCAGCACCAGGAACAGCATCGCGAACACGAACTCCTGCTGGGCATACAGTGCCAGTATCAGGTAGAGCGCCATTCCCACCAACGCAGCCAGGGCGCCCCACTTCAGAATCATTCGGGTCATTGAAAGTCTGCTTTCGGTTCCGGGGGAGGACAGGGTTTCCGTTATCATTGTAGTCAGCCCGTTAAAAGCCGCCGGCAAGACTGCCGACGGCACTTTCATTTTTGGTGTTACCGGGTAATGCGTTTTGCTGCAGAGTTCAGGGCATCCTCAACGGATTGTCTGCCCGAGGTGATGTTCTGCAGAGCCGGGCCCATGGATGACCAGAACGCGCCCATGGCGGGAACACTTGGCATGGGCTCACCCAACTCGGCGTTCTCGAACGTTGCGGCAATGTTCGGGTTCGACGACAGCTCGTCCATGAATTCCTTATTGGCGACAGCGCCCAGGGGAACGTCGTCGTTCACCATCTTCAGACCCTTGATGGACAATGCGTAGTTCTCCAGGAACTCCACCGCCAGATCCTTGTTGGGGCTTGCGGTGTTAAGGGTTGCCGCCATTACGCCCACCATCGGCTTGCTTGGCTGGCCGTCAACGGTAGGCAGCTTGGCAACACCGAAATCAATACCGCTCTTCTTCAGGTTGCCCCAGGCCCAGGGGCCGTTGATCATCATCGCCACTTCGCCCTTGTTGAACCCGGACTCCATGGCGCTGTAGTCCGCACCACGGGGCATTACCTCTTCTTCAATCAGGGTGGCCAGCATATTGGCCCCTTTCATGGCACCCTCGTTATTGACGCCGGTGTCCTTGACGTCATAGCTGCCGTCTTCGTTCTGGGCAAAGATATAGCCACCGGCCGCGGCGATCATCGGCCAGGTGAAGTAGGTGTTGTTGTAGTCCCACAGAATGGCGCGCTTGCCATCTTCCGCCAGTTTTTCGTGGATGGCAGGGATGTCTTCAAAGGCCTTTGGCGGCTCAGCCACCAGATCCTTGTTGTAGATCAGGCCGATGGACTCGACGGCCATGGGGTAGCCGTACATCTTGCCGTCGACCGTCACCGCATCCCAGGTGAAATCGAAATTGGCATCAACCACCTTTTGTGATGGCTTGATCTCGGAAATGATGCCGCTCTGCGCCCATTCGCCGAAGCGATCGTGTGCCCAGATAAAGATGTCAGGGCCGTTACCGGTAGCGGCGGACTGCTGGAACTTGTCGGTGGCGCTGTCGGGGTGGGCTACTTCAACGGGAATACCGGTTTCTTCGGTAAACCAGTCGCCCACTTCCTGCAGGCCATCATAACCCTTGTCACCGTTGATCCAGACCAGGAGTTTGCCTTCCTCAATCTCGGCATGGGCAGGTGCAGACATCCCGAAAGATGCTGCAACAATGGAGGCTGCGAGTGTGCTGCGGATAAAAGTTCGACGATTCATCAGGTGATTCCTCTGCTTGTTCTTGCCTTATTCTTGTTGTCCGACTGGCACGAGGTTGGCCGGACGGGCTGAACGCAAATCTTTCTATTGCGAGTAACCGAACTGTGTTGCAATTTGCCGTTGCTGGCATCAGCCCTGATTTCATTCCCTGAGGCGTAGAACGGGGGAGTAGGGAGGCGTAGCAAATTCCGTCTACCACCCTCCCCCCGGGTCTGGTCTGATTGCGGTACGACAACAATAAATGGAACCGGAGCCCATTGCATGAATTCATATCCGAAAAAACTCAGATTGACCGCCAGCCTTGTGACGTGCCTCTCTCTTGTCGGCTGCGCCGGCGGCCAGTTCGAGACTGCAGCCCCACCGTCAGACCACCCCGGCGCTTCAACCAGCAGCGGCCTCTGTGTTGCCACCCGGTCCGAAATGACGGTTTCCGTGGGTGACACGTTTACTGACGGTGAATGGGTGCGGGATTTTTACAGCGGGGAAAAAGCCCGGGTGGCAGACGGCAAAGTCACACTGACACCCGCACCGGAATCCGAAGGGCTGTTATTGCTTGAGGCTGTCGAGGCCCCTCAACAAAGCTTCAACTGGGCCGGCGCCACGGTTTATTTTACCGTGACTGACCGTTTCGCCAACGGCCGCACCGATAACGACCGGAACTACGGCCGCCACCCAGACGGCAAGGACGAAATCGGTACCTTCCATGGCGGGGATTTTGCCGGCCTGACCGAAAAGCTGGATTACCTTAAGGAGCTGGGCGTGAACGCCGTCTGGATCACCCCACCCTTCGAGCAGATTCATGGCTGGGTTGGTGGCGGTGACCGGGGCGATTTCCAGCACTATGGCTACCATGGCTACTATGCCCTGGACTTTACCCGCCCCGACGCCAATTTCGGTACCCGTGACGAATTCCGAACCCTGGTTGAAGAAGCCCACGCCCGCGGCATACGTGTGGTGATGGACGTGGTCATGAACCACCCCGGCTACTCCACACTCCAGGACATGCAGACCTTCAACTTCGGCGGGCTCCGTGACGGCTTCGAGAAGCACCTGCCGGATCAGTGGGGTGACTGGAAGCCGGAATCCTGGGAGGATTTCCACGCCTACCACGCGCTGATTGATTACGATCACCCGGACTGGGCCAACTGGTGGGGCAAGGACTGGGTTCGCGCCGGCATCGGAGATTATGCCACACCCCCCAATGCCTCCATCGATCCGTTACGGGGTTCGCTGGCGTTCCTGCCGGACTTCAAGACCGAATCTGACAAAGTAGTCGACCTCCCAGTGTTCCTCAGGAACAAGGACAACACCCGTGCGGAGCAGCTTGATGATGCAACGGTGCGAGATTACCTGATCACCTGGCTGACAGACTGGGTGCGTGAATTTGGCGTTGACGGTTTCCGGGTCGACACCGCCAAACACGTGGAGCCGGAAGCCTGGCAGGAACTCAAAGCGCAAGCCCAGGAGGCGCTGGAAACCTACCGTAGCAACAATCCAGGGCAACCGCTGCCAGCGGAGGACTTCTGGATGGTGGCGGAGGTTTTCCCCCACACCGTTACCCGTAGCAGCTACTTTGATGCAGGCTTCGATGCAGTGATCAACTTTGACCTGCAGGAAGAAGCCCGGGCCGGTGCCGCCTGCCTGTCGGAAATGGAGCCCATCTACAGCGACTACTCAGAGAAGATGAACGGCGACACACCCTTCAACGTCATGAGCTACATTTCATCCCACGACACCCAGCTGTTCAGCCGCATCGCAGACAACGATCCAGCCATGCAGAAGCGTGCAGCCAGTGCCTTGCTGTTTACACCGGGCACCAGCCAGATATTCTATGGAGATGAATCCGGGCGTCCGTTCGGACCCACCGGTTCCGACGGTCACCAGGGCACCCGTTCCGATATGAACTGGGAAGACATTGAAAGTGGCACGGCGGCGCCGGTACTGTCCCACTGGCAAACGCTCGGTCAGTTCCGGGATCGCCACCCGGCCATCGGCGCTGGCGAACACCAGCGCCTCAGCACCGAGCCCTACGTTTTTTCAAGAACCCATGGTGACGACCGCGTGGTCATCGCCTTTGGCAAGGAGTAACCGTGCAAAGCACCCCAACAGCTGGATTCACACCGGAAACGCCCCTGATTCTGGGGATGATGCGCCTTCATGACCATCCGGAACTCACCAGACCGGCCAGGCTGGCCGACTGGATCGCCGCCCGGCTGGATGACGGGCTGAACGTGTTCGATCATGCCGACATCTATGGCGGTGGCGAGTGTGAACGGCTGTTCGGAGATGCGCTGAGAACCCATCCGCTGCTGGCAAAAAACGTACGGGTGATAACCAAGGCAGGCATTGTACCAGCCAACCAAGACCGATCACCGTGGCAGGTGAAGCATTACCGGGCCGAAGCCGGTTACCTGGCGAGAGCCATTGACCGTGCTCTTGCCTCACTGGCGGTGGATCAGATTGATACCTTTCTGATCCATCGGCCAGATCCACTGATGCAGGCGGACGATGTTGCCCGGGCGCTGGAGAATGCCGTGTCGGCGGGTAAGGTACGCCAGATAGGTGTATCCAATTTCCTGCCGGAACAGTGGCGGTGGCTGGCCAGGAATACCAGGTTGCCACTAGTCTGCAACCAAAGCCAGTTGTCACTCGGCCATACTGACCCGTTGTTCGACGGCACGGTGGAGGCTCACCTTGCTGACGGATTGCGCTGGCTGGCATGGTCTCCGTTGGGGGGCGGCAACCTGGCCGAGCGGATGCCTGCTGATGTTCTCGACCGGGCACGGGAGGAAACCGGGCTGGATGAAACGGCGCTGGCTATTGCCTGGCTGCACCAGATTCCGGGAACGCCTCTACCCGTCCTCGGCTCCATGAATCCTGACCGGATCCACTCCGCGCTTCACGGCGCCCAGAGCGTGCTGCCCCGCCCGATCTGGTACCGGATGCTGGAATCTGTGCGCAACAAGGCAGTTGCCTGACAAAAACAGAATTAGTGACTGCCATCAAAACCTGACAAATCGTTACACAATTTCCACTTTAGTATCATTGTTGCTTTGGCGGACTCCCGCGACACTGCTCCTTCTTTCTTTATAACAACAATATCAGGGGCCTGAGTTTCGGGCCCGGCGCGACCACGGGGGCCTTCGCAAATGCACTTGAAGAAGCTTTTTGTTTTCCTCTTACTCACCCTGCTTGTAACCACTACAGTGGCAGCCGAAACCCTGAAAATAGGGCTGAACTACCCACAGACGGGACGCTACAAGGACCAGGGCCTGCAACAACGCCTGGGTGCTTTTCTGGCGGTTGATGAAATCAACAAGGCCGGCGGCATCATGGGCCGCGACGTGGAGCTGGTCATACGAAATACCTCCGGTGAGCCGGACAAAGGCGCCAAAAACACCGCCGAGTTAATCGACCGGCAGGGGGTGCAAATGCTGTTTGGCGGCGTCTCCAGCGCCGTCGCCATATCCTCCGGAAGAGCGGCGAGAGACCGAGACAGAATCTACTTCGGCACGCTGACTTACTCCAATGCCACCACCGGTGCCGCCGGCCACAGCCACATGTTCCGGGAACCCTACAATGCCTGGATGACGGCTAAGGCCCTGAGCAAGTACCTCACGACCCAGCATGCCGATGACGAATACTTCTACATCACCGCGGACTACACCTGGGGCTGGTCGGTGGAAGAGTCCGTCAGGAAATTCACCAATACCGATGACACCAGTGCGCATCAGGGTGTCAAAACGCCCTTTCCCCGCGCTCTGATCACGGACTTCCGCGAGGCTCTGGAGCAGGCGGAACAAAGCGGCGCCAAGGTGCTGATGATGGTGCTGTTCGGTGACGATATGGTGCGTGCGCTGAACGTGGCGTATGAAATGGGGCTAACAAAGAAAATGCAGGTCGTGGTTCCCAATCTGACACTGGGCATGGCTCGCCAGGTGGGCCCGACCATTATGGAAGGCGTCATTGGTGGCGCACCCTGGGTATGGAGCGTGCCTTACCAGTATGACTACCCACGAGGCAAAGAATTTGTAGAGGCATTCTCCAGCCGCTACGAAATGCGCCCGTCCACGGCGGCGGCTTCCGCCTACAGCATTGTCTATCAGTACAAGGACGCCGTGGAGCGTGCTGGCACCACTGACACCAGCCAGGTTATCCGCGCATTGGAGGGCCACAGGTACACATTCCTGAAAGACGAACAGTACTGGCGAGCGTTTGACCACCAGAACGTACAAACCGTCTACGTAGTTCGGGTGAAGCCCCGCAATGAAATCATGGACGATGACTATTCCAGCGACTATTTCGAGATCATCGATTCGATGCCGGGGGACGAGGCTGCCCAGACCCGGGAGGAATGGGAAGCCCGCCGCAAGGAGGCAGGGCAGCCGCTCAGTCTCCGGTAATCTGCTATTCCAGGCATGGTATCTGCCAGCCCGCAATAGTGCGAGCTGGCAGGGTCAATCACAGCCTTATTTGGCCATCCATTCTTCCATCATCTGATCGTACGGCTTGGTCTCTCCCTGGGGCTTTTCGTTCTCCAGGGCCGGCTTTGGTGCGCCGGGCTGATCCAGCCAGTACTGCTCGTCACGAGGTTCGTTAAGGACAGGCGCGTAGTTTTCAAACACATCCGCTCGTGCCAGACGCGACATGGTGCGATCCATGGCCTCAGCCAGATCGTCCAACGCTTCCTTGGGTGTTACTTCGCCGTTGACCGCCGGAGCCAGGTTCTGCCACCACAGCGGCGCGAGACGCGGGTAATCCGGTACGTTGGTGCCCGTCGGAGTCCACATACTCTCGTTCTCACTACGATAGAACTCAACCAATCCGCCCAGTTTCGGCGCCAGCTCGGTCATTTCATCCGAGAAGATGTCGGAACGGCGAATCGGCGTCAGGCCGGCAATGGTCTTTTCCAGCGACACAGTCTTGGAAACCGTGAACTGGGCAAACAGCCATGCAGCTGTTCGACGATCCTCAGGCGTAGAGTTGAAGAAAGTCCAGGAACCCACGTCCTGATAACCTACCTTCATGCCCTCTTCCCAATAGGGTCCGGCCGGAGACGGAGCCATGCGCCATTTCGGGTTACCCTCATCGTCAGTGACCGGCAGGCTGGGGTCGGTCATGTCAGCCGTGAACGCGGTATACCAGAAGATCTGCTGTGCAATCTGGCCCTGGGCAGGGACCGGACCAGCCTCGCCAAAGGTCATGCCTCGTGCACTTTCCGGTGCGTAATCACGCAGCCACTCCACCATCTTGGTGACGGCATACACGGAAGCCGGAGAGTTGGTCGCACCGCCGCGGCTTACGCTGGCACCGACCGGGTTGCCGTCTTCATTGACGCGGATACCCCAGTCGTCCACCGGATTGCCGAAAGGCACACCCTTGCTGCCCATGCCTGCCATGGAAAGCCAGGAGTCGTGGAAGCGCCAGCCCAGGGAAGGATCCCGGCGGCCGTAGTCCATGTGACCATAGACGCGCTCGCCATCGATTTCCTTGACATGAACACTGAAAAATTCGGCGATGTCCTCGTAGGCGGACCAGTTCAGAGGCACTCCCAGGTCGTAACCGTAGCGCTCCTTGAACTGCTTCTGAAGATCCTCGCGGTCAAACCAGTCAGCACGGAACCAATACAGGTTGGCGAACTGCTGGGTCGGCAGCTGATAAATCTTGCCATCGGGCCCTGTGGTGTACTGCAGACCGATGAAATCATCCAGATCAAGATCCGGGTTGGTATAATCCTTCCACTCGTTCTTTATAGCGTCCGAGATGGCAATGGTCTTGCCGTAGCGCAGATGGGTACCGATGGCATCGGAATCGTTTACATAGGCATCGTAGATGTTCCGGTTAGACTGCATCTGCGTCTGCATGGTATCTACCACATCACCTTCACCGATGATGTTGTGTTCCACTTCAATTCCGGTGATGTCGGTAAAGACCTCTGCCAACACTTCGGCTTCGTAGGTGTGGGTGGTCAGGCCCTCTGCCACCGTCTTGATTTCCATACCACGGAAAGGCTCGGCCGCCTTGATAAACCACTCCAGCTCGGCAAGCTGCTCTTCCCTTGACAGGGTTGAGCGCTGGAAATGCTCATCCAGAGCCTGTTCAGCCGCCGCCCGATAGTCCTGCGCGTATACCTGTGACGACGTCAGGAGAGCCCCTGAAATCATCAGCGAAAGGTAATTTAGCTTTTTGTTTTTCATACAGACCTCATCTAGCTATGTTTGCATCCCTGCAAGAAGGTAAGTCCTTTTATTGGTTTAACCCCAGCGCATCAGAATCACCACCCAGACGACAGACACTGCGGTTGCCACCAATACATGAAGTTCAGTCACTCCGATAAACGCGAGATGAATGAACGCACTGGTCAGAAGACCAATAAACAGCCGATCACCACGGGTGGTACTTATTGGCAGGAAGCCCTTCCGCTCAATGCTGGGCGAGAAGTACTGCCATACGGTCATGCCCGTCAGAATCAGGGCAATCGAGATAAAGAATCCTGCCGTCGGGCCAGTCCAATGCATCCAGCTCATAGCAAGCCTCCTCAGGTACGACCCAGGGCGAAGCCCTTGGCAATGTGATTGCGAACGAAGTAGACCACAGCAATTCCCGGCACAATGGTAAGCACACCGGCGGCCGCCAGGGTGCCCCAGTCGATACCGGAGGCGCCCTGGGTTCGGGTCATGATGGCCTGGATGGGCTGGGCCGAGGTCGCGGTCAGAGTCCTGGCCAGCAATAACTCGATCCAGGAGAACATGAACAGGAAAAAGGCGGTCACACCAATACCGGAGCGAATTAACGGGATGTAAATTTTCACGAAGAACTTCGGAAAGCTGTAACCATCGATGTAGGCGGTTTCATCTATCTCCTTGGGCACACCACTCATGAAGCCTTCCAGGATCCAGACCGCCAGGGCGACGTTGAACAGGGTATGAGCCAGCGCCACGGCTATGTGGGTGTCGAACAGCCCAACTGAGGAGTAAAGCTGAAAGAAAGGCAACGCGAACACCGCCGGCGGAGCCATTTTGTTGGTCAACAGCCAGAAAAAGAGGTGCTTGTCACCCACAAACTTGTACCGGCTGAAAGCATAGGCCGCCGGCAGAGCAACCGTCAGGCTAATGGCCATGTTCATGAACACATAAGTCATGGAGTTCACATACCCCATGTACCAGCTTTCATCCGTCAGAATATTGGTGTAGTTGTCGAAGGTCAGGTTCCTCGGCCAGAAGCTTAGCTCGCCGAGAATTTCCGAGTTGGTCTGAAGTGACATATTTACCAGCCAATAAATTGGCAGGATCATCACGGCCAGGTAAACGATGAATGCGATGCGTGATTTCACGTCTGTCCCCTTGCTCTTATTGTTGGGCTGACTTGTCTTTCTGCAGCGTCATGATGGCGGTGTAAAACACCCAACTGACGGCAAGAATGATCAGGAAATAGATGATAGAGAACGCGGCTGCAGGCCCCAGATCAAACTGCCCCACTGCCATGGTGGTCAGCGCCTGACTCAGGAAGGTAGTAGAACTTCCGGGACCACCACCGGTAAGCACGAAGGGCTCGGCGTAGATCATGAAAGAATCCATGAACCGCAGCAGCACACCGATCACCAGCACGTTGGTCAGCTTGGGCAGCTGGATGTAGCGGAACACCGCCCAGCGCGAAGCCCTGTCGATGCGGGCCGCCTGGTAGTAGGCCTCTGGGATGGCCCGCAAACCACTGTAGCTGAGCAGCGCAATCAGCGGCGTCCAGTGCCATACATCCATCAGAATGATGGTGAACCAGGCATCAACGGCGTTGGCGTTGATGTTGTAATCCATTCCGAGACTGCTCAGACTCCAGCCCAGCAGTCCAATGTCGGTGCGGGCAAGGATCTGCCAAATGGTTCCGACCACGTTAAGCGGTATCAACAGCGGCATGGCAACCAGAACCAGCGCCGCAGAGGCTGCCCAGCCTTTCTTCGGCATCAGCAGCGCAATACCAATACCCAGCGGAACTTCAATAGCGAGGATCGCAAACGAAAACCCAAACTGACGCAGCAACGCTGCCTGCAAATCCGGATTCCGGAGCATTTCCCGGTACCACTCGGTGCCGGTCCAGAAAGCCGAATTGGCGCCGAAAATATCCTGGACCGAATAGTTGACCACTGTCATCAACGGGATCACCGCCGAGAAGGCCACAACCACGAAGACCGGAATCACAAAAAACCATGCTTTGTTGTTCTCAATCTTATTCATGCTCGGCCTCCACTAGCCGCTCGTCGACATACACTTTCAGCCATGGGTCCGGAAAGCCGATGCTTGCTGCCTTTCGCGGAACCGGCCGATCTTCCGGAATACGGACTTTTACAGTGACGGGACCAAACTCGACGTCGACTATCTGGTAGGTGCCCAGATCCTCGACGTCGGTGACTGTCACCTCATAGTGCTGCTCACCAATGTCCGTTCCGAGTGTCACGAACTCTGGACGAATGCCGAGTTTGATATTGTCGGAACCGCTGCGACGCACCTTTTCCAGTACCTGCTCATTAACAGGGATGTGTTTTCCGTTGAAAAGCAGCCCCTCGTCGGTCAGCCTCGGCTCGAGAAAATTCATCCCGGGACTGCCGATAAAATACCCGACAAAGGTGTGAGCCGGGCGCTCGAACAGCTCTTGAGGCGTCCCAAACTGTACAATCTGCCCCTCGTACATAAGAGCAATCTTGTCGGCGAAGGTTGAGGCTTCCAACTGGTCATGGGTAACATAGACCATGGTGATGTCGAAGCGCTCATGGATCTGCTTGAGCTTGCGGCGAAGCCGCCATTTGAGCTGTGGGTCGATAACAGTCAGAGGCTCATCAAAAAGAATCGCAGTGACATCTTCGCGAACCAGGCCGCGCCCCATTGATACTTTCTGCTTCTGGTCGGCGCTAAGATTTTTGGCCTTGCGCGTCAGCTCGCCGGAGAGTTCGAGAACGTCCGCTACCTCATTTACTTTTTCCCGGATCTGATCTTTCGACAAGCCGCCCTGGTTGCGCAGCGGAAAAGCCAGATTGTCGTACACCGTCATGGTGTCGTAGATCACCGGGAACTGGAAAACCTGGGCGATGTTGCGCTTCTCAGGTGGCAGCTCGTTCATTCGCTTACCGTCAAACAGTACGTCTCCTTCAGAAGGCGTTACCAGACCGGAGATAATGTTCAGGAGCGTAGACTTGCCACAGCCTGACGGCCCAAGCAGCGCATAGGCTCCACCCTGGGCCCAAACGTGCTCCATCTTGCGGATGGCGTAATCTTCCGGCCCCGAGGGCTTTTTGCTGTAGGAATGAGCCAGCGTTTTCAACGTTATTTCTGCCATGTCAGCGATCCTCCGCCCGGTCGGGCACAAGAATTGTCTTACCGTCAGACGCGAATGCGTAGAGTTTGTGAGTAGGGAAATACACCTTGATCTGCTCGTCCGTGCGGTACTGATAAATGCCCTGCAGGTGCAGAACCAGCTCGAAGGATTCACTGTGCACATGCAGAAAGGTTTCCGAGCCACTGATTTCTGCCAGATCCACCCTCACTGTCATTTCCAGATCATCATCGGCATGAGGCACCAGGCCAATGTGCGAGGGACGGACGCCGAATTTGTAATGGCCCGGTTCAAGGGAGGCCAGATCCGCATTAAGCTGAAAATGCACTTGCTCATCAAAGGTCACTTCATTCTCGCTGACTCGTCCCGGTACAATGTTGATAGGCGGTTCAGAGAATATTTCTGCCGTCTCCATATCCTGTGGCCGGTGGTAAACTCGGGGAGTGGGGCCTTTCTGGAGTAAACGGCCCTCGTGTAATACGGCAGTTTCGCCGCCAAGGGCCAGCGCTTCCTGGGCCTCGGTGGTAGCGTAAACCGCAATACAGTTGCGAGCCTGGAAAAGGTCTTTCAGTTCGCTGCGCAAGGCCTCCCGCAGTTTGTAATCCAGGTTGACCAACGGCTCATCGAAAAGCACCACATCAGCGTCCTTTACCAGAGCCCGGGCCATGGAAACCCGCTGCTGTTGGCCACCGGAAAGCTCGAGAGGCAAACGCTCCAGCAGATTTTCGATTTTCAGCAGCTCTGCGGTTTCCCGAACACGCTTGTCGATCTCGTTCTGGCTTTTCCTGGCGAGCCTGAGTGGCGAGGCAATATTTTCGAATACCGTCATGGTGGGGTAATTAATGAATTGCTGGTACACCATGGAGATGTTGCGTCTCTGAACGGCGACGCCAGTCACGTCCACCTCATTCATCAGGATTTTGCCGCTTGTCGGTCTGTCCAGACCCGCCATAATGCGCATCAGGGTTGTCTTGCCGGCAAGTGTCCGACCAAGGAGGACGTTAAAGGAACCCGGCTCCAACGTCATGGTGACGTCCGATATCCAGGTCTCTCCGTCCACAACGCGCGAGACATTCTGCAGCGTTAGAGACATGCTTTTTCCCTTTCGGTTGTTGTTTTGACCTAAAGATAGTCTACAAGAGCTGCATCAAAACGAAAAGATACGAAAATTTTTTTCTCCATAACGAACACAACAGGGCGGTAGCCATGACCGCTTTCATGTCAGAGGAGAGATTACGTGGGGCTTTCGGGATTGCTCTGCAGCCTCGCTACGGCCGAACACCAGCCGGCATATAGCTTGTCCCGGTTGTCCTTGCTCATCTCGGGCTCGAACCGCCGATCACACTGCCACGCCTCCTGAAGCGCCTCTAGCGACTCGTAAACTCCGGCCTGAAGGCCAGCGAGATAAGCCGCACCCAACGCGGTGGTCTCTACCATTCTGGGACGGTCCACCGTGGCTCCGAGAGTGTCGGCCAGAAACTGCAGCACCCAGTTGTTAGCCACCATCCCCCCATCGACCCGCAACGCAATTGGTCGCAAACCATCTTTCTGCATGGCCCTCTGCAAATCCTTGGTCTGGTAACAAACCGATTGCAAGCCGGCAGTGACAATTTCCTTGATGCCGGTATCCCTGGTCAATCCGAAAATAGCTCCACGGGCGTTGGGATCCCAGTAAGGCGCACCCAATCCGGTAAACGCCGGCACCAGATAGACGCCGTGATCGACAGGTGTACCCTCCGCCAGCGGTTCGGTCTCGCAGGCACTCCTGATCAGCTGCAGGCCATCCCGCAACCATTGAACTGCCGCGCCGGCAATAAAGATACTGCCCTCCAGTGCATAGACCGGTTTGCCATTGAGACGGTAGGCGATCGTGGTCAGCAACCGGTGCTCCGAGGTCAGGGCCTTTTCGCCGGTGTTAAGCATCAGAAAGCAGCCGGTTCCATAGGTGCTTTTTGCCATACCGGTTTCAAAACAGGTCTGTCCAAACAGCGCCGCTTGCTGGTCACCCGCCATCCCCATGACAGAGGCACCGTCCAGACGTCCGTTACCCACGATCTGACCGAAGTCCGCCGCGGAATCCATCACTTCAGGCAACAGGGGCTCCGGGATGCCAAACAGGTCCAGCAGTTCCTGGTCCCATTCCTGTTTGTGAATGTTGAACAACATGGTGCGGCTGGCGTTAGTGGCATCGGTACGGTGAACCTTACCGCCGGTCAGGCGCCACAGCAGGAAGCTGTCGATGGTGCCAAACGCAAGCTCTCCCTTTTCGGCCCGCTGCCTGGCACCAGGCACATTATCGAGAACCCAGCGAATTTTCGTGGCCGAAAAATAGGGGTCGATCAATAGCCCGGTCTTGTTGTTCACCGATGGTTCCAGGCTCTGCTTTTTAAGGGATTCGCACCAGTCAGCGGTTCTGCGGTCCTGCCAGACGATGGCCGGATACACCGCTTCGCCCGTCGCCCGGTCCCAGAGTACGGTGGTCTCTCTCTGGTTGGTTATTCCTACCGCGACCACCTCGTCGCTGTCGCCACACCCCTTGTCCATAACCTCATCACAGACTTCCCTGACTGTCCGCCATATATCTTCGGGGTCGTGTTCTACCCAGCCACTGGCGGGAAAGTGTTGGGGAAATTCCTGCTGGCTGGAGGCGTGTATGTTGGCGTCCAGAGTGAAAAGAATCGCGCGGGAACTGGTGGTACCCTGGTCGATGGACAGAATAAACTGAGTCATGGCCTTTGCCTCATGTGTTCTTATTTTTTCGCATTTTTACTTTTTTGAAAACAAAAGCCAACCCCCTCTTGACGGGCGAAAACTGGCTCTCTCTCCACCCTTTCCCCACAATAACGCTCTGGAAAGGCTGCACAAAGACCCCAAACACTCTAAAATGAACATGGATACAGAATCGCTATTTCGTTCGTTAGAGAAAACATTGGTTGTCGTAGGAGGTTGAATGGCGCAGCGACGCAGGCAGGATCTGATCATGGAGCTGATCCAGCAAAATGGCTTTGTGACGACAGAACAGCTGGTAGACCAGTTCAGGGTGACACCGCAGACCATTCGCCGTGATCTGAACGAACTGGCCGGACAGAAAAAGCTGCGCCGGCATCATGGCGGTGCCGGCATCGATTCCAGCACGGTTAATACAGCCTACCACGCTCGCAAGATCATGGACCTGGAAGCCAAGGAGCGCATTGCCGAGGCGTTGGTAAAGATGATCCCGGACAATTCCTCCATGTTCATCAACATCGGCACCACCACTGAAACCATTGCCAAAGCACTGCTCGAAAAAAACAACCTCCAGGTGGTGACCAACAACCTGCACGTGGCCTCCATCCTCTCCGCAAAGGAAGACTTCCATATCATCATTGCCGGCGGTGAAGTCAGGAATCGTGATGGTGGCATTGTGGGTGAAGCCACCCGGGACTTTATCAATCAGTTCAAAATGGATTTCGGCATCATCGGCATCAGTGGCATTCACACCGATGGCTCATTGCTCGACTTCGATTACCGGGAAGTCCGGGTTGCTCAGTCCATTATCGAGAATTCGGGCCAGGTTCTGCTGGCCGCCGACCATTCCAAGTTCGGCCGCAACGCCATGGTGCGCCTTGGCAGTATCGCCCAGGCCGACCACGTGTTTACTGATGAGCCACCACCCGTTGAAATCCGCCAGCTGCTGCGTGAGAACAACGTAGAACTGCATCTGGTCTGACCTTTCCCGCCATAACACTTCTCGCTTGCTGAAACTGCCCTGCGGGCTCCCCGTTTATTGGCACACCGTTTTTCGTTTTTTTTCTGTATTTTCCTTTACGAATATATTTTGCTTTCGCATAATATAGAAATACGTTTGTGCGAAAACCGGAAAGAGCGCCCGGAAGCGTCCTTTCATTGGCGTCAGGAGATGACAGAAGATGACCGAGGAGAACAATGAATTTGACGTTGTCGTTGTTGGCGGCGGTGTTAACGGAACGGGGATCGCAATGGATGCTGCGGGCCGGGGTCTCAAGGTGTTGCTTTGCGAAATGAACGACCTCGCTTCGGCGACATCCTCCAACAGCAGCAAGCTCATCCATGGCGGACTGCGTTACCTGGAACACTACGAGTTCCGGCTGGTACGGGAGGCTCTGGCAGAACGGGAGTCGTTGTTGCGGAACTCGCCCCATATTATGTGGCCCATGCGTTTCCGGTTGCCTCACCGCCCTCACCTGCGCCCGGCCTGGATGATCAGAATGGGGCTGTTCCTTTACGACCACCTTGCCAAGAGGGAAGTCCTGCCCGGGTCCCGGTCCATCAAATTCGATGAAAAGGACCCGCTCAAGTCGGACATTACCAGAGGGTTTGAATATTCCGACGGCTGGGTAGACGATGCCCGCCTGGTAGTACTGACCGCCAGGAAAGCCCAGGAATGCGGTGCGACCATCCTGACCAGAACCAAGTGCATCAACGCCCGACGTGGTGAGAACTCGTGGGATGTCTCACTGCAGGACATGAACGACGACAGCATCCACCATGTATCGGCAAAGGTCATTGTCAACGCCTCCGGCCCCTGGGTAAGCCGCCTTTTCAGCGAAAGCCTCGCCATGAAAGCGCCTAAAAACATTCGCATGGTCAAAGGCAGCCACATTGTTGTTCCCCGCCTCAACCGGGAAACAGAGGCCTACATCCTTCAGAATGAGGATGAGCGCATTGTGTTCGTTATCCCTTACGAGGACGAGTTCTCCCTTATCGGCACAACCGATGTGGATTACGAGGGCGACCCGAAGAAAGCAAAAATTTCGCCGGAAGAAACCGAGTACCTGCTGGACATCGTCAACTCCCACTTTAAGCGCCAGCTGACGGAAAGTGACGTGGTCTGGTCCTACTCCGGCGTTCGTCCGCTGATGGATGACGAAGAAGGTGATGCCAAGAAGGCCTCCCGGGACTACTCCTTTGAAGTCAACAAGGAAAAAGGCAAAGCCCCGGTTATTTCCGTGTTCGGCGGCAAAATCACCACCTACCGCAAGCTTGCGGAAGCAGCTACAGACAAGCTGTGCCAATTCTTCCCGCACGCCCGGGGCCCCTGGACCAAGAAGGGTATTCTGCCCGGTGGTGACTTTGAGAATCACGATACCCTCGAAGCTCGCCTGTCAGCGGATTATCCCTGGCTACCCGAGGCTGTGTGCAGTCGCTATGTGCGTACCTATGGAACCAATGCCTACGACATTCTGGCCAACGCCAAATCCGTTCAGGATCTGGGCTACCGGTTTGCCGGCACCCTCTATGAACGGGAAGTGGAATACCTGATCAAACATGAATGGGCAATGACGTCGGAAGATATTCTCTGGCGTCGCACCAAACAGGGGCTATACGCCACTGAAGACGATGTGCGCGAGCTGGACAGGTACCTGTCGGCTAAGGCAACTCCGCAACCACAGACTGTTGCTCTCCACCACAGCGCCTGAATCACTCCGGGCGTATCATTGCTTAGCGCCCGAGGATATCCCCGACTCGCTTGCGTAACTGGGGAATCACTTCCTCTTCAAACCAGGGATTGCGACGTAACCACAGGTTGTTCCGTGGGCTGGGGTGTGGCAGCGGCAGCACCTCCGGCCACACGTCCCGCCAACGCTTAACCCGTTCGGTGACCGGCGCTTTCCCGCCGGGCAGGTGCCAGGCATGGGCGTACTGGCCGATTACCAGGGTCAGCTCTATGTACTCCAGGCGCTCAAGCAACAGGTCACGCCAGGCAGGCGCACATTCCGGTCGTGGCGGCAGGTCACCGGACTTGCCGGTACCCGGGTAACAAAACCCCATGGGCAGGATGGCCAACTGCTGCTCATCATAGAAAACCTCCCGGCTTATACCCATCCAGTCCCGCAGCCGGTCACCACTGGGATCATTGAATGGCAGGCCGGTCTCATGTACGCGGCGGCCGGGCGCCTGCCCCACCACCAGAATGCGGGCAGAGCGGGAAATCTGGATTACCGGCCGGGGGCCCAGCGGGAGCTGCGACTCGCAGATCCTGCACTGACGAACCTGTGCAACAAGCTCCTCGAAAGGCAGCTGTGTATCAATACTGGTCATTTGTGCCAACCACTCCTGAACAAAAGGCCATTGCATAAACAGCCGGCTACCGTAACCTTAAAGCCTGTTTCCATTACCCACAAATGAGCCATTCCCACACTGGCGAAAGGAACTGCCCGACATGAATGCCAAATCAGACATCGAGCCGAATCCTGCCCTCGACGAATTCCGCAAAGTGGTGCGCAGCCGCCGTTCGGTGCGCCGGTTTTCCGACGAGCCGGTGCCGGAACACGTACTGGACGACTGCCTGGACCTGGCCATGCTGGCACCCAACTCCAGCAACCTGCAGCCCTGGGAATTTTTCGTGGTGAGAACGCCGGACCTGAAAGCGAAACTTGCCGAAGCCTGCCTGGGACAGAACGCGGCAAAAACCGCGCCGGTACTGATCGTTGTGGTTGCCAGGACGGATACCTGGCGCCAGCATTCGCGCATGGCACTGGAACAGTGGCCGGAAGAAAACCTGCCGACTATTGTGAAGAAATATTATTCGAAAATCGCCCCGATCCATTACAACCAGGGACCTTTCGGACTGTTCGGAGTCGCCAAGAAGACCGCAGGATTGTTTGTGGGCCTGACACGCCCGGTTCCGAGGGGGCCCTATTCCCCTAATGAAATGAAAGTCTGGGCCACCAAATCCACCGCTCTGGCCGCAGAGAACCTGATGCTGGCACTCAGGGCACACGGCTATGACTCCTGTCCCATGGAAGGCTTCGATGAGTGCCGGGTACGGCGGCTGCTGAAACTGCCAAAAAAAGGCCTCGTAACCATGGTACTGGCAGCCGGAAAACGTTCTGAAAAAGGGGTTTATAACCGCCAGTATCGCTTTGACAAGGATGAACTTGTCCATTACCTGTAAGCTGCCCTGTTGCTGCTCTGAGAACGAGCAGCGACAGGATGCGCGCCTTACACTTCCGGGTTGGTCAGCGCTTCCGCTGCACCCAGAAGGCCGGTGTAGCCTTCCATCACAACGAAAACCGGCGTTGATTCCAGCAGCGGCCGCATCCGGCCCTTGTCTTCAAACCCTTTCTGGAACGGGCTTTCCAGGAAGAAATCGATAAACCGCGGGAGAATGCCACCGCAGAGATAAACGCCGCCAGTGCCCCCCAGGGTCAATACCCCGTTGCCGGCAACACGCCCCAGAATCTCACAGAAGTGCCTCAGGGTCTGCCTTGCAAGCGGGTCGGAATGATCCAGCGCTGCAGCGGTTATTTTTTCTGGCGCATCCAGGGGTGCTGCCAAATCCTGTATCTCGGCATGGGCCTGGTACAGGTTCAGCAACCCCTGGCCACAGAGAATCCGCTCCACAGACACGCGGCCGAACCGGGCCTTGAGAATCCGCAGTACCGCCATCTCGGTATCATCGGTAGGCGCAAAATCCACATGGCCGCCCTCGGTCATCAGGGGAACCCAACCATTCTGCAGTGGTACCAGGCCGGAAACTCCGAGCCCTGTTCCCGGCCCGATGACCAGCCGCGGCCGGCGGGCATTGCCGGGGCCACCGCAAACATGAACCAGCTTATCGGCGGCTACGTGGGGAACTCCCAGAGCCATGGCCGTGAAGTCATTGATGACCTTGAATGCGCTCCAGCCAAACTGGCTGCGCACTTCCTCACTGTCAAAGCGCCAGTGATTATTGGTCATCCGCACCTGGGTACCCGAGACCGGGGAGGCTACGGCCAGGCAAACATCCTGTACTTCACCGACCCCGGACCGCTGGAGATAATCGGTAATGGCGGAATCGAGGTTGTCATAATTGCTGCAGGCCAAAACCTCAACGGCTTCTGGCGTTACATCACCGGAACGCACGAGTGCGAAACGGGCATTGGTACCACCGATATCCCCTACCAGCGAGTAGTTGGTTGTCGTCATGCGTCATGATTCCAGAAAAAGCTGGCACCTTCTTCCGGGGTGCTGGCGGCCTTACGCATCCAGCCAAACAGTTCCCGGCCCAGGCCATGATGATAACTGCTCAGGTCGGCCTTTTCCGACTCCCGGGCGGTAAATTTCTCCACCGGCACATCTACCTCCAGTGTTCCGGTTACCGCATCCAGGGTAATGACATCGCCAGTGTGTACCCGTGAGAGAGGGCCGCCATTGGCAGCCTCGGGATAAACATGAATGGCTGCGGGCACTTTACCGGACGCGCCGGACATGCGGCCATCGGTGACCAGACCGACCTTGAAGCCACGGTCCTGAAGCACGCCCAGATAGGGAGTCAGCTTGTGCAATTCCGGCATGCCATTGGCTTTCGGCCCCTGGAAGCGGACCACAACAATACAGTCCTTATCGAGATCACCAGCGTCGAAGGCCGCCTTGAGTTCGTTCTGATCATTGAAGACCACCGCTGGCGCCTTGACGGTTCGGTGCTCCTCGGCAACCGCCGACACCTTGACAACACCCCGGCCAAGGTTGCCGTCCAGAACTCTGAGGCCGCCATCAGGTGCAAAGGGCTCTTTCGCAGTGCTCAGCACGTCCGGCTTGGCACTTTTCTCCAGCGCGGGCTTCCAGACCAGCTTGTTACCCTCCATTTCGGGCATGCGGGCATACTGCTCCAGGCCGTGACCCATTACCGTTTCAACATCGTTGTGCAGGAAACCGGCACCCAGCAGCTCCCGGATCAGGAACGGTGTACCACCGGCTTCGTGGAAGGCATTTATATCTTCCTGACCGTTGGGATAGATGCGGGTCATGGAGGGCACCACCGACGACAGTTCGGAATAGTCGTTCCAGTCGATGATAATGCCAGCAGCCCGGGCAATGGCGATCCAGTGAATGGTGTGGTTGGTGGAGCCACCGGTGACAAGCAGCGCCACCAGCGCGTTGACGATGCTTTTCTCATCTATCATGTCGCCCAGGCCGAGCTTGCCGCCGTGAGGCTTGGAAAGCCGGATCACCTGCTCGGTGGCGGTACGGGTCAATTCGTCCCGCAACGGTGTACCCGGATTAACGAACGCCGCACCCGGCAGGTGCAGCCCCATGACTTCCACCAGAAGCTGGTTGCTGTTGGCAGTACCATAGAAGGTACAGGTACCCGGGCTGTGGTAAGACTTTGACTCTGCCTCAAGCAACTCGTCCCTGCCGATCTTGCCTTCAGCATACAACTGGCGGATGCGCTGTTTTTCCTTGTTGGGCAGCCCGGAAGGCATCGGTCCCGCGGGAATCAGTATCGTTGGCAGGTAGCCGAAACTCAGGGAGCCGATCAACAGCCCGGGCACGATCTTGTCGCAGATACCCAGTAACACATTGGCATCAAACATGTTGTGGCTGAGCGCAACCGACGTGCTCATGGCAATGGTGTCGCGGGAAAACAGGCTCAACTCCATTCCTGGCTGCCCCTGGGTCACGCCGTCGCACATGGCGGGCGTACCACCGGCAAACTGGGCAACTGATCCCATGCCATGGGCCGCCTCACGGATCACATCCGGAAAACTCTGGTAAGGCTGATGGGCAGACAACATGTCGTTGTACGCAGAAACAATGGCCACATTGGCCTTGTTCATCAGCTTCAGGGTGTCTTTGTCTGACTGGTTACAGGCCGCAAACCCGTGGGCCAGGTTGCCACAGGAAAGTGTACTGCGCTGGGGCGACTGCGCCTTGAGCTCTTCCATCCGGTTCAGGTAGTCCTGACGGGTAGCGCGACTGCGCTCGATAATGCGTTGGGTTACCGCGTCTACGGTCGGATGCATAGTGGGTCTCCTGAAATCTCGTTATTTCGTTGCTTTTTTAATTCCCGTAAGTTTACTGTCTTTTTTTACCGTTTTCACCCGCGCATCATTCATTTTTCCAATATTTGTTGTTATATTTACTACATCACCAACAAAGATGAACAATAAACAACCAGATTTGGAGCCAGAACATGACTATTCGCATCGCAATTAACGGCTTCGGGCGCATTGGCCGCAATGTTCTCCGCGCACTTTACGAAAATGACTACCGCGACCAGATGCAGGTTGTCGCCATCAACGATCTGGGCGACGCTGAGACCAACGCCCACCTGCTCAAATACGACAGTGTTCACGGTCGCTTCACGGGCATTGTAAACCACGATTCCGAGTCCCTCTCTGTCAATGGCGACCGCATCGCCATCACCGCCATCCGCAACCCGGAAGAGCTGCCCTGGAAAGACTATCACGTGGATGTGGTGTTCGAGTGTACCGGCCTGTTCACTTCCCGTGATAAAGCCGAAGGCCACCTCAAGGCGGGCGCCCGCAAGGTCATCATCTCTGCGCCTTCCCCGGATGCAGACGCCATGGTGGTTTACGGTGTCAACGACAACATCCTGACTGCCGAACACGACATCATCTCCAACGCCTCCTGCACCACCAACTGCCTGGCGCCGGTGGTCAAAGCACTGCACGACAAGATCGGCATCGAAAGCGGGCTGATGACGACCATCCACTCCTACACCAACGATCAGAAGCTGAGCGACGTCTATCACTCGGACCTGTATCGTGCACGTTCGGCCACGCAATCGATGATCCCCACCAAGACCGGCGCTGCAGCAGCGATCGGCAAGGTGATCCCGGAACTGGCCGGAAAATTTGACGGACTGGCGGTCAGGGTTCCTACTATCAACGTGTCGCTGGTAGATTTCGGCTTTATTGCCAGCCGTGACACGACAGTAGAGGAAATCAACGAAGTCGTCAGGGCCGCCGCGGAAAACAGCCCGGTACTGGGTTACAATTCTGAAAAACTGGTCAGCGTTGACTTCAACCACAATGCCCTGTCCAGCATTTTCGACGCTAACCACACTCGGGCCATGGGCCGTCATGCAAAAGTCATGGCCTGGTACGATAATGAATGGGGCTTCTCGAACCGGATGCTCGATAATGCCGCCGCACTGATGGAAAAGGCGAGCCAGTAACACGGGCCTCCCACCAGGCAATCATCGGCAATCACCGGAAAGCTCCACTGGAAAACAAAAGGAAACAGCAACCATGCTTAGGCGTACCAAGATCGTCGCCACCCTCGGCCCCGCCACCGACTCGCCGGAATCACTGTCGGCCATTATTGCCGCAGGCGTAGATGTAACTCGACTGAACTTCTCTCACGGCAGCGCCGAAGATCACATGGAACGCGCCCGCCGGGTGCGTGAATGCGCCGCCGCCAATGGCCGCTTCGTGGCCCTGCTGGCCGACCTGCAAGGTCCCAAGCTGCGTATTGCACGTTTCTCTGAGAACAAGGTCACCCTCAAGGCCGGCCAGCAGTTCATCCTGGACGCCGCCATGGACAAGGAAGCCGGCAATGAGGAGCGGGTTGGCATTGATTACGAGCAGCTGATCCAAGACGTGAAACCGGGCGACATCCTGGTGCTGGACGATGGCCGCATCGAGATGGAAGTCGAAACCGTCGACGGCACCAGCATCTCTTCCCGCGTTCTTATCGGTGGCCCCCTGTCCAACAACAAGGGCCTGAACAAGCGTGGCGGCGGCCTTTCTGCCGAAGCGCTGACCGAGAAAGACAAACAGGACATCAAAACCGCCGCCCGCCTTGGCGCCGATTATGTGGCCGTGTCTTTCGTACGCACCGCCGAAGACATGCACGTTGCCCGCCGCCTGCTGAAAGAAGCCGGCTCGGAAGCCCGCCTGGTTGCCAAGATCGAGCGCGCGGAACTGGCCCATAACAACGCAGCCCTGGACGCGGTGATTGATGCCTCCGATGCGGTGATGGTTGCTCGCGGCGACCTGGCCGTGGAAATCGGCGACGCCGAGCTGGTGGGTGTACAGAAACACATCATCAACCGCGCCCGCGCACTCAACACCGTAGTCATTACGGCCACCCAGATGATGGAATCCATGATCGAAAACCCGATGCCTACCCGGGCAGAGGTTTCTGACGTGGCCAACGCGGTCATGGACTACACCGACGCGGTAATGCTGTCTGCGGAAACCGCCGTTGGCGACTATCCGAAAGAAGCCGTGGAGGCGATGGTGCGCATCTGTATCGGTGCGGAAAAGCAGCCTTCGATGCACCAGTCAAAACACCGCATTCACGAAAGCATGGAGCATGTGGACGAGGCCATTGCCCTGTCTGCCATGTATGCGGCCAATCATCTGGAGGGTGTCACGTCGATCATCTGCATGTCAGAAACCGGCGCCACTCCCCTGCTGATGTCCCGCATCAAATCGAGCCTGCCGATTTTTACCTTCTCCCGCCATCATTCTACCCAGCATCGGGTGACGCTGTTCCGTGGTGTACAGACAGTGCCGTTTGATTCGGCAGCGATTCCGCCCGAACAGACAAACTCCCGTGCGGTGGCTGAGCTGGTTCGGATGGGTGTCGTCAAGGAGGGAGACCTGGTTGTCATCACCAAGGGCGATTATGTTAATGCTCAGGGTGGCACCAATACCATGAAGATTGTTCGTGTTGGGGCGGATATTCGCTGATTTTCTGTTAATTGGGAGGTGTCTTCCCTTGTAGCCTTCTAGTTTGGTGCTGGGAGGCTGCGGGGCGGGGTGTCCCAAAACCGCTACGAGCACGTCCATGTGCGCTTGGAATTGGCCATCCATGGCCAATTACATTTTGGGACACCCCGCCCCGCAGCCTCTGTTTTAACCTATCTGATATCGCCCGGCTGCTGCATTTACCGTAGGTCGGATTAGCGAAGCGTAATCCGACAAATGGCAACGATACGAAACACAACGTCGGATTACGCTTCGCTAATCCGACCTACATTTATTAGTGAAGCACCAAAGGCGTTATCATCAGGGTCAGATCAAGCGGTTGGTGGTAGGGTCGTTCGGGAATGTAATTGGCCATGGATGGCCAATTCCAAGCGCACAGGGAGGTGCTCGTAGCGTTTCCCGAACGACCCTACCACCAACCGCGAACGCCCCGATATTTCAGGCTACAACCCGCAGATAACTCACAGGTCAGCGAGACTCCCGCGGACAATCTCGGAAATCTGATCCCAGTCGCCCGCGGAAACGGCATCACCCGGCGTCAACCAGGTACCACCAACGGCAGCCACGTTGTCCAGCGCCAGATAGTCCTTGGCAGTGTTCCGACGTATGCCGCCTGTCGGGCAAAAGGTGACGTCCGGGAAAGGACCGGAGAAGGCTTTCAGGGCCGGGATGCCGCCAGAGACTTCCGCCGGGAAGAACTTGAACTCCCGGTAGCCCAGATTGTAGCCCACCATCAGTTCGGAAATGGTCGCGATGCCAGGCAGTAACGGGGCCTCAGACGTGACACCAAACTCCAGGATGGACTCGGTGACGCCCGGCGTAATCACGAACTGGGCGCCGGCGGCTTCTACCTGGCGATACTGGGCAATGCTGGTGACCGTGCCCGCACCCACCCAGGCATCCGGGATGGCTTTTCTTACCTGCTCGATGGCTTTGACGCCATAGGGCGTGCGCAGGGTAATTTCCAGAACGCGGATGCCGCCATCAACCAGGGCCTTGCATAACGGCAATGCCTGATCCGGATCGTTAATGGTGATCACCGGTATCAAAGGCGAGGCACTCAGCACCGACCGGACACGCTCGCGGTGAAAGTCAGACAATTGGTTCATAATTTTCTCCGGTAAAACAATTCAGTCGCCAGCGACGCTCAGGCGCTCCAGAAAATCTGCAGGCCGGGCTTGAGGAAGGCGCGGATGGGCATTTCCTTGACCTGCGAGATGTCACTGCAGGCAGCCTGCAGGGTTTTCAGCTTGTCATCGCCTTTCAGGTGCAACGCCGTGAAACCTGCCTGATTCAGCGCCCTCAGGGTCAGCGTAATGCGTTTCCGGGGCTGGGAAGGCGGTGTCATCGGCGCCACGATAGCGGCCGAATCGGTATCAAGCGCCTCATCCAGCTCGGGCGCGTCCGGAAACAGGGAGGCGGTATGGCCATCATTGCCCATGCCCAGAATCAGCACATCCAGTGGCAGATGAAGGTCGGCAAGCGCCCTTTCCACAGCTGCGAGGCCATCAGCCGGGGTATCACCGGGCCGTTTGAGCGACAGGTAATTCGCTTCCGATGCCGGCCCCTGAAGCAGGTTTTCCTTGACCAGTCGAGTATTACTGTCGTCATCGTCTTCCGGTACCCAGCGTTCATCCGCCAGCAATACATCGACTCTTGCCCAGTCCAGCGGTTTTTCTCGCAATGCCTCAAAGAACGGCAGCGGCGTGGAGCCCCCAGACACCACAAGGCTGGCCCGGGGCGCGATCAACAGCCGTTCAGCAAGGTGTTTGGCAACGGCATCTGCCAGTGCCAGCGCGGCATCGCCAGGGGTATCAAAAAAGTGCGCATCCACCGCATCCGGCAGATTCAGGTCATGCATCTTCATACCAGCTCCTCCCATCCCGGGTAATCATGGCAATAGAGGCAACCGGGCCCCAGGTACCGGCAGCGTATCGCTTCGGTGGCTGCCCGCTGTCGTCCCAGTTGCGCATGATCTGATCGACCCATTGCCAGGCGTGTTCCACTTCGTCACGACGGACAAACAGGTACTGGTTGCCTTTCATGACCTCCCACAGCAGTCGTTCATAGGCATCAGGAATACGATCCGTTTCAAAGGTTTCCGAGAAGGTCAGTTCCAGTGGCCCCTGGCGTAAACGCATGCCTTTGTCCAGCCCCTGATCCTTGGTAAGGATCTGCAAGGACATGCCCTCGTCCGGCTGCAGGCGGATAATGAGTTTGTTGTTGGCCAGGTGTTTCTGGTCCGGATCAAAGATGTAGTGGGGAGCCGGCTTGAAGTGAATGATAATCTGCGACAGCTTCTCCGGCAGACGCTTGCCCGTACGGATATAGAAAGGCACGCCGGACCAGCGCCAGTTATCAATTTCAGCTTTCAGGGCCACAAAGGTTTCGGTTTTGCTACGCTTGATAGCCCCCTCTTCCTCCAGATAGCCGGGCACCGGCTTGCCGCCACTGGTGCCTGCCGTGTACTGGCCGCGTACCACGTGGGTATCCATCAGGTCTGGCGTTATCCGGCGCAGCGCCTTCAATACCTTTACTTTTTCGTTACGGATACTGTCGGCAGACAGGTCTGAAGGCGGATCCATAGCAATCAGGCACAACAGTTGAAGGAGGTGGTTCTGCACCATGTCGCGGACCTGGCCGGCCTTGTCGAAATAGCCCCAACGGCCCTCTATGCCGACACTTTCCGCCACCGAAATCTCCACGTGGGAGATGTGGTTCTGATCCCACTGGGAGGCAAACAGGTTATTGGCGAAACGCAGCGCGATCAGGTTCTGAACCGTTTCCTTGCCCAGGTAATGATCAATACGGAACAGCTGGTTCTCGTTATAGACTTCACCCAGCTCATCATTGATGACCTTGGAAGATTCCAGGTCGTGGCCGATCGGCTTCTCAACCACTACTCTTGTGTCCCGATCGCAACAGCCATTGCTCCGCAGATTGCGAGCAATAATCCCGTACATTGACGGCGGGGTCGCCATATAGACGATCAGGTTGCTGGACTCGGTGCTGCGCCAATCGTTAAGAACGCTGTACCCCTCGGGGTTGGTAAAGTCGAGAAACTGGTAATCGACCCGCTGCAGGAACTGTTCTGCCAGGCTCGCGTCGAACTCGTCTTTTTTCACATGCTCTTTCAGCTTGTCAAAAAGGATCTTGCGAACTTCACCGGCGTCGGCCTTGTTTCTCGCGATGGCAAGAATACGGCTACCTTCGTGGAGCAACCCGGCGCGCTCCAACTGGTAAAGGGCGGGAAAGAGTTTGCGTTGCGCCAGGTCGCCCAGTGCTCCAAACATCATCAGGTCACAGCGGGTATTTATCGGGTCAGCCATCGGTTCCCTTCTCTCTTTATTTTTTGTGCAGAACGGCATCGCTTGCACAACTCAAGGCATCAATGTAGTAATTTTATGCAAATAATGACACCTGAAACGAAATTTTCCAAGGATATTTTCCAATTAATGATACGTTTACTACCACAAATTGCCATAAAACGCGCTATAATCAGCGCGGATTTTGACAAGAAAGCCGATAATTCAGGGAGTACTTCCAATGGCTGCCAATCAGGCGCAACGCGACGACAATCTGCTCGAAGATATCCAGCTGAGACTGGACACTCTTAACAAATCCGAGCGCAAGGTTGCCGAGGCAATTCTTCGCGACCCCAGCGCCGCAACCCGATACAGCATTGCTGCACTGGCCCGGGCCGCTGACGTCAGCGAACCTACCGTCAACCGGTTTTGCCGCGGGTTTTCCGCCACCGGCTTTCCTGATTTCAAAATACGCCTTGCCCAGAGTATAGCCACTGGAACTCCCTACATCGGCCAGAATGTAGAGCCCGATGATACGGTGGCAGAGTTTGCCGACAAAATCATGCTGAGCACCATCGCCAGCCTGGACAAGGCACGCCAGGCGCTTGACCCCAAGGCGCTGTCTGCTGCCATTGATTACCTGATTCAGGCCAAACAGATCAATTTCTTTGGCATGGGAGGGTCTGCCCCCGTCGCCATGGATGCCCAGCACAAGTTCTTCCGATTTAATATCCCGGTGATGTCCTACGACGATGCACTGATGCAGCGCATGGTTGCCGCCGGCTGCACCACGGGCGATGTTATCGTACTGATTTCCTACACCGGGCGTACCCGCGAAACCGTGGAGATCGCCCAGCAGGCCAGAAACAACGGTGCCACTGTGATCGGCATTACCATGCCCGGATCGCCGCTTGCCGAGGCCTGCACGGTGGTTATAGAGGTCACTGCCCCGGAAGACACCGAAGTCTATATGCCCATGTCGTCCCGCATTATTCACCTTACCGTGATCGATATTCTGGCCACAGGCGTCACCCTGAAACGCGGCGCAGACTTCCTGGGCCACCTGAAAAAGATCAAGGAAAGCCTGAAGCCGACGCGGTTTCCGGTGTAGCAAAACCTCGGATCATCCCCGAAAAGTCAATGATTTGCTGACTCATCCTTCTACGCCCCTCCTCCCCCTGAAAACTCACCCCCCTTTTTCTTCAGGGCGGAGGATGTACTCATCTTCCGGTTACAGGACTATGAAATCCGGTTTCCCAATGTCTGATTGGCAGAAGCTGCTATCACGGAAGCCGGAGGTCCGAGCCGGAACAAGCTGTCCCCTGGCAGAGTGTCCGGAACTCCGCTTCCCTGACATTCAAAAAAGACAAAAAGCACAGGACACAGATGATGCAAAACAAAAAGCGCTTTTTCCCGAACAAACTCCCGCTGGCTGCTGCCGTGACAGCAGCCATCATGGCCACTCCGGCCATTGCAGTTGATTTTCACGGTTACTCCCGTGCCGGTGTTTCAACCAACATCGGCAGTGGCGGCGAGCAGACCTGCTTCGGCAGCGGTGCTACCGGTCATTACGTTGGCCGTCTCGCCGATGAGTGCGACACCTACGCAGAGCTGGGCCTGGGTGATGAACTCTTCAGCGAGGACGGAAAGACCTTCCGTTTTGACTCCATGCTGGCCTATAGCGCCAATCGTCAGGGCAACGACTATCAGGCCCTGAACGGCGGAAACAACATCAACAACGTTGATTTCGACAGCAACGAAGTCGGACGCAACAGTTCTGACCCTTATGGCGGCGGCGATATCGCTCTTCGCCAGCTCTACGTGTCTGCCAATAACGTCATCGAATCCCTGCCTGGTGCGACACTCTGGGCCGGCAAGCGCTTCTACAAGCGTAAGGATATCCACCATCTCGACCTGTTCTATCTCAGCAACTCCGGCTACGGTGCCGGTATCGAGAACATCCAGGCGGGCGCCGGTCAGCTGTCTGTCGCCTACACCAACTCAGACACCAGTGATGGCGACAATCTTGTCCAGAACAACAAGATGGATGTTCGCTATGCGTTCCCGCTTGCAGGCGGTCACAATCTCGAGCTGATTGGCATCTACGCCATGGCGGATCTCACCGATGCCCAGCAGGACGCAGGCATTGAAGATGAAGACGGCTATTTCGTCATGGCAGAGATCTCTTCCGGCATCATGGGCGGCTTCAACAAGTTTGCGCTCCAGTACGGTGCCGACTCCATGGGCTTTACCAACGCCGAAAATGCCAGTGGTGGCCGGGTTGATAACGCCAACGTGGCAGGCTACTTCGAGTCCAGCTGGCGCATTCTGAACCACGGCGTTATCAAACTGGGCGGTGACTGGGAACTTGGTCACTCAGTGGTCTATGAAGAGGCCGAGTCACACGATCCGGCTGCCAAAGATGGTGAGCGCCTGAGCATTGTGGCCCGCCCGACCTATAACTGGTCACCGGTCATGAGTACCGCCATTGAGGTGGGCTACAGCGACACCGACCGCCCCTGGTTCGCAGAGTCCCAGGACCTGGGCAAATTCGCAGTGGCGCAGCAGTGGCAGGCCGGCCCGGGCTACTGGGCGCGCCCGGTTATTCGCGCCTACGCGGCAACCTTCTTCGGTGACGAAGCCGAGAATGCCCGTGGCGGCGAAGGCATCGATGGCGACATCCAGGTCGGTGCCCAGATCGAAGCCTGGTGGTAAGGCTCTAAACTCCACACTCTCTCGTTGGACCTCTTTGGGCCGGCTTTAAAGCCGGCCCTTTTTTGTGGGCACTCCCCTTTTTTCTACTCCCCATACTCCCCACGAACTACGCCTGCAAAAGTCTGCTGCTGAAGGATGTGCCCTGCCCGGGTTCGCGCAACCATGAAACCGTGACGTTGTGCGCCGGTGTTGCCAGTGCGCACGTTACCTTTCGAACAACAACAATGGAAAAAGGATATCCGTTATGCCTGACCATAAACTGGTTGCAGGCGGCTGGGCCCTGGCGCTTTCGCTGGCCCTTGTCGGTTGCAACTCCGGTAGCAGCAACTCGCCTTCGGATCCCGACGATTCCGGAGGTGGCGACTCAACCGCCCTGCTGGAACCCGGTGAGAACGAAGCAATCCTCTATTACAAACGCCCTGAAGGTGATTACGACGGCTGGGGCCTACACCTCTGGAACGACGCAGCATCCGGGTGCGATGGGCTGGCCGAGGGAGTACCGACAGAGTGGAGCAATCCGCACCCCTATACTGGAGTCAACGACACCTACGGCGCCTACTATGTCATCCCCATGCGCGATGACGGAGACTGCATGAACTTCATCATGCACAAGGGTGACGAAAAGGACCTGGGTGGTACTGACAAGCGCTGGCACTTCGGAGCCCTGGGCAACCGCATTTTTACCCTCAGTGGTAGCGAGTTGTTGTCCCCTGATCCGATTGAAGCCGAGAGACTGACCATCAGCGGCGCCAAAGCTCACTGGCTGGATGGCAATACTCTGGTGTTTGCGGGAAGCGGCAACGCTGCCCGGGTTGAGCTTCGCTATGATGCCAACGCAGGCATCCGTGTTGATGACGGCGACAAGACCCTTGATGGTGGAACGACCATTGCCCTGAGCGCCACAGCACTGCCGCCGGAGCTGGAACAGGCATTCCCCCACCTGGCTGACTGGCCCGCCTACTCCGTTGATACCGACTCGCAGACCAGGGCTGAGGCGCTGCGTAGCCAACTGGTTGCAGGTACCTACAACGCAGACGGCGAACTGACATCAGCCACTCGCCTGCAAATTCCCGGTGTATTGGACGACCTGTATGCCTACGATGGCGACCTTGGTGCCAGGGTTAACGGTGCAGATACCGATTTTGCGGTTTGGGCACCCACGGCCAGGAATATGCGCCTGCACGTGTTCAACGCCGACGGCACCATGGTCAGTGGCTTCCCGTTAGATATGACGCGAAACAACGGCGTCTGGACGCACACCGGCAACACGGCGGATGTTGACCGTAAGTTCTACCAGTACGAGGTAACGGTCTTCCATCCTCGCACCGATGCCATCGAAACCACGATGACCTCGGACCCTTACGCCCTCAACCTGTCAGAAAACGGGGTGTATGCCCAGGTGGTCAACCTGGCTGACAGCGACCTCAAGCCCGCCAACTGGGACACTCTGAGCACGCCACCCATGCTCGCGCCGGAAGACGTGGTGGTGTACGAAACCCATATTCGGGATTTCAGTGCCACGGATGAAACGGTGCCTGCGGGCAATCAAGGCAAGTATGCCGCATTCACCGAAACCTTGAGCGATGGCATGGCCCACCTTGGTGCCATGGCCAATGCCGGCATCACCCACCTCCACCTGCTGCCGACCTTTGATATTGCCACCATTAACGAAGACCCGGCGGAGGTCGTGAACATAGACGACGATTTCAGCAGGCTTTGTGACCTGTCAGACGAGGCGGCAGAAGCCTATGCAAACTATTGCACCAGCGGCAACACCATCCGCACGGTACTGGAATCATTCGACCCCACGACCGGCGATGCCCAGGCCCTGTACGGTACTTTTCGTGGCCTGGACAGCTTCAACTGGGGCTATGACCCGGTTCATTACACGGTTCCCGAGGGCAGCTATGCCTCCGATGCCGATGGTGTAACCCGGATACTGGAATTCCGCCGGATGGTGCAGTCGGCCACCACCCTGGGTCTGAATGTGGTGTTGGACGTGGTTTACAACCACACCAACGCCTCTGGCCTTGCCGACAAGTCGGTACTGGACAAGCTGGTGCCCGGCTACTATCACCGCCAGAACCCGGAGACAGGCATGGTTGAGCAGTCCACATGCTGTGAAAACACGGCCTCCGAACACCGGATGATGGAAAAGCTGATGATTGACTCCCTGGTCACCTGGACCTCCGAGTACAGCATCTCCGGTTTCCGCTTCGACCTGATGGGGCACCATATGCTGTCCAATATGGAAAAGGCACTGGCTGCGGTAAAAGCGGTCGACCCGGACACCTACTTCTACGGTGAGGCGTGGAACTTTGGTGAGGTAGCCAACAACGCCCGTGGCACCAATGCCATCCAGGCCAACATGGCAGGCAGCGGTATTGGCTCGTTCAATGATCGATTGCGCGATGCCGTGCGCGGCGGCGGCCCGTTCGACGTCGGTGACGCCCTGCGAGCCAACCAGGGTTTTGCCAATGGCCTGTTCAGCATACCCAATGACCGCAACAGCGGCAGTGATGCGGAAAAAGAGCGGTTGTTGCAAGTCAGCGACTGGATCCGCATTGGCATCGCCGGCAGCCTTCGTGACTACGACCTGGTGACCGCAGATGGTTCCACCCGGAGCGGTGCCGAGATCGACTACAACGGCCAGAACGCCGGTTATACCAGCGATCCCCAGGAAATCGTCAATTACGTCTCCAAGCACGACAACCAGACACTCTGGGATAACAACCAGTACAAGGCGGATTTTGCCACCACACCTCAGGAGCGCGCACAGATGCAGGTCGTCGGTCTGTCAGTGCCCATTCTCAGCCAGGGCATTCCGTTCATTCATATGGGCTCGGAGCTGCTGCGCTCCAAATCCATGGAACGCGACAGCTACGACTCCGGTGACTGGTTCAACGAAGTGGACTTCAGCTACCAGGAAACTGCCTGGAACCGCGGTCTGCCCAGGCAGGACAAGGACGGCGCCAACTGGGACCTGATTACGGAGATCATCGGCCAGTTCGAGACCAGCCCCACGGCCAGCGAGATCGTTTACACCCGGGAGCAAGTGCAGAATCTGCTGTCGGTTCGCAGCAAAAGCGAGCTGTTCCGACTGCAAACGGCTGTCGACATCAGCGAACGTCTGGACTTCCACAACACCGGGCCAGACCAGCTACCGGGCGTGATCCTGTTCAGCCTGCATGACGGCCCGGACAACGGGCTGGCTGACCTGGACAGTGATGTCGAGCAAATAGTGGTCGTCATCAACAGCACCGGCTCAGAACAGTCCCTGGACACCAGCCTGAATGACATCTTCACCATCATGGCTGATACCTCGCCGGGCAATAACGCAGTAGCAGTGAACGGTACCTTTACGGTACCGGCACTGTCCGTCGCTGTGTTCAGCAGATAGTCGCACTATTGCGGCCATAAAGGAGAAAACCATGAACAAGAAACTCACAACACTGACAATGGCTTCTGTGCTGGCGATCACCGCCGGTTGCGCCACGTCCGGCGGAAGAGATTACAGTGACTCGCTGTACCTGCGGGGCCAATTTGCCTGGTGGGATGCACTGCCGGAGTACAAGGTCAAGCAGGTGGAGAATGGCCTGTATCGAACGGAAGTTGAGCTCAAGGCTGACGGTCAGCCCTACGAGTTCAAGTTCGGCGATGCTAACTGGTCATCCGGCACCAACTGCGGGTACCTCTCCGAGGAAGACAAGGACGTGACACTGAACGAACCGGTGAAAGCCAACTGTTCGGCCGTGTTCGAGAACTTCCGCTTCACCCCGCCGGAAACCGCTACTTATGGGTTTTACTTTGACGTTCGGGGAGAGACACCGGAAATCTATATTGAAGAGGCAAACTGAAAGGCCCGGGGTATACCCCGGGCCCAACTCAGCGCAATACCGAGGCACCCTTTGACGGGTGCCTTTTTGTTTACTGGCGCTCTACTTCAGCGCGCTCCCGAAGGTACTGCTGGTATGCCTGATACTCTCGCTGGCCTTCCAGGGAAGCCAGGAAAGTGCGTAGCTGGCTGAACTCGGCCCCCTCGCGGTTTACGTTCCCTTCATTGACGGCTTCAAGGGCAATAATTGCCACGCCGTTATCGGACATGACCGAGCCATAGACCTCTTCGTCACCTTCAGGCCGCTGGAGAGAAAATACTCTGGACATGACAGCACCACCCACAGTGGGGTTGTTTCGCGGCTGGTCGTCATAGGACTGCCATTCCCCGATGCCCATCTCCTGAAGATCCTTGCCGGATTCCAGCTCCGAGATAATGGCTTCTGCGCGTTGGTCCAGCGCTTCGCGGGTCTTCTGGCGGGTCAGTGCCGCACGGATCTCGTCAGACACTTCGTCCAGAGGTTGTTGTTGGGCTTCCTGGTAGTGGGCCACCCTGGCAACCACTGACATATTATCGCCGACATCAATCAGTTCGGTATTGAAGCCATCCTGCAGAACATCTTCCGAGAACAACTGGCGCACCAACCCCTGGTGATCAAATGGCGCCTCGCCACCGTCACGGGTAATATTGCTCTTCTCTCGCACTTCCAGGCCAAGATCCTGCGCCGGACCATCCAGATCGTCAGCGGCATAAGCCAGATCAGCAAGTTCCGTGCGAACTTCGGCAAAGCGTTCTTCAGCCTTGCTGCGAGCGAGCTCCCTGCGAAGCTCGTCTTCCAGCTCCTCCAGAGGTGGTACTTCGGACTTCTGCACATCCAGCAACTTGATCAGGTGGATACCGAAGCTCGTGGAAACCGGCTCAGAGACTTCTCCCTTCTCGAGCTGGAACAGCGCTTCTTCGAAGGCTTCGTCATATACTCCTCGCCCGGCAAAGCCAAGATCACCACCCTCTTCAGCCGAAACGGTATCCACGGAATATTCTTCCGCCAGTTCTGAGAAATCCTCTCCTGCTGAGAGCCGCTCCTGAATGGTCGAAATGGTTTCCTCGGCGTCTTCACCATCTTCAATCAGGATGTGGGCTGCACGGCGCTCCTCCCTGGCAAGTTCTGATGAACGCTCCTGGTAATAGTCGCGAAGTTCGTCATCGCTGACATCGACCATTTCTGCAAGCGTTTCCCGTGACAAGGCAATGTACTGAGCATCGACTCTTTCAGACTGCTGGAACGCGTCCTGGTTATTCTGGTAGTAAGCTTCGATCTCGGCCTCTGTAACCTCAACCTGGTCACTCACCGTGTCCTCAGCGAGTGTCACCATCCGAAAATCACGTGTCTGGTTCTGAATGCGCAGCAACTGGGCTACGTGTTCCTTTGCCACGATGCCGCTCTGGGCTATTCCCGCGCGAATCTGGTTTACCACGTACTGCTTACGCATGGTTTCCCGGAACTCGCCAACGCCCATGCCCATATTCCGGACCGTTGCCACGAACCGGTCACGATTGAAGGAACCGTCCACCTGGAACTGGGGCATCTGGGTGATCAAAGAGTCGATGTCCTGACCCGAAAGTTCCAAGCCCTGATTCCCGGCATCCTGGGTCAGGACCTTTTCCTGGATCAGCGACTCCAGCACGTCCTGTCGGATCTGGTCCTCATCCAGCAGCGACGGGTCCGGATTATCCATTTGCGACAGGCGGCGCTGGCTTTCAATCTGGACAACGCGCAGAAACTCCCGCTCTGTAATATCATCTCCGTTGACTGTGGCAACCTCGGGCTCGCCGGAGAAACCGCCAACAATCGCGTCCATTCCCCAGATCGAAAGTGAAACAATCAGAAGGCCAATAATAACTTTGGCAATGGTGCCCTGGGCATTATCCCGAATATCTTGAAGCATGTTTCTCCCGGATCCCTGATCAATGTCTGTAAGGGTCTCTAAACGTAAAAAGGCGCATTCATTCAGGAATGCGCCTTGAATTCATCGGAGCTGGCTGACTGCGGTATTGCCACCGGGCCAACCGCTCCGGCAACCCCCGTCATTCCGGGCGCTGCCAAATGAAAGCTACCGTTACTTGACGGCGTCTTTCAGGGCCTTACCTGCCTTGAACCCAGGCACTTTGGAGGCCGGGATCTTGATCTCGGCACCTGTCTGCGGGTTACGGCCAGTACGAGCGGCACGCTCTTTAACAGAGAAAGTACCAAAACCAATCAGCGTTACCTGATCGCCTTTTTTGAGGGCGCCGGTAATGGAGGTGGTCATGGCATCCAGAGCACGGCCAGCGGCGGCTTTGGAGATATCTGCGGATTCTGCAATTGCATCGATCAGTTCGGACTTGTTCACACTAAACCCCTTCGATTTCAGGTTGAAGATGTTATAGGTTGGTTTGTTGTTTCCTGGACGTTCCCGACTATCGCATAAGCGGTCAGAGAATTCCATTCTTCACTTTTTTTATTCCTTGCGGCTACTAACCGGTGTACGGAATAGGCATTAACTGCGCGGGAGCCCTTGATATTGGCTGCTTCACGGCGAAACAGTTATACCAATGGGCTCTCTCGCATGTCAACAACAGGTCGTGTGTTTAATGTGTATTTATGCGCTCTGCAGCTTCGCCGTCGTCATCCCTCGGCGTGCCGGAAGCCTTTTTCGACGACGAATCTTCGGTCAGTGGTTCCGGTGGATAGGCAAGCGCGATGTCCAGAACTTCATCAATCCACTTGACCGGCCGGATCTCCAGGGATTCCTTGATGTTATCCGGTATCTCCTTGAGATCACGAGCATTTTCATCAGGGATGATCACGGTCTTGATGCCGCCACGATGAGCCGCCAACAGCTTTTCCTTGAGCCCACCGATAGGCAGTACACGCCCCCTGAGAGTGATCTCACCGGTCATGGCCACGTCCGCCCGAACCGGAATCTGGGTCAATGCAGAAACCAGCGCCGTACACATGCCAACACCGGCGCTGGGACCATCTTTTGGCGTTGCCCCTTCCGGCACGTGTACGTGAAGGTCATGCTTTTCATGGAAATCGTCACTGATACCCAGGCCAAGCGCTCGGCTTCTGACCACCGTCAATGCGGCCTGAATTGACTCCTGCATGACATCACCCAGGGAGCCGGTCTTGATGACCCTGCCCTTGCCCTTGGTTAATGCACATTCCAGGGTCAGCAGTTCGCCACCGACCTGGGTCCAGGCCAGACCGGTTACCTGCCCGACCTGGTTCTTCTCCTCGGCCAGACCATATTTGAATTTCTTCACACCCGAGTAATCCTCGAGCATCTCCGGCGTGAGGGTCACAGAGGCCTTATCGCCACTTTCTACGTGATCACGCACCACCTTGCGGCAGAGCTTGGCGATCTCCCGCTCCAGGCCACGTACGCCCGCCTCACGGGTGTAGTAGCGAATCAGGTCGCGGAGTGTTTCCTGCGGTATTTCCAGTTCGTTCTTGCGCAGGCCATTGGCCTTGATCTGTTTCGGCAACAGGTACTTGAGCGCAATATTGACCTTCTCGTCTTCGGTGTACCCCGGAATACGGATGATTTCCATGCGGTCCAGCAGGGCCGGCGGAATGTCCATGGAGTTCGACGTGCACACGAACATCACGTCCGAGAGGTCGTAGTCCACTTCCAGGTAATGGTCGTTGAAGGTGTGGTTCTGCTCCGGATCCAGCACTTCCAGCAGTGCCGACGCCGGGTCGCCACGGTGGTCCATACCCATCTTGTCGATTTCATCAAACAGGAACAGCGGGTTCTTCACGCCCACCTTGGACAGCTTCTGCAACAGCTTGCCCGGCAGCGCCCCGATGTAGGTCTTGCGGTGACCGCGGATTTCCGCTTCATCGCGCACGCCACCGAGTGCCATGCGGGTGTACTTGCGGTTGGTGGCACGGGCAATGGACTGCCCCAGGGAGGTTTTTCCCACACCAGGGGGACCTACCAGACACAGCACAGGGCCTTTTACCTTTTTCACCCGGCTCTGGACTGCCAGATACTCCAGGATACGTTTCTTGACCTCATCCAGGCCGTAGTGATCTTCATCCAGAATGTCACGGGCTTTCTCGATGTCGTGGCGAACGCGGCTGCGCTTCTTCCAGGGAATGGCCAGCATCCAGTCAATGTAGCCACGTACCACCGTGGCCTCTGCCGACATCGGAGACATCATCTTGAGCTTGTTAAGCTCCGCTTCAGTCTTCTTGCGGGCTTCTTCCGGCAGGCCGGCTTCTTCCAGCTTCTGCTCGAGCTCTTCGAAGTCGTTGTTGCCTTCACCCAGGCTACCCATTTCCTTCTGGATGGCCTTCATCTGTTCGTTGAGGTAATACTCCCGCTGGCTGCGCTCCATTTGCTTCTTGACGCGGCCACGGATGCGCTTCTCAACCTCGATCAGGTCGATCTCGCCATCGAGCTTGCCCAGCAACAGGTCCACACGCTGACGGATTTCCAGCGCTTCCAGCAGCTCCTGCTTCTCGGGAATTTTCAGTTCAAGGTGAGCCGCCATGGTATCGGCCAGACGCTCAAGTTCGGTGATACCGGTGAGTGCATTGGAAACTTCCGATGGCACCTTCCTGGAGAGTTTGACGTACTTCTCGAACTCATCCATCAGGGTTTTGACCAGCACTTCCTCTTCCCGTGCCGGCAGGGAATCCTCGTCCATCAGCATGGCCTTGCCGGCCAGGTATTCACCGTCGTCAATGTTGGTGATGGTTGCACGGGCATTGCCTTCCACCAGAACCTTGACGGTTCCGTCCGGCAGCCGGAGCATTTGCAGTACCGTGGCCACGGTGCCCATGGCAAATACGTCATCGGGACCGGGTTCGTCTGTGGAAGCATCTCTCTGGGCAACCAGCAGGATTTCCTTGTTGCCCTCCATGGCCGCTTCCAACGCCTGTATGGACTTTTCACGGCCCACAAACAGCGGCACCACCATGTGCGGGAACACCACCACGTCTCTCAGCGGCAACAACGGGTATTCTTGCACAGATTCTTCAGGTATCAGGGTCATAGAAAATCCTCTGATGATATTTATTTCAGCATATCACCCTTCATTGGGGCGACCGCAAAAATTGCAATCTTTTTACAGTTCGAATACGGGTCCTGCCGGTGTACTCCGGGCATAAAAAAAGGGCGTCGCCGCCCTTTTTCCATGTGAACAGCCCGGACACTCAGTCCTCAGGAACCGCCTTGGCGTGATCACTACTGTCATAGATTTTGAACGGTTCGGACTGACCGTTGATGACACTCTCGTCAATGACCACCTTGGAAACGTCATGCTCAGACGGAATCTGATACATGGTGTCCAGCAGTGTTGCTTCCATGATGGAGCGCAAGCCCCGGGCGCCGGTTTTCCGCGCCATGGCCTTACGGGCTACCGCGCGCAGCGCGTCCTCACGGAAGTCGAGCTCCACGCCTTCCATATCAAACAGTTTCTGGTACTGCTTGGTGAGAGCGTTCTTGGGCTCGGTCAGAATCTGGACAAGCGCTTCCTCGTCCAGTTCCGTCAGGGTCGCCACAACCGGCAGGCGGCCGACAAACTCGGGAATCAGGCCATATTTGACCAGATCTTCCGTTTCCACGTCCTTGATGATGTCACCGGTGTTCTTGACGTCTTCGGGGCCTTTTACGGTTGCCGAAAACCCGATACTGCTTCGATCAGAACGCTCCTGGATCACCTTGTCCAGACCCGCGAAAGCACCACCGCATATGAACAGCATATTGCCGGTGTCCACCTGCAGGAATTCCTGTTGCGGGTGCTTGCGCCCGCCCTGGGGCGGAACCGAGGCCACTGTCCCCTCAATCAGCTTGAGCAGGGCCTGCTGCACGCCTTCACCGGATACATCCCGGGTAATAGACGGGTTGTCAGACTTACGGGAAATCTTGTCAATTTCGTCAATGTACACAATGCCACGCTGGGCCTTGTCGACGTCGTAATCGCACTTCTGAAGAAGCTTCTGGATGATGTTCTCAACGTCCTCACCGACATAGCCCGCTTCAGTAAGCGTGGTGGCATCGGCGATGGTGAAGGGAACATTCAGCATGCGTGCCAGCGTCTCGGCAAGCAGGGTCTTACCGCTGCCGGTGGGGCCGATCAGCAGAATGTTGCTCTTGCCAAGCTCTACCTCAGCCTTGCCTTCGCCATAACGCAAGCGCTTGTAGTGGTTATACACCGCTACAGCAAGCACCACTTTGGCTCGATCCTGACCAATCACGTACTCGTTGAGTGTATCGCGGATTTCGGCGGGTGTCGGAAGACGATCGCTTGCTTCTTCCTGGGCATTTTCCTGGATTTCTTCCCGGATAATATCGTTGCACAGGTCGACGCACTCGTCGCAGATGAACACCGAAGGCCCTGCAATGAGCTTACGGACTTCATGCTGGCTCTTTCCACAAAACGAGCAGTACAGCAACTTGCCGTTATCGTCGCCTCTGCCGTTTCTTTCATCTGCCATTGAAATACCTCTGAGCTTGGTTTACCGACGCAGTCACTTCAATACGCCGGCAGGGAATGTTGCGATTACCTTCAGTATTATTTATTCGGTACACGCTTATCAAGTATAGAATCAATCAGGCCATAGTCCTTCGCCTGCTGCGGATCCATAAAATTATCACGGTCCGTGTCTTTGGCGATGGTCTCCATGTCCTGCCCGGTATGGTGGGCGAGGATGGAATTCAGAGTGTGGCGAATCTTCAGAATCTCGCGGGTGTGGATCTCGATATCCGTCGCCTGGCCCTGGTAGCCGCCCAGCGGCTGGTGGATCATCACCCGGGAATTGGGCAGACAGGCGCGCTTGCCTTCAGCGCCACCCGCCAACAGGAAAGCACCCATACTGGCGGCCTGGCCGACACACAGGGTAGCCACGTCCGGCTTGATAAACTGCATGGTGTCGTAGATGGACATACCGGCGGTAACGGAACCACCCGGGCTGTTGATGTACAGGTGGATGTCCTTGTCGGGATTCTCCGATTCAAGGAACAGCAACTGGGCCACAATCAGGTTCGCCATGTGATCCTCGACCGGACCCACCAGAAAGATTACCCGTTCTTTCAGCAGACGAGAGAAGATATCGAAAGAGCGCTCGCCTCTTGCTGTCTGCTCGATAACGATTGGCACCAGGCCGGAATTGGTAACCATTGCGGGACCATCAATTGGTTTCTGCGTCATGATGCGCGTGAACTCCTTCTGAACAATATAGAGTGGCGTGTGTCCGCCACAGCTTTATAACTCGGCTTCGCATTGCGTTACTTTGCCAGCACCGGGCCAAGATGAAAACAGCCGGACGTGCCGGCTGTTCTCCCTGTCAGGCCTGCAAGGGACATTATGAATGCCCCCACAGTTTTTAACCTTGCTGCTGCTGGCCGGCCTGAATAGCCTCTTCATACTTGAGCTTCTTCTCCTTGACCTGGGCCTTATCCAGCACCAGATCAACAACCGCATCCTCAAGAACAGACGATTCGATCTGCTGCTTCTGCTCCGGATTGCTGTTGAAGTGCGCCACAACCTCTTCAGGCTGTTCATACGTTGACGCGATTTCCTGGATCTTTTCATCCACTTTAGCAGGATCTGCCTTCAGGTCATTCTGCTTGACCACTTCCTGGAACAGCAGACCGGTTTTCACGCGGCGACGAGCCTGCTCTTCGAAGATCTCTTTCGGCAGTTGCTGCGGATCAATCTGGCCGCCAAAACGCTGTACTGCGTCCTGACGCAGACGATCAATTTCCTGGTCTACCAGGGCTGTGGGCACTTCCAGCTCAGTGCTTTCCAGAAGTCCGTCAACAACGTCGTTCTTGACCTTATTGGAGACAGCCTGCTTGAGCTCCCGCTCCATATTCTTCTGAACTTCTTCACGGAACGCGGCTTCGTCTTCAGCGTCGATACCGAACTTCTTGAAGAACTCGGTATCGAGCTCCGGCAACTGCGGTTCCTGAACCTCGTGAATCTTGATCTCGAATTTCGCCGGCTTGCCCGCCAGCTCTTCGTTCTGGTAGTCCTCCGGGAAGGTCACCTCGATTTCCAGCTCTTCGCCGGCCTTGCCGCCAACGATGCCCTTCTCGAAGCCGGGAATCATCTGGCCTGAGCCCAGAGTCAGCTTGTGGTTCTCGGCAGCGCCACCTTCAAACTCTTCACCGTCAACGAAACCTTTGAAATCAATGAGCACGACGTCCTTGTTCTTGGACTTGCGCTTGACCGATTTCATGGTGGCCTGCTGACGACGCAGGTTGTCGATCATGGTGTCGACGTCTTTCTCGGTAATCTCGGCCTTCGGCTTCTCAACGGAAATATTGCTGAAATCACCCAGCTCTACTTCCGGCAACACTTCAAAAATAGCCACGAACTCGAGGTCTTTGCCCTCTTCCATGGTCTTTGGTTCGAACTTCGGCCAGCCCGCCGGATTGATGTCCTGCTCCTGCAGCGCCTTGATGTAGTTGTCACGCATGACCTCGCCAACAATTTCCTGGCGGACGCTGTCACCGAAACGACGCTTCACCACACTCATGGGCACCTTGCCCGGACGGAAACCGTTCATTTTCACTGTGCGTGCGGTTTCCTGCAGGCGTTTCTGGACCGCCTGGTCGATTTCCTGGGCGGGCACACCAATCGTCATCCGACGTTCGATGTTGGAGGTCGTTTCAACAGACACTTGCATGGAAGATCCTCAAATTACAGGTTCGGTATGTGAATGAAAATAAAACCAAAAATCCGATTCAGGGCGAATTCCCGGAAAAGGACGCAAATTTAAAAGCGGGTAGTTTATCACGGTTTGCCATGCTGAGAGAATCACCCGGTGCAGGCTCTTTTCAGGAACAGGTCACAGACAGATCAGGGAAAGAACAAAGGGAAACAACTGACAAGAAAAAAATGGTGCGAGCGGAGAGACTCGAACTCTCACGGGTTGCCCCACTGGAACCTAAATCCAGCGCGTCTACCAGTTCCGCCACGCTCGCACACGATGCGCGAATCCACAGGCTTGAACACAAGCGTAGAGCTCCGCAGGAGCGGAAATCAACCGTGAATCATTGGGGAAAAATTGGGGTGGACGAAGGGGATCGAACCCTCGACCGCAGGAGTCACAATCCTGAGCTCTACCAACTGAGCTACGCCCACCACATCAAGACTACTGTCAGGCAGGGCCCGACCAATACTCCACACTAACTTTGCTGATTCGGTGTCTCCGGGACGGATCAGACCGTCTGCGGTTTGGCGCGCCCGGCAGGACTCGAACCTGCGACCACCGGCTTAGAAGGCCGGTGCTCTATCCAGCTGAGCTACGGGCGCATAAACCGTCTGCCCACCTGAATATTCAGAAAGTGGTCGGGGTAGAGAGATTCGAACTCCCGACATCCTGCTCCCAAAGCAGGCGCGCTACCAGACTGCGCTATACCCCGTCTGAACTGAACAACAGTAACCTCAGCAAAGTTGGCGCGCATATTACCGGCGCCGGACCCGTCCGTCAACACGCATTTGGGCTTTTTCCTCACCGATTGGCGGCAGGCCCCAAGCATGAGACAATGCGACGCCTTTATTTTCGCACAACCGACAAGACAAAGACATGAGCGCCAAACTGATTAACGGAAAAGAAATCGCCGCCACGGTTCGACAGCAGGTAGCGGCAGGCACTGAAGCCCGGAAACACCAGGGGCTTCGCGCTCCGGGTCTGGCCGTGGTGCTGGTAGGCAACGACCCGGCCTCGCACGTTTATGTAGGCAACAAGCGCAAGGCCTGTGATGAGGCGGGCATCATGTCGCTCTCCTACGACCTGCCGGAAGATACCTCGCAGGAGGCGCTGGAAGCGCTGGTTGACGAACTCAATGAAAACCCTGATGTGGACGGCATACTGGTGCAGCTTCCGCTCCCGGCTCATATGGACGCCGACCCGATCCTGATAAAAATCCGCCCGGATAAGGACGTGGATGGCTTCCACCCCTACAACATTGGCCGCCTGGTGCAACGCAAGCCCGCTCTGAGGCCCTGCACACCAGCTGGCGTCATCACCCTGCTGGACAGCATTGACACCCCGTACAAGGGCCAGCACGCGGTTATAGTGGGTGCGTCAAATATCGTTGGACGCCCCATGACCATGGAACTGCTACTGAAGGGTGCCACCGTTACGGTATGCCACCGCTTTACCGAGGACCTGGAAAAGTTCGTCAGGGAAGCGGACATCCTGATTGCTGCTGTTGGCAAGCCGGGGCTGATCAAAGGCGAATGGGTCAAGCCCGGGGCGACCGTGATTGACGTTGGCATCAACCGGATGGAAGACGGCAAACTGCGCGGCGACGTTGATTTTGCGGCTGCTTCAGAACGGGCGGCGTACATTACGCCGGTTCCGGGGGGCGTGGGGCCGATGACTATTGCGACGTTGTTGCAGAATACCCTGTATGCGGCGAATGAGCTGCATAAGGATTGAGCTGGGTTGTCGGATTACGGCTTCGCCTAATCCGACCTACGGGCGGGTACCCGGGAGTTTTCACATGTAGGTCGGATTAGGCGAAGCCGTAATCCGACAAAAGCGAGCCACTCCAGAACTTCCACCCACAAAAAACCCCGCAATTGCGGGGTTTTTTGATGGCCGGACGCTTACTGCCCGTACTTCTCTTTCGCCTTCAGGCGATAGGCGTGCAGAAGCGGCTCAGTATAGCCATTCGGCTGCTCGCGGCCCTTGAGCACCAGGTCCATGGCGGCCTGGAAGGCGATGCTGTCATCGAACTCAGGCGCCATGGCACGGTAGGACGGGTCGTTGGCATTCTGGCGATCTACCACCGCAGCCATGCGCTTCATGGTCTCGTGGATCTGATCTTCGGTGCAGATACCATGATAGAGCCAGTTGGTGAGGAGCTGCGACGCAATACGCAGCGTGGCACGGTCTTCCATCAGGCCCACATCATTGATGTCGGGCACCTTGGAGCAACCGACGCCACTGTCGATCCAGCGTACCACGTAACCGAGGATTCCCTGGGCGTTGTTGTCCAGCTCCTGCTGGATCTCTTCCGCCGACAGCGACTTCGGGTCTTCCATAACCGGAACAGTCAGGATGTCGTCCAGGTTGGCGCGGGTGCGGCTTTCCAGTTCTTTCTGGATATCGGCAACATTGACCTGATGATAATGAGTAGCGTGCAGTGTGGCTGCGGTTGGCGATGGAACCCAGGCAGTATTGGCACCAGCCTTCGGGTGGCCAATCTTGGCTTCGAGCATGCCAGCCATCAGGTCAGGCATGGCCCACATGCCCTTGCCGATCTGGGCAACGCCACGAAAACCGGTTTCCAGGCCAATGTCTACGTTCCACTGCTCGTAGGCCTGAATCCACGCAGCCTGCTTCATCGGCCCCTTGCGAATAAACGGTCCCAGCTCCATGGAGGTGTGAATTTCGTCACCGGTGCGATCAAGGAAGCCGGTATTGATAAACACGGCACGCTCTTTGGCGGCATGGATACAGGACTTGAGGTTCACCGTTGTACGGCGCTCCTCGTCCATAATGCCGACTTTCAGAGTGAAGGCCGGCAGGCCCAGGGCATCTTCCACGCGACCAAAGAACTCGTTGGTGAACGCCACTTCTTCCGGGCCATGCATCTTCGGCTTGACGATGTAAACGGAACCGGTGGTGCTGTTCTGCAGCTTGCCGGTGCCCTTCAGGTCATGGATCGCGATCAGCGAAGTCAGCAAGCCATCCATCAGACCTTCAGGCACTTCGCTGCCATCTTTCAGCAGGATGGCCGGGTTGGTCATCAGGTGGCCGACATTGCGCACAAACATCAGGCTGCGGCCTTTCAGTACCAGTTCACCACCGGCAGGTTTGGTGTAGGTACGATCCTCGTGCATCTTGCGGGTCATCTGCTGCCCGCCTTTCTCGAAGGTCTCCTCAAGGTCGCCCTTCATCAGGCCAAGCCAATTACGATAGGCCAGCGCCTTGTCGTCTGCATCAACGGCGGCAACGGAGTCTTCACAGTCCATGATGGTGGTCAGCGCGGACTCCATCAGAACGTCTTTGACGTGGGCACCGTCATCCTTGCCAATCGGGTGGCTGGCATCGATCTGGATTTCGAAGTGCATGCCGTTCTTGACCAACAGCACGCCGGTGGGTGCGTCCGCTGCCCCGGTATAACCAACGAAACCAGCCTCGTCTTTCAGGCCAGTGGATTCGCCGTTCTGCAGCTTGACCACCAGCTTGCCGCCCTCAACCAGGTACTGCGCGGCATCCTTATGGCTACCGGAAGCCAATGGTGCAGAACTGTCCAGCAGATTGCGGGCGAACTCGATAACCTTGGCGCCACGTACCGGATTGTAGCCACGGCCCTTCTCGGCGCCGTCTTCCTCGGAAATGGCATCAGTGCCGTAAAGCGCATCGTACAGGCTACCCCAACGGGCATTGGCAGCGTTCAGGGCAAAACGGGCGTTCATTACCGGAACCACAAGCTGGGGACCGGCCATGGTGGCCACTTCGGGGTCCACGTTCGAGGTGGAAATCTTGAAGTCACCCGGCTCGTCGACCAGGTAGCCGATGTCTTTCAGGAACGACTTGTACTCGGCCATGTCGAGCTTCTGACCTTTATGGTCGCGGTTCCATGTGTCCATCTTTTCCTGGATGGCATCGCGCTTGACAAGCAGTTCTTTGTTGCGGGGCGCCAGTTCGTGAACGATCTTGTCGAACTCGCCCCAGAACTTGTCAGCGTCGACACCGGTGCCCGGAATCGCTTCATTATTAACGAAATCGAACAGGTTCTTTGCGACCTGAAGGCCGCCGACTTGTACGCGTTCTGTCATCGTTGTTTGCCTCAGTGGGTTACTGTATTCCCTGCCCTTACGGCGGGTTTCCCCGGAAGGGCCGTTATAATTCGAGGGCCGTATTGTACGGGAAATTCCCTACAAGGTCATTCCTGCGCCTACAACCCGACCTATGGATTATCTCATCCACGGCGCCAGCTGGTTCCCTCACGGCTGTCATCAAGAATAATGCCTTTGTCCACCAGTTCATCGCGGATACGGTCCGCTTCTGCGAAATCCTTCTGCTTCCGCGCATCGGCCCTGGCCTGGATCATGGCCTCAATGTCGTCGGCACTGAGCTCTCCCCCGGTATCGGCCTGGAAGAAGGCTTCAGGGTCCTGCTGCAACAGCCCGAGAACGCTGCCAAGCCTAACAAGCACCGCTGCCTGTTCATTGGCCTCCTTGTCATGCCCTTCACGGCGATTCTGATTGATCTCATTAGCCACAGCATGGAGCACCGCGATGGCGCCGGCGGTATTGAAGTCATCGTCCATGGCTTCGGCGAAGCGCCGGTCATGTTCGGTTTCTGCCACATCCTTGGCCGGCACCAGGCCGCGCAGGGCATGATAAAGCTTGGTGAGCGTTCGCCCCGCTTCCGCCAGATTCTCTTCCGAGTAATCCACCTGGCTGCGGTAATGGCTGGAAACCAGGAAGTAACGCACCACTTCCGGCGCATACTTCTCAAAGATCTCGCGGATGGTGAAGAAATTGCCCAGGGACTTGGACATTTTCTCCTTGTTCACCCGAATGGCACCCGCGTGCATCCAGGTGTTCACAAAGGTATGCCCGTTGGCACACTCGGACTGGGCAATTTCGTTCTCATGGTGCGGAAACAGAAGGTCTGGCCCGCCACCATGGATATCGAAGGTCTCGCCCAGGCAGCGGTTCGACATGGCTGAACACTCAATATGCCAGCCCGGCCGGCCGTCACCCCATGGCGAGGGCCAACTCACCTCACCGGGCTTGGCGGCTTTCCACAGCACAAAGTCCGCCGGGCTGCGCTTGGCTTCCTGAACATCCACCCGGGCGCCGGCCACCAGATCCTCGAGCTTTTTCTTGCTGAGCTTGCCGTAGTCCGGGTAGGACTCCACCGAAAAGTACACGTCACCGTTATCTGCGGCATAGGCATGGCCGCTGGTGACCAGCTTGTGGATCATCGCCACAATTTCGTTAATGTACTCGGTAGCGCACGGCTCTTCTGTCGGTGACAGAACACCGAGTTTGGCCTCATCCTCGTGCATGGCCTTGATCATGCGCTTGGTGAGATCACTATAGATTTCACCATTCTCGTCAGCGCGACGGAGGATCTTGTCGTCTATATCGGTGATGTTGCGCACGTAGTGAACGTCGTACCCGCTGTGACGTAAATACCGCGTGATCACATCAAAGGCTACCAACACCCTCGCATGCCCAAGATGACAGTAGTCGTACACCGTCATACCACAGACATACATGCGAACCTTCCCGGGTTCTATAGGTTTGAACTCTTCCTTCTGCTGACTCAGGGTGTTGTAGATTCTAATCACGCTTCGCTCTTTGTTTACCTGATGTATCGGGTTTTGGTGAAGGTCACCGCCAGGCCGGGGGCATCTATCCGGGACACGCCGTGAATACGTCCCTGTAGGCTCGTAAAAAACATCCCTGTTTTTTACGGTCCCGGATAGATGCCCCCGGCCTGGCGGCTCCCCCGACTCTGTTCCTGCCTTACGCTATTACTTGCCCTTTCCCCAGGAATCCCGGAGGGTCACTGTGCGATTGAATACCGGGCGGCCTGCAGTGCTGGTCAGCTCCTGATCGCAGAAGAAATAACCCTCACGCTCGAACTGATACGGCAGGTCTGTCCCGGGTGTAGCCAGGTTTTTCTCTACCCTCGCGCCTTTTAGAACGACCAATGACTCGGGATTTATGGACTCAACAAAGTCAGTTTCCTTGTCACTGTCTGGAGACTCATGGTTAAACAACCGGTCGTACTGATTGATGTCCGTCTCAACGCTGTCTGTTGCCGATACCCAGTGAACGACTCCATTCGGCTTATAACCCTCCGGATTCACACCCAACGTATTAGGATCGTATTCACACTTCAGCTCGACTATCTTGCCAGCCTCGTCACGAATAACCTCACGACAGGTCATCACATACCCACCACGCAGGCGTACCGCCTGGTCCGGAGCAAGTCGCTTCCACTTGCGTGGCGGCTCTTCGGCGAAGTCTTCCTGGTCGATGTACAGGGTCTGGCTCCAGGTCACTTCCCGCTCGCCCATATCCGGGTTCTGGGGATGAACCGGCAACACCAGGGTTTCAGTCTTGTCTTCCGGGTAATTGGTCAGCGTAACCTTCAGCGGGCGCATAACACACATGGCGCGCGGCGCACGGGTGTTGAGGTCTTCGCGGATGGCGTGCTCCAGCATACCCATATCCACGGTGCCGCCAGCCTTGTTAACGCCTATCATGTCGCAGAAGGCGCGAATGGATTCCGGGGTATAACCACGGCGGCGCATGCCGGAAATGGTGGGCATGCGCGGGTCGTTCCAGCCGTCCACGAAGCCTTCATCCACCAGGCGCCTGAGCTTGCGTTTGCTGGTGATGGTGTAGTTCAGGTTCAGCCGGGCGAATTCGATCTGCCTTGGCTGACAGGGGGCCGAGATGTTTTCCAGTACCCAGTCGTACAGCGGGCGATGGTCCTCGAATTCCAGGGTGCACAGGGAGTGGGTAATCCCCTCCATGGCGTCGGAAATCGGATGGGTAAAGTCGTACATCGGGTAGATGCACCACTTATCGCCGGTCTGGTGGTGGTCAGCGTAGCGAATCCGATACAGGATCGGGTCCCGAAGGTTGATGTTCGGGGAAGCCATGTCGATCCTGGCGCGCAGCACCAGCTCACCGTTCTGGTACTTGCCATCGCGCATGTCGCGGAACAGTTGCAGGTTTTCTTCCACCGGGCGGTCGCGGTAGGGGCTGTTCTGCCCAGGCTCTTTCAGGGTACCACGGTACTCGGCCATCTGGTCGGCGGTCAGCGCACACACATAGGCTTTGCCCTTTTCGATCAGCTCAACGGCAAACTCGTAGATGGCGTCGAAATAATCCGAGGCGTAACGTACCTCGCCGGCCCACTCGTAGCCCAGCCACTGGACATCCTGCTTGATAGCGTCGATGTACTCCTGGGATTCCTTTTCCGGATTGGTATCGTCAAATCGCAGGGTACACACGCCATCGAACGTTTCGGCAATACCGAAGTTAAGACAGATCGACTTGGCGTGGCCAATATGCAGGTAACCGTTGGGCTCCGGCGGAAATCGCGTCACCACCTTGCCTGTGTGCTCGCCTTTGGCGATCGCGTCTTCAATCAGGCTCTGGATGAAGTTATGGGCTTTCTTGGACTCGGCGCTCATACAATCTCAATCATAGGGTGTGGGTCTGAAACCGCGTATTATACTCACAAATCATTGCCTAACTCATGCACGCGAACAAACTCTTCAGTACAATAGCCCCAACGTTGCTTTCTATACCCATTCAAACAGGAAACCCTGATGATTCTGCTGAAAACCTCCCACGGTGATATCAAACTGGAACTGGATTACGACAACGCCCCGGAGACGGCCAAAAACTTTGAGCAGTATGTTCGCGACGGCTTCTACGACGGCCTGATTTTCCACCGTGTTATCAGCAACTTCATGGTCCAGGGCGGTGGCTTTGAACCGGGCATGACGCCGCGGAAAACACGCGCGCCCATCAAAAATGAGGCCAACAATGGCCTGAGCAACATGCAGGGTACAGTTGCCATGGCTCGCACCATGGACCCCCACTCCGCTACCGCGCAGTTCTTCATCAACGTCGAGAACAACGGGTTCCTCGATCATACCGCACAGAATGCTGAAGGCTGGGGTTACTGTGTATTCGGTAAGGTTGTCGAAGGCATGGACACGGTCAACGCCATTCGCGGCGTACGCACCACCATGCGCTCAGGTCATCAGGACGTCCCCGCCGACGACGTGGTGATTGAAAAAGCCGAAGTTGTAGAGGACGGAGGCGCGGCGTGACCACGCTGTTCATCTCTGACCTCCATCTGGAGGAATCCCGGCCGGACATTACCAGCGCGTTTCTGGCTTTCCTGGATGAAAAAGCCCGGGGTGTGGAGCAGCTTTACATTCTGGGTGACTTTTTCGAGGCCTGGATTGGTGATGATGAGCGCACGCCTTTGCAGGAACAGGTGGCGGAAGCGCTGCGAACAGTCAGTGATGCCGGTACGGAATTGTTCCTGATGCACGGCAACCGGGACTTCCTGATTGGCGAGGACTACTGCAACCGCATTGGCGCCACCCTGCTCGACGATCCGACCGTGGTGGATGTGTATGGCACGCCCACTCTGCTGATGCACGGTGACAGCCTGTGCACCGCCGATGTGGAATACCAGAAGTTCCGCGCCAACATGCGTAACCCCCAATGGCAGCAGATGATCCTCCAGCGGCCCCTGGCCGAACGTCAGCAGATGGCCCGCCAGCTGCGGGAAATCAGCATGGCCAAGAACAAGGACAAGGAAGAGTTCATCATGGATGTCACCCCGGACGAGGTGGTGAAGGCGATGGAAGCCTACGGCGTACAGCGCCTGATCCACGGCCATACTCACCGCCCGGCGGTTCATGAGCTGGAAGCTGATGGCAAGCCGGCAAAGCGAATTGTGCTTGGGGACTGGGGCGAGAACGTCTGGTGGCTTGAAGCAGAGCCCGGACGGGAACCGACCCTGAAAAAGCAACCACTGTAAAACACCGGCCAGGCCTTTTGGCCTGACCGTCAATCTGTCCTCAGTGCTGGAGGATCTGTTCCAGAAACTGCCGGGTTCTCGGCTCCTGTGGATTGGTGAAAAATTCGTGGGGAGGTGCCTCTTCCACAATCTCTCCGCCGTCCATGAAAATCACCCGGTCTGCCACGGTCTTTGCAAAGCCCATTTCGTGGGTCACGCAGATCATGGTCATGCCGCTTCCTGCAAGCTCGATCATTACATCAAGCACTTCCTTGATCATTTCCGGGTCGAGCGCTGATGTGGGCTCATCAAACAGCATGATCTTCGGCTTCATGCACAGTGCGCGGGCAATGGCCACGCGCTGCTGCTGGCCGCCGGACAACTGCCCCGGAAACTTGTTGGCCTGATCCGGAATCTTGACCCGCTCCAGATACTCCATGGCCGCTTCTTCCGCCTCTTTTCTCGGGGTTTTTCGAACCCAGATAGGTGACAGGCAGCAGTTCTCGAGCACCGTCAGGTGAGGGAACAGATTAAAGTGCTGGAACACCATGCCAACCTCACGGCGCACGGTGTCGATGTGGCGGATATCGTTGGTCAGCTCGATGTTATCCACGACAATCCTGCCCTTCTGATGCTCCTCCAACCTGTTGATACAGCGGATGAACGTCGACTTTCCGGACCCGGACGGGCCACAGATAACAATACGCTCGCCCTGGCGGACATTGAGGTTCAGGTCCTTCAGTACGTGGAAATCCCCGTACCATTTGTTCATCCCCTCAACCCGGATGATAGCGGAGCTATCGTCTTTCTGACTTGGAACGGGATTCAGCGAACCCGTTTCCTGGGATTGTTCTGTCATAGTGTTACCCATCAGGTCTTGTGACCGGTATCTAGTTTGCGTTCAAGGTTCTGACTGTAGCGGGATATACCGAAGCAGAATATCCAGAAACAGAAAGCCACAAACACGTAGCCTTCTATCGCGACGTTCTGCCAGGCCGGATCCGTAATCGTGGACTGCACAGTACCGAGAATGTCGAACAGGCCGATAATCAGCACCAGCGTCGTGTCCTTGAAAAGTGAAATGAAGGTATTGACGATGCCGGGAATGACCATCTTCAGGGCCTGTGGCAGAATGATAAGCCCTGTCTTTTTCCAGTAGCCCAACCCAAGCGCGTCCGCCGCTTCATACTGCCCTCTCGGGATAGCCTGAAGACCACCACGGATCACTTCCGCCATGTAAGCCGACTGCCAGAGCGTGATACCGATCAATGCCCGCATCAGTTTTTCGAAGTTCATGCCCTCAGGCAAAAACAGCGGCAACATAACCGATGCCATGAACAGCACCGTAATTAAAGGCACGGCCCGCCAGACCTCGATAAACACCACGCAAATGCCGCGGATAATCGGCATCTCCGAACGCCGCCCCAATGCCAGCACTATGCCAATGGGCAAAGAGGCAATGATCCCGATATAAGCCAGGATCAGTGTCAGCATCAGGCCACCCCACTTGCTGCTTTCCACTACTTCCAGCCCAAAGTTACCTCCCGGAATCAGAAAGTAGCCGACAACCGGCAGGCCGGTGAGGCCAAACAGTCCGAACCACTTGCGCCCGGGAAAGCGCTCAATGAACTGGGGAATAAAGCACACGGCCAGCAGCACAAACATCGTGTCTACCCGCCACTGGAGGTCATTGGGGTAGAATCCGTAGATAAAGAAGTTCAGTCGTTCGTTGATAAACAACCAGCAGGCACCGGTACCCGTGCAGTCGCTCGAATCGGTTCCCTGAAAGGTCGCCTCAAAAAACAGCCAGCTGAAAAGCGGGCCCACACTGGTCACCACAAGATAGCCTACCACCAGGGTCAGCAGGCTGTTGTACCAGCTTGAGAACAGGTTCTGGCGCATCCAGGCTACGGGGCTGATCGCAATTTTAGGCGGCTTGATCATTGACTCAGTCATCATCGCTCCTTAATCGCTACAGCCCGGTTATAGATGTTCATAACCAGAGAAATGGTCAGACTGATGGTGAGATACACCGCCATGGTGATGGCCACCACCTCTACCGCCTGGCCGGTCTGGTTCAGGGTTGTACCCATGAACACAGCCACCAGATCGGGATATCCGATCGCAGTCGCCAACGAGGAGTTCTTGGCCAGGTTCAGGTACTGACTGGTTAGCGGAGGAATAATCACCCGCATTGCCTGGGGGATCACCACCAGCCGCAAAGTCAGGTTGTTTGGTATACCGAGTGCCTTGGCTGCTTCGGTTTGCCCTTTGCTGACTGACAGAATGCCGGAACGAACAATCTCGGCAATGAAGCTTGCGGTGTAGAGGGACAACGCAATCCACAGGGCCGCCAGTTCCGGAATGATGGTGATGCCGCCACCGAAGTTGAACCCTTTCAACGCAGGTAACTCCCACTCCAGGGGCGTGCCTGCGGCCAGGTAAGCCACCACCGGCAGGGCCAACAGGATGGCGACTCCGACTTTGAAAGTGGGGAATATCTGGCCGGTGGCAAGTTGACGTTTCTTCGCCCAGGTACGTAAGCCGATTACCGCTACAATCGCCACGATAATCGCACTCCAAACAAGGCCGAAACCTTCCTGGGGCATTGGCTCCGGCAGATACAGCCCTCGGTTATTCAGGAAGAAGGTGCCGCCCACTTCTACGCTCTGACGGGGCGAAGGCAGGCTGCCGAGAACAGCGAAATACCAGAAAAAAATCTGCAAAAGCAGGGGAATATTGCGAATAACTTCAATGTAAACCAGCGCGAGCTTGGCCACGAGCCAGTTGCTGGAGAGCCGTGCCACACCAATAATAAAACCGAGGATAGTGGCCGTTATAATGCCCATTGCTGAGACCAGCAACGTGTTCATAAGACCCACAAGGAAAGTCCGCCCGTAGGTCATGGTGGCATCATAAGGCACCAGCGACATGATGATGCCGAAGCCTGCGGTCTCGTTCAGGAATCCGAAGCCGGTACTGATGCCGCGGCTTTCCATGTTCGAAAGGGTATTATCTACCAGTGTCCAGCCGCCCCAGAAAACAAGGGCAATGGCGATAAACTGGAAAAAGATGGAACGTATTCTGGGATCGTACCAGGGCTTCGGCCCTGCCGGTCTTGAGTCAACAGTCTGTTTTTTCATGAAGTTTCCCGGAAAGCTGAACCGCGATGAAACTAATCACGAAAACACCGGGCGGGCGGAAAACCCGCACCACCCGCTGTCCGCTTTCAGGTCTTATCGAAGTGGAGGCGCGTAAAGAATACCGCCTTCCGTCCACAACGCGTTCAGACCACGATCCAGCCCGAGCGGGGTGTCCGGGCCGACATTACGGTCGTACATCTCGCCATAGTTGCCGACATGCTTGACTATTTTGTGACCGAAATCATCCGGCAGTCCCAGCTTGGCGCCCATGTCGCCATCGGTGCCCAGCAGACGCCGGATGTTGGGGTTATCTGATTTCAGCATCTCTTCAACGTTGTCGCTGGTAATGCCCAGCTCTTCTGCGTTGATCTGCGCAAACAGCACCCATTTGACAATATTGAACCACTGGTCGTCACCCTGACGAACCACTGGGCCCAGAGGCTCCTTGGAAATCGTATTCGGAAGGATCTTGGCGGAGCTCGGATCGTTCAGCTTGGAGCGCAGCGCTGCCAATTGCGAACGGTCAGAGGTCAGCACGTCACAACGGCCGGCGGCAAAACCCTGAACAGTTTGCTCAGAGGTATCAAAAACAATCGGCTGGTATTCCATGCCCTTGGCGCGAAAATAGTCTGACAGGTTCAGCTCGGTGGTGGTGCCTGCCTGAATACAGACGGTTGCACCGTTCAGTTCGGTCGCATCATCGACACCAATGCCCTTGTTGATTAGGAAGCCCTGGCCATCGTAATAATTGGTGCCGGCGAAGTTCAGGCCAAGAGACGCGTCACGGGTGAGCGTCCAGGTAGTATTGCGGGAAAGCATATCGATCTCGCCGGACTGCAGTGCGGTAAAGCGCTCTTTAGCAGTCAGCGGAGTAAACTCAACAGCTTGCGCATCACCAAAGATTGCTGCAGCAACGGCGCGGCAGGTATCAACGTCGATACCCGTCCAGTTGCCTTTGTCGTCTGGCTGAGAAAAGCCGGGAAGACCACTTGTCACACCGCACTGCAAATGACCTTTTTCTTTGACGCTTTCAAGCGTTGTTGCTGCGGAGGCGGCTGAAGCAGAAAACAGGCCGCACAGCATGGCAGCACCGACGGCAATCGACTTGGTATTATTCATTCTGGTTTCTCCGAAATTCCGTTGGTTAGATGAGCAACTGACCTTTAGCAATTTGCGAGCCAGGCACACTAACTTTCTGATTTATAGTATTTATTTTTCATAGAGCATTTCTTAACAACACCAACAGGCCACAATACTGTGCAGTCAGCGCCTTGGTTCGGGGCACTGGGGCTGCCAGAGGCTCCGGAGCCGGTATTTCTGAACGCTCATGTATAAAGTAGAAGCAGATCCGAAAATGAACCAGTTTTCCCGGGAAATTTCTGAACCCTGGCTTTGCCCTCTGCCCCTAACGGGGCTCGCGGTAGGTATCGATCCGGGCCAGCCAGCCTGGCAGCCAGCGTTCGCGTTCAATGGCCCGGGGAGCAAGCTCGGCGCGACCTGTGAGCGTGTTTTTTGCCGCCGTTCTGAAACGCTCAAGGGCAGATTCGTCGTTTTCGGGCATGGCAAGGAGGACCTGAAGCAGACCCCAGCCCTGCCCCTGGTAGGTTTCCTGAGCTGACAGTCCCTCACCCTTGAAATTGACGTAATCAACCACCGCATAGGCGCCTCCCGGGGTCTCAATCAATTGCTGCAAATGGTCCCGGAGTGGCGCCCGGCGAGGCTCCGGGGCCGCGGACACCACCCTTTCTAGGGCACTTCGCGCACGACGAACAATGAATTCCGCCTGCACCCCGCGGGTTGCCCACAGAAACTCTCTCAGTGAAGTGACCCTTTCATCACTCTCTTCATGGTCTTCCGCCTGCATGAAGGCCTTACGATCCGGCCAGGGTGCATCAAACGGCTCCAACTGACCCAACCATTCGGGCAGGGGAACAGACTGCTCCCGCATAAAGTGGATCAGCGCAGGAAAACTCTCTACAAACTGCCCATCCACATGGGACGGGTACCAGATAAAATGCCCGATTCCCAACGAGGGAAACGCTTCTCCCTCGTTCCAGTGAACCAGACAGGTTTTCCTGCCGGTACACTCATTCCGGAAGACCTGGTCACCAATCCAGGTCAGCTCGGCAGGGGTGAGTTCAATAGCCAGTGCAGGGGGCTCAGTGGTGTGCCGGCAGCCTGTCAAAAAAAGCAGGAGCGCCAGCCCGATTAACAGAGGTTCATATTTAACGCGTGACATTGCCAGTCTCCAGCCGGTGGGGATACCCTGTTTTACAGGAATGTTGCCACGCACCAAAATCCTGGCAGCCGGAATTCGTGGCAAACATCGGAACACGCTATGACATTTTTCTCAGCGCTCACATCCGGGCGCTTTGCACATACTGTGCTTTTGGCACTTTGCTGGCTGCTGGTCGTAAGGGCAAGCCACATACTGCAGAGCGGTATCTGGGCCAATCCCGCGGGCATGCTCGCAAGTGATCTTGCCGGCGCTTTGGTTCTGGCCGTTTTATTATGTGTAACGTCGGGTGCCCTCAGGGGGCTGATGATAATCCTGCTCGGCTGTGCGGCCTTCGTGGCCGGTATGCACCTGACCATCCATGGCACGCTTTTCCAGTTGTCACTTATCGGCAAGGGTGTCGATCCGACGTTTATCACCGGGAGCCTCATCAACAAACACTCTCTCCTGCTGCCGGTCTACCTTTTGTTCGCCTGGCTGCTTCACTGGCTGCATCGCCGATTCTTGCCCACCGCTATCGCTGGCGGCAAGGGACTGGTTGTCTTCGCTGCTCTCGTGGTAGCCGTCTATGGCACCTCCGTCCAGAGCCTTACAACTCCTGCCAATAATCTTGTTGCCAGTTTCTTTTCACAGCTACCCGGCGCCCTTATCAGCCCTTTTGCGTCTGCAGAAAACACTGACAGCGAGCAGGCGGAGAATGCTCAGGACCTGCCAGAAAACACCAACTTTTTCCACCGGCAGGTGGCCGCTCCCTACGTGGAGAACCCGCCCAATGTCCTGCTGATCATGATTGAAGGTTTGTCAGCAGGCTATTTCCCGAGCGTGAGTAATTATCACAACCTCGATCCATCTGTGAAACTGGGCAGCCTGGAGGAGAACCTCAACCAGCACGGGTTCCGCATCTACAGGAACGCCCTGAGCATGGAACGGCAGACAGACCGGGGAACCTTTTCCATTCTCTGCGGTGAGTATCCGGACTTCCGCAGGCAATCGAGAAAAATGCTCGATGTCGCCGAAGACCGCGCCAGTGCCGACTGCATGCCATCACGACTTCTCGACAGCGGCTATACCACTGCTTACTGGCAGGCCGCCCCGCTGGACTACATGCGCAAAGGGGATTTTATGCCGAGGGTCGGGTTCGAGGATGTAACCGGAGCGGAAGTCTTCACCAGCGAAGGAGAGAAAGTGGAAGGCTGGGGCCCTCCTGACCCGACGTACTTTGACAACATCGGTAAGCGGATTCGCAGGCTTGATGCCACCTCTGAGCCATGGATGGTGACCCTGTTGAACGTAGGTACACACCACCCTTTCAATACCGGAAAGGAAAAACCGGATGATGACTTTGGCGCCGAGGATCTTGAAGAGCTTGCCGACGCCGAGCCGCAGGAAGCCCGCCGAGAAGCCATGAAAACGATGGCAGAGTCACTGAACCGTTTTCTCGATGGCCTCGCCTCCGACGGTATTCTCGATGACACTCTGGTCATTCTCACCTCGGATGAATCTGGTGGTTTTATCAGACAGGACCCGGAATCCCTGCCCCTGAATAACAATGTCGGAGTCCTGGCAGTAAGGCCTCCCGATGGTGATTCGCTGGCCCGCTACGCCCCCGGGAACCAGATCGTCGCCCAGATCGACGTGCCTCCGACGATACTGGACATCACCGGCCTGGGCAGAAAGACCGGCGACATGATTGGCCGAAGCCTGCTTGTATGGCAGCTGGACACTGAACGGGACCTGCTGCTTGCGGACACCTACACAGGGTTAAAATACTTTCTCAGGGAGTCTGGCCAGCTGCTCAGTTGCAGTGAACTGATGACCAGTTGCAGTACATGGACATTCGACCCGGAACGTTTGTTCGGTACATTGGAGGAAGTGGATATTGACCCGTTTCTGACCTTTGAGGAACGTACAGCGCTGTTCAATAGCGCGGCTTATATGAAACCCGTTGAAAATCCATGAAGCAGAAACTTCAAACCGGGAGACCCTTACCTGAATGAAGATTCTTGCACTGCACACCCTTGCGTTTCTGCATGTTCACCGCCGGGGCTTACTGACATTTTATCTTTTCTTCACCGGGCTGACTCTCGCGGCTCTGACGCCCCTGTTCTCCGGCGCACTGGCTGCTCTTCGACCGATCACTGGCCAGGCCGCCATCAGTACCGGCGGCCTGGTGCAGTTCATTATCTCGCCGGGAGGGATCCTTTGGCTGGCTGCCACTGCCACCATTGGCACGCTTCTGGTCATTCTGCAACAGGCAGGCATGACCTGGATTGCCGCCTCCGGACGCCACCGGGAATACCGAATTGCAGTATCGGCACTCTGGGCCCTCGCCCGCCATTTCCGAAAGCTTTCAGCGCTGGCGCTGCTACAGGTCGCCGGCCACCTCCTGGTCGCACTGCCGTTCCTGATTACGGTGATCCTCGCTTATCAGATTCTGCTCTCACCCCACGACATCTACTACCTCCGGCTGGAACGGCCGCCGGTTGTCTGGTGGTTCATGGGGATATCCGCCGCAGCGGCGCTCGGCATTGCCGTCTGTAACGGCTGGCTGTATCTGCGCTGGATACTCTCTGTTCCCCTGGTTTTGCTGGATGGCCATGGCGCCAGGGCAGCGCTCAGGCTAAGCAATCATTATGTGCACGGGCAGCGCTTGCCCGCCACAGGCGCCTTGCTGGCAGGCCTTGCCGGACTGGTCCTGTTCCCGATTCTGGTGACTCTTGTGTTTGAGGGTGTTGGCAGCCACCTGCTGTCCCGCTTGCCGGAACGAATGGACCTGCTCATGCCCGTCACCCTGACCTTTGTCGCACTTTATATTCTTTTCACCATAACACTGGCCTTTGCAGCCATCGCAGCCTACAGCATGCTTATTTACAGCGTTTACCGCCAGGCAACCGGCCATCACCAGCGCGTCTCCGCAAAAGGATTGCCCAAACGGGCCGGCCCCGTGGCCTGGGCGGCCGAAGTGCTGGTTATCCTGTTGGCATTCGGCCAGGCCTGGTTCGTACTGCAATCCTTTGAACAACAGGACGACGTCTCCATAACCGCCCACAGGGGTAGTGCCTTGAAGGCACCGGAAAACACCCTTAGCGCCATAGAGCAGGCCATTGAAGATGGAGCGGATTACATTGAGATTGATGTTCGACTGACCGCTGACGGGGTGCCGGTGCTCTGGCACGACACCGACATGCGGCGGGTCTTCGGCCTCGCCGGGAAAATCTCCGATATCACCCTGGAAGACGCCCGTAACCGGGATGCCGGTTCCTGGTTCGACCCGGCCTTCAGTCAGGAGCGAATCGCCACACTGGAAGAAGCCATCAACGCCACCCGGGGCAGGGCAAACCTTTACGTCGATATAAAACCCGATCGGGATACCCCCGAACTGACCAGAGAGGCGGTCACGCTGCTCCAGCGAATGAATGCCGTTGACGGCACCGTGATTGCTGCCGCCGAATGGTACGTGCTGGCTGAAGTTCGCCAGCTGGAGCCTGAACTGAAAACCACACTGCTGGCTCAGTTCATAGTCGGCCCGCTTTGGGACCGGAACTTTGACAATCTTGGCCTGCGGCGGAACCGGACCACGCCAGCCGCTGTTGCGCAAACCCACCGATCCGGCAACGAACTTCATGTGTGGACGGTCAATAGCCCGAACGCCATGTCACGCTTTATCGACATGGGCGTGGATAATATTATCACCGACAGGCCGGAGGTTCTGGCTGGCTTGCTTGAGCATCGGCGCGGACTCACCGATGCAGAAGTGCTGGTGACCAAGCTGCGAAACTGGCTGCGGTAACAGCTGTTTCCCCAGCGAAACTGGGCTAATCTTGAACGTGAGTTCACCATCCTACGCAAGGAGCGCGACGTCATGAACCGCCACAGGCTGCACTCGCACTGCTGGTTTCGGTCATTCTGTCTGATATGGACGGTTATTTTTTGCTGCGCAGCCCTGCCGGTCCAGGCCGAGGAAAATAACGAAAAAAGTGGTGAAGAGACGAACGAGGAAGGCGCCGAGACGCCTACCGAAGAAAAAGAAGAAGAGCCCGAAGAAGCAAGGCCTGCGGTCCAGCCCGAGCTGGAAGCGGACGCCGAGGGACCACCCCAGATTCAGCTTCCCGATACCGAGACGGCGAATATCCGCCAGCAGATTCAGGCCCTGAGAACCTCACTGGACCAGCGCCTGATTGCGGTTGAAGGCACACGCAACCGGCTCACCTACGCGGAATCACTTCTCAACCGACTCAAAGACGAATACGACAGTTTTGAGCTTCGCCTGGAAAAAGCCGGCCTCAACCTCACCGGGAAGTACGCCAATCTCCTTCAGCAGCGGCTTGAGCGACTCCAGCGTAAGGGGATTGCCGAGGATCTGATTAGTGATATCGAAAACCAGTTGTCTACAGCGCGTGAGGAACAACTCCGACTGGAAGAGTTCGAGGCCGTCATTGATCCCGGCGATGATGCCCGCGACCAGCTAAGGAGCCAGCGGGCAAGCCTGGTCCGCCAACTGCACAAGGCAGTCACCGAACACATCCAGGCCCTGAACGAGTATTACAGCACTGTATCTGCCCTGCAGGAGCGCGTACAGGCGTACCAGACGCTATTGCAGCAGCGCCTTTTCTGGCTGCCCAGTGCTCCCGTTATAGGGCTGGACACGCTCACTGAGCTTTTCACGGCTGCGGCCTGGTTTGCCAAACAGATGCGCCTTGATCCGCTCAGGGAGGCAATCGGCAAATCGGTTCAGGAGCATGGCGGGCCAATCGCTGTTCTCATAGCCCTTCTGGCGCTGCTGCTCTTCAAGCGACGGGCCGTCAGGCATAACCTCAAGGCCAACAGCCAGTACGTTGGAAACGTGGGTCATGATCGCATTGAATTTACGCTGTTTGCGTTCGCCAACAGCGTATTACTGGCGCTGCCCGGCGTGCTGGTGTTTGCCATCGCCGCGCTTTTGCTGATGGAGGGCAACGACTTCTTTTCCGCTCTATCCGCAGGCCTGGCCACTGCCGCACTCGTCACCCTCCTGCTTGCATTGGTTCACAACGTGGCCCGCCAGGATGGGTTGGGAGACACGCACTTCAACTGGCATATTGACTCACTCCGCGCTCTTCGCCGGGAGCTTCCGTTTCTTCTGGCGGTAATCATCCCGATCACCGTGATCATGCCGACCACCGCAACACCCGGGGGGTCCGAGTTCGAGGACAGTCTCGGACGCCTGCTCTTCACCGCCGTATCTTTCGCGCTTTCGGCGTTCGCACACCGCATCATGAGCGCGGTCCGGTCGGACCGGCCACAGAGCAAGCGCCTGCTGTTCCTGCATATACTGGCCGTCGTCACACCCCTGGTACTGATGGTGGCATCGCTGCTCGGATATCACTACACCGCCCTGGAACTGGAGCGAAACCTGTTCATCAGCATCTGCTGGATAGCCTTCAACGCCATGCTGTTCTACATCGGACTACGGGCGCTTTCTGTCAGGGAACGTCGCCTGACCCTGGAGCGGCTGCGTGAACACCGCGAGGGGGAGCGCAAGCTCGCAGAGGCCAGGGATGCTGCGGAGTCTTCGGGCGAAGGAGTACCGCAAACGCTGGAATTGCCTGAAATGGATCTTGAGGATATCAACCAGCAGAGCACAGCGCTCCTGCGCATCGTGATTTCCGTGATTGTCATTACCGGTCTCTGGTTGCTCTGGGCCAGTCTGATTCCGGCCTTGCAGCTGTTTGACAACATCACGCTCTGGACCATCGCCACCGACCTTGAAGGCGGCGATCCACTACCCATCACACTGGGTGACCTGCTGCTGGCGCTGTTCGTCGGCGTTGGTACTGTGCTCGCCGTCAGAAACCTGCCAGGCACCCTGGAAGTCATGGTGCTCAGCCGGATGAAGCTGGAACCCGGAACCGGCTATGCCATTACCACCCTCACCACCTATATCCTGGTGTTAATTGGCGTGGTGGCTTTTCTCGGAGTGATCGGAGTGCAATGGTCGAAACTCCAGTGGCTGGTGGCGGCACTCGGGGTGGGATTGGGCTTTGGCCTTCAGGAAATTGTCGCCAATTTTGTGTCCGGTATCATCCTGCTGTTCGAGCGCCCCATCCGGGTTGGAGATACGGTCACGATCGGTGGCATAACCGGCACGGTCTCGCGTATCCGCATTCGCGCAACCACTCTGGTTGACTGGGACCGAAAGGAGCAGATCATTCCCAACAAGACCTTCGTGACCCAGGACCTGACCAACTGGACACTGTCCGACTCGATCACCCGCGTCATACTGCAAGTCGGCGTTGCCTACGGCTCCGATATGGACCAGGTGCAGGAACTGCTCACGGAGGTGGCTCAGAGCAACGAACGGGTTGTCGATGATCCGGCACCAGCCGTGTTCTGCGTCGGTCTCGGTGACAGCCGCATTGATTTCGAGTTGCGGGTTTTTGTGAATGATCCACTCGACATCATGCCCCTGTCCCACGAGATCAACGCCGCCATAACTCGCGCCCTGAAGGAGGCAGGCATCGAGATCCCCTTCCCTCAGCGGGATATTCACGTGCGGACAATGACGGGCGTCGCCACTCAGCCGGAAGACGAGCCGATACCGCGCCCTCGTGACTCGAACAACAACTTGAAGTAACTGCGAAGCAGCATCAGCTGGTTTGGCAGGATGGCCCGTTCTCCGGTGGCTTTCCCCAGGACCAGTCCCCCTTCAATGACGGTAGACACCATATCCGCCAACGCATCTGGATCAACGTCATCCCTGGGCGCGTAGTGTTCATAGATCGCGTCCAGCAAGGTGCGAAAACGCACGCGCCAGGCAAGGACAATCCGCCGGTTCAGTTCCCGCACATCACGGTCAAACAGGCTTTCCTGGTAGCAGTAGGTTGCCACCAGGCACCCCGGATGGGCCTGTGGCAAATCCTCCATGATCTCTGCCAGTAATTTGAGTCCAACGAGGAATCCCTGGAGAGGGTCTTCTGTCAGTTCCCTTCCCCGTGCAAACACGTCATCCAACAATGAATCTTCCCGAGCCATATAACGCAGCAACAATGCACGGGCCAACGCGTTCTTGGTGGAAAAATGATAGAGGAAGCCACTTTTGGTGATACCTGCTTCGGCAATCACCTCCTCGATCGAGGTTGCACCAAACCCCTTCCTGAGAACCGATGTTTCGGTAATGTCCAACAACCGCTCACGGGTAGCCTGTCCCTTGTCCATTCGCCACCTCCGGCAAACCATACTCCAAGTATGGTTTACCTGCCGGGAACCTCAACCACCGGTGCGTTCCCAGCCCCAAAAAAACATCCACCTCTTTGTTTTTAAATCATTAAACATCTTTCAGGAGAACCATACCATGTGCTCTCTGGTTGCCATCCGCTACCTGTTACATGCTGGTTGCAGCTGGAACCAACCAGCCACCATTAATGAGGAGGACACAGTTATGACAGGCAACGCTGAGACCATCATTTACGAAGACCACGAAACAGATCAGGAAGCCGCAGACGCCTTCGGCGAACGAATGGTGGATCTGCTCAACTCCGGCGCATTGTCACTGATGCTCTCGGTAGGGCACCGCACCGGCCTGTTTGACACCATGTCGGACATGCCACCTGCAACTAGCGCCCGAATTGCCGAAAAGGCCGGACTTGATGAGCGTTACGTCAGGGAATGGCTCGGTGCGATGACCGTTGGCGGGATTGTTGAGAACAATGCCGAGAGCGGAACCTACTACCTGCCGCCGGAACACGCTGCCAGCCTCTGCCGGCAGTCACCGACCGACAACATGGCGGTATTTGCCCAGTATATCCCCCTGCTTGGCTCCGTGGAGGATGACATTGTCCACTGCTTCAAGCACGGTGGGGGGGTCCCGTACGAACGCTTCGGGCGGTTTCATGATGTCATGGCCGAGGACAGCGGTCAGTCCGTTGTTCCGGCCCTGGAAACTCATATACTGCCGCTTGTACCGGGACTGACCAATCGGCTGGGCCAGGGCATTGAAGTCCTCGACGTGGGTTGCGGCAGGGGACGGGCATTGAACAGGCTGGCCACGTTATTCCCGCGCAGCCGGTTCACCGGGTACGACCTGTCCGAAGATGCCATCAGGTATGCCAGTCAGGAAGCCAGGGCGCTCGGAAACAACAATATAACGTTCAAAGTCTTTGACGTAAGCCGCCTGGAACTTGCCGACAAACCCGGCCCATACCATCTGATCACAACCTTCGATGCCGTCCACGACCAACGGGACCCTCTCAGCGTACTGCGGGGTATCCGGAAGGCGCTGGCTGACGATGGTGTTTATCTGGCCCAGGACATCAAGGGATCAAGCCATCACCACGGTGACCGTGACCACCCGATCGGGCCGTTGCTTTACACCATTTCCTGCATGCACTGCATGACCGTTTCGCTGGCGCAGGATGGCGAAGGTCTGGGAGCCATGTGGGGCCGGGAAAAGGCACTTGAGTACTTTCAGGCAGCGGGCTTCCGCACTATTGACGTCCATGAGCTGGATCATGATTTCCAGAACTACTGGTATGTTTGCCGTCCCTGAACAAAGCGGCCAGTGCGTGCTGCTCTGCCAGGTCTCACTGAAGGCCCGAATAGCCGGGCCTTCTTCCTGCAAGCCGGTAGAGGACCGCGAGGAGTCCCCGGAGCAGCGCAATAGCGGGCCATAACAACCAGCTGAGGATGTACAGGGCCGGCACAAGGATGATTAACCAGCCCGCAATCTGCATGGCCACAGGAGATACGCCCAGCACATCCGCCACCCCGGCAAAAAAATCATTGATCAGACTGGGATGTGTGACCACAAGGTACCCTGCCCCCAGGATTACGGGCCATTTTGCATACCGGGCACTGCTGAGAATCAGTCGCCCGCTACCGGTAATACGGGCAGCCAGTGCAGCTGACCGGGTTGAAAGCCTGGCTCCCTGGGTTGCTTTCGCCGCCGTGCGGCCGGCACGAAGCACCTTTACGGCACTGGCAAACACCAGCACATCCACCGAGGCCCAGCCAATATCGCTGGCAGAAATCTCCTCACCGGTGCGGTAATTGGCTTCCAGCTGTCGCACACCGCTGGTGAAGAACTGAGTGATGCCCTCGGTAACCCGCTCGGTCTGGACCCACTGGGTCTGGCCATTGGCGGCCACCACAAACTGCCCCAGAAAATCGTGCCCTTCGTTGCGGATGAAATTCACGGCGTACCAGCCACGTTCCTCAGGCGACAGTGGCTCAACTTTCTCTGGCTGGGCCGTCTCTTCGCCTCTCAACTCCGCAATGTATCCCTTGGCACGTTCATACTGGCGGGCCGCCGTGTTCATCCATTCAATGGAGCTGATTGGCTGGCGAATAAAGTAGTGTATGGGTGGCAGAGCGCTTTCACCGTAGGTGCGCAATACTTCACGAAACTCGGGTTCAGACGCGTAAAGAGGAAGAATCGTGCGCGCCATGTCGGGGTAGGCAAGCAGAGCGGCCTGGGCCTTCAGCAGTGTCAGGCGGTCATCGCCCAGGTCCAGAATGGCCGCCTGCACCTCAACGGGTTCGTGTTTTATGCGGTCAAAGCCGGGCAAAGCCTCCCGGGCCTGTATTGAAATGAGCTTCTGCTCAACAGGTACAGGGCGGGAGGCATAACTGGCAAGTGCGGCAACCATCAGCGCCACACCGAGGATCACCATGGCTTTTTTCAAACATCCACTCCTGCCTCATCGGTTTCAACCTATTCTGCCTGAGAATAGGCTGATTGCCATTGCACAAGTGGTCAGATTACTGCTCCACAAACGCCCTCTCGATCACATAGTGCCCGAGATTACCGTGGCGCGCTTCCTTGAAGCCCATGTTGTTAAGAATGGAGCAGGTATCTTTCAGCATGCTCGGGCTGCCACAGACCATGAAGCGATCGTTCTCGAGATCAAACTCGGGCAGACCCAAGTCTTGGGTGAGCTTGCCATTTTCCATGGCGTCGGTCAGGCGCCCGGTATTACGGAACTCCTCACGGGTGACTGTGGGATAGTAGAGCAACTTGCCCTCCACCATTTCACCAAAGAACTCGTTTTTCGGCAGTTCTTCAATCTCATCCTGGTAAGCCAGTTCAGACTTGTAACGAACCCCGTGGGTAACAATAACCTTATCAAAGGCCTCGTATACCTCGGGGTCTTTGATGATGCTGATGAACGGCGCCAGGCCGGTGCCGGTGCTGATCAGCCAGAGGTTCTTGCCCGGCAGCAGGTTGTCCATGATCAGGGTGCCCGTTGGCTTGCGGCTTACCATGATCTCATCGCCCACCTCGATCTTCTGCAACCGTGAGGTCAGCGGGCCGTCCTGCACCTTGATGGAGAAGAATTCCAGCTCCTCTTCATAGTTGGCGCTGGCAATGCTGTAGGCGCGCATCAGCGGCTTGCCGTCGGTTTCCAGGCCAATCATGGTGAAATGGCCATTCTTGAACCGGAACCCAGGGTCACGAGTGGTCGTAAAGCTGAAGAGTGTGTCGTTCCAGTGACGAACACTTGTTACACGCTCTTTGTTCAGGTTGCTCATGGTATCGCCCGTTTGTTAGCCGTTGGCAAATGGATGAAAATCATTGTGTAAATAGTAACCCATAGGTAACCTATCGACAAAATGGGATATTTTCATAACCTTATTCGGGTTTATCGATTATGAAGTTCAGTTTTCGTCAGCTTGAGGTTTTCCTGGCCGCAGCGCACTTCCAGAACATCACCCGGGCTGCAGATTCCCTGGCCATGTCCCAGTCCGCTGCCAGCAGTGCCCTGAAGGAACTGGAAAACCAGTTTGATATCCAGCTCTTTGACCGGGTGGGCAAACGCCTTCAACTGAATGAGCTGGGCCGACTTTACCGGCCGAAAGTAGAAGCCCTGCTGGCTCAGGCCGGCGAACTGGAGCAGGCCTTCAGCAAGCATACCGAGGTTGGCGCCCTCAAGGTTGGCGCGACCCTCACTATCGGTAACTATCTGGCCGTGGGCGTTATGGCCCAATACATGAATACCCCTACCCACCCCAAAGTGTCCCTCGAAGTCGCCAATACACGCACCATTGCCAAACGGGTCAGTGACTTCGAGCTGGACATCGGGCTGATCGAGGGGGAATTGCAGTCCTCGGAACTGGAGGTCATCCCGTGGCGGGGAGACGAACTGGTGGTCTTCTGCTCTCCAAACCATCCTCTTGCCGACAAGGAAAAGCTTTCAGACCCGGACCTGCGGTCCGCCACCTGGGTCATGCGGGAGCAAGGTTCGGGCACCCGTCAGACCTTTGAGCGGGGCATGCACGGACTGCTACCGGACCTTGACATTCTGCTGGAACTCGAACACACGGAAGCCATCAAGCGCGCCGTAGAAGCCAACCTAGGCATTGGTTGCCTGTCCAGGGTCTGCCTGGCGGATGCGTTTCGGCGGGGAAGCCTGGTACCACTGAAAGTTCCTGAAGAACGACAGTTCGACCGGACCTTCTACTTCATCCTGCACAAGCAGAAATACCGGAGCGCCGGCATTGACCGCTGGATCGATCTCTGTGAGCAGCTTCAGGACCCACCGTTGCCGGAAGAGCGCGGGCTGTTGTATGGCAGGAAAACCACCTGATTGCGACCACTCTCCTTGGCCCGGTAAAGCGCCTTGTCAGCTCTCTTGAGCAGGCAAGCGGCCTCATCTGAACGGAAATGATCAATGCTGGTCACCCCGACGCTGATCGTGATATAGGCGCCCGTACCCACATCAGCATTGGGGACAGCCAGTTCCCGCACCGCCTCACGCAACTTCTCTCCCAGGTAGCGGGCACCTTCCTCACCGGTGCCAGGCAAAACCAGTGCAAACTCCTCCCCACCGTAGCGTGCCACCAGATCTGAGGGCCGGGAGACCCTATCTTTCAGGGTCGTTGCAATCTGCTGCAGACACCTGTCGCCATAATCGTGGCCGTAGCGATCATTGAACAGCTTGAAATGGTCCACATCACACATGATCACCGACAGGGGCGCCGGGTGGCGTGACAGGCGCGCCCATTCCCGCTCAAGTGTTTCATCCAGACCGCGCCGGTTGGCCAGCCCCGTCAATGGATCGGTGCTGCACAGCGTCTCAAGGTAGCGATTGTTAATCGTCAGTTCGCTCTCTGCCTGATCGATATTTTTTCGGAACAGATAGAGAAAGACACCGGACAAAGTCAGCACGCCCGCAACGCTGCCTGCATACATAATATCAATCCACGGTGATGGTACCGGTGCGGCAACGGAGCCCTGTGGAAACAGGAAATGCGCAGCTACATAAAGCGAGCCAAATGCGGTCATGATGGCGCTATACAGCAGAACATGGAGGTGCTGAAAAAGGAAAACCAGAATAGCTGCGAGGGTGAAATAAAAGAGGTGCACTCCGGCACCCGCGCTGATGAAAAACGTCACAACAAACAACTGGCAGGACGCATTAACCAGCAACAGGTTTCTGGCAGTGTTGTACCAGCCCCTGCGGTTGATCAGCAACACCAGCAGGTACGCAGCAATGAATATCAGGTTGGCCAGGAAAACGCCGCGATAAAGGGCAAAATCGTAGAAAAAATAAAAGAACTGGTAGGGAACGGTGGCAGCGGCCCCAAACAGCCCTACCTGGTTACAAAGTTCTATCTGGCGCCGTAAACTGACCGGGTTGCCAGCCACACCCGTCGACCAGAGTCTTCTTAATGCAGCAGGCATCGGCCATATCTCGATGCGGCACTGATAACGAGCATAATGTGCAAATGCGCCTGTGGGTTGTTTGTTTCGGCCAGGCTTTAAAGATAGATCAGACTGGTCCGCTATGAAACCGGAATTTGGTATCCGGTGACTCAATCAGTTGCTTCTCCAGTTCCAGAAAGATACCAATACGATCACCCACCGGACCACCTGCAGCCTGTTCTGCCAGGGCCAGATAATCCCGATAGTGGCGCGCTTCGGACTTCAGCAGTCCGTTGTAGAAATCCGACAGTTTGTCATCAAGATGCGGAGCCAGAGCGGCAAATCGTTCACAGGAGCGGGCCTCAATTATGGCCCCGACAATCAGAACATCCACCAGCCGGCCCGGATCTTCTGCCCTCACCTCTTTGCGCAAGCCGGCGGCATAGCGCGCGGGTGTCAGGTGGTCATAGCGCACGCCACGTTTCTTCATAATAGCCAGCACCTGCTCGAAATGGCGCAGTTCTTCCCGGGCCAGACGGGACATCTTGTTAAGCAGGTCGGTGTTGTCCACGTAGCGATACATCAGGCTCAGGGCCGTCGAAGCTGCCTTTTTCTCGCAGTGGGCGTGATCGATCAGCATCAGGTCCTGGTTTGCCAGAGCGTTGTCGATCCATTGTCGAGGGGTCCGGCATGGTAGAAAGTCGTGGATCTCTTGCAGGGCGTCGTTCATGGCGTCATTACAGTGATGATTTGCGGCCGGCGAGTATAGCGCAAATAACAGATTCCTCCGACCTCTGTCCAACTTAACTTTGTAAGGGCTTTCCTATAGAATGCAGCGCCAACTTAACGCCTTTTCCACCATAAAACTTCCCGCCAGGCATCGACGCCAGGGCGCGGAACATTCCAACTGATGAGGGTCCATATCGTGTTAGAAGCCTACCGTGAACACGTTGCAGAACGCGAAGCTCTGGGCATTCCCCCCAAGCCTCTGAATGCCGAGCAGACTGCTGCGCTGGTCGATCTCCTGAAAAATCCACCTGCCGGTGAAGAAGAAACTCTGGTTTACCTTCTGGAAAACCGCATCCCGCCAGGTGTCGACGAAGCCGCTTATGTCAAAGCCGCTTTCCTGTCTGCCATTGTCAAAGGTGAGGCCACCTCCCCACTGATCGACAAGAAGAAGGCCGTCCAACTGCTGGGCATGATGCAGGGTGGCTACAACATTGCCACTCTGGTTGACCTTCTGGACGACAGCGAACTGGCCGAGCTGGCAGGTAAAGAGCTCAAGCACACCCTGCTGATGTTTGATGCCTTCAACGATGTGAAAGAAAAAATGGATGCCGGCAACGCCATTGCCAAATCTGTGGTTGAATCCTGGGCCAACGCCGAGTGGTTCACCAACAAGAATAAAGTCCCCGAGAGCACCAAAATGGTGGTCTTCAAGGTGACCGGCGAAACCAACACCGACGACCTGTCTCCGGCCCCGGACGCCTGGTCCCGCCCGGATATCCCGCTGCACGCACGCGCTGCCTATAAAATGGAGCGCGACGGCCTGAATCCGGATGAGCCAGGCGTAACCGGCCCCATGAGCCAGATCGACGAAATCAAGTCCAAGGGCCTGCCCGTTGCCTTCGTGGGTGATGTTGTCGGCACCGGTTCTTCACGGAAGTCTGCCACCAACTCGGTTCTGTGGTTCTTCGGTGACGACATCCCGGGTGTGCCCAACAAGCGTGCCGGCGGTATCTGTATCGGTAACAAGGTTGCCCCGATCTTCTTCAACACCATGGAAGACGCCGGCGCCCTGGTCTTCGAAGCACCGGTCGACAACATGAACATGGGCGACGTTATAGAAGTCCGCCCTTATGACGGCAAGATCCTGAACGAAGCCGGAGAAACCATCTCCGAATTCGGTTTCAAGTCCGACGTGATTCTGGACGAAGTGCAGGCCGGCGGCCGTATCCCGCTGATCATCGGTCGTGGCCTGACCGCCAAGGCTCGAACGGCACTTGGTATGGGTGCCACCGACATCTTCCGTCTGCCCAATGATCCAGAGGAAGGCACCAAAGGCTTCACCCTGGGTCAGAAGATGGTCGGCAAGGCCTGTGGCCTGGAAGAAGGCAAAGGCGTTCGCCCTGGCACCTATTGCGAGCCGCACATGACCACCGTCGGCTCTCAGGACACCACTGGCCCGATGACCCGCGACGAACTGAAAGACCTGGCGTGCCTGGGTTTCCAGGCGGATCTGGTAATGCAGTCGTTCTGTCACACCGCCGCTTATCCAAAGCCGGTTGACGTGGAAATGCAGCACACCATGCCGGACTTCATCCGCAACCGTGGCGGTGTTTCCCTGCGCCCGGGCGACGGTATCATCCACTCCTGGCTGAACCGCATGCTGCTGCCGGATACCGTGGGCACCGGTGGTGATTCCCACACCCGTTTCCCGATGGGCATCTCCTTCCCGGCCGGTTCTGGTCTGGTAGCATTTGCCGCTGCGACCGGCGTTATGCCGCTGGATATGCCGGAATCGGTTCTGGTTCGCTTCAAAGGCGAAATGCAGCCCGGTATCACCCTGCGTGACCTGGTACACGCCATCCCGCTGTATGGCATCAAGCAGGGCATGCTGACAGTTGAGAAGAAAGGCAAGATCAACGAATTCTCCGGTCGTATCCTGGAAATCGAAGGCCTTGAACACCTGACCGTAGAGCAGGCATTCGAGCTGTCTGACGCGTCCGCCGAGCGCTCCGCCGCCGGTTGTACCATCAACCTGTCTGAAGAGTCCGTGGCCGAGTACCTGCGCTCCAACATCACCATGCTGCGCTGGATGATTGCCGAAGGTTACGGCGACCCACGTACCCTGGAGCGTCGTGCCCAGCAGATGGAAGAGTGGATTGCCGATCCGAAGCTGATGCGTGCTGACAAGGACGCCGAGTACTCCCACGTGGTGGAAATCGATCTGGCTGAAATCAAAGAGCCTATCGTGTGCTGCCCGAATGATCCGGACGATGCCCGCACCCTGTCCGAAGTTGCCGGCGACAAGGTTGACGAAGTCTTCATCGGTTCCTGCATGACCAACATCGGTCACTTCCGTGCCGCTGGCAAACTGCTGGCACAGAACAAGGAACCCCTGAAGACCCGTCTGTGGATGTCACCGCCCACCAAGATGGACCAGGCCCAGCTGATGGAAGAAGGTTACTTCAACATCTACGGCACCGCCGGTGTTCGCACCGAGATGCCGGGCTGTTCCCTGTGCATGGGTAACCAGGCCCGTGTTGCTGCGAAGAGCACCGTGCTGTCCACCTCTACCCGTAACTTCCCCAACCGCCTGGGCGACGGTGCCAACGTGTATCTGACCTCTGCGGAACTGGCGGCCGTTGGCGCGGTACTGGGCAAACTCCCCTCCGCTGCGGAGTACATGGAGTACGCCAAGGACCTGAACAGCATGTCGAAAGAGATCTACAAGTATCTCAACTTCGACCAGATGGAGAAATACACCAGCAAGGCGTCTGAAGCGAACGTTGCTTAAGACCTGACCTTCTGACCTCAAAGGTAGAAAGGTAGCTCCATGAAAACGCCAGCCCTCGGGCTGGCGTTTTTTATTGTCGGCTAATAAAGCGCAAGCTTTATCAATATTGCAGCCACCATGGGCAGGGTATCAGGCAACACCCAGCGGCACTATCAGCACCGGACGCTTGGAGTGAGTAAGCGTCTTGATCGCGGTAGAGCCCATCAGTGCCTGCCCTAGCGCGCTGTGCTTGCGGGTTCCCATAACGATCACATCGGCATTCATCTCGTCGCCGACTTCAAGGATTTTACGCCAGGGCGTGCCTTCCTCGATGCGCGCCTCAATGTTCTTAATGCTTAACACTTCGTGCTCTTCCAGCTCTTCCTCGCAGAAGCGCTCTATCCGCCCGCGGATCTTGACGCTCAGCGCCTCAACGCCTTTGTGCAGCATGTCGTCGAGCTCTTTTTCCTCCATCATGTTACTCAGCAAACTGCGGGCGGTACCCGACAGGGACTCAATCACGTACAGATAAGTGATCTGAGCGCCGGAGTAGTGACCACACAGGCTGACCGCTGCACGGAATGCCGGACGTGAACCTTGATCAAGATCGGAGACATATAAAATCTTTTTAACATCATGAAACATTGTTCTTCTCCTCAATTCATCCGGGACAGGTAAGGCTGTACTGCTTAGCCGTACAGCAGGTCCGGCAAGAACAGTGCAATCTGAGCAATAAACACAATCAGCGCCAAACGCACAATATCGGCACACCAGAATGGTGTAACACCCTTGAAGATAGTGCCCGTTTTGACATCTCTCAATACTGCACTGAGCACAAAGACGTTCATACCCACTGGCGGCGTGATCAGACTGATCTCAGTCACGACAACGACAACGATGCCGAACCACACCAGATCGAAGCCCATACTCTCCACAAGTGGATAGAACACCGGCACTGTCAACAGGATCATCGACAGGCTTTCAAACACCATCCCAAGCACAATGTAGATACCCAAAATTGCCAGAATCACGACAATCGGGTCCACATCCAGCGCAGTCACCAACTCCAGCAACATGCCCGGAAGCCCGGCCCGGTTAATAAAGTCCGAGAAAATCAGCGCCCCGATCACCACGGCAAACAGCATCGCAGAAGTACGCGCTGTATCCGCCAGTGTTTCGAAGAGTGTCGACAAAGTGAGGCTGCGCCGAGCGAGGGCAATCAGAAAAGCGCCACCGGCACCGATGCCCGCCGCTTCCGTAGGCGTGAAGACACCCAGATAGATACCGCCCATGACGACGGTGAACAACAGCAATACACCCCAAACTCCCTTCAGCGCGAGCAAACGTTCCGGCCATTCGGCTTTCTCACCCGCGGGGCCGGCGCTGGGATCACGCCAAACCACATAACGCACCGCGCCCATATACATTAGCATGCCGAGGATGCCTGGAATAAAACCGGCGGCGAACAGTTCACGGATAGAGGACTCGGTCAGCAGACCGTAAATTATCAGAATCACGCTCGGCGGAATCAGGATGCCCAGAGTGCCGCCAGCAGCGATAGAGGCGGTAGCCAAAGAGTCGGCATAACCGTATTTGCGCATCGGTGGCATGGCCACCTTGCCCATGGTCGCGGAGGTTGCCAGACTGGAGCCACAGATCGCCGAGAAACCACCACAGGCTACCACCGTTGCCATTGACAGTCCGCCCTTGCGATGACCGAGAAAGGCATTGGAAACGTGGTAAAGCTCCTGGGCCAGGCCCGAACGGGTCACCAGGTTACCCATCAGCACGAACAACGGAATTACCGACAGGCCATAATTCTGGACCGTATCAATCACCCGGTTCGACGCCATCGACAGGGCGCCCCGCCAACGGAAATCCATGAAGTTGTTCAGGTCCAGCCCCATCAGAAAAGCGAAGCCAAAGAAACCGACCAGACCCATGGCAAAGGCAATCGGCACCCTCAGAACCAAGATCATGAAAAGGAGAACGGCAAAGCCGGTCAGCACGACGGTCATAGAATTTTCCGTAACTGATTGGTTTATTTTTTAGGAGTGAACAGGGTGCGATAAACGCCGAGCGTTATCATGGCGGCGGCGGTCAGCCAACTCATTATGGCGATGTACTCGGAAATATAACCACTGGGCATGCCGAGAAATTCCGTCACAACACCACGCCGGATCGATCTCTCGCCAAGCTCAAAGATCCGTACCCCAAGGAAATACATCGAAGAGGAAATAATCAGGGCCGAAACCAGTCCGAGAACCTTCAAAACCGTTTGCCCCAGCACATTATCAAGCAGATCAACCACGATATGGCCACCTCGATAAGTGATCACCGGCATCGCCGCGAATACCATCAGGGCAAGGCCGAGTCGGGTGAGCTCAGTGGCCCCGGGAACGGGACTGTTGAAGAGATAACGACCGGCCACGTCCAGGCAGGTAGTCAACATGAGCAGGAAGAGAACTGACGCTGCTACAGCCTCCAGAAGGAAGACCAGCCACTTGGCTGGCCCCTTCTCGCTATAATGCCTGTTAACCCATTTAGCGAGAGACATGCGGTTACTCCTGGTGCTCACGCTCATACTCTCGAGCAACGGTCCGCAGCTCTTTGAGCGCTTTTCGGGCATTCGGAGCACGATCAGACACGCTCTGAATCCACTGTTCGTCCATGCCCTGAATCAGCTTCTGGAACTCCTGAGCCATCTGATCCCCTTCCTTCACCCGGATGATGTTGACGCCGGCTTCCTGCGCGGCCTTCAGGCCCTCGTCATCAATACCATCCCAGGCGCGTCCGGCCAGGGCGGAGAGTTTTTCACCCGATACGCTCATGATCGCCTCGCGATCCTTGGGGTCCAGCTTTTCCAGGAAATATGGATCGATGAACATGGAAAAACTGCCGAGGTACATGCCTCCAGGGAGCATCGTGACGTTGGGCGCCACTTCCTTAAGACGCAGGGTCTTCTGCTCACCCATGGGGAGGAAGGCACCATCAATCACGCCCTGCTGCATCATTTGATAGACTTCGGGGGCTGGCGCTGAAACCGCAGTCACGCCCATTCGCTCGCCAAGCTCGGTCTGGACGCCACCACCAATGCGAATCTTCTTGCCCTTTATCTGGTCGAAGGAGGTGATTGGATCAATGGACTGGATATAGCCCGGACCATGGGTAAACATGCCCAGGAGGGTCAGGCCTACAAACTCGCCGGAGTCCATAAAGTACTTGTTATACACCCGCCACAGTGCTACCGAACCCGCCTCGGCTCCTACACCCAGGCCCGGCAATTCCACTATCTGGGGCAACTTGAAACGGCCCGGAACGTAACCGTGGTAACTGAATCCGGCGTTGACGACACCGTCCTCTACCAGCTGGAACATGGTTTTCGGGTGGCCCAGATCGTGTTCGATTTCAACCTTAACCCGCCCTTCCGTGGCCTCTTCGACCCATTTGGCCCATGTCGGCCAGACCACGGCGTTCTGTGGGTTGGTCGGTGGCAGCCAGGTCCCGACGTGCAATGTCGTGGCGGCGAAAGCGCTGGCGGATATTGCCATCCCCAATGAAAGGATGGCGGCTTTAGAAAAGAGTTTTGTTTTTGTCATAACGGCCTATCTCCTGATAGTTTTGTAGTTATTACTTGCGTTGCCGCGGCCCTGAAAGACCTACGAACCTTCCTGACGCTGCCACTACAGGTCTTGCAGCGCCCCCCATGTCAGACTCCCCTCAGGTAGTTGAGAACAGTGGATGAATGTTGTTTTTGTTGAATTTGAGAACAGGATCCAGCTCCGTCATCTCGAATGAGATCTGACAATAGCTGGTATCAGTGACCGGCTTCATCCAGTCGCAGAGAATGTCGAACACCCGCTCCGCAACTTCCTGCTTCAACACCATCTCTCGGCCATGACCGATCTTCAGAGTCAGGTTGAGAAAGGAGAAGCCTTCCCTGCCATCCGCGACCCGGAAGTCGTCACAACGAATAGCCCGGCTACGCACACCACCAATCGGAAAAGCCCCGGTAGAGACAATGTACTCGTGTAAGCTTGCAAACAGCGGCTGGAACTCCAGGCGGTCGTGGAGATTACCTGAATACTCAACGATGAAATGAGGCATAGAATGAGTCCCGGATAATAGGTTCATCGTTATTGGTTGACGCCCCTGACGTTACTTCAGCACAGAGACCACTCACCAGAATCTAATTAACATATTAAGTTTTGTCAACACGCTCTATGAAATGACACACGCCTGCCAGGCAGGTGTTCAGAAGCCTGGAATCTGCCCCTTGACTTAGTTAATATGTTAACTAAAATAAAATGATTGTTTATGAGACTCAGAGTTCATCCCGGCCTCGGAACCTGGGCAATTGCGGCTCGTGACAGGCCATCGCCGGTCATCCCCTCGACAAATAAAGGTGCATAGCAAGCATGTTGACGAAAGAACAGATCGAAACGGCTGCCGACCGCCTATACCAGGCCGAGACCAGCCGCAAACAGATCCCGGCCCTGACACTCGACTACCCGGATATGACCATGGAGGATGCCTACGCCATCCAGAAAGCCTGGGTGGATCGTAAAGTGGCCGAAGGCCGTAAGGTAATGGGCTACAAGATTGGCCTGACTTCCCGTGCCATGCAGATGTCATCCAATATTGATGAGCCGGACTATGGCGTTTTGCTTGATGACATGCTGTTCGAGGATGGCGCCACCATCAAGGCATCCGACTTCCTTGATCCGCGCATAGAAGTCGAACTGGCCTTCGTACTGAAAAAACCTCTGTTCGGCAGTACCGTCACCATCTTCGATGTTATCAACGCCACTGATTACGTAATCCCGTCCCTCGAACTGATCGCGGCCCGGTGCCTGCGCACCGATCCCGAAACCGGCTACACGCGCAAGGTCTACGATACTATTTCGGACAATGCCGCCAATGCAGGCATCGTTCTGGGTGGCCGCCCCATTCGCCCGACGGACATCGACTTGCGGTGGGCCGGCTGTATGCTGTACCTGAACGGCCAGATCGAAGAAACCGGCCTTGCCGGTGGTGTTCTGGGGAACCCCCTCAAAGGCATAACCTGGGTTTGCAAGCGCTTCGCGCCGCACAATGTTGGTCTCGAACCGGGCCAGGTCATCCTGTCCGGCTCGTTCACCCGCCCCGTCCCGGTCAAGGCCGGCGATACCGTGCATGCAGATTTCGGCTCTCTGGGTGGTGTGACCCTGAACTTCGAATAACCAGACTGCACGGAGGGACCACGCATGGAACTGCCCAAAAATCGTTTCAAACAGGGTTTGGCCACCGGGGAAACCCAATATGGGCTCTGGCTGGGCCTGCCGGACAACAGCGCGGCCGAAATCGCCGCGGCAGCCGGTTTTGATTGGCTGCTGATAGATGGCGAACACGCCCCATTCGACTTGCGCACCATAATGTCTCACCTGCAGGCTATGGCACCCTACGACGTCGCCCCGGTTGTACGTTGTGTCGAAGGCAATACTGCGCTGATCAAGCAACTGCTCGATATTGGTGTGCAGACGCTACTGGTACCAATGGTAGAGGACGCGGAGCAAGCGAAACAGTTGGTAAAGGCGGTTCGCTATCCACCGGACGGCATTCGCGGCCTGGGCACCTCGCTGGCCCGCGCGGCCCGCTGGAATCAGATACCAGGCTATCTGAAAAAGGCCAATGACGAGATCTGCCTGATCGTCCAGGTGGAAACCGCCAGTGCCATGGAAAACCTTGACGAAATTCTCGCCATTGAGGGTGTCGACGGAGTGTTCATAGGCCCATCCGACCTGTCCGCTTCCATGGGCTACATCGGCGACGCGGGTAACCGGGAGGTGGTCGACACCATCAACAAGGGCCTCCACAGGATACGTACTGCCGGCAAGTATGCCGGCCTGCTCTGCCCCGACCCATCTCTGGCGGAAAGCTACATCCGCCAGGGTGCCAATTTTGTCGGTGTCGGTGTCGACACTTTGATCCTGGCCAACGAAACCCGAAAGCTGGCGCAGCGCTTCAAACAGGGCGCACCGGTTCAAGACGACAAACCTCAGGCCGGCTACTAGTCAATGGCGGCCACCACAAGAAAAGGTTAATCATGACAGCAAACACCCTGGTTCACAGCAAGCTGGTCTGCGTCGCACTGAACGACAAGTCCCAGTTGACTGCTCTGGAGGGGACATTCAACGAAGCCCCCTACAAGAAACCACCGACCCAGCCAGTGCTGTATTACAAGCCGCGTAACACCTGGAATGTTGATGGTGCCGAGGTGGAATGGGCGAAGGACTTCGACGGCAGCGACGTTACAGCCATGGCCGTTGGCGCCAGCCTGGGCGTGGTCATTGGCCGCGAAACCTGCCGCGTCAGTCAGGCTGAAGCACTGGATTATGTCCGTGGCTACACCATCGTCAGCGATTTTTCGCTGCCGGAAGAAAACTACTTCCGCCCCGATATCAAGGGCAAATGCCTGGACACTTCCGCGCCGGTCGGCCCGGAGATCGTCCCGGCCGACACCATCGCCAACCCGGACGCCCTCACTGTCACCATCCGTGTTAATGAGGAGCAGAAGAGTGCGTTTGCGCTGGCTGACATGCAGCGCAGCGTTGCCGAGCTGATCAGCACGATCTCCTGGATCATGACGCTGCAGCCGGGGGAGATCATCGCCGTCGGCTTTGCCGGTGACCGTGTTCCGGTTGCCCAGGGTGACAGAGTGGAAGCAACCATCGAGGGTGTCGGCACCCTGACCAACACACTGGGAGGTGCCTGAGCCATGAGACACGCACGCATCATTTTTGACGGCCGTGAGCTGGACATCGACATCGATACCAACGATCGCATCACCACCACTGACGGCGAGGTGCTGGACGTTGCACTGGATTCGAACGATATCACCTGGCTGGCGCCGGTAAAGGACCCCGGCACCATCTTCGCGCTGGGCCTGAACTACGCCGACCACGCCACCGAGCTGTCGTTCGAACCGCCCAAGGAACCACTGGTTTTCATCAAGCATGCCAATACCCTGACCGGGCACAAGCAGGTCAGCTACCGCCCCGACAACATCGAGTTCCAGCATTACGAATGCGAACTGGTGGCGGTGATCGGTAAAACCGGCAAGAACATCAGGCGCGAAGATGCAATGGACTATGTTGCCGGCTACACGGTCTGCAACGACTTCGCAATCCGCGACTATCTGGAGAACTACTATCGCCCCAACCTGCGGGTAAAGAGCCGGGACTCCCTGTTGCCGATGGGACCGTGGATTGTTGATCGCGAGGACGTGGCGGACGCCAACAACCTGCGCCTGACTACCGAAGTCAACGGCAAGATCACCCAGGACGGCTCCACCAGCGATATGATCTTCGACGTTCCCTTTCTGGTGGAATACCTGAGCAAGATCATGACCCTGAACCCGGGTGACATGATCGCCACCGGTACCCCCCACGGTGTGGTCGACATGCAGCCCGGCGACACCGTGATCTGCACCATCGAAAACATCTGCTCACTGGAGACACGCATCGTCTCCGAAAAAGAGTACTTCGGCGACAAATACTGAGCCTTCAGGAGAACGATCATGAGTGAAACACAAGCGACCAACCTGGAACGTGCCCAACGCTACCTGGAGCGCTTCAGAAACAACACCACCGGCCATTACATCAACGGTGAGTTCACCCTGGGTAACGGCGGCAAGGAATACGACAACATCACGCCGACCGACAATACCCCCATCGGTAAGGTCATGGCCGGGTCAACCGACGATATGGATGCCGCCTGCAAGGCTGCCGAAGATGCCTTTGAAGCCTGGGCCGCCACACCGGGCGCCGAGCGCAAGCGACTCCTCAACAAATTCGCCGACCGCCTGGTCGAGCGTGCTGACGAAATCGCCCTGGTCGAGGCCATGGACTGCGGCCAGGCCATCCGTTTCATGAAAAAGGCTGCCGAGCGCGGCGCCGCCAATTTCCGCTTCTTTGCTGACAAGGCGCCGGAAGCCCAGGATGGCCTCGCCCTCCAGCAACCGGAACATACCAACTTTACGATCCGAAAGGCGATTGGTCCGGTGGGCATCATCACGCCCTGGAATACGCCGTTCATGCTGTCTACCTGGAAAATCGCTCCGGCTCTGGCGGCAGGCTGTACCGTTGTCCACAAGCCGGCCGAACTGACCCCGCTGAGTGCGCATATCCTCGCCGAGATCGCCAATGAAACCCTGCCCAAAGGCGTCTGGAACATGGTCAATGGCTTCGGCGAGAGCGTCGGCAAATGTATGACCGAACATCCCGCAATCAAGGCTGTGGCGCTGGTGGGAGAATCCGCCACTGGTTCCCACGTCATGCGCCAGGGTGCCGATACCCTTAAACGCATGCATTTCGAACTGGGTGGAAAGAACCCGGTCATTGTGTTTGATGACGCCGACTTCGATCGAGCGCTGGACGCAGTTGTGTTCATGATCTACAGCCTCAACGGCCAGCGCTGTACGTCTTCTAGCCGATTGCTGATCCAGAGTGGCATTCGTGACAAGTTCATGGCCGCATTGGAGCAGCGGGTTCGCAACCTTAAGGTTGGCCACCCGCTGGACCCGAACACGGAAGTCGGTCCGCTGGTACACAAAGAGCACTACGACAAGGTGCTGAGCTATTTCGACATCGCCAGAGAAGATGGCGCCAACATCGCCGTGGGTGGCCAGCGCATCACCGAGGCGAACGGTGATCTGGATCCGGCCGGCAACTACCTGGAGCCGACCCTGTTCACCGAAGCCAGCAGCAGGATGCGCATCGCGCAGGAAGAGATTTTCGGGCCGGTGCTGACCACCATCACCTTCGACACCGAAGAGGAAGCGATCGCAATCGCCAACGATACGGAATACGGCCTGTCAGGGTACATCTGGACCGAAAATACCGGTCGGGCCATGCGCATGGCCCGGCATGTCGAGGCTGGCATGTTGTGGGTGAACTCCGAGAACAGCCGCAACCTGCCCTCCCCGTTCGGCGGTACCAAGATGTCCGGCATCGGCCGTGACGGCGGCGACTGGAGCTTCGACTTCTACATGGAAACCAAGAACGTCTGCATCGCGCACGGTACTCACCGGGTACCACAGCTTGGCAAGGGCTGATGCGCATCCCAGACCAAACCAGCCGGTCCCCGTGTCGCTGCACGGGGACCGGGCGCCCTCAAAAAGCTGCTATATTCGCCTCATGAGCGAAGAAAATCATACCGAATGGATTCCCAACATCATCCTGGGTCAGGATTACGACAGACGTTATCTGGATGCCCCCATACATTATGATGTGTTGGAAAATCTGGCTGCGTTCTATGGCCGCGACATGCCGGTGCACCGCCATGCCCAGTATGTCCAGATTCACTATATCGATCATGGCGCGATCGATTTTCATATCGATGACAAGGTCTACGAAGTAACCGGGCCCAGTTGTTTCTTTACGCCGGCATCCATTCCCCATTCCTTCCGCACCGATCCCAGTGCCCGTGGACACGTCCTGACAATTCATCAGTCCCTGGTATGGCAACTCATGCAGGACAACGTCGGTCGCGAAATCGATGCCAGCCTCACCGAAGGCATCTGTCTGGAACGGGACCGGCTCCCCAGAGGACAGAAAGCCCAATGGACACTGCTGGTCCGAGTACTGCAAGATATCCAGATGGAATGGTCTTCGGATCAGGTGGCGAAGGAACTGGCAATGAAGAGTCTGGTCCGGCTGTTACTGATCCGCATGGCCCGGCTTTCTTTTAAACGGTCCGCCAGCAGAACCGTAAACAGTGAGGATCTGCGGCTGTTCCGTTATTTTGCCAATATGATAGAGGAGCACTATCAGGAGCAGTGGCATCTGCCTCGCTACACTACGGAAATGGCGATTTCGGAAAGCCGGTTGAATCAGACCTGTCAGCGAATTGCCAACAGGTCCCCCAAACGGCTGATCCACGACCGGGTGATTCAGGAAAGCAAGCGCCTGCTGATTTTCAGCAATCTTTCCAGTAACGAGATTTGCTACCAGCTTGGCTTCTCCGATCCTGCTTACTTCTCACGTTTCTTCAAGAAGCATACCGGTATGACCGCCCAGCAATTCCGCAAAGACATGGCGGTCCACAGAACACACTAGACATTCCTTAATATATTAATAAAATGATCCATTGCTCATTTTCGCAACGACTAGCAGAACCCCCAGAGACTGGACGACTAAGGTAACTCAATACATGCGCAAGTTTGATGACTCGCTTCCCCTGCGGCTACTCAAGGCCCGCGAGGCTGCCATGGGCTTTTTCCGCCCGCTTCTCCAGGAGATCCCTCTTACCGAACAGCAATGGCGTGTCATCCGGGCTCTCAACGAATTCGAGGAACTGGAGTCGAAACAACTTGCAGAACTCTGCTGCATCCTCAGCCCCAGCCTTACCGGAATCATCAACCGGCTGGAACAGCAGGGTTACATAAAACGCCGAAAGTCCAGCGAGGATCAGCGCCGAATCCTGCTCAGCCTGACTGAAAAATCCAAGGAGATGTTCGCCAGAATGAGCCCTCTCCTCGAAACACGCTACCAGGAAATGACTGAGCGTTTCTCGCCTGAGGACATGAAAAAACTAGAAGAGTTGCTGAACAAACTCTGCGATCTGAAACCCTGAAGCACCTTTCTGAACCAGCGATCCCCTGATCTGAAGACATTGACATTAGATAATATGTTAACTAAATTTGTACTTAATATATTAACTATCTTGGAGTGGCAGAACCCGCTCCTCGTCAGATGGAGATCACCTCGTAATGCTTCAAGAAAGTTACCCGTACTTCCTCGCCAACACCCCGGTGTCGCCAAATCAGGACCTGGTGGTGTACGACAAGTATTCCGGTGAAATAGCCGCCCGGGTGGCACTGGCTGATGCCGAAGCCATTGATCAGGCAGTTGCAGCGGCCACTTCGGCGGCCGAGCCGATGCGCAAGCTGCCCGCCTACAAGCGCCAGGCGATTCTTTACCACTGCGTCAAGCGCTTCGAAGAACGCTCCGAGGAACTGGCCGAGGCACTGTGCATCGAGGCCGGCAAGCCGATCAGGGATGCCCGTGGCGAGGTCACCCGGCTGATCGATACTTTCCGCATTGCCGGCGAGGAAGCTGTACGTATCGGCGGCGAAGTAGTACCGATGGACATCAACCCACGCGCCGAAGGCTACACCGGCATGTGGAAGCGGGTACCCATTGGCCCATGTTCGTTTATTTCACCGTTCAACTTCCCGCTGAACCTGGCCGCGCACAAGGTGGCACCGGCGCTGGCAGCGGGCTGCCCTTTTATCCTGAAACCCGCCAGCCTGACTCCGATCGGCGCACTGATCATCGGTGAAGTCCTGGCGGAAACCGATCTGCCCAAAGGGGCATTTTCCATCCTGCCCTGCCGCCGTGATGGCGCCGACCTGTTCACCACAGATGACCGGCTCAAGCTGCTAAGCTTCACCGGTTCGCCAGAAGTGGGCTGGGCCCTCAAGGCCCGCGCCGGCAAAAAGCCAGTCGTGCTGGAACTCGGCGGAAATGCCGCCTGTATCGTCGACGAGGGCAGTGACATTAACGACGCCGTGGCCCGCATTGTTTTTGGCGCCTATTACCAGTCCGGCCAGAGCTGCATCAGCGTGCAGCGCATCATTGTGCATGAATCCCACTACGACGAAGTACGGGAGAAACTGAGCACTGCCGTCAATGGACTGGTCCATGGCGACCCCAAGGACGAAAGCACCTTTATCGGCCCGATGATCTCCGAGAAGGAGGCCACCCGCCTGCATGACTGGGTGCTGGAGGCGAAGGAAGCGGGCGCCACGGTGCTGGCCGGTGGTGAGCGCGGCGGTGCCATGCTGCAGGCCACCCTGCTGGAAAACGTGCCCGTGAACACCAATGTGAACTGCCAGGAGGCGTTCGGTCCGGTGGCGATCCTGTCCCGATTCAGCGATTTCGATGCGGCCCTGGACGAAATCAACAACTCCGATTTCGGTCTGCAGGCCGGCATCTTTACTCGGGATATCTACAAGATTCAGAGTGCCTGGGACAAACTTGAGGTCGGTGGTGTTGTTATCGGTGACGTACCGTCCTGGCGCGTGGACCACATGCCTTATGGCGGCGTCAAGGACAGCGGTCTTGGTCGTGAGGGTGTGCGCTACGCCATTGAGGACATGACCGAACTGCGCCTGCTGGTCATCCGCGACCCATACTGAGACATCGTCGAATATGATTGCTGATACCCCGGTGCGCGCACCGTCCATCGCACTGATGACGCTGATCGCCATGGCGAGCCCGTTGGCGCTCAACCTCTTCGTGCCGGCGATGCCGGACGCGGCCCGGGAGCTGCAGACCGATGTCAGTGTGATCCAGTTGAGCTTTACCGCTTACCTGTTCACGCTGGCGTTCGGCCAGTTGTTGTCCGGCCCGCTGGCCGACCACTTCGGACGTCGTCCAATCCTGCTGGGGGGGCTGGTTTTCCACACCCTCGGGAGCCTGCTGGCGGCCCTCGCACCCGATGTGACTCAGCTGATCTCTGGCCGCGTATTGCAGGCACTCGGTGGCAGTGCCGCTATGGTCATGGCACGCACAATCATCATCGACATCTATGGTCGCGAGGGAGCCTCCGCCCGCATGGGTTATGTCGTTATGGCAATTGCCACTGCCCAGACAATCGCCCCGACGGTCGGGGGCTTTCTGAATCTCTGGGCGGGATGGAATTCCATCTTCTATGTTTCCCTGGGCATGGGCGGCGTCGCACTTCTTGTCGCCACGCTGCAGTTGCCGGAAACCTGCTGTGTGAGGAGCGACAGCCTGAGGTTGGGGCCGGTCATCCGGCGTTATGCCAGTGTCTTCAACTCGGAGGGGTATATTGGCTATGCTCTCTCCACCACCTGCATCGCCGCGGCATTCTATATGTTCGTTGGCACCGCACCCTATATCGTCGACGACCTCGGTGGTAACTCTGCGCTGTTTGGCACCTGGTTCCTGACGGTGTCGCTGGCATTTATGGCAGGCAGTTTCTTGTCGACGCGGGTGGCCTCGCACGCCGGTACCGATCAGGTGCTGTTGTCAGGTAATGTGCTCTCGCTGACCGGCGGACTGACACTGCTCGGCTTCACGCTTGGTAGTACGCTGACCTATGCCACGCTGTTTCTTCCGATGGCGCTGGTAACTTTCGGCCGCGGATTGAGCCAACCCAATGCCCAGTCCGCTGCAATCTGCTGTTCGCCAACATCCGCGGCCACCGCCTCCGGGCTGATGGGGTTTATCCAACTGTTGGCCGGAGCCGTGATTGCCCAGTTGATGCCATTGCTGCTCGGCAAAGGCGTACTACCGATTGCGGTTTGCATATTTCTGGCACCTGTAGCTGCTCTCGGTGCCCACTATTACGCGATAACTCGCCAGCGCAGCCCGGAAGCAGAAGCTTGAGGGGGGTATTGTGGTTTCGTTAAAACATCCCCGACGACTGATCGTCCTACTGGCCGCACTACAGGCGTTCGGCCCGCTTTCCATCGACATGTATCTCCCAGGGCTGCCACTCATCGCTGCTGACCTCCAGAGCCCGGAAAGCAGTATCCAACTGACTATCACGACGTTCCTCTTAGGCCTGTTCATTGGCATGCTGCTCTATGGCCCTCTGTCCGACAAATATGGCCGACGCCCACTGCTCCTTGGCGGCATTTCCCTGTACCTGCTCGCCAGTCTCGGCTGTATTCTCGCCCGCGACGCCAATCAACTCATTTCACTACGTTTCGTCCAGGCTTTGGGCGGCGCAGCCGCTTCCGTTCTCGGCCGGGCGGTAGTTCGCGACCTGTTTCCAGTCAACGAGGCGGCCCGTATTCTGTCACTGATGCACCTGATCACCATGATCGCAACCCTGATAGCGCCGTTGCTCGGCGGTTACCTTTTGCTGATCTATGGCTGGCGCGCCCTTTTTGTCGCCCTGATGATATTTGCCGGTACAGTTCTCGCCATTACAGCCTTCAAGGTGCCGGAAACCAATACGGGGAACGCCCGAAATGCCACTATTCCCGCTGTCTTCGCGGCCTATTTCCGCATCATTCGTCACCCGCTGGCGCTCGGCTACATCCTGTGCATGTCCTTTTCCTTCGCCGGCATGTTTGCCTACATCACCGCATCGCCGTTCGTTTACATTAACTACTTCGGCGTGCAACCCCAGCAATATGCCTGGCTTTTCAGCCTCAATATTGGCGGCGTCATTCTCTTTGTCACCGTCAACGCCCGCACGGTCCGCCGAACCGGTCCCCGCATGATGCTCCTGATTGGGGCCGGCACTGCCGCCGCCTCCGGAACCGCACTTTTGGTAACCGGACTGCTGGGCATCGGAGGACTGCCAGCCATTGTTGCCGGGCTGTTTGGATATGTCGGAGTAACCGGTGTCCTGGGGGCAAACTGCATGGCGAGCCTGCTGCAGCATTATCCCCAACAGGCAGGGGCCGCGGCCGGGCTCGCCGTAGCGACACAATTCGGACTCGGGGCTCTGGCAAGCTCCCTGGTCAGCGCTCTCCACGACGGCACACCGCTACCGATGACACTGGTCGTCGGTCTGGCAGGCCTGCTTTCGGCCTCAGCCCTGGCGGTGGCACTGCTCTCCGAGAGACTGTCGGCACATGCCTCGCCCAAAAGCGCAGGATAAGAGAAAGGAAATCAGGCAATTCCGGGAAGGCAAAACCGAAAAATGCAAGTTTTAACGTGAATACTACATTTCCTGTTGCAGAGGAGCCGAGAATAATTGAGTTACTGAAACTGGAATCAGGCGCTGCCATTCAAAATCAATAACAAGGCACGTTGTCACCCAATGTACCCACAAAGTTCAACAACAAAAGGAAACTGTCATGGGAAAACTCGCGCTTGCAGCTAAGATCACGCATGTGCCGTCCATGTATCTATCCGAGCTGGACGGTCCGCAGAAGGGCTTTCGCCAACCGGCCATCGACGGCCATATCGAGATCGGCCGCCGCTGCCGTGAACTGGGCGTGGATACCATTGTCGTATTCGATACCCACTGGCTGGTAAACGCCAACTACCACATCAATTGTGGCGCCCACTTCAAAGGTAATTACACCAGTGGTGAGCTGCCTCACTTCATCTCCAATATGAAGTTTGAATACGACGGCAACCCTGAGCTCGGCAAACTGCTGGCCGCCGAATGCAATGCTCAGGGCGTGGAAACACTGGCGCATGACAAAACCACCCTCGATCCTGAGTACGGTACTCTGGTACCGATGCGCTATATGAACGAAGACCGCCATTTCAAGGTGATCTCGGTCTCTGCCCTGTGCACCGTGCACTACCTGAATGACAGTGCCCGTCTGGGCTGGGCAATGCGCAAGGCAATTGAAGAACACTACGATGGCACCGTAGCCATTTTTGCCAGCGGCTCATTGTCTCACCGCTTTGCCCAGAACGGTCAGGCACCGAAGTTCGCCACCAAAACCTGGTCTCCATTCCTGGAACGCCTGGATCACGATGTGGTTCGGATGTGGGAAAACGGCGAGTGGGAAGACTTCTGCGAAATGTTGCCCGAATACGCTGTAAAAGGTCACGGTGAAGGCTTTATGCACGATACCGCCATGCTGCTGGGCGCACTGGGCTGGTCCGAGTACGACCAGAAAGCGGAAGTACTTACCCCTTACTTCGGCAGCTCAGGGACTGGCCAGATCAACGCCGTGTTCCCGGTGTCCAAGGTCAGCGGCGACAAGGTGCCTGCTCCACAGGCCTCAGTCACCGAGTCATTTATTCCCGGTTCAAGCCGCATCTGAGGGCAAATCGGTCTCAGTATTATCCGGCCGGACCCAAAAAACAAAAAGGAGAAGTAACAATGCAGTTTCACCACCACGGATACGTATCCAGCGACCCGAGGATCGAGGAGGCATCCGGCACGGGCATTAATCGCCCCGAGACGCTACCGAATGTTGTGGATGTTCTTATCGTCGGCAGCGGTCCTGCCGGCGTGATTGCCGCCGCTCAGTTGGCGAAGTTCCCGAACATCAATACCCGAATTATCGAACGGCGCCCCGCGCGACTGGAAATCGGCCAGGCCGACGGCATCCAGGCACGCAGTGTCGAGACATTCCAGGCATTCGGTTTTGCCGGAAGAATCACCGACGAGGCCTACCGTATTACCGAGATGGCCTTTTGGAGCCCGGACGCCGATAACCCATCGCATATTGCTCGATCCTCGGTGGCGCCGGACGATCCCACCGGTGAAATCAGCGAGTTTCCCCATCTAATCGTCAACCAGGCCAGGGTCCTCGATTACTTCACCGAGTTCGCCAAAAACGCGCCCGCCCGGCTGACCCCCGACTACGGCCTGGAATTCGTCGGGCTGGAGATTCACGACGGCGAGGACTATCCCGTCGAAGTAACATTGCGCCATACCGCGGGCGATAAAGAAGGGCAGGAATGCACGGTGAAAGCCAAATACGTCATCGGTTGCGATGGCGCGCACAGTCGCGTTCGTGAATCGATTGGCCGCAAGCATATCGGCGCGGTGTCGAATCATGCCTGGGGTGTCATGGATGTACTGGCCACCACCGACTTCCCGGACATTCGCACCAAGTGTGCCATTCAGTCATCAACCGGTGGCAGTATTTTGCACATTCCCCGTGAAGGCGGTCACCTGTTCCGGATGTACGTCGACCTCGGCGAAGTCCCCGAGGATGACAACCACCAGATACGCCAGACTACCCTGGAGACCACTGTCAAGAAGGCCAACCAGATCCTGCACCCCTATACCCTCGAGGTGAAGAACTGCGCCTGGTACACCGTCTACGAGGTTGGCCACCGAGTGACCGACAAATTCGATGACGTCCCACCCGGCGAAGAAGACTCTCGGGATCCGCGAGTCTTTATCACCGGTGACGCCTGCCACACCCACAGCGCCAAAGCTGGTCAGGGCATGAATGTGTCCATGCAGGACGGTTGGAACATCGCCTGGAAGCTGGGCCATGTGCTCTCCGGCATTGCGCCCGAATCTCTGCTCAGTACTTATTCGAGTGAACGTCAGGTTGTCGCGCAGAACCTGATCGACTTCGACCGGGAATGGTCGAGCTTGATGGCCAAGCCCGCCAAGGAGTTCGAGGATCCGAGAGAACTTGCGGATTTCTATGTCAAAACCGCGGAATTTCCGGCGGGCTTCATGACCGAGTACACGGAGTCGATGATTACTGGCACCACAGAACATCAGAACCTGGCCACCGGCTTCCCCGTTGGCAAACGGTTCAAATCGGAGCGGGTGACGCGCGTTTGCGATGGTAATGACGTCCACCTGGGTCACCATGCTACCGCCGACGGCCGTTGGCGGATCTATGCCTTTGCGGACAAGGCGCGTCCCGGAGAGGATTCCCGTTTGTCCGCCTGGGCGGAATGGCTGGTCAGCTCACCCGACTCGCCGGTTGTGAAGTACACCCCCGAGGGCTGGGACCTGGACAGCATCTTTGACGTCAAGGTGATCTACCAACGACCCCATGGCGAGATCGAATTCGGCCCGAACATACCGGCCATTTTTGCGCCAAAGGTGGGGCCCTTCCAAGTAACTGACTATGAAAAGGTCTACGCCATCGATCCGGACGTCGACATTTTCGAAACGCGCGGTATCGACGGAAACGGAGCCGTTGTCGTAGTGCGACCGGACCATTACGTTTCGCAGGTGCTTTCACTTGGTGACGTTGATGAGCTTGCCACGTTCTTCGACGGGGCCCTGCACCGCCGCTCCCGGTGATGATGCGCATTGAATGCGCATAGCAAGATGGGAAGGCTCCGGCAAAACTCAGGGATGAGTTGGTGCCATTGAACTAACGGATTCCATTGCTAAGTGCGGGATTCTGCCCAGCTTTAAGCAGCCCCATATGGGGCTGTTTTTCGTTGGCGCGCCCGTCAGGCGCTGCGCGCGATGCCCCGCGCACCACAAAAAAGGTTCCCTCCCGCTGCCGAGTATATGGAGCTGGCCGCTCACCGCTCGAGAAGAATTTTTCCCACAGCCAGGCCGGACTCAATACGGCGATGGGCCTCACCAACCTGACCAAACGCATACCGCTGCTCATCCAGCAGCGGACGCACCCCGCCCCGCTCCAGCATGTCGCTCAGCGCCGCCATCAACCGGGGCTGATCATCCATACCGATACCGTGAAGGAGTGGAATGGAACGAAAAATTACATGCAGGCTAAGGCTTTTGGCATGCATGAGTGTCAGGTCGTGGGTGGAACGGGTATTGATGGAGCACAAGCGCCCGCAAATTGCCGTGGCCTCGATGGACCGGTCAACATTCTCACCGCCCACGGTGTCAAACACCAGGCTGAACCCCCGGCCCTCAGTCAGCCGCTGACTGTAATCCCCCACCGCCTCTTCCCGGTAGAAAATAATATCGTCGGCCCCCAGATCCCGGGCCATGTCCGCCTTGTCTTCCGTCGACACGGTTGTCGCGACACGGGCGCCCATCGCCTTCGCTATCTGGATCGCCACATGCCCCACGCCCCCGGTCCCGGCATGGATCAGCACATGCTCGCCCGACTGTATACCGGCCCGATCCACCAGCGCGCTCCACGCGGTCAGGAACACCAGCGGTAACGCAGCGCATTCCGCCAGAGATAACGAAATTGCTGGTGTTCGCTTTGCCAGCAACCGGACATCGGCGACCATGTAATCAGCCAGGGCGCCCTGCCAGCCACGGACACCACCGGCACAGCCGAACACTTCATCGCCGACTGCCAATGACGTGACACCGGGGCCGACCTTATCTATCACACCGGCGACATCACCATTGAGTATCGCCGGCAAAGCGGGCCCGGTTTTCACCAGGCCTGAACGGATTTTGGTTTCGATCGGGTTCACACTGGAGGCAAGAACCCTAATCCGGACCTGACCCTCGGCCGGCTCCGGTGTCGGCACCTCCCGTTCAACAAAAACTTCCGGCCCGCCAAACGCTTCAATAACCATGGCTCTCATGGCTGTTACCTCCCAGTCGTAAATTAATAAACGATGAGTCTGACCAGAATGGCTGCGACCATCCCCAGGGTGATCCACTTGACCCACCTGGCGCCTTCGTCACTCAGATTGACGCGAACTGCAATGAATGCACCGGTGATATTGCCAAGAGCCAGCGTCAGCCCCATACCCCACCGCACCTGGTCACTGATGGCGAAAATCAGCAGCGCCGGCAAGGTATACAGCAAGACTATGGAAACCTTGAATACGTTCACCTGGCGCAGGTCAATTTTCAGCATTCGGTACAGAACCACCAGGAAAAGCGCGCCAACGCCCACCTGTATGAAGCCGCCGTAGACACCAATCAGGAACATGGCCAGGTAGATAACAGGGCCAAGCCGGTCCGGCGTCAGCGGGCGGGTGTCCAGCATTGGCTGGGGCAGCAGCATAAACACAGAGGCGCCGATCATGGCGGTCACCAGCACAAATTCGAAGACTGCATCGGCCACCCAGGTGGCCACCCAGGCTCCCAGCAGCGAACCAACGACCGCCGGCACCGCCAGATGCAGGCTGACCACCAGGTTGCCATGCCCCATCCGATGGAAGCTGCCCACCGCAGTGATGCTCTGGAAGGTAATGGCGACCCGGTTGGTGCCGTTTGCCACTTGGGGTGGCAGCCCGAGAAACATAAGCAGCGGCAGTGTCAGCATGGACCCACCGGCAGACAACACATTAATGAAGCCGGCGAGACCACCGAGAGCAAGCAGGGCCAGGACATCAGTTACCGTCATGACTCAGCCCGGGCAACCTGCTCCAATGCCGGCGAAGCCCTGCCTCGGCGAGCGCTCCAGATCAGAATTGCCAAAAATATCACCACCCCGGCTCCATCCAGCAGAACCTGACCGTGGGGCCATAGCATGAGGGCCCCGATGGGGAACATCAGCAGCCGCACAACCGGGTGGAGCCTGTGCTCCAGATAGCCCTCAAGTCCGGCGACAATGGCATAGATGCCAAACAGGGCGAAACAGAATACCCGGATCATTTCGGTAAAGTCACCGGTAATCAATGGTGAATAGGCAAACAGCAGCGGCACAATATACAGGCCCTTGGCCAGCTTCCACGCAGTAAATCCGGTGCGCATCTGCGGTGTGCCCGCAATCGCCGCCGCTGCGAACGCGGTCAGGCAGACCGGCGGTGTCACATTGGAGTCCTGCGACAACCAGAAAATGATCATGTGAGCAGCCACCAGCACCATCGACAGGGTCGCCGGGGAAAGGGCCTGCTCCAACAGCTGGGTACTGAAAGTGTCCGGCACCACTGCCAGCAGCTGCTGAGCCGTGGCCAGCTCCATCGGCGCATTGAGCAGCTCCATTTTGTCGGGGGCTGCCAGCATGAAGATGGCTTTTGCCTGTTCCGGCAGGTTGCCATTCACCAGCAATTCCAGCACCTGGCCCTGGGCGATCAGGTTATAGATCGCGGGTGCCGATAGAGTCGCCAGTACAATGTAAGCCGCTGTAACCGGCAAGCCCATACCCAGAATCAGTGATGCCAGGGCGACAAGCAGGATTGTGATAACCAGGCTGCCACCGGCCCAGTCGGTAATCATCAGGGAAAAGGTATTTCCAATACCCGTAGTGGAGACCACCATCACGATCAGACCAACGGTAATCAGCAAAATCGCCGTGGTGGTTATGTTTCTTGCGCCCATGGCCAGCGCATCCAGAATATCCCGAAACCCCATAGGGTGCCTGGACAAACGGGACGCAACGATCACGGAAAGGATGGCGATGCCTGCGGCGTAGGTGGGCGTGAACCCATAAATCAGTGCTGCAATCAGCACGACCAGTGGCAACAGAAAATGCCAGCCGTCTTTCATCACCTCCTTCAGAGTGGGCGCTTCGTCGTCTTCCAGTTTGACCGCGTGGCTGCGTTTCGCCTCAATCCGCACGAACATGGCCACCGAGAGGAAGTACAACAGCGCAGGTAGCGCTGCCACGCCAATGATGGTCAGGTAGGAGACCTGGGTGTAAGAGGCCATGATAAACGCCCCGGCTCCCATCACCGGAGGCATCAGCTGGCCACCGGTGGATGCCGCCGCTTCAACGCCGGCAGCAAAGCGGGCCGGAAAGCCCGCTTTGCGCATCAGGGGTATAGTGATAACACCGGTCGACACGGTATTGGCGACACTGGAGCCGGATACCGATCCCATCAGCCCCGAGGAAAAGACCGCCACAAAGCCAGGGCCACCGACAAAGCGGCCGGCAGCACAGCGCGCCAACTCAATGATAAAATCGCCAGCGCCGGATTTGACGAGGAAGGCACCGAACAGGATAAACATGAACACGTAGGTCCAGGATATCCGTGCAATCGAGCCCAGCATGCCCTGGCCACCGAGGTAGGATCGGAACAGCACCGTTTCCCATGAAAGACCCGGAAAGTTGAAGATACCGTCAACATACTGCCCCCACCAGGCCACATAGGTCAGGGCCACCACACACAACAGCGGAATGAACCAGCCCACGGTCCTTCGGGCCAACTCCAGAATCAATACCACTGCAGCGATGGAGGCCATCCAGTCCGCCATATTGAAGTTGACGCCACGCTGGTAAAGGTCATCCTCAAAGAGGATCAGGTAAAAGGCGCAGGCCATTGCGACCAGACCAAGCACCACATCCACGCCCAGCACCACCCGCTGACCGGCAGCCGAGCGGGCCTTCAGCATCGGGTTGGTCAGGGTGCAGATCAGACCGAACAGGCCAAAGTGCAACGCCGATGTCCACAGGGTCGACAGCGTGGACAGGGTGTTGAAGTACAGGTGAATCAATGCAGCGCCAACGGCCAGCCAGAAGATCACCGGCCCGATCAGCCGGTGATCCAGTCGTTCCGCTGCATCGCTGATGCTTTCGTCGCGAACCTCCACCGGAGGTTCGCCCGTTTCCCGCTCAGCCACGATTACTCGGCAATCAGCCGATCAGGAATGGTGAGCCCCTGCTCCTGGTAAAACCGGACTGCGCCCGGATGAAGCGGCATGGGCAAACCGGCTATGGCCTTGTCCAGTGCCATCGCCTTTGTAGCCGGATGGATGTTGTTCAGGAACGGCAGATTGGCGTAGATCGTTTTCGTGATCTGGTAAACATCCTCTTCGGAAACGTCCGCACGCACGGCGAGGATATTGGGCTGGGCAATGGTCTCGATCGCCTCGTCCTGATTGGGGTAGGTGCCCGCCGGGATGGTGTACGGAGTCCACAGCTCGAAATCACTGTTCACCTCGGCCAACTGTTCCGTGGTGAAATTCAGGGTGGTAATGTCGCTGCCCATGTTGGCATAAGCCCGGGTGACCGCTGATGCCGGTACGCCGGCCGGGATGTTCATGCCATCGATATTGCCATTCTGCAGTGCGTCAGCACTGGGACCATAGCCGAGATACGCCAGATCGATCTTGTCCAGGTCAATGCCCACGTTGCCCAGGATAAAGCGTCCGGAGCCCTCAGTGCCGGAGTTCCGGGCACCAATGGAAAAGCTTTCGTCGTATAGATTGGTCATGTCGGCAATGGTGCCGGTGTCCGCCAATTCTTTGGACACCACGAAGTGTTCGACGTTTTGCCAGAGCATGGAGACGGAGCGGAGGTTCTTGTAGGCCTTTGGTACCGGTCCGGTACCATTCCAGGCATAGGCACCATAAAGGCCCTGGAGAATACCGAACTGAATCTGGTCCTCGTCCATCAGCTTGAGGTTCTCGCCGGAACCGGCAGAACTGATGGCAGACACGGAAATGTTGGTCGTGGGTTCAAGCTTTACCTTGATCAGCGTGGAAAGGGCAACGCCCACCGGGTAATAGGTACCTCCGGTCGTCGCGGTGCCCATTACGTAGTTGCCTTCGGCGTGCACCCCGGGAGAAAAGGAAAAAATGGCGGCTGCCAGTAAGCCCACGGTGGATTGCAGAAATCGGTTCTTGTTCATAATCCATTATCCTTTTGTGATTATTATCGTCCGCAACTGAGATCTCACCTTATTAAGGTAGTGGCTAAGTCTGGGATCTACCAGTTGATGCAACGAGTTCTAGACCTTGGTATGAGTCTTGATTTGCTCCGCAATAGTTCGCTGCTCCTAATGCAACAAACCCCCGCTGGTAGGCGGGGGTTTGTCGACAAACTCACAGGGCTCCTTGCTAAACCCTGCCATTTCTTCGGGCGCTATGCGCCCGTTGCATCAGCGAGTGATGTGCTGATATTCACCAGCATCTGCAGTCACACTGCTCACCGCCAGGATCGCAATGAAGGAAAGGAGGAAGCCAGGAATGATCTCATACACACCCGGGCCACCCATGAACTCACCGTTCCAGCCCAGTGAAATCCAGATCATAACGGTAGCAGCACCTACAACCATACCAGCGATGGCGCCCGCGCCGTTGGTGCGCGACCACATCAGCGACAGGATGATCAGCGGGCCAAAGGCGGCACCGAAACCTGCCCAGGCGTTACTGACCAGAGCCAGAACCTGAGAATCCGGGTCGGAGGCGATTACGGCAGCAACCAGACCAACCAGTACAACACAGATCCGGCCAACAAATACGCATTCCTTGTCGTCGGCTTCCTTGCGCAGGAACAGACGATAGAAGTCTTCAGTCAATGACGATGAAGACACCAGAAGCTGGCTTGAAATGGTACTCATGACTGCGGCAAGCAATGCAGCATAGAGGAAACCGGTGATCAGCGGATGGAACAGCAGGTTCGACAGAATGATAAAGATGGTTTCCGGATCTTCAACATCCAATCCATTGCGAATGGCGTAGGCCCGGCCGAACACGCCCAGAGAGACGGCACCAATCAGGGAAATAGTCATCCAGCCCATCCCGATGTTACGAGCAATAGGTACTTCTTTCAAAGTGCGAATTGCCATAAAGCGCACGATGATGTGGGGCTGACCGAAATACCCAAGCCCCCAGGTAACCGCAGACAGCCAGCCTATAAAGGTCAGTCCCTCCGTCCACGACAGTAGCGTGGGGTCGACTTCATTCAGAGTCTGTGAAGCCTGGGCGAAACCACCGCCACCTTCACCAAAGAGCACCACCGCCGGCATAATCACCAGCGCCAGCATCATGATACAACCCTGGACAAAATCCGTCATGCTCACCGCCAGGAAACCACCAACAACGGTGTAGGCCAATACGACACCCAGCGTGATGACAATACCCACTGCGTAATCACTCAAACCACCGAAGTTGAAGATTCCGGCAAACGCACTTTCAAACAGCTTGCCGCCGGCAACCAGGCCGGACGCGGTGTAAACCGCAAAGAAAATAACGATAACGATCGCGGATACCGTTCTCAGCGACAGTGCCTGAGTCGGGAACCTGTTCGCCAGGAACGACGGAATGGTGATCGCATTACCATAGTGAACCGTCTGTTCACGAAGCCGTGGCGCCACCAGGGTCCAGTTAAAGAACGCACCCACAAGCAGGCCGATACCGATCCAGGCCGAACCCAGGCCCGATGCAAACAGCGCCCCTGGAAGACCCAGAAGCAACCAACCACTCATGTCTGATGCCCCGGCCGATAGCGCCGCCACCTTTGGACTGAGTGCTCGCCCACCCAACATGTAATCTTCGGATGAAGACGTAGCTCTGCGCATTGCATAAACGCCGATGGCGATCATGAGCGCAAAATAAAGAAATAGACTTATCCAAACACCAATAGCCATGAAACTCCTCCAGTTCAATAGGACGGATCTGACTCCGACCGGTTGGTGCGCTTACCATGTTCAAACCGGTAGCCGCACGCTTTGTTTTTTTAATGCTTCTTCTTGCCCAAGTGATGAGGCGCTACTGCCTATAGCGCCAGCCTCCGCATCGCAATGCCTACCTCCTTATCCGTCAGTTTTCGTTCCGCCCTGCTTTAAGAGCATAGCGCCGTTTACACCTTTTCGATTCCAAGAGACAGCAACGAGGCATTCCCCCCCACGGCTGTCGTGTTGATCGTACGGGTTCTCTCGGTGGCGAACCGCAGCAGATAATGCGGACCGCCGGCTTTCGGGCCGGTGCCCGACAAGCCCCGACCACCAAAGGGCTGAACACCGACAACCGCACCGATCTGATTCCGGTTGACGTAGGTATTGCCCACTTTCACGCGCTGTTCAATATACGCAGCTGTGGATTCGCTGCGGCTGTGAATTCCCAGCGTAAGGCCATACCCGGCTGAGTTAATGTCGTCAATAACCTCATCCAGTTTCTCTGCAGTGTAGTGGACAACGTGAACAATAGGCCCGAAATGTTCCCTTTTCAGCTCATTGATGCCCGAAATTCCGTAGGCCGATGGTGCTACGAAATACCCTGACTGGCAGGTTTCAGGCAGTGGCGTACTGGCAATGAAGCGGGCGCCCTTGTCCAGCTCCGTCAGATGCGACTGCAGACTGGACCGTGCTTCGTCATCAATCACCGGCCCGACATCGGTACTGTGCAGCTCCGGATTACCAACCGACAGCTCCTGCATGGCGCCTGCCAGCAAGGTTTCCATTCGCTCGGCCACATCCTTCTGAATATAGAGCACACGCAGTGCCGAGCAGCGCTGCCCTGCACTGGCAAAGGCGGACTGGATCACATCTCTGACCACCTGCTCCGGTAACGCACTGCTGTCCACAATCATGGCATTCTGCCCGCCCGTCTCTGCGATCAGGGGCACAATGGCTCCCTCGCGCTGAGCAAGGGCACGATTGAGGACATGCGCTACCTCTGTAGAACCGGTGAAGGCGACGCCGGCAATCCTGGGGTCCGGGGTCAGTTTGCCGCCGATTGATGCACCATCACCGGGTAAAAGTTGAATCACGTCAGGCGGGAATCCGGCCTCGAGCATCAGCTCAAAAGCGCGGCCTGCCACCAGGCTTGTCTGTTCCGCCGGTTTGGCAATGACTGTATTACCCGCAACCAGGGCTGCCATGATCTGGCCGGTAAATATGGCCAGCGGAAAATTCCAGGGACTGATACAGAGAAATACGCCACGCCCTTCCATGTAGAGTTCGTTGCTCTCTCCCGTTGGCCCAGGCAAGGCCATGGCGTCGCCGAACCGGGCCCGCCCCTGAATGGCGTAATAACGACAGAAATCAACAGCTTCACGAACCTCATCGATGCCATCCTGCATGGTTTTACCGGCTTCACGGCAACAGATTGCCATGAGTTCTTCCATGTGGGATTCCATCAGGTCCGCGAATGTTTCCAGGCACCGGGCACGATCACCCACAGGGCGATCCCGCCAACCGGGGAAGCCCGCAGCAGCCACATCAAGCGCTTCAGCCGACAGGGCCTCGGTGCTCCAGTAGACATGCCCCACGGGTCGGGTTGTGTCGAAGGGCGCGGTAATTTCCCTGGGGCTTCCTTCGCGTCTTTTCTCACCCCTGATCACCGGGGCTGCTTCCCAGCCGGATTCCGACCACTGGGCAAGATGGTTCAGCAGCGGATCAAGATCGGCGGCAACGTGAATATTCATACCCCTGGAATTACGACGCTCATCGCCATAGATATGAGTTGGCGCCGGAATCCGGTCATTGGGCAGTGAATCGTATTTCTGGAGTTCGTGAACCGGATTCTGAATCAGGTCTTCAATGGGGGTCGCCGCATCCACCAGACGGTGTACAAAGGAGGAATTGGCGCCGTTTTCCAGGAGGCGACGCACCAGATACGGCAACAGATCCTTGTGGGCGCCAACCGGAGCGTAAATGCGCACGGGGATATCGTTCTCCGCGAGGATACTGTTGTAAAGCGCATCACCCATACCATGGAGGCGCTGGAACTCGATCCGGCGGCGCTTGCTCTTTGCCATGGCCAGCACCGAGGCAACGGTGTGGGCGTTATGACTGGCCAGCTGGGGATACAACGCTCCTTGGGTATAGTCACTCAGCAGGAATCGAAGGCACGCCAGATAGGACGTATCGGTGGCTTCCTTGCGGGTGAATACCGGGTAACTTTCCAGCCCCAACTGCTGGCAGATCTTGATTTCGGTGTCCCAGTAGGCACCTTTGACCAGCCGGATGGGAATCTCATCACCCTGCTCCCTGGCCAGCTTTGTCAGCCAGCACAGAACCGGCAGCGCCCGCTTTGAATAGGCCTGGATAACCAGCCCGAAGCCGCCCCACCCTCTGACCACGGGGGAGCTGAACACCCTTTCGAACAACTTTAGTGAGATTTCCAGACGATCCATCTCTTCGGCGTCGATGGTAATCGACACCTTGTTCTCCCGGGCGAATTCCAGAAGACCCGTCAGTGTGGCACCGAGTTCCTGCAGAACACGCTCTTCCTGGGACACTTCGTAGCGGGGATGCAGCGCGGAGAGCTTGATGGAAATCGAGGGTGCCGGGGCCTTGCTGCCGGGATAGGTGTCGTTTCCGACCGATGCGATGGCATCCCTATAATCCTTCAGGTAGCGGGCGGCATCGTCGCTGGTCATTGCCGCTTCGCCCAGCATATCGAAGGAATAGCTGTAGCCCATGTCGCGGTATTCCCGGGCGTTCTTCAGTGCCTCATCAATATCGCGGCCGAGAACAAACTGTTTGCCCATAATGGCCATAGCCTGGTACATGGCACTGCGAATGACCGGCTCACCGCTGCGCTTGACCAGGCGTCGCCAGATGCTGGAGGGCGAACCGTCAAGGCGCTTGTCCATTTTGACCACCCGCCCTGTCAGCAGAAGTCCCCAGGTAGAGGCATTGACGAGCGTGGACTCACTGCGACCAACGTGTTTTTTCCAGTCGGCGTCGGAAAGTTTGTCCTGAATCAGGGCATCGGCAGTGTATTTATCAGGAATACGCATCAATGCTTCCGCCAGACACATGAGCAGGATGCCTTCCTGGGTATCCAGGCTGTACTCCTGAAGGAGTGCATCGATCATATGGACGGAATCGTCCTGGTCCCGGACCTTTTTAATCAGGCTGGTAGCCGTCTCGGTGACGGCGCGATGCTCTGCAGCATCACTCTGGGCCAGGGGAATCAGTTCATTAAGGTAGCGCGCTTCATCAACGGCGTAGTTGGCGATGATTCCCTGCCAGAAAAAGGATTTTGGCTGTTCCTGAAATGCAGGCTCTAACACCTTGCTTGCATTGAACATGTCCGCGCCTCGTCGATGGCACCGGCTACCAGCCGAATACCCGGATTTATTATTCTGTTTGGGTCAGACAACACGCACGAATCAATCCAGCGCCCTGACGATGACCAGCTACCTCCATAAGTTAGTATTACTACGGATCACAGGCTTACAAAATCCTACGATTTTTTTGTAAATTCATCCGAAAATGGTCGTTTTTTAGCAAATCAGGCAACTTTGCCATCAATTCGTAGTCTGGAAGGTGTTGTGCCCTTGTGTTTTCGGAGGGCATTGGTGAGCGCACTCTGTGAGGAGAATCCAGTTCGGTAACTGACTTCCGACACTGACAGCGGGGTCATTGTCAGCAGCTGTACAGCCTGGTCAAGGCGGGTCTGCAGCAGGAACTGATGTGGCGTCACGCCAACCACCTCCCGGAACATTTCATGAAAACGGCTGACACTGAGGCAGGCAACCCCGGCAAGATCGTTGACAGTTATCTTACGCTGGATGTTTTCCATGATATAGCGCCGGATCGTATCCGGGCTTATGGCATGGCGATTCTGGCGAACTTCGCGGCCGTCATTCAAGCGCTCGGCCATACAGTGCAGGATACTCGCGCCCATGTGGTGCTTCATGCCCTCGTTTTCAGGCGAGCGATCAAACTCTCCGGCGACAAACTGCACCAGTCCCTGCAATTTGCTATCCAGCACCAGCGTGCGTGGCCGTTCGAATAGCGGGGCCAATGTTTCGTATTCACTGTGAGCAGGACTGTTGAAGGCTGGCACGTAAGGATCGAGATTGATCACCAGAACGTGATTCTGGAGGTCGCCACAGTAATCATGCCTGGCTTCGGTGGGCACCAGGCATGCACGCCAGGTATCCAGGTGGGAACCGGTTCCGTCTACGCTGAGATCGGCTTCGCCGCGAACCCCGACAACAATCTGGTGGTGTTCATGGCGATGGTGATGAGAAGCCGTTGGAAGCTTGAGCAAGCGTGCGTTCAACATACCCGCGACCCGGAGGATGATTGAGAATGTTACTCAATTAAAGCAGAACATCGCGCAACATGCACGATCAGGACCGACTGACCAGCCGGTTAATCAGACTGGTAACGTCGCGGCTGACCGCTTCCAGCGGCTGTGCCGCATCCACTATATGATATCGGCCATGGTCTGCTGCAGCCCGCTCGAGATAGGTCCGGCGAATGCGTTCGAAGAACGCGACGGCTTCCTGCTCAAACCGGTCCAGCTCGCCCCTGTGACGGGCGCGCGTCATCCCGGTTTCTACTGGCGCGTCCAGCAGAATCACCTGGTCCGGCCGAAAGCTCCCCTGCACCAGGTTTTCCAGAAGGGCGATACGCTCTGCAGGCACACCGCGCCCTCCTCCCTGATAGGCAAAGGTGGCGTCGGTAAAGCGGTCACACAATACCCAGCGCCCGGCCTCCAGCTCCGGAAGTATGCGTGTGTGAAGGTGCTGCGCACGAGCCGCGAACATCAGCAGCAACTCGGTCATGTCATTGACTGGCTCGTCCCTGGGAGCCAGCAGAAGCTCGCGAATGGACTCCGCCATGGGCGTGCCGCCGGGTTCCCGGGTCACGGTATAGTCAACACCGAGCGCCTTCAGGGTAGCCGCCGCATTTGCCAGTTGAGTGGACTTACCAACGCCTTCGGTGCCCTCAAAGGTAATGAACTGCCCGCGCCCGGTCATTGCTCAGCTTCCCCGGTTTCAGGTGCCGGGACAGGTGCCGGCGACGAGCGGTAGTCAGAGCGGCGGTTGAGCTGGAATTCCCGCACGGCCTTCTGATGCTCCTGCAAGGTCCGGGAAAACTTGTGGGTGCCGTCACCGCGTGCGACAAAATACAGAGCATCACCATCGGCCGGGTTCAGTGCAGCGTGAATCGCTTCCTGTCCGGGCAAGGCTATGGGTGTGGGTGGCAGGCCATCGATGCGGTAAGTGTTGTAGTCAGTGCGGGTTTGCAAATCGCTGCGGGTGATTCGGCCCTGATAATTCTCCCCCATGCCATAAATCACCGTTGGGTCCGTCTGCAGCCGCATGCCTTTCTCCAGGCGGCGGACGAAAACACCCGCTACCTCTTCACGTTCGTGGGCGGCACCGGTTTCACGCTCGACAATCGAGGCCATGATCAGTGCTTCGTAAGGCGAATCATAAGGCAGGTTTTCAGCTTTGGACTCCCATTCAGCGGCCAGCACTTCTTCCATCCGTTCGAATGCGCGGCGCAACAGATCGAGATCGGATTCATTACTGGTAAACAGATAGGTATCCGGGAAGAACCGCCCCTCAGGATGCTCGCCTTCAGCCCCCATGGCTTCCATGATCTGATCGTCGGTCCAGTCCGTGGTTACTTTCTCAAGTCGTTCGCTGGCTTCCAGCGCACGGCGCATATCCCGGAAGGTCCAACCTTCGATGAACTGGATCTGCCAATGCTTGGTGGCGCCGGCTACCATCATCGAAATCATGTCCAGCGCACTCATTCCGGCGGTGAATTCGTACTCCCCGGCTTTCAGGCGAGTCTGGTCCGGGAAGAGCCTGCCATGGATCTTCAGCCACAGGCTGTCACCTGCAAGACCTTCCTCCTCGAGCTTGCGGGCAACCTGCCCGTAACCACTACCTGAGGGAACACTGAACAGCACCGGCTCGGTCAGTGCTACCGGTTGCTCAAGGGTCTGGAGACCCTGCCATACCCAGAGGCTACTGCCGGCAACTGCCAGAACGAGGAGGCAAAAAAGACTGATTAATAACTTCTTGAACAAGCTCTTTATTCCAATGTTTGCAGAGGGTCGCAGATTGTCTCAAGCCCGCAATCCACTGGCAAATCAACACCACTCATTATGCGAACAGGAACAATACCCACAACGCTGTTGGTCAGATAAAGCCCCCGGAAACCGGGCAACGAGAGGATGGAAGGCGGAACGGTTTCCTCGCGGATCTCGTGTCCGGTTTCCCTCAGACAATCAATCAGATACTTTCGCATTACACCTGCTACCGCAAGACTCCCGGCAGGTGGGGTAAGCCATTTATCACCGTGCCGGACAAACAGATTTGTCCGTGTGCCCTCAACCAGGTTCCCTGCTGAATCCCGCATAATCAGCTCGAACTCCTTACCGGTAAACTCGCGGCTTGCCATAACCTGTTCCAGCCGGTTGAGCGTTTTGATACCGGCCAGTTGTGGATTCACGGTCAGCGGAAATCGCGAACAGTCTGCCACAACCCCGCCATTGTCGGGGAGCGCCGGCATGGCTGATACGGACACAATCAGGTGAGGCTGGCAGATCTCGGGCAAGCGATACCCCCGCCCCCCGTTGCCGCGGGTAAGAATGAGCTTGAGCACCCAGTCGAAGCCTTCAAAACCGGATTCGTAATCGAACCCGGCCTGCGTTATTGCGGCATCCAGGTCACGACGGTCAACCGGTATGCCCAGCCGAGCGGCATCCGCCACCATCCGGTCCAGATGGAGCCGGCGCAATACTGCCTGGCGACCGCGCATCCGGATGGTTTCAAACAGGCCGTCACCATAGGCTAGTCCGCGATCGGCTGCGGGAATGTCACTGCTGTCAGCCCGGATAACATTCAGCACAAGCTTGCTCAGTCCTCGTAGCGCCGGAAAATCAGGGTACCGTTGGTTCCGCCAAACCCGAAGGAGTTTGACAGGGCAACCCGAACGTCCGCCTTGCGGCTTTTTCCGGCGACAAAGTCGAGGTCACAGCCATCATCCGGCTCATCCAGGTTGATGGTGGGAGGCAGGACACCGTCGCGAATCGACAACAACGAGAAAATGGCCTCAACGGCCCCTGCCGCGCCGAGGAGATGTCCGGTCATGGACTTCGTGCTGCTCACAGACAATTTGTAGGCGTGGTCGGCAAACACCGACTTTACGGCGGCTACTTCGGCTACGTCACCCACCTGGGTGGAGGTGCCGTGAGCGTTGATGTAGTCGACCTTGTCGGGGTCAAGTCCGGCATCGCGGATGGCATTTCTCATCGAACGGGCCGCACCCTCGCCATTTGCTGGCGGGGAGGTGATGTGAAAAGCGTCGTCACTCATGCCAAATCCGATGACTTCCCCGTGGATAGTTGCGCCTCTGCGCTTGGCATGCTCAAGTTCCTCAAGCACCACCACGCCGGCGCCATCACTGAGTACAAAACCATCCCTGCCAGAGTCCCAGGGCCGGCTTGCCTTTTCCGGCTCGTCATTGCGAGTGGATAATGCCCTTGCCGCCGAAAACGCGGCGATGGAGCTGCGAGTGGTCGCCATTTCCGACCCACCAGCCAGCATCACATCCGCATCACCATAGGCGATGGTACGGGCGGCATAACCGATATTATGGGTGCCCGTGGTGCAGGCGGTCACGATGGCAATGTTGGGGCCCTGGTAACCAAAGCGAATGGCGACATTACCGGAGATCATGTTGATCACAGACGCTGGCACAAAAAAAGGCGACACCTTTCTGGGCCCCGACTTCTCCATGGTAATTACCGTCTTTTCGATATATTCAAGACCGCCGATACCCGAGCCGATGGCAACCCCCACCCTTTCCCGATCAAGGTCAGCATAGTCTTCCAGACCGCTGGCATTGACTGCCTGCTGGGCTGCAATGAGACCATAATGAATAAATGGGTCGAGCTTCCTGGCGTCTTTGGTGGACAGGTAGGATTCCATATCCAGATTTTTGATACCGCCGCCGATCCGTGTGTTGTATCCGGTCGTGTCGAACCGGTCGATTTCGGTGATACCACTGCGCCCGGCCAGGATACCCTCCCAGGACGAATCCACATCATTGCCCAGTGGTGACAGCATTCCCATGCCTGTTATCACAACACGTCGTTTAGCCATATCCCCTTCACCTGAAGTCTTTTCCGGTACTGGTATAAAAAATGCCAGCCAATAAAAAAGCCGCCCATTGCAGTATCACATGGACGGCTTCTTGCCTGGCGTAAAAAACGTGCTGAGTATCAGGTGTGCGCGACGATGTAGTCGATCGCGTCCTGAACACTCGCCAGCTTTTCCGCTTCCTCGTCCGGAATCTCGGTCTCGAACTCTTCCTCGAGTGCCATGACCAGCTCAACGGTGTCCAGTGAGTCAGCGCCAAGGTCCTCTACAAAAGAAGATGTGTTCTGAACTTCGGACTCTTTCACGCCCAACTGCTCACAAACGATCTTCTTAACGCGCTCTTCAACTGTACTCATAATGTCCTCACTTTTGTGTCAACCAAGCAACTTAAGTGCTGCCAGTTTAGTTTAAACCATACCTGCAAACAAGCAGGGGTTCCATTCAAACATGTTGTGCAACAAGGGTTTGCGCACATGCCCCCGCAGGGGCTATCCCATGTACATACCGCCATTGACGTGTATCGTTTCGCCCGTCACGTAACCGGCGGCCTCCGAGGCCAGGAAGGCAACAACCGCTGCCACTTCTTCCGGCTCACCCAGACGACCGGCAGGTATGACTTCCATCATAGCCTCGCGTTGCTTGTCGTCCAGTTTTCGGGTCATATCCGTGTCAATAAATCCCGGGGCAACACAGTTTGCGGTGATGCCCCGGTTCGACATTTCTTTCGCCAGGCTACGGGTAAAGCCCTCTACACCGGCCTTGGCAGCACAGTAGTTGGCCTGCCCGGGATTACCCATGCCGGCCACTACGGAGCTGATATTGATAACCCGGCCCCATCGGGCCTTTGCCATGCCACGCAATACAGCCTTGCTGGTGCGATAGACACTCGACAGGTTGGTTTCAATCACAGACGACCAGTCGTCGTCCTTCAGGCGCATCAACAGGTTATCACGGGTGATCCCTGCGTTGTTGACCAGGATCACCGGGGTGCCGGCTTTTTCATTCACTTCCTTCAGCCCGGCGTCGATGCTGTCCGGGTCGGCGACGTTCATTACAATACCGAAACCCTTCGCACCCGCGGCTTTCAGGTCGGCCGAGATAGACTCCGCACCCGCTTCACTTGTTGCGGTGCCAACGACTGTTGCGCCCTGATCAGCCAGCGCTCTGGCGATGGCTTTACCGATTCCACGGGTTGCACCGGTTACCAGTGCAGTTTTGCCTTCAAGAGACATGTAATGCTCCTATCCTTTCTGTCCGAATGCCTCTGACGCCTTTGCCAGGGCATCCGGCTCCTCAATTCCATAGACCGACAGGTCACGATCGATCCGCTTTGCCAGGCCAGCAAGCACCTTGCCGGCGCCGCACTCTACCGCGATCCCGACTTCATTAGCCACCAGCTCGCGGATTGTGTCTGTCCACAACACTGGAGAGTATAGCTGCTTGACCAGATTGCTCTTGAGTGTGTCGCTATCCCGGGCAACAGTCGCTGTGACATTCTGAACCACGGGAATGACAGCATCGTTAAAACTGACTTCATCAAGTGCTGCTGCCAGCTCCTCTGCAGCACCCTTCATCAGCGCACAGTGGGACGGCACACTCACCGGCAGAGGCATTGCCTTGCGCGCACCTCGAGCCTTGCAGGCCTCGATAGCACGCTCCACTGCAGCAGCAGAACCGGCAATCACCACCTGGCCAGGCGCATTGAAGTTCACGGCACTAACCACATCACCATTGGCGGCCTCTGAACAAGCCGCGATAACCTCGTCATCCTCCAGACCGATAATCGCCGCCATCTTGCCTTCACCGGCCGGCACAGCTGTTTGCATGAGCTCACCGCGTAAACGCACCAGCTTGATGGCATCAAAGAAGTTCAGGCTTTCGGCCGCCACCAGGGCGCTGTATTCCCCAAGGCTGTGTCCGGCCAGAAAATCAGGCGCCTTACCACCGGCGACAAACCATTGCCGCCACAGCGCAACACTGGCGGTAAGCAGGGCGGGCTGTGTCACCGTGGTCTGGTTCAGCTCCTCTGCCGGGCCATGCTGGCACAAGTGCCAGAGGTCATACCCCAGTAGGTCGGAGGCTTCCGAGAAGGTTTTTTCTATGATCGGCCAGCTCTCGGCTGCTGTCGCCAGCATGCCTACAGACTGCGATCCTTGTCCGGGAAAAATAAAAGCTGATTTCATAGCGCGAATCTTACCGTTAATGAGGGGTTACGGGAGATTAGCCAATAGTACAACTCCGGGGCCGGTACAGCCAATCTGGCAAATATGGGAAGAGACTTTAGTCTCAGAGGGCTTTCGCAGAGGGACATTCAGAACATCAGGTCATCGAGACGTTCATTGATGCGGATGGGCACTTCCAGCTCTACCTCGAGTACAGCCTGACGAATCGCTGCCAGCATGGCGCGCTCATTCGCATTGCCGTGACTCTTGATCACTACGCCCTGGAGCCCGAGAAGGCTGGCGCCGTTATGGCGCGAAGGGTCCATCAGCCTGAGCAGACGCCCGATCATCGGACGGGCCAGCAAGCCGACAAATTTCCCGTAAAGGGTTTTGGTGAATGCCTGCTCCAGCAGTTCAATCAACAGTCCGGCAACACCCTCGCCGGTCTTCAGGGCGATATTGCCAACGAAGCCATCACAGACCACCACATCAGCGACATCCCTGAACAGGTCACTACCCTCGATATACCCGATGTAATTGATGGTATCGCACTGGGCCAGCATATGAGAGGCAAGCCGCACCTGCTCATTACCCTTGATCTCTTCCTCGCCGACGTTCAGCAGTGCCACGCGCGGCTCGGGCTGATTGCAGATGGCCGACGCCATCAGCGACCCCATCAAGGCATACTGATAGAGATTTTCCGCCGTGGAATCCACGTTGGCACCCAGGTCCAGCACGTGGCAGCGGCCCCGCAGAGACGGGATCAGTTTGGCAATTGCGGGCCGCTCGATACCCGGATACATGCGGATAACAGACCGCCCGAAAGCCATCAGCGCGCCGGTATTACCAGCACTGACGCAGCCCTGGGCAACGCCATCACGAACCAGCCCAAGGGCAACGGCCATGGAGGAATTGCGTTTATGCCGAAGCGCATGGGAGGGCCGCTCATTCATGCGCACCACATCAGCCGCCTCGACAATGCGAATTCGAGAGTGGCCCTCATGCAACAAAGCCTCGAGTTCGCTCCGGATTCCCACCAGAACAAGACTCAAGGCTTCGTTTTCTTTCACCGCATCCAGTGAAGCGGAGACCACCACGGCGGCTCCGCGATCACCACTCATGGCGTCAATCGCGATGGTGACCGGCTTCACCGTTCCTCCATCTCGCACTGGCGGGTGGGGTGCTAGCGACGATTTACTCGTCGCTGGCCTCAATTACCTGCTTGCCACGGTAAAAACCGTCTGGCGAGACATGGTGACGACGATGCACTTCACCAGTGGTGGTGTCAGTGGACAAAGCTGCAGTGCTCAGGGCGTCGTGTGAGCGACGCATACCGCGCTTTGAGCGGGTCTTTCGGTTCTTCTGTACAGCCATGGTTATGCTCCTGACCTGATAAACGTGTGTTCGTGAAATTCGCGCCGGCTTTCTGTGAAAAACGACGCCTGATTAGTGTTTCTTCGTCTTGAGATCCGCCAGCACGCTGAACGGATTGTCTTCAGACTTTTTCACCGGCTCTTCACCGGAATTATCCGGCTCGAAGGCTTCCAGTTCCTCCCTGGCGGGACATTCGTCGCGCTCATGAAGTGGGAACGGAGGCAGAACCAGCAGCAGCTCGTCTTCGGTCATGGACCACAAATTCGCGCTGAAATCGTCTGTCAGAAACGGTTCAAGTTCCTTGGGCAGCTGTTGCGCCTGCTCATCGCTGGTTACCAGCCCCAGCGTAAAGCTGGAAACCAGCGTTCTCTGCATGGGCCCCATGCAACGCTGACATTCCAGGATTACCGGCGCTTCCAGCTCGCCTGTTACCATGCGCCGGCGCTCACTGTCCATGGAAAATGACAGCTCTACACGGCACACCGCACCGTCCTCAAATCCGTAAACGGAATCACCAAAGCGAGACAATGCCTTCAGAGGAATTTCTCCCTCCAACACAATGTTTTGCTCTGCCAAACGATAAGGATCGACAGTTTTGGGAAGCTCGGCGTTTGAGGCATTTGACATAGGCGCGCAATTTTAGGGGCCCGACGCGCTGCTGTCAAAGACTTCATGCGTATTTGACCAGGGGTTACACCGGGGATAGGTGTATTCTACGATAATAGCGTCGAAACGGGGCCCGCCCCGACCACTTATCACACATATCACCGCCCTTTCTTCAAGGAAGCTCATGACCCCGCGCCCACTCCTGCTTGCCTCCTCATCGCCCTACCGGCGACAACTGCTGACAAGGCTCGGCTTGCCGTTTGAAGCGGCGTCACCGGATATCGATGAATCGCCTGCCAGGAACGAAACGGCTGAACAGCTGGCTACACGGCTGGCCGAAAGCAAGGCCAGAGCGCTTGCAAAGGCCTGGCCCGGGCACTGGATTATCGGCTCGGACCAGGTTGCCTGCCTGGAGGATGGCACCCTGCTGAACAAGCCGGGAAACCATGAGTGTGCCGTGCAGCAACTTGCTCGCAGCAGTGGCCAGCGGGTTTCCTTCTTGACCGGCCTGGCGCTGCTGGATGCCAGTTCAGGACAAATACAGATCCACTGTGAGCCTTTCCATGCCCATTTTCGGGGCCTCAGGCGAGAGGAGATCGAGAATTATCTGCATACGGAGCAACCCTATGACTGCGCCGGCAGCTTCAAAATGGAAGGCCTGGGTATCGCGTTATTCAGTCAACTGGAGGGCAGAGACCCCAACAGCCTGGTGGGCCTGCCCTTGATCGCACTGACTGACATGCTGCGCAACTGGGGGCTGAATCCGTTGCTCCAGCCCCCTGTCACATCAGCGAAGCTCGAGCCTTGACTCGGTAACGTAGCGGGCAATGCCGCTACCCACCGACACGCCGAACTGATCCACAATATCCTGCAATGGCGATTTGCGGCGGCTGTAATCCACAAGGTCTTCCTGGCCGATCACCTGCCTGGCTACGTGGGACGAGCTGCCCAGGCCATCAATAAGGCCCAGTTCCAGCGCCTGCTCACCGCTCCAGACCAACCCTGAGAACAGGCGCTCATCATCGGCGAGGCGATCGCCGCGGCCCTCACGTACACTTTCGATAAACTGTCCGTGAGTGGTTTCCAGCACGCTCTCCCAGAACTGAACCTCTTCCTCTTCTTCCGGCGAGAATGGATCGAGAAACGCCTTGTTCTCGCCAGCGGTATAGAGACGGCGGTCAACCCCGATCTTTTCCATTATGCCGGTAAACCCAAAGCCACCGGCAACCACACCGATGGAACCAACCAGGCTGGCTTTGTCTGCGTAGATTTCATCGGCGGCGGCCGCGATGTAGTAAGCGCCGGACGCGCCTATGTCGGAAATAACAGCGTACAGTTTTTTATCCGGATACTCGTCCCGCAGGCGGACGATTTCATCGTAGATGTACCCCGACTGCACAGGACTTCCGCCCGGGCTGTTAATCCGCAGAATAATAGCCACCGAATTTTCAGCCTCAAAGGCATTGCGCAGAGCACCAACAATATTGTCCGCACTGGCCAGCTCATCTGCGGCAATAGTGCCCTCCACTTCCACAAGAGCCGTGTGCTTGCCCTTGGTGGCAGACTCCAGGGCTCCGCCAAAGGGGAACTGAATCATGAGCAACAGCGCGAAAAGATATCCGAACGTCAGCAGCTTGAAGAAAATTCCCCAGCGCCGACTCTTTCTTTGTTCCGACTGGAGAGACATCACCAGCTTTTCAATCAGTTTCCAGTCGCGGGCGGATTCCGGTGGTATTGCCGGCGACTTGCGGCTCCCGGACCGCTTGCCCGCATCCTTCTCCGCCCCGCTCTCTGGCTCACTTCCCCAGCCCGGATTCCTGTCTGACTCCCAATCACTCATTGATGCATCCTGTTACTGTTTCAGTTCAGAGGCCAAGTACGTCCCGCAGATCCTTTACAGAATCAACGATCGCATGTGGCGAATAGTGCCCCAGCACATCCCGCTTGTGCACACCCCACTCCACGCCGATGGAGGGCATGCCGATGCGCTGCGCCATCTCGAGATCGTACCGGGTATCACCAATCATTACCGCCTGGGACGGCTCGATGCCATAAAAGCGGATAATCTCGACCAGCATGGCCGGGTCCGGTTTGGAGCGGGTTTCATCGGCGCAGCGGGTAATGTCGAAATGAGTGCCGAGACCACTTGAAACAAGTGCGCCCTCAAGGCCGCGGCGACTCTTGCCAGTGGCAACGGAGCAGCCACGCCCGCCACCGCGCAGATCGGCCAACACATCCGCCATCCCCTCGAAGACATTCTGCGGGGTGGTGGTCTTGGAAAAGAAGTAGCGGGCGTAACCCTCGCGGATGGTGTTCATTTCCTCGCGACTGATACCCGGATAGAGCTTTTCCAGCGCTTCGATCATACCCAGGCCAATAATATCCCGGTAGGCTTCACGCTCAAGCTCCGGGTAACCCAGTTCGGTGGCTGCCTGGTGAAGGCTGTCGGCGATGTGGTCGACGGAATCCACCAATGTTCCGTCCCAGTCAAAAATTACGACCTTTACGTCCATTCTTACTACCCTGCTGTGATCATGCTACACGTACTTGGCAGCACAACCGGTTATTCGGATGCCTTCCGACGCGCCGTCAGCCTGGCTATGGTATCGCCAAACGCCTTGTCATAAGGCGCCTCCAGATGAACAGCTTCGCCGGTTGAAGGCAATGTAAAGTCCAGCGACCGGGCATGCAGCATCAATCGCTGGCCACCAGCGGAGCGGAAAGCCCGAAGACTCACATCATCCATATACTTGTCATCCCCGGCAATCGGATGACCCGCCCAGGCACTGTGCACACGAATCTGATGGGTCCGCCCCGTTACCGGAGAGGCTTCCACCAGACTGTACCCACTGTAGAATTCCAGACACCGGAACAGCGTGAGAGACTCCTTGCCGGCACTGTCTACCCGTACCCGGCGTTCACCTGAGCCCAACTCAAAGCGCAATAGCGGTTCGTCAACCCGCTTGACCGACGGCGACCAGTCCCCGGCTACCAGCGCATGATACCTCTTACGGATGCGCTTATGGCGCAATTCATCCTGAAGATAGCGCAACGCCGAGCGCTTTTTCGCCACCATCACAAGGCCGGAGGTGTCGCGGTCCAGGCGATGAACCAGTTCCAGGAACTTTGACTCGGGCCTTGCTGCCCTGAGCACCTCGATCAGGCCAAAATCCAGGCCGCTGCCACCATGAACGGCGATGCCGGAAGGTTTGTTCACCACCAGCATCTCATCGTTCTCGAAAATGACCGCATCCTGCATCACCCCCTGAACACGGGAACCGGGCACAATCTGCTCAGGTTTTTGCTTACGGGTGACGGGGGGAATGCGCACTTCATCCCCGGTGTTCAGGCGGGTGTCAGGCTTGACCCGCCCCTTGTTCACCCGCACCTCGCCCTTGCGGATAATGCGGTAGATGATACTGCGCGGCACATCCCGGATCTGCGCCATCAGGTAATTGTCTACCCGCTGCCCGGCGTTGTCCTCATCCACCACCACTTTTCGCACCCCCTGCTTCACCTCTGCATTCCGGGTGCCGGGCGCCTGACTGCTCCGCGCATCCCTGCCTGGGCGGGGGGAGGAAGAAGCGCGTTTCTGCCTGGGAGATCTGGACATGATTACCTTACCGCCGAAAAGCCTGCGGGATTGAAGGGTATGACAAATACTGTTATATTCCGGCGTGCTTTACCGTTTGTCTACGGCCTGGCCAGTATGTCAGAAGCCGGAGCGGCAGAAGTATACCGACACTATTTGAGAGTTTGAACGCCGAAAGCCCAATCATTACCGGGCACGGCGACCGAATCCTCCCGGGTTGAAACGGAAGAAGCCGAGAACGGCAACTGACCGGGCGCCGGGAGAACATGAAACCGTACGGAAAACCGTCGGGCGACATCGCGAAGAATCTTTACCAGCACGCAGGGCCGGGCCGTCCAGCTTACGAATACGACGTGAGACCCAGGCACCCGCGTGAACCTGAAAACGGATAACATGCGTCAACAGACATTAACCCTACACGACACCTCCCTGCCTTCGGGCAGGCGAACTGTCGGCGGTGGCCTCGGAACCCCGGGAAGACTTCCCGCAGGGATCTGATTCGTCTGGCCGCCGGCTTGCCCCGAACGACGGGGCCCGCGGCACGCAAGTTCTGCTTCGCTGATGCCATTCCCCAAGGTTTTCTGTCCAAACCAAACGACAGGAACCACTTCTTTCCATGAAAAGAATGCTGATCAATGCAACTCACCCTGAAGAGTTGCGCGTAGCCCTGGTAGACGGCCAGCGTCTGTTCGACCTGGACATTGAATCCAGCTCCCGCGAGCAGAAAAAAGCCAACATCTACAAAGGCCGCATTACCCGCGTAGAGCCCAGCCTGGAAGCCGCCTTCGTGGACTTCGGCGCTGACCGTCACGGATTCCTCCCCCTTAAAGAAATCTCCAAGGAGTATTTCAAAAAATCACCAGGCCAGATTGAAGGCAAGATCAACATCAAGGATGTTGTTGCCGAAGGCCAGGAAGTAATCATCCAGGTCGACAAGGAAGAGCGTGGCAACAAGGGCGCGGCCCTGACCACCTTTATTTCCCTCGCCGGCCGTTATCTGGTGCTGATGCCCAACAACCCTCGTGCCGGTGGCATTTCCCGCCGCATTGAAGGTGATGAGCGGGCTCAGCTGAAAGATGCCATGAGCGATGTCCAGGTGCCCAAATCCATGGGCATCATCGTGCGCACCGCCGGCATCGGCCGCACCACGGAAGAACTCCAATGGGACCTCGACTACCTGGTCCAGTTCTGGGAAGCCATCACCCAGGCAGCCGGCGAGCGCAAGGCACCGTTCCTGATCCATCAGGAAAGCAACGTGATCATCCGTGCCGTGCGTGACTATCTGCGCCAGGACATTGGCGAGGTATTGATTGACGCCAGTACGGTTTACGAGGACGTACTGAACTTTGTTCGTGCCGTGATGCCGTCGTTCGAGAACAAGATCAAGCTGTACAAGGACGAAATCCCCCTGTTCAGCCGCTACCAGATCGAAGGCCAGATCGAGACTGCCTTCCAGCGGGAAGTGAAGCTACCCTCTGGTGGTTCGATCGTCATCGATCCCACCGAAGCACTGGTGTCCATCGACATCAACTCCTCGCGGGCCACCAAGGGCCACGACATCGAGGAAACCGCGTTTCAGACCAACCTGGAAGCAGCAGAAGAGATCGCCCGCCAGTTGCGCCTGCGGGACATGGGTGGTCTGATCGTCATCGATTTCATCGACATGACCCCGGCCAAGCACCAGCGGGAAGTCGAACAGAAAATGCGTGAAGCGCTGGAGATCGACCGCGCCCGGGTTCAGGTGGGCAAGATTTCCCGCTTTGGCCTGCTGGAAATGTCGCGGCAACGCCTGCGCCCGTCACTGGGCGAAACCCGCAGTGAAGTCTGCCCACGCTGTGAAGGCCAGGGCACGATCCGGGGCATAGAGTCCCTCGCCCTGAGTATCATGCGCCTGATTTTCGAAGAGTCTTCCAAAGAGAAGACCGGCCAGGTACGGGCCGTGGTGCCCGTGGCGGTCGCCACCTTCCTGCTCAATGAAAAACGCAAGCAGCTGGCCGACATTGAAGCCCGCCAGGAAGTGGAAGTTGTGGTGGTCCCTGCACCTCACATGGAAACTCCGCACTTCGAAATTCTGCGCATGCGTGACGATGAGTCCGGCGCGGAGCATGTATCGAGCTACCAGGTGGCTCAGGAATACAGCGAGCGGGAAGAAGAAATATTCGAGGCTCCGGCGGCCCAGCCTCCGGTTCGCGAGCAGGCTGCCGTGAAAGCCATTCGCCCGGTTGCTCCGGCTCCGGCTGCAGCGCCGGCCCCGGAGAAAGCAGCGGAAACAACTCAGTCCGAACAGACCGAAAGTCTGTTCAGAAAACTGGGCCGCAAAATTGCCGACTTTTTCAGTGGCGAGGAAGTTATTGGCGAGCCACCGGCGAAGCGTCAGCAAACCGGCCGCCCCAATAATGAAGAGCGTCGCACCCAGGACCGCCAGGAACGTCGCAAGTCCAGGGTAGCCAGGGACGATAACCGCTCCGGCAACCGCAGCGGCGCCGATCGTCGTCAGGGCAATGGTAACGGGAATCGCAGTGACAGTGGTCGCAGCGACGAAAATCGTAGCCGCAATCGTGGTGCCAACCGCACTCGCGGTGAAGACCAGGCTCGAGGTGGGCAGGCCCAGCAGGGCGGCGCCGAAAAGGCAGCTGATAGCCGCCGGGACAGCAGCCGCAAGGACGGCCAGTCTCAGGGCCGCAACCAGGGTCGTAACCGGCCCCAGAGCCGCGACCAGAAGGATACCCGAGAGCAGAAAGACGCCCGGGAGCTGAAAGACAAGCCCGAGCCGCAGGACAGCATTGCCCAACCAGCTGCTGACAAATCCGGCTCCGATGAGAAGCGCCGCAAGCCCAGGCGCAACCGCAATCGCGACGGCTCACCGGCAGAAACCCCGGCCTCCACACCGGCGGATCGCAAGACTGCCCGGAGTGAAAAGCACCAGAAAGATACCCAGCCGGAAGACCAGCTGGAAAAACAACCTGCAGAGCAATCCCCTGCAGAGCAACCCGCTGTAAAGCCGGACGTAGCGGCGGCCAATACGGCAGACGACAAGTCGGCGGAGAAGCCGGTAGATAAACCAGTAGAAAAGCCGGCAGAACCCCAGAGCGGCAACGAGGCTGAAGCAGCAGCGACTCCGGAGGCATCTCCGAAGCAGCCAGAATCGGAGTCCTCAGACACAGTGAACGCTGATCAGGGGGAAGCACCTGCTGAATCACCGGTAACGGAACAGCCGGTCAACGAAGAAAAGCCAAAACGCCCTGCCCGTCCGCGCAGGTCCTCCACAAGGAAGCCTGCAGCGAAGAAGGCCGAAACCGCTGCTGACACGGCCACGCCGGAGAAATCGGTCGAGCCGTCAGGGGACAAAGCAGCTGCGAAGCCGGAGGCAGAAACCGGGACTTCAGAACCCGAAGCCACTGCAGAACCCGAGCAGCAGGCCGAAGCCAAGGCAACCACCAGCGCTGATGGCACTGCTGAAACGGCAGCCGCTGCTCCGGAAGCTGATAAAACCGAACAGCCTGCAGAGCAGACTCCTGCAGCGGAACCCGCTGCAAAGGATGATGACAACAAACCGGAAGACAAGCCGGCGGCAGCTCCGGAACCTTCCGCAGAGCCGGAAGCCGAACAGGCCAAGCAGGACGACAAGCCCGCCGAAAAGGCCGAGAAGCCAGCAGCAGAGCCGGAAAAACCAACCGACCAGGTGGATGTACCGGTAACACCGGGCCGCGCCTACAATGATCCGAGGGAAGTCCGTAAACGTCAGCGGGCAGCCGAAGAGGCCAAAAAGGCCGGGAGTAACTGACGAATGCTATCAGATTCGGACATCGAAGCGCTGGAAGACATCTTGTTCGCAGAACCCTGGGGCGACGACGCCCTGGACTTCTTCGGTTTGCACGGGGTTGTCTGCGCCAGCGTGGTAGGCCCGGCATCACTCAGCACTGAGGACATCTTCAGGCTGGCTACGGGCGCCGATGAGGCGCCCGGCGGCCAGATTCCGGATACCTTCCGTAATGCCGTGGAACAACTCGGCAGGGATATGGCCCACGCACTGGACCTGGGACAGCCCCTGGAATTGCCGGAACCTGAAGATGGCGATCCGATGAATGCACTGGAAAACTGGTGCGCAGGCTTTGTGGATACGTTCCTTGAAAATGAGGATGCGTGGCTGGAAGCCGGTGAGGAAGAAACCGCAGACCTGCTGGTGCCCATGCTGACACTGTCAGGCCTGTTCGAGGATGAAGATTTCCAGAACGTCCGCAACAGCCCGAAACTGTCACGTGACATGGCGGACGCGATTCCGGACTCGCTGACGGATCTGTACCTGTTGTTCCACGCTCCGGATTAAACCGCTGCGGGAACTCCTACCGGTTGTCTGAAATGATGCCAGACGGGTTCGAGCCCGTCTGGCATTTTCATTATGGAGCCCAGTTCGCACCAGGGTGCCCCGGGAAAGTGAAAATCACTGCCCTGGGAAGCCAACAGATTCTCACGGCGGCACAGCTCCGCCAGGAAGCCAAGGTCGCCACTGGACTGGCCCGATGTGGACACCTCGATAGCCCGGCCGCCGGCCTGGCGAAAATCGCTGGTCAACGCCCGCAACCGGGTAGCAGTCAGTTTGTATTTTCTGGGATGCGCCAGGACTGCAATCCCCCCTGCACCGGTAATCCATTGCACCACCTCCTCCAGCGAAGGCCAGAAGCCCTTCACATCACCCGCCTTGCCGGTTCCCAGGTAACGTTTGAAGGCCTGTGCCGAGTCCTTGACCGCTCCTTCCTCCACCAGCACCCGGGCAAAATGCGGCCGGCCCGGCACATCGCCGCCAGCCTTGAGCGTGGCCTTCTCCACCATGTCGTCAATTTTCAACTTGGCAAGCTTTTCGGCAATCGTGCGGGCGCGGCGCCAGCGGTTATCATTCTGACGTGCCAGAGCAGCATTGAGGTTGTGGTCTGAGGTATCAAAATCCAGCCCGACGATATGTATCGTGTGGCTTCTCCAGAGACAGGAGAGTTCAGTGCCCGCAACCAGGGAAATACCAGCGGCCTGCGCTGCCTCAGCGGCATCGTCCAGACCTGAGATAGTGTCGTGATCCGTCAGTGCGAGGTGGGTCACACCTTTATCGCTGGCCCGCCGCACAAGATCTTCCGGCGCCAGGGCACCGTCTGATGCCGTACTGTGGCAATGCAGATCAATGCAGAACTCAGCTTCTTGCGTTATAGTCACATCGATTCCGATTTCAGAGTTATTACAAAGGTGCCAGTGTATCAGCCAGGCACTGGCCCGTGTCAGCAAATATCCGGAGAACGCCATGTATTACGCCATTATCAGCGAGGACGTTGAAGACAGCCTGTCACTGAGATCTTCGGCCCGTCCAGACCATATTGCACGGCTCAACGCCCTGAAGGACGAGGGCAGGCTGCTGGTTGCAGGCCCCCACCCTGCACTCGACACCCCGGAACCGGGTGATGCGGGATTTACCGGCAGCCTGGTCATTGCCGAGTTTGACTCCCTGGAGTCAGCCCAGGCCTGGGCAGATGCCGATCCCTACGTGGAAGCCGGGGTTTACCAGCGGGTTACCGTCAAACCCTTCAAGGCTGTGCTCCCGTGAGCCGCATCCTTGTGCCTGCATCGAACTCCATGAGTTTTTTGTAATGAACGCTACCTTGTATGACCCGGTATCTGTGACAAAATTGCGCCTCAAATTGCTGTTTCAGGGAACCAAGCCAGTGTCGCCTATACGTCTTTTTATCTGCTTGATTGTGTTGATGGTCGCCGCCACCTCAGCCCATGCAAAAACCGTCTACGTCGACGATACACTTTTTGCTCCCATCCGCAGCGGTGAAGGGACACAATATCGCATTCTCCATTCCGGCGTTCGTAGTGGCACCGCCCTCGAGCTCCTGGAAACCTCTGAGTCGGGCTATAGCCGGGTACGCACCCCTGATGGCATCGAAGGCTGGATAGTCAGCCGCTACATCACCGAGACTCCGATAGCCCGCCAGCGTCTTGAACAGGCAAACCGGCAGCTTGAACAGGCCCGTAACGAACTGAGCGAGGTCAAGACACAACTGCAGGAAGTCACCAGCGAAAGGAATGAGCTCAGAAACTCCGAGGAAGCTCTTCAATCCAGGGCCGGCCGTCTCAGCGAAGAGCTCAGCAATATTAAGGAAGTGGCTGCGGATTCAATCAACCTTGACCGCCGAAACGGCGAGCTTCGCGAGGAGAATCAGAAGCTTCGCAATGAGCTGGAAGTACTCACCGCGGAAAAGGAAAGACTGGAGGCGAAGGAAGAATCCGACTTCATGCTGCTTGGCGCCGCCCTGGTTTTGCTGGGCGTGATTCTCGCGTTGGTGATCCCGCTCCTGAAGCCAACCCGGAAAACCGATAACTGGGCATAGCCTCTGCCCCGGCACTCTCACGTATATGCTTTGACGCTCAGCGCCATAGCCATTATAAAGAATAAAACAACAACCATGAGGTGCCGCAATGACGGAGTTCATGAAAAACTATTCGGAGAAACGCGATTTTCATCGCATGACGATGAATCTTGAAATCGAACTCACGGACAGTAACGGTGTGACATTTCCGGGTATTTGCAAAGACCTGAGCGGCACTGGCATGCAACTCTTCGTTGAAAGGGCGTTTTCCGAAGGGGACGAACTAAATACCCTGCTGCCGACAACCAGTGAGCAGTTCCCCCCGTTCGAGACAGTTTGTCGCGTACTGCGCTGCGAGCCTGACGGCGACGGTTTCCTGCTGGGTATGGAGATTGTCGAGGTAAAACGCTGATCAGGATGACCAGACAGCGATACCCGGTAACCGCAGAGGACTACCGGGCATTCGCAGAATGAAAAGAATCAACCGGTCTTGAGCGCCTTCTCGGATACAACAATACCGTTGTTGTCAGCATAGACATAGTGGCCGGGGTGGAAGGTCACGCCTCCAAATGTCACCGGTACGTTCAGATCACCCACACCGCGCTTTTCAGTTTTGCGCGGATGGGAGCCCAGCGCCTGCACACCCAGAGCCGTCTTTCCGATCACGTCCACGTCCCGGATGCAGCCATAAATAATCAGCCCGGCCCATCCATTGTCAGCCGCCTTTTCCGCCAGCATATCGCCGAGCAGCGCGGCGCGCTTTGAGCCGCCGCCATCAACAACCATCACCCGGCCGTTGCCCGGAAGGGCAACCTGCTCTTTGACGATGGAGTTATCCTCAAAACACTTGACCGTCACAATCTCGCCGCCGAACGCATCCAGGGCGCCATAATTGCGAAATCCCGGTTCCACCACGAGTATTTCCGGATAATCATCACACAGATCAGGGGTTACGATAGGCACGCTTGTGCTCTCCTTTTCTCGAAATGGTCAGTCGATTTTCTCGTCAGCAAGGAAGAACCAGGTATCCAGAACCGAGTCCGGGTTCAGGGAAACCGAATCGATACCCTGGTCCATCAGCCACTTTGCAAGATCCGGGTGATCGGATGGCCCCTGCCCGCAGATACCGATGTACTTATTGGCCTTTTTACAGGCCTGGATAGCACTGGCCAGCAAGGCCTTGACGGCATCGTTGCGCTCATCAAACAGGTGCGCAATGATGCCGGAGTCCCTGTCCAGGCCCAGGGTCAGCTGGGTCAGATCGTTGGAGCCGATGGAAAAACCGTCAAAATGCTCCAGGAACTGATCCGCCAGCAAGGCGTTGGCAGGCAGCTCACACATCATAATGACTCTCAGGCCGTTTTCACCACGCTTGAGGCCATTCTCGGCCAGCAGGCTCACCACCTGTTCCGCTTCACCCACGGTGCGCACAAACGGCACCATCACTTCCACGTTGGTGAAGCCCATCTCGTTGCGCACCTTCTTCAGGGCACGACACTCAAGCTCGAAACAGTCACGGAAGGTCTCGGAGATATAGCGGGAAGCACCGCGGAAACCCAGCATCGGGTTTTCCTCGTCCGGCTCGTAAAGGGTGCCGCCGATGAGGTTGGCGTACTCGTTGGACTTGAAGTCCGACAGCCGGACAATCACTTTCTTGGGGGCAAACGCCGCTGCCAGGGTGGAAATGCCTTCAACCAGTTTGTCGACGTAGAAATCCACCGGTGAGCTGTACCCGGAAATGCGCTTTTCCACGGTCTGGCGAATGTCACGGGGCAGGCCGTCGTAGTTCAGCAGCGCCTTGGGGTGCACACCGATCATACGGTTGATAATGAATTCCAGGCGTGCCAGGCCTACGCCTTCATTGGGCAGGGCCTGGAAGTCGAAGGCCCGGTCCGGGTTGCCCACGTTCATCATGATCTTGAACGGAATATTGGGCATGGAATCCACCGTATTCTCTTTCAGCTCGAAATCCAGGCTGCCTTCGTAAATCAGGCCGGTGTCACCTTCGGCGCAGGATACGGTCACTTCCTGACCGTCTTTCAGCACGTCCGTTGCGTCGCCGCAACCAACCACCGCCGGTATGCCCAGTTCACGGGCAATAATGGCCGCGTGGCAGGTACGCCCGCCACGGTCCGTGACAATGGCGGAGGCCCGCTTCATCACCGGTTCCCAGTCCGGATCGGTCATATCGGTGACCAGCACATCGCCGGCCTGTACCCGGTCCATTTCCTTGATACTGGTGATGATCTTGACGGGGCCACTGCCAATCTTGTGACCAATACTGCGACCTTCCACCAGAACCGTGCCGGTTTCGTTCAGCAGATAGCGCTCCATCACATTGGCGGATGCGCGGCTCTTGACGGTTTCCGGACGGGCCTGAACGATGTAGATAAGGCCGTCATCACCGTCTTTCGCCCACTCGATGTCCATCGGGCGCTGGTAGTGGTTTTCGATAATCATGGCCTGTTTGGCCAGCTCTTCCACTTCCGCATCGGTAATACAGAAGCGATTACGCTCCTCCTGCTCAACCTTTACGGTTTCCACAAACTGCTCTGCGGACGGATCCGTATGATAGACCATCTTGATGGCCTTGCTGCCGAGGTTACGACGCAGAACAGCGGGTCGGCCGGCATCAAGGGTGGGCTTGTGAACGTAAAACTCATCGGGGTTTACCGCCCCCTGAACCACGGTTTCGCCGAGTCCATAGGAGCCGGTAATAAACACGACATCCCGGAAGCCGGATTCCGTGTCCAGGGTAAACATGACACCGCTGGCGGCAGTTTCGCTGCGGACCATCTTCTGGATGCCCGCAGACAGGGCTACCTGCTTGTGATCAAAACCGTGGTGAACACGGTAGGATATGGCACGGTCATTAAACAGCGAGGCAAACACTTCCTTCACCGACGTGCGAACCTGCTCCAGCCCCACTACATTGAGGAACGTTTCCTGCTGGCCGGCAAAAGAAGCATCCGGCAAGTCTTCGGCTGTGGCGGAGGAACGCACCGCAACCGCCATATTGTCGTTACCACCGCGCAGTTTCGCGTAAGCGTCTTCCAGCGGTTTTTCCAGTGCATCGGGGAAGGGTGTATCGAGGATCCACTGGCGGATCTGGGAGCCAACTCGTGCAAGTTCATTAACATCGTTAATGTCCAGGGCATCGAGCGTGTTATCGATCTTTTCGCGCAGGCCATCTTTTGCGAGGAATTCACGATAAGCATGGGCCGTGGTGGCAAAGCCGCCGGGCACCGTAACACCTGCATTGGCGAGATTACTGATCATTTCACCGAGGGAGGCATTCTTTCCTCCAACCCGATCAACATCTGACATTCCCAGGTGATCAAACCAGATAATGTAATCTTCCAAAGCGCGTCTCCCTTGATTCGTTGAAGCAAAGAGCGAAACCGAAGCGGTGGAGGTGACTCTCACGTGACCCTGCCCCTGCAATTCCTGCATTCTCCACTGCGGGCTCTCGAACTTGGCGTGTATGATACTGTAACCTGTGGCAATTACCTAGGGAACCCGCCAAATACGGAGCCGGACTACACGCCATGAAAAGAACCGCTTTCTTTATTTCCGATGGTACTGGCCTGACCGCCGAAGCTCTCGGCCACAGCCTGCTGGCGCAATTCGAGAAAATCGATTTCGAGCGCATTACGGTGCCATACATCGATGACACTGACAAAGCCCGGGAAATGGTCAAACGCATCAACAAGGCAGCGGACGTTGACGGTACACGGCCTCTGGTCTTTGACACCATCGTAAACAGCGATATCCGCGATCTTATTTCCGGCGCCGACGGCTTCATGGTGGACATCTTCGGAACCTTCCTGAGCCCGCTTGAGCAGGAACTGAGGTCGTCTTCGTCCTACACTGTCGGCAAGTCCCACGCCATCAACAACGAAGGCAGCTACGAGCGAAGAATCAAAGCCGTCAACTTCGCGCTGGATAACGACGATGGCGCACGCACCCGTCACTATAACGAGGCCGACCTTATTCTGGTGGGCGCTTCCCGCAGCGGAAAAACGCCCACGTGCCTGTATCTGGCTCTGCAATATGGCGTAAAGGCTGCCAACTACCCCATTACCGAAGAAGATCTGGAAGACCAGAAAATGCCGGCCGCCCTTCGCAACCACAAGGAAAAGATCTTCGGGCTGACCATCGAGCCTGAACGGCTGGCCACGATCCGCAATGAGCGCAAGCCGAATTCCCGGTACTCGTCCCTGAAACAGTGCATGCACGAAATCGAGGAAATAGAACTGATGTACCGCAGGGAGCGGATCCCTTACCTCAATACGACAGCCTACTCAGTGGAAGAAATATCCACCCGTATCATGGTAAGCACCGGGCTCAAACGCAACCGTTAGGAGACTTACAGCTCCTGAATCTCCAGCCCGAGTTTTCTGGCAGAGTCGCGATTTTCAAAGCTGGTGACAACCGCCACACTGGCGCTCTCCGGCTTCAGCCATTCCCTAGCCACCCGCTTTATGTCTTCCAGGGTCACCGCCAGTACACGCTCCCGGAAGCGGGCGCGCTGCTCAGGGGTGCGGCCGAACAGGCGGTTATGGAAGGCGTGACGGGCCGCACCGGCCGGGGAGCGTGGCCGGTCGAGCTGGCCGATGACCCCGAGGATGGACTCCTCCAGCTCCTGAGGATCATGCTGCTCTTCCTGCAGCCAATCCAGGGCCCTGTCGAAATCTCCGAGGGTTTCACCCAGCCGGGGATCGCGATAGGAGAAGAATCGGAAGGTACCGTTAACGCTGTCCTGGCCGGCACCACCACCGTAGGCACCCCCCTTTTCACGGATCGCCCTGTGCAGGTATCCGTTGCGCAAGAAGCCACCCAACACCGTCAGTGCAGCAGCATCCGGATGATCGATGGCAACGGTGCTGTACGCCTTGGCGCAGAAGTTCACCTGAGTTGAGGTAAGCCATGCTTCGCGAGCCTGGTAACTGACCGGCGCCAATTTCCAGGAATCACCGGCTGCGGCGTTGGTGTCGCCCCAGATGGATTTCAGTTCAGTGAGCATGGGGTCCAGGTGCTCTTCCTCGCCAATCAGCAGGAACTCACGGGTTTGCTGCCGGATACGCTCATGCAGTGCGGCGAGTCGTTCACAAAGCTTTTCCAGTTCAGCCGGGTCATCGAGTGACTTGTCCAGGGCCTTGACCCCGCGAATCGCCGCCAGGCCACCGAGCCGGAATGACAGCCAGGCTCCCGGACTGATGCCCTGGGAGGCCGCGCCCATGGCCAGAGCGTGACCACTGCCGGTCACCCCCTGCTCTCTGCGAGCGCGAATCTGGGCCACCAGTTCGCGAACCCGTTCTTTCTCATCGAAACGGGCACCGTCGAACACGTCCTTCAACAGGCGGGTCAATGCCTCGCGGTTCCTGGCCAGTGCCTTGCCGTTAAAGACAATGTAGCCGGACAGATCCTGCACATCATCGATTCGCCCCTTGGCGGAGAATGACGCACTGATGCCGCCGGATTCAGCGGAAATACGGTCCTGCATCTGAAGGTAATCCAGGTTACCGCAGCCTACTTCCGGGATCAGCGTGGTGTAGTACGGCAATAACAGCAGCTCATCTTCGGACAGGTTCGGAACCGGCACGACCACCTGTTCGTAGACCAGGCCGTTGGTCCCCCGCGCATAAATGGTAGCCGACATGTCGCCGGCGAACCGGGCTTCGGGTTCCGGAAGCTGCAGTGGCACGTCTGACAAATCCACCTTGGGCAGTATGGAATCGTCATCCTTGCGGGTCTGGCGTTCTTCGAGTGCCCGGGCCCGGTCGATAATCTGCTGGACCTCGTCATCGGTCAGTGACGCCTTGCGACGGGCCAGAGCCTCACGGATCGCGGCCTGACGGCGGCTTTCGAGCTTGTCGTCCGGACGCAGAGTGAGAGTGACCCGGTGCGGGTTTTCCAGCAGTTTGCTGCGAATCAGGCCGGGCACGTAGTCCGGATCCCGGATCTTCTCCCGCATATCCACCAGCACAGGCTCCAGGTCCAGAAGCTCCACCGGGTCACCGCCGTGAACCATCGGCGAAATGGCGGTCATGATCAACTGCAGGCCATAAGGGAAACTGTCGCCGGCAATTTCGCGCTGATGAAGCTCCAACTGGTGCAGAATGGCTTCCAGACGGTCCTGACTGACCCCCTCTTCCACCACTTTTGCCAGGGTCTGTTCGATCAACTGTTCGAGGTCGCCCTGCTTGTCCGGCTCGCTGCCCTCAATACCACACACGAAGGTCATCTCGCGATTGGAGTCCTCCAGGCCACACATGGGCGAGGGGGAGTGCCCGATATCCGTGGTTTCCAGGGCCCGCATCAATGGCGAAGCGCTGTTTTCCAGTAACACACTGGCCAGCAACTGGCCTTCGAGATTTTCCTGCAGGTCAAAGCTGTGCCCCAGCAACCAGCCCATCACAATATGGGTCTTGTGGCCGGTTTCCTCGCCTTCACTGACGGCATAGCTCTGATCAACCCGGATCGGCGAAAACATCCGCTTCTCGTCCCGCACCGGCAGCTCTACATCCAGGTAATCAAACCGCTTGAGCGCAAGCTCTTCGAACCGCTCATGGTGCTCATGGGCCGGAATATCGCCGTAAGTGGCAAAAATCGCGTTGCTGGGATGGTAATGGTGCCGGTAGAAGCGCAACAGATCATCGTAGCTCAAATCGACTATGTGGTCTGGCTCACCGCCACTGTTGTAGTGATAGGTAGTGGTGGGGAACAACTGGCTGGACAGGTTCTGCCACAACTGGGACGTCGGTGCACTCATGGCGCCTTTCATCTCGTTGTACACCACGCCACGGTAGACCAGATCCGAGGAGGGATCCTCCGGCGTGTCGAATTCCAGGCGATGGCCTTCCTGGGCAAAATCCAACGGATCAAGCGTGGAGAAAAACACCGAATCCAGGTAGACCGTCAGCAGGTTATCAAAATCCTTGCGGTTCATGCTGGCAAACGGGTATGCCGTCCAGTCGCTGCTGGTGAACGCATTCATGAAGGTGTTCAGGGAACGGTGAATCATCATGAAAAACGGATCCCGCACCGGGAAGCGTTCACTACCGCAAAGTGCAGTATGCTCCAGGACATGGGCGACCCCGGAGGAATCCATCGGAAAGGTCCGCAGCGCCACAAAAAACACATTCTCGTCGTTATCTGCCGCCAGGTGCAGGTGGCGGGCGCCGGTTTTACGGTGACGGTATTCTTCGACGGTCACGTTCAGCGTGCTGACGCGGTGACTTCGTAGCATTTCAAACGCCGGATGGACTGTGTTCTCGATCACTGCCGCCATTAAAACTATCCTGTCTTTAACCAAATGGGGATTGTAGGGTAACACGTACTTTCTATTATCATGCACTAACCCGAAGCCACAAGGCAGTACCCGACGCCATGACCACTGAAACCCAGGGCAATCACACTCCGGACACCGCCAGAAGCGCCTCCGGAACCGGCCACAAGCCCGCCAGCAAAGGCCATAATGTCCACGCCCCGGAAGTGGCTGCCTACTGGGACGAACGGCGCCGTTACCTGGAGCGCATACGCCGGGTTCCCGAGATCAGGCAACGATACTGGCGCGCCATCGGCATATACCTGTTGCGCAGGGTGTTGTGGTCCTTCGGGTTCTTTCCGGTGTTCCTGGCCTTCTGGATACCGTTCGTACTATCGAGTTTCAACCCGGTGGTGATGGCATCGGACCTGATACCACTACTGGAAAGTTTTGTCGACGCAAACCCGGAAGTCCAGGCCACCACTATAAGTACGCTGTTCATCGCCTGGGGATCTGTCGGATTCTTCTTTCTGGTGTTCGACTTCGTGCTGACCCCTTTCAAATCCCCCTATCAGTACGAGGCAGATGTGTACATGCGTTCCTGGGAACAGCTCAACCATGATCAGCTTCCGGAGAAAGTGTGATTTGTCCTGCATTCTCGTTAACTTCCGTGACTTTGTGTTACATAAGATTGCCCCGACTGGGTAAGATAAGGCTGTGTAATCCCTGATTCCCGTTGAACAACGACAATGACACGGGCGGGGCACCGGCTGTAACACAAGAATGCAGAATCGAGAGGTTTCCCATGGTCGATTTCAGACCGCTACTGTTCGTCAACGCCCTGGCACTGATGCTTCTGGTGACGGCCGGCTTTGCATCGGTGCGCAATGATCTTTCCATGGGCACGGATATCATTGCCAGTGAGCCGGAAGCCAAAGAAACCATCGCCACCGTTTCCACAGATACCCTGGAACCCGCATCCGACCAACTTTACCGGGAAGACAGCACCACCGAAGCCAGCGCTGCTGAAACTCCGGAACTGCCATTGGGGGACAGCGCTCTGGCCGCTTCCGGAGAACCCACTGGTGACGAGGCCGACACTGATCGTCGCGCCCGCGGCCGCATCACCGGCGAGCCCTTCTTTATTCCCGAACTACCCGAAGACCCGGAAATGCTGGCGGTTGCTGAACCCCATTCGGCAATGCCTGAAACGCGCACAGACGCATCCCCACAACAACCGGAAGAGCCCCGCCCGACAACCGGCAAGCTGGTGCTGCGCTCAAACGTGGTCGGCGATGAGGTCACTATCAACGGCAAGCACTACGGTGCCACCCGGCTGGATCTGGAACTGGAACCCGGCAGATACGAAGTGGTTATCAGCAAGGAGGGCCACAAGCCATGGCAGCAAACAGTAGCGCTCGCCGCTGGCAATGAAAAGACGCTGGTGGGCAAACTGGACGCCTACACCCGGGTCGAATACCGCGACGGCACCTGGGTTGGCGGCATCAAAACCGGCGATGGCATCTATGAAGATGCCAAGGGCCTGCGCTACGAAGGACACTTCGTGGATGGCGAGTTTGATGGCAAAGGTACCGCCTGGTACCCCGACGGCAGTCGCTATAAAGGCGATTGGCGTGAGGGGCAGCGCCACGGTGAAGGGACCTGGCGGAATGCTGACGACACCCGCTATACCGGCCAGTTCCGCAACGACCAGTTTGACGGCCAGGGCACGCTGACCCTGGCGAACGATGATATTCTGACCGGGCAATGGTCCGAAGGACAGCTGAACGGACATGGCTCACTCACTACGTCGGACGGCATGCTTTATGTCGGCGGCTTCCGGAACGACGAATTTCATGGCGAAGGCACCCTCACCTACCCCGACGGACGACATTACGAAGGCGAATTTTCCAACGGCGAGTTCCATGGCAAAGGCAAGGAAGTGTTTGCCGATGGCAAGAAATACGAAGGTGAATACATCGAAGGCTCGTTCCACGGCAAGGGGCTGCTACGCAATCCCAACGGCAGCTCGATCGAGGCCACTTTCAGGTATGGCGAACCCTACGGACAGGTGCGCCTGACAACGGCGGCCGGGGAGATTTTCACCGCCCGGACCAAGGAACCCGGTGTTTGTTATCGGGAGAAGAGCTATCGGGCAACCCAATGCCCGAAACTGGAAGGCTGGTAAGCATCAGCCCGCTATTGAACACACATGCAGTAAAGGTTGAGGTTGTGACATGGCGATCAAGAATGCACTCCTGGTAGACGACTCGAAAGTGGCTCGATTTGCCCTGAGCAAACTGCTGGAAGGCCGGGACATGGAAGTGAATATGGCCGGCTCGGCAGAGGAGGCGCTGGACTTCCTCAACGCCAATAAGCGCCCCGATGTGATCTTCATGGATCACCTGATGCCGGGCATGAATGGCGTGGAAGCCACGAAGGCCATCAAGGGCAATCCGGAAACAGCCGCCATCCCCATCATCATGTGCACCTCGAAGAAGTCCCAGTCGTTTATGGAGGAGGCACGCAATTTCGGTGTCTACAACATTCTCACCAAGCCGCCTCACACAGAGGGCCTCAGCCTGGTCCTGGAGCAGCTTGACAGCGATGTGACCGATGGCAACCTTCCCGAACCACCGGAACCGGGCAACGCCGTCGCCGGGGCTACGGAGGACGAACCTCTGGACATCCCCACGGATGCATCCCTGGAAATGTCTCCGAAAGCCGATGGTGAACCGCAGGGCAATGGCAGCGGTAGCGGCCCGCAGGTGGTTCCACTGACCAGCGATCTGATCGAACAGATTGCCCGCTCGGCTGTGAAGACTCACATCAACAATCGCCTGCATGAACTGCTCAGCTCACTGTTCGACGAACAGTTTGACCACCTCAAGCGGGCGCTGGACGAATCCGGCAAAAGACAGGAAGCAGCAGTTGAAGAGCGTCTCAACGCTGTGACCGAAATGATCGAACAGCGTACTCGCAATCTCCGGGATGACGTGGCAGCAGAGGTCAATCTCAACCTGGCTCGTGAGCTGGCCGAGTTGCGCAAGGATCTGTCCCGCAACACGGGCTTCACCAGCAATCACATGGCAGAACTCAAAGACCACATCACCAGCGTACAGACCATTGATACCGAGTTCTGGCAGACCCTGCAATCAGAAGCCATACAGCAGGCCCACGAGATCTCCCGGGAAACCGCCGAGGACATCGCCCAGCGCACTATCGATCTGTTTGTATCCCAGCAGCGTTCGGCCACATCCCGCCTCTACACCATGGGCCTGGCCGCCAGCCTGGGCATTTTTGCAGTGGGCATCGCCTGGTTGTCAGGGCTGTTCGGGTAACTGACGGTTGACACGGCACCAGTCTGCGGGCGTATCCACATCCGAAGCGGCGCCAGCCATGGCAATTCGGATGGCACCGTTGCTCGCAAGGATGGCGGCGGCCCCTCTGTCTCCTTCCAGCATCATTACCTGAGGCCACAAACGCCTGGGGATATAGGCCGGCGCACCAGGTTTGCCATGCAGATCTGCCGCCACGGGTTGCGAGGGGTTATTTCTGGCCGCCTGCGCCAGTGCGGTCAGCGCGCCGGATTCAATCAGCGGTTGATCCAGCAACACCACAAACACCCCTTTGGCATGAGCCCCCAGACTTCCCACACCGACTTTCAAAGACGCCGACATACCTTTGTGCCAATCCCTGTTAAATACCCAGGCTGACGGTTGCACACGGCAACGATAGCGAACCAGCGGGTACCAACCACCCGCAACGACAGTGACCGGGGCACCCAGCAGCTTTGCCTGGCCAATGGCGTGATCCAGTAGCGTGCCCGAATGCACCGGCAACAGGGCCTTTGATCTGCCCATCCTCCGGGACGCGCCGGCGGCCAACACCAGTGCGGGGAAGTCATCATGGCGATCTTCATCGGTGTTTTCCATTCTCACCTGCTCCGTTGTTTTCACCACGCACCCTATGCAAAGCTGCTAGCGTTGGCGGATTTTTGCTAGAATCCGCCCACCAATCAACCTCATCTTCCCGGGCCCCTCCGATGAACCACCTTTTCGTAGACAATCTGACGGTTATCGACTTTGCCTATCTGGACGCCTCCCGCGGGCTCGTGGGCGAAAGCTGGATTGTGGATGTGGTTCTGGGTGGCGAGCTGGACGACCAGGGTATGGTGTTTGATTTCAGTAACGTCAAACGCACCATCAAGCGGGTAATTGATGAGCGAGTGGATCACCGCCTGGTGATCCCCCGGGGCAATAGCGGGCTCGAATGGAACGAAGACGAGCCGGACCGCTTTGTGTGGCATCTGACAGACGGCACCCGCATTCTTCATCAATCCCCGGACGAGGCCGTGGTTTGGCTGTCCTCTGAACGGGTGGTTCCATCTGCGGTCGCAACTCTTCTGGAGCACGAGTTGCGGGCAGTGCTGCCGGCCAATGTGACGGACGTGGAGATTTCACTACGGGAAGATGTGATTGAAGGTGCCTACTACCACTACGTTCATGGGCTGAAAAAACATCTGGGTAACTGCCAGCGGATTGCTCACGGACACCGCTCCCCGATCCGGATTGACCGCAACGGTCATCGCGACCGGGATCTTGAAAATCGCTGGGCGAAGTTGTGGCAGGATATCTACGTGGGGTCCGAGGAAGATGTAACCCGGCGCTGGGTAGCCGCGGACGGCACGGAATATGTGACCTTCGAATATGAGGCAAACCAGGGAGAATTTGCGCTGACGCTGCCGGAGAGCCGGGTTTACATGCTGGATTCCGATACGACGGTGGAGCTGATTGCAGCTCATATTGCCGAGCAGCTTAAAGCAGAATTTCCGGAGGATATTATTCGAGTGAAGGCTTATGAGGGGGTTGGAAAAGGCGCTATTGCTTCAAGGGGTCTGTCCTAGGGGTCTGTCCCTGCGGGACTGACCCCACAAACATTGACCAACTCAATGCTTACAGCGGGGTTTATCGGCGACTGGCGACTGAGCCCTTAATTCTCATCAGGATTATGGTGGTAAGGGATAGCTGGTCAGTATGGTTGGGGTCAGTCCCGCAGGGACAGACCCCGGCAGACACCCACAAAAAAACCGCCCGAAGGCGGTTTTTTTGATGGCTTACCGGTGGACTAGACCGTCAAGCCGTATTGGCGTCCCCTAGGGGGTTCGAACCCCTGTTGCCGCCGTGAAAGGGCGGAGTCCTAGGCCACTAGACGAAGGGGACTAGAAATTGGTGGAGCCAAGCGGGATCGAACCGCTGACCTCAACACTGCCAGTGTTGCGCTCTCCCAGCTGAGCTATGGCCCCTCAACGGCTGCGTATATTAAGGATCGGCCCCTGGGGCGTCAACCTTTTTTCCAACGTTTTTTCAGTTTCGTGAACATCCCTGCCCAGGCCGTTTACTTATTCACCAATCTGGTTACTCGGCAAGCAGGGCTGCATACTCCTTCTCCACCCGCTTGGTTTCCTTCTTGGAGAAACCGCCCAGGACTTCAAGAGCATGGCGCAGGCGGGAGCGGGTCATGTCCGGGCCGAGCATGGCCATGGAGTCCATCACGGACCAGGAATTGGGGGTTCCGGCGATGGCCACGAAGATGGCGAACATAAAATCACCCATTTTCAGTTCCATGGACTTGGCCAGGGTTTTGATGTCGGCAAAAATGTTGTCTTTGCTCCAGTGTCGCTGGGCCTCCAGTTTCCACAGGGTGAACTGGAGTACCCGCTTGACCTGGGCTTCGTCCAGCTTGTTGTGGCTGAAATCTTCCGGTTTGAGGTTGAGCATGCCGGAGAACATGAACGAGGCCATCGGCGCCACGTCGCTGAACACTTCCGCCCTGCCCTTGATATGGGGCACCAGGTCCCGCAGGGCCTGCTCGTTGAACCACCAGTGGCGCATGCGCTCGATAAACTGTTCATCACTGAGTTCGTCGCGGATCCACTGGCCGTTGAGCCAGCGCAGTTTCTCCACATCGAAAACCGGGCCACCCAGGGAGACACGCTGGATGTCGAAGTTCTCGATCATTTCATCCAGGGTAAATTTCTCTCTTTCGTCCGGCATGGACCAGCCCATGCGGCCCAGGTAATTCGTCACTGCCTCCGGCAGGAACCCCATGCGCTCGTAGAAATTGATGCTGGTGGGATTCTTGCGTTTGGACAGCTTGCTCTTGTCCGGGTTACGCAGCAGCGGTAGATGGCACAGCATCGGCATATCCCAGCCAAAATACTCATACAGCAGTTTGTGCTTGGGGGCGGAGTTGATCCATTCTTCGCCACGCAGCACGTGGGTGATTTCCATCAGGTGATCGTCCACCACGTTGGCCAGATGGTAGGTGGGCATGCCGTCGGACTTCAGCAGGATCTGGCTGTCTACCTGGGACCAGTCGATCTCGATGGTGCCACGGAGCATGTCCTCGATCTCGCAGACGCCGTGTTCCGGTACTTTCATGCGAATCACATACGGGTCGCCCGCATCCAGGCGGCGATTGACCTCTTCTTCCGGCAGTTCCAGATCACCCTTGATGCCCGGGTTCAGGCCCTGGGCCTTGCGTTCTTCACGGATGGCATCCAGCTCTTCCGGGGTGCGGAAACAGTAGAACGCATGCCCCTTGGTGACCAGATCCAATGCGTACTGCCGATACGAGTCCTTGCGCTCTGACTGCCTGTAGGGGCCATGAGGACCACCCACATCAGGGCCTTCGTCCCATTCAAGTCCCAACCAGCGCAGGGCTTGCAGGATGTCCTGTTCGGACTCATCGGTACTGCGGACCTGGTCCGTATCTTCAATCCGCAGAATAAACTGGCCGCCGTGTTGTCGGGCAAAGCACAGATTAAACAGCGCCACGAAAGCGGTACCAACGTGGGGATCACCGGTGGGGGACGGTGCGATTCGGGTACGTACGGTCATGAAAGCATCCTGAAGGTTACTGCCTGGTAAAGGCTGTGCGTTAAAGGCCACGCATTATACCGGCCACGGGCGGATTTCGCATGGGCCGGCGGCAATCCATTTTATCTGCGCGCCTTATTGTTATATTATAACGTACCATCAATTCTGGAGACCTTACCTACTATGATCGCCAATCGCTTTGTCGGCGCCACCGCACTGGGATGTGCCGCACTCCTCGGATCCGCCACTGCCCTGGCGGCCACCCAGGTTGTCACGTCACTCAAACCCATCGAACTGCTGGTAAAAGCCGTGGCAGCGGACGATGTAGAAGTAACAACACTGGTCCAGCCCGGCGCGAGCCCCCATAACTACACCATGAAACCCTCTCAGCGCCGGGCCCTGGAGAATGCTGACGCCATTTTCTGGGTGGGGCCGGAGCTGGAAACCTTTCTCACACGCCTGCTCAGCGGCAATGAGTTTCGGGACCGCACCTACTCACTGATGCACGGAGAAGATATACCCGAGATTGAAACCGAAGATGATCACGGTGGTCACGATGATCACGCCGGGCACGGCCACGATCACGGCGACGGCGAGGACCCGCATATCTGGTTGGACCCCGCACTGGCACTGGATATGGCAAGGGATATTCACAAGGTACTCGTGCAGCAGGATGGCGCCGACGTGGCTGCCCTTGACGCCAACCTCAAACGGTTTGAGCGAGACCTGTCCACCGCCGAAAGTGACATTACCACCCGACTGAAGCCTGTGGCAGAGATCGACCTGTTCACCTACCACAACGCCTTCACGCGATTCGCAGAGCACTATGGCCTGACACTGCAAGGTATCCTGACCCTGAATCCCGAGTTGTCTCCGGGCGCACGGCATATTGCAGAGGTGCAACAGAAGCTGCAGGAGGCCAACCATCCCTGCCTGATGACGGAACCCCAGTTCAATCGCCAGTGGTGGCGCTCGATCACTGAAGGCCTGGATATTACCTTCAGCACCTGGGACCCGCTTGCCACGGACATCGAGCCCGGCCGCGACGGGTATATCACTTTCCAGCAGAGCCTGGCAGACGCGGCGCTCAGGTGTTTACCAGAGAATGCCCAGTAACAGCGGAATGGTCACCATGGCCAGCAATGTCTGGCCACTGACAATGCCTGCCATCAATGGCGCGTCACCACCCAACTGACGCGCCAGGATGTAGGACGACGTGGCTGTCGGCAGGGCTGCCAGCAACACGATCACCTGAACCATCAACCCTTCCATACCCAACAGTATCGCCAGAGCAGCCGTCAGCAAGGGGAAAATGACAAGTTTGGCGGTCGAGGAGACCAGGAAAGGCATCGAAGCACCACGCAGCGCCTTCAGTTGCAGGCCGGCGCCTACGGTCATCAGTCCCAGTGGCAGGGCCAGGTCACTCAAGGGTTCAAGAATGCCGGCCACCAGCGGATGAAAGCCGATCTGGAAATAGCTCCAGACCATCCCGATCACCGAGCCGATAATCAACGGGTTGGAGACAATGGCCTGGACAACCGGTTTCAGCTTGACTGCACCGTTCCCGGCCACCAGGGAAAACATCAGAATGCACAGCAGGTTGAGTAACGGAACTTTCACCGCGACTGCAATGGCAATCAGCGACAGGCCCTCATCACCGAGCAACATCCCTGCCGCCGCCAGGGCAACGTAGGAGTTAAAACGAATGCCGCCCTGGAAAACCGAGGAGAAAACCGCCCCGGGCCAGCGCCAGATCCACTGAAGAGCGGCCAGCAACAGCGTCATGGACACCAGCATGGCAACGATAAGAATCAGGATGTCGCCATAGGCCGACGGCGGCACCCTTGCCTGGCCCAGCTTGAAGATCAGCATGGCCGGAAAGAGCACGTAGTAGGTAAAGCGCTCCGCCTGGATCCAGAAGTCGTCCCCCGGGAAGTGCCAGCGCCGGAACAGGTAGCCCAACAGGATCAACGCAAACACAGGCGTGAGAGCCTGAACCATTACCGGCATTGAAACTTACTCTCTGGTGAGGTTTTCCCGCATCAACTGCGCGGTACTCGAAGAGAGCTTACTGTAGACTTCCAGCAACGCCGAAATCAACTCACCCCCACTGCCCCCCAACTGGTCATCAACCTGCTTTCTGGCTTCATCCAGGGAGGCCCCCTGCTCAACAGCCTTGACTGTCATGGCCATCCGGCGATCCGACTCCAGAATATGAAACGCCAACCAGCGGGCGAGAAAATCAAACAGATCAGCCATTATCTGGCCTTTGGACTGACCGCTGCTGCGAAGCGTCTGAATCTGGGCGAAGAACATCTGGTGAGCGTCGTGGTGGTTGCGGGCAATGGTCGCGCCACCAAAGGCCGAATTCCAGATGCGTTCTTCAGACGTAAAGTGATAATTGGCGTAGGACAGTAATTCATCGAGGATCTGATCAACCCGGGACTGGGGGCCGGCAGACACAGAATGCCAGACCAGCCTGTTGACAATCTTCACGAGCATTTTGTGCTGCTCATCAATCTCCTTGATGCCAACCTCGAAATGCCGGCTCCACGGAAAGAATTCCAAAGACGCCAATGCATCGCCAGAACTGGACATGACTGACCTCCTGAAGATAAAGCTGCCGTGCATCCGAGCAACCTAGCAGATTCAGGAAATCAGTTCGTTGTCATAAGTCATTTCCAGGCACCAGAACTTGCTAACCGTTGCGCCACAGCCGCTTCATAACCGTCCGGGTAACAGCGATCGGCGCGGTGCGGGTAATGGGCCAGAGCGCCCGGAACTGCATCGAAATCGGGCGGTGCAGCCGGGGCTTGCGGACCTGGTCCCGAACCGCAGCGGCCACAGTTTCCGCGGTCAGATTGATGCCCATGTTGTCGAACAGTGCCGACTGCCCCTCGTTGGACTGGACCATCCCGGTATTCACAAACGGCGGCATCAGATCCCCTACTTTTATATCATATTGCTCCCATTCAATATCCAGCGCTTCGGTCAGTGCACGCACTGCGTGCTTGCTGGCGGAATAGGAGGCGAAATCAGGGGTACCATAGGATGCCGATGCGGAGCTCATATTGATCACCTGCGCGCCAGGCGTTGCCTTGAGGTAGGGAAAAGCGGCATGAAGGACATTCATCAGGCCAATCACATTCACCTCCACCACACTGCGGTGGACGGCGGGGCTGATTCCGTCAAAGGCGCCAACTTTCAATATACCGGCATTATTGTGCAGCACCTTCAACCTGCCGCCAGTGTGCCCGGCAAACTGCGCCAGCGCCTGCGTTACTGACGGGGAATCGGTAACGTCCGCGATATGGATACTGCACCTGTCAGCTCCGAGCTCATTGCGCAAAGCTTCCAGAGCTTCCGCATCCCTGTCTGCCGCGCCGACAAACCAGCCTTTCTCGGCAAAAAGCCGGGCCGTAGCGCGACCGATTCCGGCACCGGCGCCGGTAATAAATATAGATTCGTTCATAACGTTCTCTTTGTTTCGCCAAAGCCCTACGGCCAGGCGCGCCGATTTCCTGATAGAATAGCAGCCCTTTTCATTTGATCCGTTGACCTCAGCGACGAATGACAGACAGATTCAGATTGGGCAGTTAATGATCACGAGCAGCACCACAGATATGCCAGCACAGACAGTGGAAAATCAGGTAAACACCCGTTTCGGGCCGTCACGAAGGTTCTGCGTGGCCCCGATGATGGATTGGACAACTACCCACTATCGCTACCTGGCCCGTCAGCTCAGCCGGCACGCCCTGCTGTACACCGAGATGGTCACCACTGGCGCGTTGATTCATGGCGATACGTCGCGTTTCCTGCGGCATGATGCGGCGGAATACCCGCTGGCACTGCAATTGGGTGGCAGCAATCCACAGGAGTTGGCTCACTGCGCAGCGCTGGCGGAGCAATACGGTTTTGATGAAGTAAACCTGAATGTGGGCTGCCCCAGCGACCGGGTGCAGAACAACATGATCGGCGCCTGCCTGATGGCTTGCCCGGACAAGGTTGCCGAGGGCGTGCGGGCGATGATCAACGCCACCGGTCTTCCGGTAACGGTAAAACACAGGATCGGAATTGACGGCCGGGAATCCTGGGAGGAACTGTGCGAGTTTATTGAAAAGGTCTCCGAGGCAGGCTGTCGCACCTTTATCGTCCATGCCCGCATTGCCGTTCTGGAAGGACTGAGCCCCAAGGAAAACCGGGACATACCGCCGCTCAAGTACGACTGGGTCTATCGGCTCAAGGCCTGCTATCCCCATCTCGAAATCATCATCAATGGCGGCATCAAGACCTTCGACGAATGCCGCCAACATCTTGAACATACCGACGGCGTCATGCTCGGTCGCGAGGCCTATCACAACCCCTGGCTGCTGGCAGGTGTGGACACCGAATTTTTCGGGCAACCCGGACCGGCCCGTTCCCGGCACGATGCCTTGCGTGCGGTATTACCATTCATTCAGGATGAACTGGACCGGGGGGTTTACCTGAGCCATATGTCCCGGCACCTGATGGGCCTGTTCCATGGCCAGCCCGGCGGCCGCCAGTTCCGGCGCTACATCAGTGAGAACGCCCACAAACCGGGTTCCGGCATTGAGGTTATCGAGCAGGCCATGGCCCGGGTTCCGGAGCCGGACGTCTCACTGGTCGTGCCGGCCTGATCGCCCTGATACCTTTTACTGTCTTGTTCCTGTCAGGGCAGCCCGTTATTGTAGGCGTATAACCTTCAGCGCCCGCGATACGGGCGATCAATAACAAACCTATCAGGACGACAGGACGAATGACCAGCAAGCTTGAACAACTCAAAGCCATGACCACCGTGGTAGCCGATACCGGGGACCTGGACGCCATTGCCCAGTGGAAACCGCAGGATGCTACCACCAACCCGTCGCTTCTGCTCAAGGCCGCGGCCTCCGATGCCTACCGCCCCATGCTGGACGAAGCCGTGACCGCCGCCCGCAAACAGGGTGGTTCGGATGCCGAGCAGCTGACTTACGCCACCGATATGCTGGCCGTACTGGCGGGAAAGCAGATTCTGGGCCGTATACCGGGCGTGGTTTCAACGGAAGTGGATGCCCGGCTGTCTTTCGACACCGGCGCCACCCTCACCCGGGCCCGCCGCCTGGTGGAGCTTTATGACCATCTCGGCATGGACACCAGCCGGGTTCTGATCAAAATCGCCTCTACCTGGGAAGGGATTCGCGCCGCCGAGCAACTGGAAAAGGAAGGCATTCACTGTAACCTGACTCTACTGTTCTCCTTTATCCAGGCCGCCGCCTGTGCCGATGCCGGCGCCTTCCTGATTTCGCCGTTTGTGGGCCGTATTCTGGACTGGCACCTGGCAGCAACCGGCCGCGACGCCTTCCCGGCCGAAGAAGATCCGGGCGTGCAGTCCGTAAGCCGCATCTACAACTACTACAAGGCCAACGGCTACAAGACGGTAGTCATGGGCGCCAGCTTCCGCAACACCGGTGAGATCGAGATGCTGGCCGGTTGTGACCGCCTCACCATCAGCCCGGCACTGTTGCAGGAACTGGATAACGATTCCGGTACCCTGCCGCGGCGGTTGTCGGCGGAAGGCGCGACGAGTGCTGACAAGCCCGGCAACATCGATGAACGCCTGTTCCGCTGGGAATCCAACGAAGACGCCATGGCCACCGAGAAACTGGCGGACGGCATCCGCCGTTTCACCAATGACCAGATTGAACTGGAAAACCGCGTCCGCAGACTGTCCCAGGCCGCCTGACGCCAGCAGCAGTAACCGGGAGGAGTGCCGCAAACCATGATTGAGCGCCTGAAAAAACTGTTTGGCTCGCCTGAAGACGAACCCACGCAGCCAGACAATCACCAGCTTGCCGTTGCCGCCACCGCGCTGATGGTTCAGTTATCCAGGGTGGACAATGAGCAGGATGACGAAGAACTGAAAACCATCGTTGACTGCGCGGTACGGGCCCACCAGGTCACCCGTGAGGAAGCGGAAGACATTCTGCAGGACGCGCTCAGCCATGCCGATGATGCTACTTCCCTGTACGAATTTACCGGCATGATCAATGAGCAGCTGAGCCAGGACGAGAAACAGGTCCTGCTCGAGAGTATCTGGCGGGTGGCTTTTGCCGATGGCCGTATCGACAAGTACGAGGAACATCTGATTCGCCGCATGGCAGACCTGCTGCACCTGAACCACAGGGAATTCATGCAGGCCCGCCACCGCGCCGAGGGCGCTGACTGAATCTTAAGGAGCAAGTATGTTAGCCATTCTCCACCCGGATACCGCACTGGACAGCGAAGCCTATCGCCAGACCATGGACTTTCTCGAAAACCTGCCGGGCGTATCAGTCAGGGTCCACCAGGTCCAGGGCGCGAAACAGCGCCTCACCGAGGTCTATCTTCTGGGAGAAACCAAGTCTCTCAACAAGGAGGACATCGAGGCCCTTCCCGCGGTGGAACGGGCTATTCGTATCTCTGATGACTACCGGATACTCGGCCGCCACAAGGACGATCGCCGCCAGAGTGGCTTCACCTACAATGGCGTCACTTTTGACCAGTCAAACCTGAATATCTTTGCCGGGCTATGTGCCGTCGACGTGCCGGAGCACGTGGAGCAGATGATGCAGGCACTGGAGGAGAACGGCCAGGTCTGTACCCGCATGGGCGCCTACAAGCCACGGACCAACCCCTATTCCTTCCAGGGGCACGGCAAGGGGTGTCTGCCCTGGGTATTCGAGAAAGCCGGCAAGCATGGCATCAAGGTGATTGCCATGGAAATCACCCATGAGAGCCATATTGAAGAAATCGACCACTGCCTGGAACAGCTTGGCCGTCCGACAGGCGTCATGCTTCAGGTGGGCACACGCAACACCCAGAATTTCGAGCTGCTGAAGGCTATTGGCCGCCAGTCCACTTATCCGGTGCTGCTGAAGCGCGGCTTTGGCATCACTCTGAACGAATCGCTGAATGCCGCCGAGTACCTGGCCAGCGAAGGCAACGCCAACGTGATCTTCTGCCTGCGCGGCATGAAAACGGAAGCCGGCCAGCCCCACCGCAACATGGTGGACTTCGCCCACGTGCCCGCAGTCAAACGCCTTACCCGGATGCCGGTGTGTGTGGACCCATCTCACTCGGTAGGCAGCCGTGAGCGCGCGCCAGACGGAGTACTGGACGTCATGCACGCCACCGCCCAGGGCGTGATTGCCGGCGCCAACATGGTGCTGGTGGACTTTCACCCCAAGCCGGAAAAAGCGCTGGTGGATGGCCCACAGGCCCTGTTGATGGAAGAATTGCCAGCCTATCTGGAAGACATCCAGCTGTGTCATGACACCTGGAAGAAACGCCAGCAAATTTACAACCGCCTGAAGGAATCCGCTACAGAATGATCGTTTATGGGCACAGGGGGGCAAAGGGAGAAGCCCCGGAAAACACCCTCGCCGGGTTCACCCATGCCTACCGCCATGGTGTCCGGCACTTTGAGCTTGATCTGGTACTGTCCAAAGATGGTAAACCGGTCATCGTTCATGACCTTACGGTCGATCGCACGACCGGCCAGGAAGGCAGTGTCAGCAGCTTCACTGCCGAGGAACTCGCGGGAATGGATGCCAGGCGAAGCGGAACGCCCTGGCCACGGACCGTCGGCATTCCCTCGTTGGAAACGCTGCTCAACGAATACCCTGATTTTGAGCATCTGCAACTGGAAGTAAAAAAAGACAGCCGCCAGCGCCTGAACATTCTCTGCAACCGCCTGATCGAAGTCATTCAGCGTCGCGACCTGTACAATCGTGTTGCCATCACCTCTTCTGATCACTGGTTCCTTCAGCAGGCGCGCCGCAGGGACACGAAGGTGCGCATCGGCCTGGTTACTGACCGCAAATTCCCGAAACCCGTGAATGCGGCAGCCCGGTTGCACTGCGACTTTCTGTGCATCGGCTGGCGTATGTGCACGGAAGCGATTGTGAACGATGCCCACCGAAGAGGTATGCACGTGTCCACCTGGACCGTCAACCGCATCCACGACATGCTTCAGCTCGAGGCAAAAGGGGTCGACAGCATTATCACCGATTACCCGACCAGTACACGCATGTACTTCGATAACCGGTCAAAAGCAGCCCTGCACCTGCCCGCGGGACAAAACAGGGCCGACAGCACCCAGTCAGAAAATCCGGTTCAGACCGTTTAGTGCGGCTACGCGGTATGCCTCAGCCATGGTCGGGTAGTTGAAGGTGGTATTGATGAAGTAGTTCAGGGAATTGGCTTCCCCTTCCTGGTTCATGATGGCCTGGCCGATGTGAACAATCTCTGCGGCCTGGTCACCAAAGCAGTGAATACCCAGAAGCTGTCGCGATTCCCGGTGAAACAGAAGCTTGAGCATTCCAACCGGGTCGCCGGTAATCTGGGCCCGCGCCAGATCCTTGAAGAACGCCTGCCCCACTTCATAAGGCACCTTGGCTTCCGTCAACTCACGCTCGGTTTTGCCGACGGAACTGATTTCAGGGAGGGTGTAGATGCCGGTGGGAACATCGGTTACCAGGCGGAAGTAATCGTCCTTGACGATGTCGGAGGACGCCGAGCGGCCCTGGTCGTAGGCGGCGCTGGCAAGGCTGGGCCAGCCAATCACGTCACCGGCCGCGTAAATATTCTCAACGTCGGTCCGGTAATGGTCGTCCACGGCCAGCTGACCGCGGCCATTGGGAGTCAGGCCAATATTCTCCAGCCCCAGTTTTTCGGTATTACCGCTGCGACCGTTACACCAGAGGAAAGCATCGGCACGGATTTTCTTGCCGGATTTCAGTGACAGCACAACCCCGTGGTCGTCGCCATCAACCGACTCGTACTCCTCATTGTGTCTGACCAGTACACCATTGTTGCGCAGGTGATAACTCAGGGCATCGGATATTTCATCGTCCAGGAAAGTGAGCAGGCGGCTACCCGGGTTGATCAGATCCACCTTCACACCAAGCCCGGCAAAAATCGAAGCGTACTCCGAGCCGATTACACCGGCACCATAAATGATCAATGTGCGGGGGGTATGGGACAGGTTGAGAATCGTGTCCGAGTTGTAAATCCGGTGATGACGGAAATCCACATTGGGCGGAAGATACGGACGCGACCCCGTGGCAATAATAGCCTGCTTGAAGTGAAGAATTTCGTGGGACTTGTTACCACGAATTTCCAGCCGGTTGGCATCGAGAAAGCTCGCCCTGCCGTTGATCAGGTCCACCCGGTTGCGGGCATAGAACTGGGTTCTCAACTTGACCTGTTTGCCGATCACCTTCTGGGCATTCTGCAGAACGCGCGGGAACGAGAACCAGCGTGGTTCACCGATGTCACGGAACATCTGATTGGTGTTGAACGTGATGATCTGCTTGACCGAGTGGCGCAGCGCTTTGGAAGGGATTGTGCCCCAGTGGGTGCAGTTACCGCCAACCGTGGGTTTGTCCTCAATGATCGCGACACGTTTACCATGCTTCGTCGCATTCATCGCCGCGCCTTCCCCCGAGGGGCCCGCGCCGATAACGACGACGTCGTAATGATGCTCTGCCATTCTGCAGTGACTCCTTAGCTACGTCGTGAGGGAGCCTCTGAAAAGACCCTGCACGCGCACAAAGGCCAGGCAGGCGCTTATCAGAGGCTCCCGGGATTTTTATAGTGTTCTGATAGCGTCGAATCAGTGGGTCTTGTTATTGGAGGCGTCGTAGGTTAATGCCTCTGCTGAATTGCCCTCACTGGCAAGACGCTCATTCTCTTCTTCGCATTTCTGGGTATTACCACCGCAGATATCGCAGGATTTGCTGATACCCATGGCACCAATACCCCCACATGTACCGCTGATAGGCTTGCGACCGAAGATAACGCCGACCGACATACCGGCAACCAGCAGTAAAACAATTGTCAGAACCAGCAGAAAAGTACCCATAGGAGGTCTCTCCGTTAATGTGCCAGGAACGAGGAAAAAGCCGGGGTGTAATCCGTTTCAAACCCGTCTTCGCCACGAACAATAAAGTAAGCGGCAATGTTTTCACGTGTGGCGAGGTCTTTTGCCTGTTCAAACCCCATCACATTGAAAGCCGTCGCCAGCGCGTCTGCAGTCATGCAATCGTCTGCTATAACCGTGACCGACGCCAGGTTGTGACGGATCGGTTTGCCACTCTTGGGGTCTATTGTATGTGAAAACCGCTCCCCTTCCGATTCGTAATAGTTACGATAGTCTCCCGAGGTTGCCATTGCCTGACTGTCCAGGGCAACTACACGGTTGATTTCCCGCCGTTGTGAAACCGGCTCTTCAATGGCCAGGCGCCAGGCTTCACCGTCCGGTTTACGCCCGGAAACGCGCACTTCACCACCGATTTCCACCAGAAAGGCGGAAATTCCCTCTGATTCGAGGAAGCGTGAAACCGCATCCACCCCATAACCCTTTGCTATCGCAGAAAGATCCACGTACTGATTGGGGCTGGCCCTGAGTGCGGGCGGCTCTTCCTGTAGCTCAAGCTTGTCATAGCCGATGCGTTCAAGTCCGGAGGAAAGCTCGTCATCGCCGGGCACCTGCTCTGGCCGGGCATCAGGCCCGAACCCCCACAGATTGACCACCGGGCCCACGGTCACATCGAAGGCACCACCAGTCAGTTCCGACACTTCCCGGGCTGTTGCCAGAACCTCATGAAGCGGCCTGGATATCCCGGTCCACTGACTCTGATCGTCCAGGCTGTTAAATCGGGACAGTTCCGAATCGTCCCGCCAGGTGGACATGGAGGCATCAACACCTTCAAGCACCTCCTCGATACCACCTGCCAGATTCTCAAGCCGATCTGCGTCTTCCTTCAATACCACATTAATATGATACTGGGTGCCAAAAACAGGCCCGGATATCTCCCAGACTTTTTCCTCTTCCTCAAACGAACAACCCGCCAGCGCGGCAAAGGCCAGCACCAGAATGGCGCTGGCCAGAACCACCCTGACGGGTCGTAGCATGCTGAGCGTCATGTGAGCTGATTAACCCCCGAAGTCATCCAGCATGATGTTCTCATCTTCCACCCCAAGATCCTTCAGCATCTTGATACAGGAGGCGTTCATGATTGGGGGCCCACACATATAGTACTCACAGTCCTCAGGGGCCGGATGGTCCTTCAGATAGGTTTCGTAGAGCACATTGTGAATGAACCCGGTCGGACCTTCCCAGTTGTCTTCAGGCAGAGCATCAGACAATGCCACATGCCATTCGAAGTTTTCGTTCTCCTCCGCCAGCATGTCGAAATCTTCGACATAGAACATCTCCCGGACACTTCGTGCGCCGTACCAGAAGCTGATCTTGCGCTTGGAATTCAGGCGCTTCAGCTGGTCGAAAATATGGGAGCGCATCGGTGCCATGCCGGCACCACCGCCGATAAATACCATCTCGGCATCGGTCTTCTTGGCGAAGAACTCACCGAATGGTCCCATCACGGTGATCTTGTCACCCGGCTTCAGGGCGAACACATAAGTGGACATGATGCCAGGTGGATGATCTGTGCCCGGAGGTGGCGTGGCAATACGGATGTTGAACTTGAGAACACCCTTCTCGTCCGGGTAGTTCGCCATGGAATAGGCGCGAATGGTCTCTTCCTTGTTGACTGCCTTGTAGCGCCAGATGTTGTGCTTGTCCCAGTCTTCGTGGAACTCTTCCTCGATGTCGAAATCCTTGAAATCGATCTCGTAAGGAGGACACTCCAACTGGACGTAACCGCCAGCCCGGAAATCCACTTCTTCGCCTTCCGGAAGCTTCAGTACCAGTTCCTTGATGAAGGTTGCAACGTTGTGGTTGGAAATAACTTCGCATTCCCACTTCTTGACGCCAAAGAACTCCTCCGGCACCTCAACCTTCATATCCTGTTTTACAGGCACCTGGCACGACAGACGCCAGCCTTCCTTCTCTTCACGATTGGTGAAGTGGGTTTTCTCCGTAGGCAGCATGGCACCGCCGCCTTCCAGAACCTTGCACTTGCACTGGGCACAGGTACCACCGCCGCCACAGGCTGACGACAGGAAGATGCCATTGTTGGCCAGGGTACCGAGAAGCTTGCTGCCGGCTTCCGTTTTCAGTGTGTGCTCGGGATCATCGTTGATTTCGATGGTCACATCACCGGTGCTTACCAGCCTGGACCGTGCCGCGAGGATGACCGCGACAAGGGCCAGTACGATAACAGTGAACATGACCACGCCGAGAATGATTTCTGTATTCATGGTCTCGCCTTTTCGTTAAACCGAATCACCGGATTGGTTACAGTGAAATGCCTGAGAATGACATAAAGCCCAGGGACATCAGACCAACCGTAATGAAGGTGATACCCAGGCCACGCAGGCCCTCGGGAACGTCGCTGTACTTGAGCTTTTCACGGATACCGGCCAGGGCCAGTATCGCCAGCGCCCAGCCAACACCTGCACCAAACCCGTACACCACGCTTTCGCTAAAGGTATAGTCGCGCTCAACCATGAACAGTGAGGCACCAAGGATGGCGCAGTTCACTGTGATCAACGGCAGGAACACACCGAGCGCTGCATACAGCGCCGGAATGTACTTGTCCAGAATCATCTCCATGATCTGGATAAGCGCGGCGATAACACCGATATACGTCAGCAGGCCCAAAAAGCTCAGGTCAACGTTCGGCAAGCCTGCCCAGTCCAGCGCACCTTCCCTCAGGATGGTGTTGTAGAGCAGGTTGTTCACCGGAACCGTGATCGTCAGCACCACGACAACTGCGATACCAAGCCCGGCAGCGGCTTCGATCTTCTTGGAGATCGCAATGAACGTACACATCCCCAGGAAAAACGCCAGCGCCATGTTTTCAACAAAAATGGCCTTCAGTATCAGACTGATATAGTGTTCCATCAGAAGGCCTCCTTAACGGTGTGGCGGGACATCTTGAAGTCGGGCTCTTCCACCTGCTCCGGCTTCCAGGTCCGCAGACCCCAGATGGTAAGACCAATAATAAAGAACGCACTTGGCGGCAGCAGTAGCAGACCATTGGGAATGTACCAGCCACCTTCGTTCACAACTGGCATCAGGGATACGCCGAATAGCGAGCCCGCGCCCAGCAGTTCACGGAAGAACGCGACAAAGATAAGCAATACCGAGTAGCCGAGGCCATTACCAATGCCGTCCAGGAAGCTCAACCAGGGACCGTTCTTCATGGCGAAGCCTTCAGCCCGGCCCATAACGATACAGTTGGTGATGATCAGACCAACGAATACTGACAACTGCTTGCTGATTTCGTAGGCATAGGCCTTGAGCACCTGATCCACCACGATAACCAGAGAGGCTATGATGGTCATTTGCACGATAATCCGGATGCTGCCGGGAATCTGCATGCGAACCAGCGACACAGCCAGGTTTGAAAAAGCCGTTACCGCGATAACCGCCGCACACATGACCAGAGTCACGTTCATGCTGGTGGTCACCGCCAGCGCTGAACAGATACCCAGTATCTGCAGCGCAATAGGGTTGTTACTGAAAATCGGTTCGAAGAGAACCTGTTTGGCTGAAGCGTCTGCCATGATCAGACCTCCCCTTCACGAAGTTTTTTCAGGTACGGTGCGAAGCCCCGGTCACCCATCCAGTAGTTGACCAGCTGTTCAACACCACGGCTCGTCAGGGTCGCACCGGACAGCGCATCCACCTTGTGCTCCTTGTCGGATGCTCCGGAGCTCACGCCACCCTTGACCAGGCGAATCTGCGGCTCTTCCAGCTCATCGCCATACACTTCTTTGCCAACCCACTGACTCTTCCAGCGAGGGTTATCCACTTCGCCGCCAAGCCCGGGAGTTTCTGCGTGGTCATAGAAGCCCAGCCCCTCAATGGTGTTGGCATCGCCTTCCAGCGACACAAACCCATACAGAGTGGACCACAGTCCGTAGCCATGAATCGGAAGCACAACTCTGACAAGTTCGCCGTCCTCACTCAGGGTATAGATCTTGGCCACATCCGGACGACGCTTGATACCGGCTTTGTCTTCTGACGCCGGGATATCTGTGGACAAGGACGGATCAGAGGCCGCTTTGTACATGTCGTACTTCATCGGATCCTCAACACCGACCGCGTCAGGTTCCACGTAGTTTCCGGAATCGAGGTCCACCAGCCGCACGTCGAAGCGTGAGAAGATTTCTTCAATCTCGTCAGCCGACATTCCTTCTTCAAGCATACCAGCCGCAGCCAGAATGTTGGATCGAATGTCGAGATTCTGGTTTTTGACCTGCGCCGGACGAAGCATTACCGCGGCGGTCGAAACCACAACAGAGAAGGCAATACTCAACACCAGTGCAACCATCAGCGTTCTGGAGACAGTTTCTTTAGCTTTAGCCACGTGCAAGCCTCCGTTTGATATTTGCCTGAACCACATAGTGGTCCATCAGCGGTGCAAAGAGGTTGGCAAACAGGATTGCCAGCATGATGCCTTCCGGGAAAGCCGGGTTGATCACGCGGATCAGCACGGTCATAACGCCTACCAGTATACCGAAGCACCAGCGCCCGGTATTGGTCATGGCAGCAGACACGGGGTCCGTGGCCATGAACATCATGCCAAAGGCGAAACCGCCCATGACCAGGTGCCAGTGCGCAGGCACGTCGAACATGGCATTGGTCTCGGAGCCGATAACGTTCAGCAGCAGCGACATGCCAATCATGCCGATCATTACACCCCCGACAATGCGATAGGAGGCGATCTTCATCACCAGCAGAATGATACCGCCGATCAGTACTGCGAGCGTCGAGGTCTCACCCATTGAGCCCTGGATAGAGCCCATGAACGCCGACATCCAGCCAATCTGGGTTTCCAGTGCTTCCAGGCCACCGCTGGCTGCCCAGCTGAGTGCCGTTGCACCGCTGAATCCATCAACCGCTGTCCATACTGTGTCACCGGAAATCTGCGCCGGGTAGGCAAAGTACAGAAACGCACGGCCGGTCAGGGCCGGATTCAGGAAGTTCTTGCCGGTTCCGCCAAACACTTCCTTGCCGATAACCACACCAAAGGTGATACCCAGGGCCACCTGCCACAACGGAATGGTGGGCGGGCAGATCAGCGCGAACAAAACGGAGGTTACGAAGAACCCTTCGTTGACTTCATGACGGCGAACCGTGGCAAACAGCACTTCCCAGAAACCACCAACGACGAAGGTAACGAAGTAGATGGGCACGAAGTAGGCCATGCCGTAAACGAAGTTGTCCCAGATACTGGCGGCGTTGTTACCCGCCAGGGCACTGATAAAAGCAGTACGCAGGCCGCCGTCACCCATCAGGGCATCGGGGTTTTCAGCCAGGAAGCTGTTGGCCTGAAAGCCGATGTTCCACATACCGAAGAACATCGCCGGGAAGGTACACAGCCACACCGTGATCATGATGCGCTTCAGGTCGACCCCATCGCGCACATGAGAGGTAGTGGATGTCACCGAGCCGGGAGTATAGAAAATGGTATCGACGGCCTCGTACAGCGCATACCAGCGCTCGTACTTGCCACCTTTTTCAAAGTGGTGTTCTATGCCATCGAGAAACTGTCGGATTGCCATCTGTTAGCCCTCGATCTCGATTCGGGTCAGGTTCTCACGGAGAATCGGACCGTATTCGTATTTACCCGGGCACACGAACGTGCACAGTGCCAGATCTTCTTCATCCAGTTCCAGCGCACCCAGTTTCTGTGCCATCTCAGTGTCACCAATGATCAGCGAACGCAGCAGCTGCGTAGGTAGAATATCCAGTGGCATCACCTGCTCGTAAGCACCTACGGGCACCATGGCGCGTTCGCTGCCGTTGGTTGAGGTGGTGAAATTGAACAGCTTGCTGCCCGCCAGTTTTGACAGGTAGATGTTCAGAACCGAGAACTTGTTCGGCCCCGGAGACAGCCAGCCCATAAACTCTCGCTTATAGCCTTCCTCCAGAACAGAAATCTGATTGGCAAAACGACCGAGATAGGCGCAGGGCCCATCACCGCGACGGCCACCAAACACGGAACCGGAAATCGTGCGAACCTCGCAGTCTGTGGCAATTTCACCCTCCAGGAGTTCCGTCAGGCTGGCGCCGATGCGGGTACGGATCATCCGCGGCTTCAGTGCCTTAGGCCCGCCAACCGCAACGATCCGGTCTACCGGGAGTTCCCCTGTTTCGAACAGCCTGGCTATGTCGATAACGTCCTGATAGCCAATACTCCACACCACCTTGTCGCCGGCAATCGGGTCAAGATAGTGAATATGGGTACCGACGTTGCCCGCCGGGTGAACACCATCAAACTGTTGCACTTCCACATTGTCGTCAGACGGAACCGGTACATCGGATCCGGGCTTACCGGTGACAAATACCTTGCCGTTCGTCAGCTTGGTGAGAATCTTCAGGCCCTGCTCAAAAGCGGCGCTGTTCTCACCGATGATGACCGTGGGGTCTGCCGCCAGGGGATTGGTGTCCATCACCGACACGAAGATGGAATGCGGTGCCGAGTCGATTGCAGGCACTTTGCTGTACGGACGAGTCTTGAAGGTCGCCCACAAACCGGATTCAACCAGGTTGTCGACAACCTGCTGACGCTCAAGGCCAGCAATATCGGAGGCATCGTAGCGCGCAAATGTTTCCGCGTCGTCGCCGTCGATTTCAATGACAATCGACTGGAACACGCGGCGCTCACCGCGGTTAATTTCTTTGACCACACCGGCTGCCGGTGAGGTATAACGAACGCCTTCGGTCTTCTTGTCCGTAAACAGCAGCGTACCGCGCTTTACACGGTCCCCTTCTTTCACAACCATCGTCGGCTTCATGCCGATGTAGTCAAAACCGATCAATGCCACGTGGCGAACGGGTTTGCCGTCAGTAATGGTCTGCTCAGGAGCGCCGCTGATGGGAAGATCCAGGCCTTTTTTGATCTTGATCATTAGCCTCATCCAATCATCAGAAACTGTTCGATGGATTTGTAACGCCCGACGCTTGCGGCCCAGGTATGCAATCCGGCCTGTACCGAATGGCGATGCCAGAGCAACGAATACCCCGGCGTCAGTTACATGCCAGGCATCCTGTTACAGAACGCGATGGGAAGCGGGTGTCAGACGTACCCAAAATCGCGCCAATTATAGAGATTAAGGAATACTATTTCCACCAGAAACCCAGCGGACTTTGTGCCTGAACGTAAACACAGAGTGGTTTAAAGGCACCCAAAAAGAAACCCCGACCGCAAAAACGGCCGGGGTTTTCCCTGTTGTGCTGATCCTGTCAGGTGCTTATCAGTCCCTGGCCCGTTTCGGGAAGATCGGATAGGTGACACCTGCCATCTGGTTAACCACACGGATAACCTGGGCGCTGTAACCCGCCTCATTGTCGTACCACACGTAGAGAATCAGGCGCTTGCCGTTAGCAATGGTGGCCTGGGCATCCACAATACCGGCGTGGCGCGAACCGACAAAATCGGTAGAGACCACTTCCGGCGAGTTGACGAAATCGATCTGCTTCTGCAACTCGGAGTGCAGTGCCATGTCGCGGAGGTACTCATTGACCCCTTCAACCGTGACCTCTTTGGCCAGGTTCAGGTTGAGAATGGCCATGGATACGTTCGGGGTCGGTACACGAATCGCGTTGCCGGACAATTTGCCTTTGAGCTCCGGCAGCGCCTTGGCAACGGCCTTGGCGGCACCTGTTTCGGTAATTACCATGTTCAGGGGCGCACTGCGACCGCGACGGCTGCCCTTGTGGTAATTGTCGATCAGGTTCTGGTCGTTGGTGTAGGAATGCACCGTTTCAACATGACCATCTTCGATGCCGTACTCATCAACGATCGCCTTGAGCACCGGCGTGATGGCGTTGGTGGTACAGGACGCCGCCGAGAGGATACGATCCTCATTGGTAATCCAGTCGTTATTGATACCGTGAACAATGTTCTTGATATCGCCCTTACCGGGCGCGGTCAACATCACCCGACTGACTCCCTTGGACTTCAGGTGCAGGCCAAGGCCGGCCTCATCACGCCAGATACCGGTGTTATCAATCACAATGGCGTTATTGATACCGTACTGGGTGTAATCCACCTGATCCGGGCCCGCGGAATAAATCACCTTGATGAAGTTACCATTGGCGATCAGCGCCGAGTTCTCTTCATCTACGCTAATGGTGCCATTGAACGGACCATGAACCGAATCGCGGCGCAGCAGGCTGGCTCGTTTTTCGAGGTCATTGTCGGCACCACCGTTGCGTACAACAATGGCACGCAGTCGAAGGTTGTTGCCGCCGCCGGCTTTTTCGATCAGGATGCGGGCCAGCAGGCGACCGATACGACCAAAACCATAAAGCACAATGTCCTTGGTGTCGTTTTCGGCGTCCTCTTCCGACTGGGTCTGGTACTGACCTATGATCGGGCCAATCTCGCGCTTCAGGAAATCCTCGAGAGAACCACCCTCCTCCTTGAATTTCACTGCAAGCTTGCCAATATCCACATGGCCGCGCCCCAGATCCATACTGTCCATCGCCTGCAGGATAGGCAGGGTGTTATGGACAGACAGCTCACTATCCTCAACCTGGCGCACAAATCGGTGCGCTCGAATAATGTCGATGACCGACTGGTTAATAATGGAACGACCGTAAACGGACGTCACCACATTGTTTTTGCGGTAGAGACGGCCAATCAACGGAATCATGGCTTCCGCGGTGGATTCTCTTTCCGTCCAGTTAGACAGGTGCTGATTGATCTGTTCGTGACTCACGCTTGAACCTCGGCAGTTGGAACCTGGAAAATTGGGCGCACATTATCCAACGTAATGGGACAGACAGCAAATACAGACCCCCACTCCGCTCGTATCAGTATGCCGCTGTTGTCATGACAGCGCTATCTCTGCCCGGTAGAATACGCGCCTCGCCGTTTTCCGGCCCGTCACTTTCCAGGAGAACCACAACGATCATGAGCCAAGGTGCCTCCCATTCCGAAAGACACGCCGTACTGGTGGCTCCCCCCGTTCCACACAAGGCAGCGGATCATCGAACCTGGGGCCAGTTACACGGCAGCGCCGACGCTCTGGCAATCTGTGAGAGCGCGCAGGCCCACACAGGGCTTACACTGGTCATTACCCGCAGCACGGATGAAGCCATCCGGCTGGAACAGGCCATGCGCTTCTATCTCGGCCTGCCACCGGACGAGGATCAGGCCGCCATTACCCCTGACGGGCTCGAGGTACTTTCCCTGCCGGACTGGGAAACCCTGCCATACGATCTGTTTTCGCCGCACCAGGACATCACCTCACGGCGCATCCGGGCCCTGCACCGGCTGCCCACCACCAGCCATGGCGTATTGGTGGTGCCGGCACGCACGCTGATGCACCGTTTGCCGCCGGTCAGTTACCTGCAAGGCAACACCCTGCTGCTGGAGGTGGGACAGTCGCTGGACATCGACACCTGGCGCCTGCAGTTGGAAGCCGCAGGTTACCGCCATGCCGAAAATGTCTATGAGCACGGCGAATATGCGGTACGGGGCGCCATTCTGGACATATTCCCCATGGGTGCGACCCGGCCCTTCCGGATCGACCTGTTCGACGATGAAATTGAAACCCTGCGCACCTTTGATCCGGAAACCCAGCGCTCCATCGACCGGATCGACAAAATAGAACTGTTGCCGGCCAACGAGTTTCCCTGGCACAAGGAAGCCCGCTCCGATTTTCGCAGCCGCTGGTTCGAGCAGTTCCCCCATGCCGACAAGAACTCACCGATTTACCAGGACGTAACCCACGGCATTACCCCGCCGGGGATCGAATACTACCTGCCACTGTTTTTCGAGCAGACCGCAACCCTGTTTGACTATCTGCCCGGGGAAACCCTGGTGTTTACGGCAGCGGGTCTCCACCAAGCCGCAGAACATTTCGACGTCGATACCCGTGACCGCTATGAGGAACGCCGTCATGACCGGATGCGGCCTATCCTGCCTCCGGCACAGCTGTTCCTGCAGCAAGACGAACTGTTTGGCCAGCTCAAGCATTTTCCGCGGGTAACGCTCACCACGGAAAACACGGAATCCGCCGGCGGCGTCAATTGTCCCACGGACGTATTGCCCGACGTCTCAATGGATGGTCGTGCCGCCGACCCTGCCGCCCGCCTCAAGCGATTCATCAATGATTTCCATGGCCGGATACTGATCTGTGCGGAGTCTTCAGGTCGCCGCGAGGCCCTGATCGAGAACCTCGCTGATCACGGGCTGCAGCTAACCGCACTGGACAGCTGGCGGACGTTCACAGATGATCCGGAAAACACGCTCGGCATTACCGTAGCCCCCATGGAATACGGGCTGGTTCTGCCGCAGCAGCACGTCGCCCTGGTGACAGAAACGGCCCTGTTCGGTGAACGGGTATTGCAGCGTCGGCGGCGGGAGAAGCCCACCGAAACCGATGATTCCGGCTATCGCGACCTTTCCGAACTCAGGATTGGTGCTCCGGTGGTGCATATCGACCACGGCGTTGGCCGCTACCAGGGCCTGGAAACCATAACCGTGGAAGGGGAAGCCAGTGAATTCCTGATGCTGGAATACGCCGGCGGCTCGAAACTCTACGTGCCCGTGTCCAGCCTTCACCTGATTTCGCGATACACTGGCGCCGACACCGATCACGCCCCCTTGCACAAACTGGGCACGGATCGCTGGAGCAATGCGAAACAGAAAGCGCTGGAGAAAATCCGCGACACCGCGGCCGAGCTGCTGGACGTCTACGCCCGCCGGGAAGCCCGCAAGGGCTTCTCCTTCGAGGACCCGAAGGAAGCCTACCGCGCTTTTGCTGCCGGCTTCCCCTTCGAGGAGACACCGGATCAGCAGGCGGCCATCGAAGCGGTGTTCGAAGACATGATCAGCGAAAAACCCATGGACCGGCTGGTCTGCGGGGACGTGGGTTTCGGCAAAACCGAGGTCGCCATGCGTGCGGCCTTTATGGCCACCTGGTCCGGCAAGCAGGTGGCGGTGCTGGTGCCCACCACCCTGCTGGCGCAGCAGCATTACGAATCATTCCGGGACCGCTTTTCAGAGACTGCTGTCAGCGTGGAACTGCTCAGCCGCTTCCGCAGTGGCAGTCAGACCAGCAAGGCGCTGGCCGCTATCGAAGCCGGCAAGGCCGACATCGTCATCGGCACCCACAAACTGCTTCAGGGTGATATCAGGTTCAAAAACCTGGGACTGGTGATCATCGACGAGGAGCACCGTTTCGGCGTACAGCAGAAAGAACGCCTGAAAGCGCTACGGGCCGAAGTCGACATGCTCAACCTGACGGCCACACCGATTCCCAGAACGCTGAACATGGCCATGGGGCATCTGCGGGACCTGTCCATCATTGCCACCCCGCCGGCCCGGCGTCTGTCGGTGAAGACCTTCGTGCGCCAGCGAGACGAAGCCATGGTCAAGGAAGCCATCCTGCGGGAGATCCTGCGGGGCGGCCAGGTGTATTTCCTCCACAACGATGTTGCCACCATCGAGAAAACCGCCGAGGAGTTACGACGACTGATTCCCGAGGCCCGGGTAGGCGTTGCCCATGGCCAGATGCGCGAGCGTGACCTGGAACAGATCATGTCGGATTTCTACCACAAGCGTTTCAACGTCCTGGTGTGCACCACCATCATTGAAACCGGTATCGACATTCCCAGCGCCAACACCATTATTATCGAGCGGGCGGACAAATTCGGGCTTGCCCAGCTGCACCAGCTGCGAGGCCGTGTCGGACGCTCCCACCACCAGGCCTATGCCTATCTGCTGACGCCTCCGCCCAGAGCCATTACCGCGGATGCCAAGAAACGCCTGGAAGCCATCTCGGAAGCGCAGGACCTGGGCGCCGGGTTCATGCTGGCCACCCACGATCTGGAAATTCGCGGGGCCGGAGAACTGCTGGGCGAGGAGCAGAGCGGCCAGATTGAGAGCATCGGCTTTACGCTGTATATGCAGCTATTGGATGAGGCTGTGCAGGCCATTCGCGAAGGCAGAACCCCGAATGCGGAACTGCCCCTGAGCCATGGCACCGAAATGAACCTGCGGATACCTGCGCTGATTCCCGATGACTACCTGCCCGACGTTCACAATCGGCTGATGCTGTACAAACGGATTGCCAGCGTCAGTGACAAGAACGGATTAAAAGAACTTCAGGTTGAGATGATCGATCGCTTCGGTTTATTACCGGAGCCGGCCAAGAACCTGATCCGCCAGTCGGAGTTGAGGATCCGCGCTGAAGCCCTCGGAATCGTGAAAGTGGACGCCGGAAAAGAGTGGGCCAGGCTGGAGTTTGGCAGTTCAACCCCCGTGGATCCGCTGGTTCTGGTTAAAAAAGTGCAATCCTCGCCAGACCGGTATCGCCTTGAAGGGGCCAACAGTTTTCGTTTCCGGCTGAACGACACCTCAACCAGTGGTAAACTCGACGGCATTTCCGACATGCTGGGCCAGCTGGTTTCATGAAGCGCCCGGCCCAGAGGCCCAAGATGAACAACAGGAACATTGGAGCAAAGCCCTTGCGAACGCCCGGTAACTTATTGCTTGGAAAGTCCACCTTCATTTTTGCGGTCGCGCTGGCCCTGTCACCACTGGTGTCCGCCCAGCAGACTTCCGGACAGGCCGCTTCGGCAGAGGCCCGTGAAGACTACTATCGTGCTGAATTCGTTATCCTGGAACGCAAGGTTGAACCGGGCGCCATCAACGAACGAATGGCCAGCCGCATACCGGAGCCACCCAACCCGGACGTCACCGAAATTCTGCGGGCAGTGGACGGCAATGGCACAGTGGAGACGACACGGGATCTGGTTCCGCGCAGCGAACTCCACCTCAACTCAGCCGCCAACCGACTGGAAAACAGTGGCCGGTACCGGATACTTCTGGCAGCCGGCTGGTATCAGTCTTTCCCCCCCGATTTTGAGGGGGAACCACTGCGGGTCGCCATCGGAGACTGGCTGGCGGAGGCGGGGCAACGCGACGTAGAAGGACATATCACCATTGACCGGCAACGCTACCTGCATGTTGATGTGCATCTCAATCACTGGCAACCCATGCCGCGCACGGAAGAAACGGTCGATGTGATGGCGAGCGCCCCGGAAGAGGAGCCGTTGTCTGATACCGGCGAGACCAGTGACGAAGGCATAGAGAGCATCAGCGAAACGGCAGTACAGCCGGAGCAGGCAGCTATTTCGGGCATCAATCGGCCAAGGGCGGAATTGCTGACCTGGATTCGTGAAACCCGCCGCATGCGCAGCGAGGAAGTCCATTTCCTGGACTCCCCCACCATCGGGGTATTGGTTTTCTTCAAGAAAATTGAGGAGTAAGGGCGCCCAGGCCACTCATTGACACTTCGAGGATCCGCTTGATACCAGACATGCCCTGGTCGATGGCGGCCTCGATTTCCGCCATGGTAATGATGTGGTCCGATTTGCCGGCAGCATGGTTCACCACCAGCGCCAGGCAGACGTAGTTCATCTTCAGTTCGGCCGCCAGCGCAGCCTCGGGCATGCCGGTCATGCCTACCAGGTCACAACCATCACGCTCCAGGCGCAACACCTCAGCGGCTGTTTCCAGCCTTGGCCCCTGGGTAGCCCCATAAACGCCGAAATCTGAGAACGGCAGGCCCTGGTCCCGGGCGGCAGCAATCAGCAGCTCACGTGCCTTCCGGGTGTAAGGCCAGGTGAAATCAATATGGGTGGTTTCATCCAGTTCACCCTCGAAAAAGGTGCTCGCCCTGCCCCAGGTGTAATCGATAATCTGGTCAGGGATCACGATGTGCGCCGGCCCCATGTCCGGATGAATGCCGCCCACAGCATTCACCCCCACCACAGTGCGAACACCCACATCATAAAGTGCCTGCAGGTTGGCCCGATAGTTGACCTGGTGCGGCGGTATGCGATGAGGGTTGCCATGGCGGGCCAGAAAGACCACCGCCTGATCTCCGAGACGCCCCTCAACCAGCGCCGACGACGGCTGCCCCCAGGGCGTATCCACGGGACGCTCGGCGGTTATCTCGAGCCCTGACAGGGTTGAAAGGCCGGTGCCACCAATAATGCCAACCGGGGGGTTGTTATCCGCTGTACCCATGATCAATTCCCTGTTGCCTCGGCGCTGTCACCCTGAGTTTCCGTCGAACCTTCACTGCCGTCCACCGGAGCGCGGCTGCTACCTGGCTCGGCATTGGAGGCGTCACCACTGTCCCCCTTTCCGGCCTGGTTACTGGCCACGCGCACGCCGTCCGGCATGTGAAGAGTACGGGTGGGAAAGGCAACCTCGGCGCCATAGCCCTCGATAATATCACTGATTTTCAGCAGCACGTCCTGCTTGACCTCGTGAAACCGCACCCACTGAATGGTTTTGGTGAAGGTGTAAACCATGATGTCCAGGGAAGACGCGTTGAAAGCCAGGAAATTGACAATCAGCGTCTGGTCATGGTCGATATCTTCATGATTTTCCAGCATGTTACGGATGTCAGCGACGATCGTGGCCATCTGGCCGACATCCGCGTAGCGGATTCCAATCGTCTCTGAAATCCGGCGATTGAACATGCGGGACGGGTTCTCGACAGCAACCTGCGTAAAGACGGCGTTCGGAACATAGAGCGGGCGCTTGTCAAACGTGCGGACCGTGGTCAGGCGCCAGCCGATGTGCTCGACTGTACCTTCAATATTTCGATCCGGGGAACGAATCCAGTCGCCAACTTTAAAAGGCCGGTCCAGGTGGATAATAAATCCGCCAAAAAAATTGGCCAGCAAATCCTTCGCCGCAAAACCGACCGCGATACCGCCGACACCACCGAATGCCAATACACCAGAAATGCTGTAGCCCAGAGACTGGAGAGCAATCAGCACTGCGGTAATGATCACCACCGCCCGGGAAAGCTTGCTCACCGCATTAACCGTGGTGTAGTCCATCGGAGTTTTCATCTTGAGGGGCGAGGTCAGTATTTCCTCTCCCTGCTTGATGAACCTCAACAGGGTCCACACCAGCAACCAGACGAAACCAATCTGCAACAGTGTGTCATTGACGGAAAATATCTCGGCATCCGAGTAGCGGTGAGCCACCTCCGCAGCCCAGTACACCCCCTGCAACCAGACAAAGGCAACAACCGGCCTTCTGGCAGCGTGCAGCAATGCATCGTCCCAGGCGTTGTCGGTTTTCTTGAAACGCCGCTCGATGGCTCCCACGACAAAACTGGCAATGTAGGCAACCACAGCGGTTCCGAACACCAGGGCAAACACCACGAGTCCGACCCGCCAGCTCTCTGACAGCAGGCTCCAGTCCTGAATCCAGTTGTTCACTATGGAAGGCGTTTCTTCGATCATCGGTTCTCTCGGTTCCGTCAGTTCAGGGATGGGCTTATCGTATCAAAACCGTTGTGCCCGGCCTCACCCGGCTGTACAAATCGACGACGTCCGCGTTTCGCATGCGGATACAGCCATGGGAACGCGGAGCGCCCATGGGTTCGGAGTCCGGTGTGCCGTGAATGTATATGAAGCGACGAAAACTATCGACCCCGGGGCCGCGATTTTTGCCGGATTCCAGGCCACATAGCCAGAGAATTCGGGACAGTATCCAGTCCCGCTCCGGAAACTGTCGGGCAAGGTCCGCCGAATACACTTCTCCGGTCGGCCTGCGGGCGACAAAAACACTATTCAGGGGAACACCGCCACCGACCATTGCCCGCACATAATGACTCCCCCTGGGTGTACAGCCGCTGCTATGGCGCTCACCAGGGCCATTGAGTGCTGTGGAGACCGGGTAGGAGATTGAAGAGGTGGCGTCTTCCGGAAACAGGGTCAGTGTCTGTCTGGCCAGGTCGATTTCAATTCCCGGCGCTGTTCCGGACACATTCACGGGCACTGGGGGGGAAACAGAATCACTTGGCATGCGGCGTTGCGCTCCCGGCAGACGAGTCAGACCGGAAGCCTAACCGAGAGTGGGCAATTCAGGCAACTGAGCTTTTATGGGCAGGGGGCAACAGCATGGCGTCCTCGGCCTGCATTCCGGCAGCAAGGAATGGCACCAGTCTGGCCGCGATTTCCTGAACCGTGGTTTCCACGCCCAGCTTGTTCTGCAGGATATCCCTCAGGGCGTCGCTGCTGGACATGGTAAAGGCCGTGGCACCTAGCATGAACTGAATCCGCCAGTAGCGATCCACAGACGACAGCTGCGGCGTGGCCTCTTTAAGCAGGCGCATGAAACGGCTGAATGGCTGGCTGTATTCCTGCTCGAGAAATTTGCGGAGATGCCCCTGGGACTGGGTGTAGGCCAGGCCAAGCAGGCGCATGAAGATGGAGATGCCCTTCTCATTGCGCTGGGGCATACGCACAGCACTTTCTGTCAGTGCCCACAGGGTCTGGTTCAGCGTGGGTGGTTCGCCATCACAGCGCGCCTCGAGATCATCAAAGGCGTTCTCGAGTGTCGCCGAAAATGGCGTGAGAAAGCGGGCGAACACCGCATGAATCAGGGCATTCTTGGAGCCAAAATGATAATTGACAGCGGCCAGATTTACCTTAGCCTTACTGGTAATCATCCGCAGGGAGGTTTCAGAAAACCCCCGCTCTGCGAAAAGCTCTTCCGCTGCATCCAGAATCCGGTCAACCGTATCAGACTGCGCCATTTTATTATCAATGCCTCTAGCAAACGTCTGTTTGAAACATACGTTTGACCGGCAATCTTGTCAAGCTCTGGCTTCCGGCTCGGACGCCACTGATTCCCAGCCCTTGTCGATTGCCTGCTGATGCCCTTCGAAGAAAGCCTGCTGGGCCCGGGTGTAGGCTTTCTCCGCCTCAAGAATATACACCAGATAGAGACGGACATGTTCCCGGCGTGTCATATTCCTGGCCAGTACCCGGCGCTCAGACAGTGCCAGGAGTTCACTGAAACGCGTGGCCTTGAGAGTCGGATTGAATTCAGCCATGCGGGCACATTGCCACACCAGGCCTTCTTTTCCTTCCAGGTGCTCAATGTGTTTGCGTGCGTCCCGCATTAGCCGCTGACGGCGGATGATCAGGTCCATGTACGACGGGCGGGAGGTGTACAAACGACGAACTGACGGCACCCCCATCAACAGGATAACAGCAAAGGCACCAAATCCACCGCCAGCAATCCAGGCAGGCACGAAACCGGTCATACCACTTAAAAAGACAATCGCTGCCAGCAACGCACTGAACAGCCACAAATCCCGGTTCCGCCGTGCCGAAGAGAGCGAGTAGTTGTCGGGCCAGTCCGGCAATGCCAGCAGTTCAAAGTCCAGCAGTAACACCCGGTCGCACTGCCGCAGCATCAGCCTCAGCTTTCGCTGGCGGGATTCTGCCAGGGTTTTTTCGATATTCCTGGAATCATCGCTGTCCGTCTCCAGCTCACCGGAGCCTGTGGCAGCCGCTGTGTCGTTCCGGCCGGGTACGGAGACCTCCTGGCCAGTTTCAGAGGGCACGGCGTCGGTGGATGAGGCATCGGCAGTCACATCCCGCCCTTCAGGCGCAGGGGGCTGAGGATCCGCAGGACGCCCTTTCCGCAGCAGGGGCTCCTCCGGATTGGTGCTCTGCCGGACTGTACTCTGATTCTCTGCCATTACTGGTTACCCGTTAACGATGCCCGGGCCAACAGCTTCTTATCTGTGCCCGCTTTCATTGTCTATCGACCACACCGGAGGATCCTTGAGCCCGAGGGGATGGCGGCGTAGTGCCAAACACGGCTTGGCATGTCGCCATGCTATCGCTATCCTTGCTTCTTCCAGTGTAGCCGGGACCGGCCACTAACGTCGTTAGAGGGGACTGAATGTTTACAGGTATTGTTCAGGGTGTTGCCACCATTGACAACCTGGCCGCCGAGCCGGGGCTCAGCAGCTTCGCGATCCGTTTTCCCGAAGAGCAGGTTCACGGCATTACGATCGGGGCGTCTGTCGCTATCAATGGCACCTGCCTGACCGTCACCCGGCAGGAAGGCAGCCGGCTATACTTCGATGCCATGCAGGAGACTCTGCGGGCAACCACCCTGGGGGACTTGAAACCCGGGGACCGGATAAATTTCGAAAGGGCTGCCAGGATCGGCGACGAAATTGGCGGGCATCTGCTGTCCGGACACATTCATACCACCGCAGACATCGTGGCAATCGACCGCCCCGAGAACAACTGCACCCTGGAATTCGAAGTGCCGGAATCCTGGGCCAGATACATCTTTCCCAAGGGCTACATTGCCATTAACGGATGCAGCCTCACCATCGGGGAGGTTCGGGGTAACCGTTTCAACGTGTACCTGATTCCGGAAACCCTGCGGGCCACGACCTTTGGTGACGTCTCCGTTGGCGACCGGGTAAACATCGAAATTGACAGCCAGACCCAGACCATCGTCGATACTCTGGCACGAATGGGCTACGACCGACCGGCCTCCTGATTGCCAGCTTCGAATACCACAAATTTCGGGTCCGCATCCAGCTGGCGAACCGTTGAAAAAAAACGCCTGAGGCTGCGGTGATACCCCAGATGACGATTACCCACCATCAGCATTCGTCCGCTGGGTTCCAGGTGGCGGGCGACCTGCCGGAACAGCCGCAGCGCAATATGATCCCCGACCACACCGCCTTCGTGGAATGGAGGATTCAGTAATACCAGCTCAAAACGGCCGGCATCTTCAGGAATACAATCATTATGGTGGAATGCAACCTCGGCCCCGGGGAAGGCCTCTGAAACATTGTCACGGGCACTGACCACAGCCTGGCTGGAGACATCTGAAAAGGTCACAGCCAACTCCGGGTTTGCCGCCAGCGCCGTCAGGCCCAGCACACCATTGCCGCAGGCAAGATCCAGAACCCTGGCACCGGCAGGCAGACCGGCAGCCTCACGTTTAACCAACGGCAGAAGCAGCCGGGTGCCAATATCCAGTTTGTCCCTGGCGAACACGTTGGGCATCGCACTTATTGTTTGTTCTGAGTCCGGTAGCAGGTACCCCTTCCATAAATCATCCCAGTTTCTCAGGGTCTGATCCCCTGGCGCAGCGACAATCACCCTTGCCTTTTTGCGGGCCGGGCATACTTCCCGGGTGTGCACCAGGTCCGCGAATACGCCGGCACTGCTGTCCGGCAGATGCTTGATCATCCCCCCGGCGATGAGCACCCCGTCAGAGTCAAGAACGCCGTTCACCCATCGCAGCACGCAGATCAGATAGTCCACCTGCCTGGGAATACGCATCACCACCAGATCAAATGGGCCTTCCGGTGGCGCCAGCCAGCTTGATGGCGCTGCCACATCCTGTCCGGAGGGTGTGTTGGTGATCAGTGCAGACGCCAGCGAACTGCTGTCCGCAAAGGAAACCGGCGTAAATGACGCCAGCCCGAGCGTCAGTGCGCCGAACTGGTCGTCAACGATGAGTACGCGGGGACAGGATTCCGGGGTAAAACGCGCATAGACCTGCTCCAGCAGCAGCTCATCAGCCGCATCCCAGGCCCGCAGGGAGCGACCACCGCCAGGGCGCTTCAGAGGCAGGGAGAGACCACTCACTTCCAGCACGTCACTTGTCATTTCGGGCTTCCGTTGTTCTATTTTGAAACTGCGGACATTCTAGGCTGATTATTCTAGAAATTAACCCTACTCTGTGCAGACGATTTCAGGTTGCTCCGTTTTATTTGGAAGCCAACCTTTTTTGCCCCTCACCCCAGGGGCTTTTTTTTGCTCCGGAAATCTGTCGCGTTCTCAGCCAGACATGGACCCGCGGCTCAGCGACGGCAGGCGGACCAGACGGTAAAACGCTTGTCGGCGGTAATGGCCTTAACCGGCCCCACATGGCGGCGAATCAGCTCCTGGTACGGCAGGAAGCTGTTGGCCACCAGCCGTAACTCACCCCCCGGTTCCAGGTGCTCTGCCACCTGCTTCAGAAACTGTTCTGTCATCGATGTATCTGTCCGGATACCCGTGTGAAAGGGCGGGTTACTCACTACCGCAGCGTATTTACCCTGCACACGGTCCAAACCATCCGAGGCGGTAATAACACCGCTAACATTGGCGCGCCGATAGGTAGAACGGGCGCAAATCACAGCCTGGGACTGCACATCCACTCCATCCACGGGCGTTTCTGGCTGTCCCTGTTTGCGCTGGCAGAGCTGAAGCCAGGTACCGATAACCCCGGCGCCACAGGCAAAATCCAGCACCGGCCCCGCTTTCAGGGGGAACTCGGAGAGTGAGTCGAGGAGCCTGGTAGTACCGGCGTCCAGCTCACCGGCGCTGAAAATTCCAGGCAATCCGGCCACCTCGAAGTGGATACCGGCTGATTCAACCAGGTGCCATTCCAGCCACTGGCGCACATCGAACGCTTCCGATGGTTCCAGGTTAGCAGCCTGCCAGACCTGGCAATGCCGGGCGCTGTCTATCTTGACGGCCTGGGGCGCCACGGTTTTGAGCTGTTTCACGGCGCCGGAGATGCCTTCCTTTTTTTCACCCACAAGAATCAGCCGGGCATCCTTTGCCGCAAGCCAGCGCGCAAGCTCCAGCCGCAGTGCCAGTTCGGCCCGAGCCTTGGGAAGGAAAACCACCACCGTATCAGCGCCGGCCGGGGCCAATGCAGCGTCGTCATAGCCGAATACGGCGGTCCAGCCATCAATGGTATTGAGTTGCTGCCAGAGACCAAAGTGCTCAGTCAGTACCAGACCAGACTGTGCAAGGATGGGAACCAGGGAAATATCGACAGGGCCAAGCACTGCCAGACGGCCGCGCAGGTGTTCGTGGTTTTTCAGGAGTGCTTCGTGGGAGTTGGGTAACACAGACATTGTTGGGCTATTCCGGTCTCGGTATCAGGCGGAATACTCTAACCGGAATAAAGCCCGGAGTCTCGATCCTTACTTGTAACGCGCGACCGTATTGGCACGCAATGCATCTTCGGGAGACATCCCCCAATCCTCGGAGGAAGCGGGCTGGGATGCGGCGTGGTTGGTTCTGCGACGGGCCTCTGCCATCTGCGACGCTTTACGCTGGCTCAGTGCGCTAAGGGCTTTCTGCATGATTTCTCGCATCATTAACCTCCTCGATTGCTACAAACCCAGTGTAACAAGCAAGGTAGCGAGTAACTGTGATGACTGCGAGGGTCAGATAGTGACGCCCGTCACGAATAATTGACACAATTTGACACCATTGGTGTCACTTTTTTTGACGCCCAGAGCGAACCGGCCTTAACACCAGTTCGTCAACGCTGTTCTGCTTGACGCTCTCGCGGTCCGCTTCGGAGGCAATGGAAAGACCCATATCCCGCAGGATACCGTCGGCCACGTCATAGACGAAACCATGAACGGTCAGCGGCTGCCCTCTGCGCCAGGCTTCCTGGACAATGCTGTTCTGGCACACATGCCCGACCTGCTCAACCACGTTAAGCTCGCACAACCGATCAACGCGGTCCTGGTCCGTCGCCAACCCGTCGAGCACATGCTGATGCTTGTCACGAACGTCCTGAACGTGCCGCAACCAGTTCGATATCAGCCCAAAGCCTTCGTCATGCAACGCCGCCTTGACGCCACCACAACCGTAGTGACCCACAACCAGGATGTGCTTCACCTTGAGTACGTCAATGGCGAACTGGAGTACCGACAGACAATTGAAATCGGTGTGCACCACCACGTTCGCGACATTGCGGTGCACAAACAGCTCACCGGGCATCAGATCAACGATCTGGTTCGCCGGCACCCGGCTGTCTGCACACCCGATCCAGAGATACTCAGGGGCTTGCTGATTGGAAAGCCGTGTGAAAAACTGCGGGTCCTGACTCTTGATGCTGTCCGCCCACGCCCTGTTTTTATCCAGCAATTTATCGAGCTGCCCCATCGAACCTCCTGTCTGCATATTTACGATGCCGGAATTGAACGGCAATCAACGCCACAAAGCAATACTCAAGTAGTCGCACTGAGTGCGTCGTCGTGGTGTTCGTGCATGGTAGTCTGTGCCAGGTCCAGCAACTCTCTCAGAGCCACCGAGAACATCGCGTATTCCGGTTCCCTGACGCCCTTGAGCTCGGTCAGCATGGATTTCCAGCGGTTGATCATGGCGGCGTGCCTCTGCATCCAGTTCTCGACACAACCATTGACGTCAGCTGGCTTCTCGGCAAGCTTGAGCACGCCTGTGGTCAGTGCCCGCTGTTGCCAGTCCAGGTCTTCCCGGAAGCTCTCCCGCGCCAGTGCCTGCCAGTGGGAGCCGGGCACCAGTTCCGCGATGGCTTTGGCGAACCAGTTCAGGTCCAGCTTGTCGCCAAGGTCATAATAAAGGTTGGCAACGGTTTTCAACGGCATGCCAGTGGCCTCCCTGGCTTCTATAATACCCAGCGATGAATACAGGTAGCTGGTGCCGGACACCACAGAGGCAAGCTCCGTCGGCAATCCCGACTCAACCAGTGCATCGTGTCGCTTCTTCCAGTCTGCCCTGGCCTGGTCTCCCAGATAATCCGGCAGGTCCGCCGTGATTTTCCACACACTGTCGGCAAACCGCTCCATATGGCTCTGGATACTGAGTTCAGCCCGGCGGTTACGAAGCAACCAGCGAACCGCCCGGCGGATCAGTCGCATGAGGTCGCCCATCAACTCCATCTGCAAGTTTGCCGGAATGAAGTAGTCCAGGTATTCAATCTTGTCCCACCAGGTATCGAGGCGGAACACGTCCCGGGCAATGATCCACGCCAGCGCAATGGAACCGGCATCGGCACCGGTAGACTGCTTCAGTCTCTCAACAAAGGTAATGCCCATGTGATTGACCATATCATTCGCAATCTGGGTGGCGATGATCTCGCGACGCAACTGGTGCTCGCCCAGCTCCTTTGAAAACTTGCGGGTGAGCTCTTGCGGAAATACCTTGTACATCTCCCCCGCCAGCGAGGGTTCGTCGGGGAGGCTGCTGTTGATAAGGGTCTGTTTCAGGTCACCCTTGACGTAGGAAATCAGCACCGAAAGCTCGGGACGCGTCAGCCCTTTCTTGTCCAGCTTCCTCTCGGAGAGCGTCTCGTCATCCGGCAGGAACTCGAGGCTGCGATTGAGCTTGCCTTCGCTTTCCATGGTATTCATCAGGCGGCGGTATTCTTCCAGCCGGCTCACTGCACCCATGCTGGCAATACTGATGGCCTGGGTTTGCCGGTAGTTGTTTTTCAGCACCAGAGCGGCAACGTCATCGGTCATTTCCTCCAGCATGATGTTGCGCTGTTTGTCGGTGAGATCCCCCATGGCGACCGCATGGTTGAGCAGGATTTTCATGTTTACTTCGTGGTCAGAGCAGTCCACCCCACCGGAGTTATCGATAAAGTCCGTATTCAACCGGCCACCCTTCAGGGCAAATTCAATGCGCCCCAACTGGGTCATGCCCAGGTTGCCGCCCTCACCTACAATCTTGCAGCGGAGCTCCGAGCCGTTAATACGTAAGGCGTCGTTCGCCTTGTCCCCCACATCCGCGTGGGACTCTTCGTGCCCCTTCACGTAGGTGCCGATACCACCGATCCAGAGCAAATCCGCCTGAGACTTGAGTATATGGGTGATCAGCATGTTGGGGGGCACGCGGTCAGACTTGATGCCCAGCAGTTTCTTCATCTCCGGGCTGACCGGAATCGACTTGGCACTGCGGCTGAACACACCACCGCCCTTGGAAATCAGGCTGGTGTCGTAATCGGTCCACGAGGAACGGGGCAGCTCGAACAGGCGCTTACGCTCCTTGTAGCTTTTGTCGGTATCCGGCGCCGGGTCAATGAAGATGTGAATGTGGTTGAACGCAGCAACGAGCTTCGTCTTCTCGGACGACAGCAGGCCATTACCAAACACATCACCACCCATGTCGCCGATGCCGATGGCAGTGAATTCGTCCAGAGCGGGATTGATGCCCAGTTCGCGGAAGTGCCGCTCCACGGATACCCAGGCGCCCCGGGCCGTAATGCCCATTTTCTTGTGGTCATAGCCGTTGCTGCCGCCGGAGGCAAACGCATCCCCCATCCAGAAGCCGTACTCCGCAGCCAGACTATTGGCGATATCCGAGAAGGTCGCCGTACCCTTGTCGGCGGCTACCACCAGGTAGTGATCGTCCTCATCGTGACGGATCACCGACTCCGGCGGTTGGATGCCGGCATCCACAAGGTTATCGGTAATATCCAGCAGGCCACGAATAAAGGTTTTGTAGGCCTCGATACCTTCGGCCTGGAAAGCTTCCCGGTCCGACATGTCGGGCAGGCGTTTGGCCACAAAACCGCCCTTGGCGCCTACCGGCACAATAACGGCGTTCTTGACCTGTTGCGCCTTGACCAGCCCCAGGATCTCAGTGCGATAGTCCTCAAACCGGTCGGACCAACGCAGGCCACCGCGTGCAACTTTACCGCCACGCAGGTGCACACCTTCAACCCGTGGCGAGTAGACAAAAATCTCGAACATGGGCAAAGGCAACGGAACGTCCGGAATCTCTGACGGATCGAACTTCACGCTGATATAGGGTTTGGTGCGGCCGTCCTTGTCCGGCTGGTAGTAGTTGGTGCGCAGGGTGGCCTGCATCAGTTCCAGGAACAGCCGCAGCACCCGGTCCTCGCTGAGGTTATCTACACTGTCCAGGCCAGCATTGAACTCGATCTCCAGTTTCTGCTGGGCAGCCGCACTCTTGCCGTCACTCTGGTAACGCGCGGGATTGAAACGAACCTCGAAGAACTCGAGTAACAGGCGCGTCAGTTCCACATGGTTGACGAGGGTATTGGATATGAAGGTCTGACTGTTGGAGAAACGGATCTGCCGCATATAGCGCGCATAGGTGCGCAGCAGGGCAATTTCCCGCCAGCTCATGTAGGAGGACAACAACAACCGGTTAAAGGCATCGTTTTCCGCATCGCCGTACCAGACTCGACGGAACAGGTCTTCGAAGATAGGACGGATGCGGTGGATATCCACCGCTGCTCCGCTATGAGCCTGCAGGGTGAAGTCGTGTATCCAGACAGTCTCGCCGCGACGGTCACTGACCTCAAACGGATGCTCACCAATAACCCGGAACCCGAGATTGTCGAAAATCGGCATTACATCGGATAGCGGCAATGGCTCATCCGGATAGAAAAGCTTGAAATGCAGCGTGCTTTCGTCCTCTTCCAGCGCCCTGTAGAAGCTCATGGTGAGATGCTTTTCTCTGGCAGCTCCGGCAATGTGCTCAAGGTCTATGGCCGCCCGCCGTGGAGAGAACATGTCCTTATAGCTGGCCGGAAAGCCTGCGGAATAGAGCCGGAACATTTCGTTGCCCTGCTCTTCACCGTACGCCTCATTCAATGCTTCCAGCAGGCCATCACGCCAGGACTGGGCAAGATCAATAACCTTCTCTCGAATCTCCGAGATCGGTATCTGGCGGTTTTCCACCTGGGGCACGCGAACCGTGAACTGCACCCGTGCCAGCACCGATTCGGAGAAGTGGGTGACAAACTCGATGTCCTCCGCCTCAAGCCTGTCCCGCAACACCTGCTCAACCTTCAGGCGCAGTTCCGTGTTGTAGATATCCCGCGGGAAAAATGCCAGACAGGTGACGAACTGGCCATACACATCCTCCCGCATGAACAGCTCGATGCGACGACGTTCCTGAATGTAGAGAATGCTTTTGGCAACCGACAGCAACTCACCGGGCTCGATCTGGAATAATTCGTCCCGTGGATACACCGTGAGTATCTGATCAAGCTCTTTACCGGCGTAATCGGCCCGCAGAAAACCGGAACGCCTCATGACGGTCTGGAACTTGCGGCGCAGCAGAGGAATCTCGTCCGGCCGTTCGTTGTAGACGCGGGATGTATACAGACCCAGGAAGCGGCGTTCACCAACCACTTCACCCTTGCTATTGAACTTCTTGACCGCAATGTAGTCGGGATAAGCCGGCCTGTGCACTCGCGAGCGCTGGGCAGACTTGGCAAAGATGAAAATATCATCCGTGCGGGTCATTTCATGCCGCGTGCGTTGCGGCAATTCGTTCAGCCGCACCTTGTCCGGGCGTTCATTGTTGACCCGAAGGATACCCAGCTCGGAATTCTCAACGCGGCGGACCACCAACCCGCTCTTGTCCTTGGCAAAATCGTATTCATCGTAGCCCAGGAAGGTGAAATGGTCCCTGACCAGCCAGTCCAGGAATGCCTTCGCTTCTTCTTTCTGCTCTTCGTCGATACCGGCGGTGGTGCTGTCGAGTTCCCGACTGATTTCATTAACCTTTTCGGTTACAAGAGGGAAGTCACTGACCGCAATCCGGACTTCATGAAGAATGGTCTGAAACACGTCTTCCAGCGACCGGAGATCCTCCGGATTGCTGTGGCGGTCGATTTCCAGAACAATGAACGCCTCGTGATTGCCATCGGCGACCTTTTTCTTGGGTGGGTGCAGTTTTTTCAACTTGCCCTCAGCGTCGCGCTCCACCTGGAGAATCGAATGCTGGATCGAGTGGGTACCAATCTCACGCTGATTGATCGCTATCCGAAGAGAATCAATCAGGAACGGCATGTTCGGGTGAAGAATGAAGATGACGGAGTGGGTCGACTGCCAGCCGTCACTTTCCAGCTCGGGATTGAACACCGCCACCGGGGTTTCCTCGGCGGTACGTTTCTGCAGAAACTTCCAGGCCGCAAGAATGGCACCGTAGGTATCGGAAAAACGGCGACTCACAAGCTCTTCGAGAGGAATATGGGCATAATGCTGCTTTGCGAATTCACTGATTTTCTTCGCTTCGGTTTTCGCTATTTTTTCCGCGAAAGCTTCGTCCAGCTGCTGAAAAAACTGTTCCTTGCTGGCGATTGTCAGCGCATTCATAGTCGACCTCTATGAGTGTGAAATAAACGTAATCGGCGTACTGTCACATAAGCATAGTCAAAGCCTTGATTTTTGCGCCGCAGATGCGAAAACTGCGGCAACTACTTACGCAAACCGTCTCTGCAGTAGGAGTAGACATTCCCCATGGCATTACAGCATACGTTTGGTGAGCTCAGATCTCAGTTAGCAAAAAGAATCATAGGCCAGGAAAAGCTGGTGGACCGTTTGCTGATTGCCCTGCTCGCCGACGGCCACCTGCTGGTGGAAGGCGCACCCGGCCTTGCCAAGACAACCGCCATCAAGGCCCTGGCCGATCACCTTGAAGGTGACTTCCACCGTATACAGTTTACTCCGGACCTGCTGCCGTCAGACGTTACCGGCAGTGAGATCTACCGGGCTGAAACCGGCCAGTTCGAATTCCAGCACGGGCCGATTTTCCATAACCTGGTGCTGGCTGACGAGATCAACCGCGCGCCGGCCAAGGTCCAGTCAGCATTGCTGGAGGCCATGGGGGAACGCCAGGTCAGCGTCGGCATGCGCACCTTTCCGCTGGACCGTCTGTTCATGGTAATGGCCACCCAGAACCCGATCGAACAGGAAGGCACCTATCCGCTTCCCGAAGCCCAGCTTGACCGGTTCCTGATGCACGTGGTCATCGACTACCCTTCCGCTGATGCGGAAAAGGCGATCCTGCACCTGGCCAGAAATGACTATCGGCGCGGGCAGGTGGCCGCGGAAGTCCGTCTCACGGCTGACCAGGTTTTCGAGGCCCGGAACGAGGTCTCGGATATCTACATGTCGGAGCCGGTCGAGCAGTATCTGCTGGCCCTGGTGCTGGCAACCCGGGACCCCGCCACTCTGGACCCCGAGCTTGCCCGCTGGACTGCCTTTGGTGCCAGCCCGAGGGGCACGATTGCCCTGGATCGTTGCGCCCGGGCCATGGCCTGGCTTGATGGAAGGGATTACGTCAGCCCGGACGATGTCCGCAATATCGCCTTTGATGTGCTCAGACACCGTATCCTGCTGACCTTCGAAGCCGAAGCGGAAGGCCAGACCGCAGACGCCATCATCCAGCGACTGATCGACCGCGTTCCGGTAACCGCCTGAAACCGTGACCATGACTGCAACCGAACCAGCCACCCATATTTCCCTGCCGGAGCTGATCCGGTTACAGGCAGATGCCCGTGCCCTGAAGTTGCCAGCGGCGCGACCGGTCAGGTCCCGCCAGGCCGGACTGCAGCGTTCTCCACGTCGGGGGCGGGGAATGGCTTTTGCGGAGGTGCGTCAATATCAGCCCGGCGACGATATACGCAGCATTGACTGGCGGGTTACCGCCAGGCGGCAATCCCCCCATACCAAGCTTTATGAAGAGGAGCGCGAGCGTCCGGTACTGTTGCTGTGCGACCTTGGCCCTTCCCTGTTCTTTGCCAGTACCGGTGCCTACAAACAGGTCCGTTGTGCACAGCTGACCGGTATTCTGGCCTGGCTGGCGCTCTGGTCCGGGGATCAGGTGGGGGGTATCGTGTTCAACGGCAGCGAGCTGAGCGTTCAACGCCCTGCCCGCCGCAAGAAATCAGTGCTGCGTTTGCTTGATACCGTGGCACAGCAGCAAAGAGTATCCCGGAACGATCCGGACCTGCAGGGGGGCAGTGAGACCACTTGTGATCTCGACACCGCACTGCAGGAGGCCCGCCGGGTCGCTCACACCGGCAGTCGTATTTTTGTGATCAGTGATTTTCTCAACATTACCGCAGACACGTCACGGCTGCTCGGGTCGCTGGCACGCCACAATACCGTCAGCGCCCTCAGGGTCATTGATCCGCTGGAGCTAAAGCTGCCAGACAGCGGACGCTTCGCCATCGCTGGTGAAGACGGGCCGGTATGGTTTGACAGCAGTAATCCACGGTTTCAGCAGGCGTATGCCGAAAAGGTACGGCAGCATACCGAAGCAGTGGGCGAATGCTTCCGCACCGCAGGCGTACAACCGGCCAGCGTCATGACCGGCGACCAGCCGGCACTGATACTGCAGACACTGCTCGGCCCCCGTGGCCACATTGGATAACAGGACCGCTTCTAGCCCATGATGGAACAGGATCCACTGAGCCAGCTCAGAGACATACACCTGCCGCAACCGGGCGGCTTCTGGCCTCCAGCGCCGGGCTGGTGGGTCCTGTTCGCCATTGCCCTGGCGCTGGCCGTACTGGCCTTCGTTCTTGTCAGGCGAAAACAGCGCAGAAACCGCTGGCTTGGCGTCGCAAAGAGAGAGTTGCTACGGCTGGAACAGAGTGCGGCGGCAGACAATGACTGGTTTGCTGCCCTGAACCGGCTGTTGAAACAGTCGGCTCGCATGCGCTACCCGGAACGGGCACCGGAATCGCTGTCGGGCGAGCCCTGGATCCGCTTCCTGCTTGAAACCAGCCCAAAAGACCGGGTGGCATCGCGACCGGTGGTCGAGGCCATGGTCAACAGTGCCTGGCAACCGGTACCGGGGTGCCGGCCAGAGGAAGCCGTCGCCTTCGCCAGGGTATGGCTGGGAGGACAGAGATGCTGAGCCTTGCCTTTCCCTGGGTACTGTTACTGGCCCTGTTGCCCTTGCTTATACGCTTGCGTCGCCGTAGTGCCCCGGCCGTAGAAGCGCCAGTTTTTCCCGTCGGCCACTGGCTGTCCGACTTGCCCGGCGTCAGCCGCAGCGGCAGCAGAACCCCCCTCTGGCAGCAGCTGGTACTGTTGCTGATGTGGCTTCTGCTGGTGGTAGCGCTGGCCCGGCCGCAACATGTCGGGGAGCAGGTACAACTGCCCGTCAGCGGCCGCGACCTGCTGCTGGCCGTGGACATTTCCCCCTCCATGGACGAACAGGACATGGTGGTTCAGGGCCGCAGCATTAACAGACTGCAGGCGGTCAAGCGGGTACTGGATGACTTCATCCAGCGCCGGGAAGGAGACCGGCTCGGGCTCCTGCTGTTTGGCACCGAACCCTACATCCAGGCCCCTTTGACCTTTGATCGGGCAACGGTGCAAACCTTACTCAACGAGGCTGGCATTGGCATGGCCGGAAGAGCGACCGCCATAGGCGATGCCCTGGGTCTGGCCGTCAAGCGCCTGCGGGACCGGCCTCAGGAACAGCGGGTCGTGATACTGCTGACTGACGGCGCCAATACCGCGGGAGAAATTGCCCCGGACAAGGCCGCCGAGATCGCCAGGGCTGCCGGTGTGCGCATCTACACCATCGGCATTGGCGCTGAATCCATGGTGCAGCGAGGGCTGCTTGGCTCACGCCGGGTCAATCCGTCCCGGGATCTGGACGAGGACCTGCTGAAGCGGGTAGCCCAGCAGACTGGCGGAGAGTATTTCCGTGCCCGCAGCCTGCCCGAGCTCGAGCTGATCTACGAAAGCATCAACCAGCTGGAACCCATTGAACTGGAAGGCAAACACTACCGTCCCGTGACCGAACTTTATGCCTGGCCTGCGGGCCTTGCCGCCCTGATATGGTTATTGATGCAAGGTGTCAGGCTGGCAGGCGTCAGACGCCATTCGGTCAAAACCGCACAGGAGGCATGCAATGGCTGACTTTCATTTCCTCCGCCCACTGTGGCTACTGTTATTACTGGCAGCCTTCCTGTTGCCACTGGTTTTACGGCGTTTTCACCAGAGCGACAGCGGCTGGAGCAGGATCATTCCCGCAAAACTACTGCGCCCGATGATCAGCCACTCGGGTGCCGCCGGCTCTCCCCGCAAGTCACCCGTGTTACCGGCGGTTGCAGCCGTAGTCGTGCTGTCGATTGCGCTGGCCGGGCCATCCTGGCGACAGGCCCCCACGCCGTTACAACAGCAGAACGACAGCCTGGTGATCGTGCTGGACCTGTCCCTGTCCATGCTGGCTACCGATGTGGAGCCAGACCGGCTGACGGTCGCCAAACGCAAGATCCGCGATATCCTCAAGGCCCGCGAAGGTGCCCTCACCGCACTGGTGGTTTATGCGGCAGATGCCCATGTGGTCACGCCCCTGACGGATGACCGCAACACCATCGAAGGCATGCTGGACGTACTTGAGCCCGTCATCATGCCCGCGGCCGGAAACCGCACCGACCTCGGTATCAAGCGTGGTCTTGATTTGCTGGAACAGGGAGCTCCCGGCAACGGACGCCTGTTGTTGATCGCAGACGACGTTGCAGAACGCTATCGCCAGCGCATTACCGATCACCTGGCCAACAGCCGCTTTGCCCTGAGCACACTTACCGTCGGCACCGCAGAGGGTGGGCCGATTCCGTTGGCACGACAGGGATTTATCAGGGACAACGGCGATATCGTCATCGCCCGTGCCGACCCGGACAGCATGGCGGACCTGGCGCGCAGTAACGACGGCGACAGCCACACACTGACCATTACCGATGACGACATCCTTGCTCTGGAGCTCCGCCCCATCGACGCCGCTGACTGGGAAGACAGCGATCGGGGCCTGACCGTCAATCGCTGGCAGGACGATGGCTACTGGCTACTCTGGCTGGCGGCGCCTCTGGCGCTTATTGGCTGGCGTCGCGGTGCCGTGGTCATCATGCTGTTCGCGCTCTTGCCACTCACGCCCCGCCCAGCCATGGCACTGGACTGGGACAGCCTCTGGTCGCGGCAGGACCAGCGGGCGCCGGAACTGATTGAAAAAGACCCCGGCCGGGCAGCACAGGTCCTGGAGGATCCCGCCTGGCGCGGCAGCGCGCTCTACCGCGAAGGAAACTTCGAGAGCGCTGCAGAGGCCTTTGCCCGGGCCGAGACTCCTTCGGCAGAATACAATCGTGGCAATGCCCTTGCGCGGGCCGGCAAGCTGGAAGAAGCACTGAAGGCTTACGACAGAGCGCTGGAGAAACAGCCCCAGAACGAGGATGCCCGATTCAACCGTGACCTGGTAAAGCAGCTTATGGAGCAACAACAGGACCAGTCCGATGGTGAAGGTGATGAATCCTCAGACCAGGACGGGGGCCAGCAACAACAGGACGATCAGCAGAATTCCCAGGGCGACTCGGACAGCCAGAATCAGCAGGGCAACTCGTCCGGTCAGCCGGGTGACCAGCAGCAGGACAACCAGCAGAATAATCCCGACAATAAGCCGGATGGCGACGGTGACAACCGGGAACAGGAACAATCCCCGGGGCAGCAGGACCAGAGCAACACTGAAGGCACTGATAGCGAGGCCACCCGATCGCCAGCCGAGCTGGAGACCTCGCCACTGAGCCAGGGTCAGGAGCAATGGCTCAGGCGGGTTCCGGACAACCCCGGCGGCCTGCTGCGAAGAAAATTCCTGCAACAGTACCAGGAACGGGAAACACCATCTGACGAGGGCGATACACCATGGTAAGCCGGCTGACCTATCCGTTTATTCTGATATCGCTTCTTCTGACCATGGCTGGGCAGGCCATGGCTGCGAAGGATCTGACTGTGGAGCCTGACCGGACTCGCCTGTACGAAGGCGAAGTACTGACGTTGACGGTGAAAGGCAGCACGAAGATTGATATCAACCTCGGCAATCTGTTTGATTTCGACATGTCCAGCCTGCCCAAGCCGGATATCGAGAAAGTAGAGGACGATTTCGAAATCCTGGCCCGCAATCAGCAGTATTCCATCCGCACAATCAACAACGAAATGATTGGCGAAATCACCTGGACCTACCAGCTGGCCCCCAAAACGACCGGCAAGCTGACGATTCCGGCGCTCAAATTCCGGGATTCGGAATCCGACCCGGTCACGGTCAATGTCATCGACGGCACACCACCGGAGGTGGAAGCCGATGCGTCGCGTAACAGTTTTATCGAACTGGCAGCCGACAAGGACGAAGTCTACGTGCAGGAACAACTGGTGCTTACCATCAAGCTGTTCTTCACCGGCAACCTCATCCGCGGTGAGCTGTCAGAGCCGGAGCATCCCCACGCCATCATTGAGTCCCTGGGCAAGCAGAGCGAATACACCCGCTACAGGGACGGCGTGCGCTACAGAGTGGTGGAACGCCGATACGCCATTTATCCCCAGAAAGAAGGACAACTCAGCCTGCAGCCCATCCGATTTGAGGGTCAGGCCCGCAACAGCGACGGCCAACTGAAATTCCTCCGTGACAATGCCACGCTGTTCGACGTACCCGTCAACGGAATTCCTGCAGATTTCAGCGGTGATACCTGGTTGCCAGCACGCAACCTGGAGCTGAATGAGTCCGGGTTGCCACAAAGCCGGACCCTGACGGCGGGACAGAACCTCACCCGAACCCTGACTCTGCAGGCAGATGGCTTACCTTCGGAAACCCTGCCGCCCTTCCCCGAAGAAATGCCCGACGGTATTCGTGCCTATCCCGAGAAGGCAGAGCGATCCACAACCCCGGGCAGCGAAGGGTTGGCATCCCGACTCACCCAGACCACAGCGTTGGTGCCAGTCCAGCCTGGACAACTGGTGCTGCCTGAAATCCGGATCCCCTGGTGGGATACCAAGAGTGACACCGAGCGGGTTGCAGTGGTCCCTGCCAGAACGCTGACCATTGATGCCATTCCCGGTCAGATTGAGACCTTACCCGCTGACTCACCCAACCAGGCCACCCGTGCTGTTGAAGAGGAAGGGGGTGAAACGAAAAATACAGCTACAGGGACCGCTGGCCCTGGTTTCTGGCCTCTGGCGACGCTGACACTTCTGGGTATCTGGGTGGTTACCCTTGCAGCCTGGTGGCTGTCCCGACGCAAGTCGCGGCCCGAAACAGCGGCCGAAAACCCCCGGGAGATTCGTGAGAAGGCCCTGTTCCGGGAACTCTGTGAAGCAGCCCGAGCGGGATCACCGACAACCACCGAGTTGCTGGTACGCTGGATTGCGGTGCAGCATCCGGAAACCACCTTCCGCAGCGTGGTGGATGTTAACCGGTTTCTGCAGGACAAAGACCTGGCGGCCGAGATTGAACAGTTGCAACACCGACTGTTCGGAACGGCGGAACAGCAAGCGTCGGCCCCCTGGGATGGGGACCGCCTGGTGGCAACACTGATCCGGATTCGCGGTGCCTCTGGCTCGCACAGCACAGAAGAGCCGTTACCGCCACTCTACCCTGACGGGTTGAGAACCAGCGGAAACTGACGTGGCTACTGCACCAGCCGGGTGTCTATCACCAGAGTGACCGGGTCGGCTTCGTTGCCGGTTACCGCAACCGGCTGGTCAAGTTGCCCCTCCCAGTCACCGGCCTGGGGCCGCGCAGTGCCTGACCGTGAAAGTCGCGCCTGCACACGTACCTCACCGGCATCGGACAGTTTTGAATCCGGTGACATATTGAAGCGGTCATCCAGGCGTACATCCGTCGGCAACTGACCGGCGGTCAGGCGGGCAACTGCCAGTGGCGGTCCACCCTGCCCTTCGGCTCTGCGGGCAAAAACAAACAGTGTGGTGTCGTCCGGAACCTCGTCCCGGAACGACTCGGCAATCTCCACCCGGACGGTCACACCCGGCCCGGATGCAACCGCTGTGTCGTCGGCAGGCGCCTCGCGACCGAGGCGCTGATAGGCCTGCTCGATACCCTGGCGTATAGAGCCGATCTGAGGATGGTCAGGCGCCACGTCCACAATCCGCTCCCAATAACGAATCGCCCCTTCGTAGTCTTCCTGACTGAACGCATAGATACCCAGCAATCCCAGGGAATTCACCTCATCTGGATTAAGAGCCCTGGCTTTTTCGATGGTCTCTGTCACCTGGGGCGTCATGCCCCCCTGGCTCAGGAAAAACTGCGCCTGCGCTGACAGCCCCCATGCCACTGCCTTACCATTGTCGTCATCATCAATGCTGCCGGCGAGCCGCTCAAAGGCCCAGGCGGCATCGCTGTATTGTTCCAGGCGCATGTAAGTCCGGCCCAGCATCGCCCAGCCTTCCGTATTGTCCGGATTCTCTTCCAGCCGTTCCCGCAACTGTGCCGTGAGCTCCTGCATCTGCCCGAGACGGTCGCCATCCGCTGCCATCATTTCCTGCATGGAACGGAACTGCTCGACATCATCCAGCGCCCCCCATTGCTGGTACAGAAACACCGCGGCAGCGGGGATTATCACCAGACTGGCAAGCACCACGGCAACGGAGCTTTTGCCACCTTTGTTCACCTGCGCCGGAGAATCCAGCATACCCCTGTCAGCATCCGGCACATCATCCAGCATGCTGCCCGCGAGCTCTTCCTTAAGCTGACGATAGCTGTCTTCGTCCATAGCCCCCGCCTCATACTCGCGATCCAGCTCCGACATCCGGCTTCGATAGGCCATCAGATTCTGGTTACGCAAGTCCAGTTCAGCGCGACGGCCCGAGCGGTGGAAGAACAGCGGTGCAATAATAAAAGCCAGCGCAAGTACGATCATTACGGCTGCAGTGAGCCAGAAAGTCTGTGTCATGGAGCAGTCATGGTCCGGTTAAATGGAATAATCAGGATGTGCGATCGGAATCATCCCCGGCGAGAATTCTTGATGCCCGGGCACGTTCCTCGTCAGTGAGTGCAGGCTCGCTTTCGCCATTGCGACGGGCGCGTATTACGATAATGGCAACCACCAGGAAGCCAACCACCACGGCGATCACCGGGGTAGCCCACAACAGGATAGTCCGGCTGTCCACCTCGGGTTTGTAACGCACAAACTCGCCGAATCGGCTGACCAGGGCATCGACGATTTCTTCGTTGCGGGCGCCTTCCGACATCATCTGGTAGACCTCGTCCCTCATATCTTTGGATATCGGGGCATTGGAATCGGCAATGTTCTGGTTCTGGCACTTGGGGCAACGAAGCTCCGAGATCAGCGTCTGGAACCGTTGCTCTTCTGTGCGGGAATCGAAGCTGTACACATCGTCGGACTGGGCCATTGACGAAGGTCCGAATGCCATCAGCAGCAACGCGGCCAGCACAGCACGTATCATCAGATCTTCTCCCTGTAACGATTGACCAGGGGCTCGATATCCTGTTCCCAGACCTTTTCATTGACCACGCCAACATGCCGGTGGCGCACGATGCCTTCGGCATCGATCACGTAGGTTTCCGGTGCGCCGTAGACACCCAGATCAAAGCCAAGCCGGCCACGGGGATCGTAGATGGACACCTGATAGGGATCGCCCAGCCGGTCCAGCCAGACCAGGGCATCGTCACGGTTGTCCTTGTAGTTGAGGCCGACGATCCGGATCCCCTTCTCTTCGGCAAGCCACACCAGATCGTCATGCTCATCACGGCAGGCCGGACACCAGGTCCCCCAGACATTCAGCAGCGATACCTGACCCTTGAACACCTCACGGGTCAGTTCACGCTCTTCGTCGTGAAGGTCCTTCAACCGGAATTCCGGCACCGGCTTGCCAATCAGTGCCGATTCCAGCTTGTTGGGGTCTTTGCCGATGCCGGCGAACAGAAACACACCAAGTACTACAGCGAAAATGACCGGTATAAACAGGAACACCCGCTTCATGACACAGCTCCTGCCGGATCCGGGCGACTGTTGTCACCGACCTGCGGCTGGGGTGCCGTTGACGGCTGGCTTTCCGATACCTTGTCGCGAATGCGATAACGGCGGTCAGAAATGGCCAGGAAGCCGCCTGCCGCCATGAACAGAGAACCCAGCCACAACCAGCGCACCAACGGTTTGTATTGCAGACGGATCGCCCAGGCGTCGTCGGAAACCCGCTCGCCGATCGCCACAAACACATCCCGGAACAGACCACCATCAATGCCGGCCTCAGTCATGGTGTTGCGCTGCACCATATACTGGCGTTTTTCCGGGTAAAGTGTCGAAACCACCCGACCGTTGCCATCGGAAACCTCGAATCGTCCGTATTCCGCGGTAAAGTTCTTGCCCCGGCGGTTGCCGATCTCGGTAAATGCCACCTGGTAGCCCCCCGCTGAGGCGGTATCGCCCGGCGACATCCTTACGTCCCGCTCTATTCCGTAATTGGATACCACGGTAGCACCGGCCATGGTAATGGCCAGCCCCAGGTGCCCGAGTACCATGCCATAATAGCTTCGCGACTGGCGCCTCAGCCCATGGAGCCGGCCTTTTTTCGAGCCGGACTTGTCCCAGAGATCCCAGAAGGTTGCAACGCTCACCCACACGGCCGCGAAGACGCCACCGAAGGCCCAGGGTTTGAACCCTCCGTAACCCACCAGAACCGCAGCCGTAACCACAATACTGACGGCCAGAGGCCATAGCAGCTTACGCCCCAGCCAGCCGCCGTCGGTTTTCTTCCAGCGCGAGAATATGCCAGCACCCAGCAACAGGCCGGCGGCTATGGCCAGTGGGCTGAAGGTCAGGCTGAAGAACGGCTCACCAATGGAGAGCCGGCCCATATCAAGATAATCCAGTACCAGCGGGTACAGGGTTCCCACGAGTACCAGCAGGGTTGCGGCCACCAGCAGAACGTTGTTGAGCAGCAGGAAAATCTCACGCGACAGGGTTCCGTAACGGGAACGTACATGCACCACCGGCGCCCGGAACGCATACAGGGTCAGGCTGGATACGATGGTGATTGCCAGCAGCACCAGAAGAAAGGTGCCGCGATCCGGGTCGGATGCGAATGCGTGCACGGACGTCAACACACCCGAGCGCACCAGGAAGGTTCCCAGCAGGCTCAGGGAGAAGGTGACAATGGCCAGCAGCACTGTCCAGCTCTTGAACACCCCTCGTTTCTCGGTGACAGCGAGGCTGTGCATCAACGCCGTTCCGGAAAGCCAGGGCAACAGGGAGGCGTTTTCCACCGGGTCCCAGAACCACCAGCCACCCCAGCCAAGCTCGTAATAGGCCCACCAGCTACCCAGGGCAATGCCCAGGGACAGGAACGACCAGGCCACGGTTGTCCAGGGGCGTGACCAGCGCGCCCAGGCCGCATCCAGCTTGCCATTAATCAAAGCGGCTATGGCAAAGGCAAAAGCCACGGAGAAGCCTACATAACCCATGTAGAGCATGGGCGGGTGCACAATCAGACCGAAATCCTGCAGCAGAGGATTCAGATCGGCGCCGTCAGCCGGTACGTTGGGCAGTGTGCGATCGAAGGGATTGGAGGTGATGATGGTGAACAGCAGGAAACCCACCGCAACCATACCGAGCACCGCCAATACCTGGGATACCATCACCGCCGGCAGGCGGCGGCTGAACACGGCAACCGCCAGGGTCCAGCCTACAAGCATCAGTATCCAGAGCAGCAGCGAGCCTTCATGGCCACCCCATACGGCACTGAACTTGTAGTACCAGGGCAGCATGCTGTTGCTGTTATTGGCCACGTAAGCCACGGAAAAATCGTCCGTTACAAAAGCATGGATCAGTATTCCGAAGGCCAGGGCCACAAACACAAACATCCCTGCGGACAGTGGCCTGGCAAAGGCCTGCAACTGGTCACGCCCAGTCACCGAGCCCGCAAGAGGGACCACGGAAAGCAACACTGCCAGCAACAGCGCGAGTATCAGTGCAATCTGTCCGAGTTCCGGATACATCAGGCTTCTCCAACTAATTCAACAGGGTGGCCGGCGGGCTCAGTAGCTGGCGGCCGCTTCGCCTTGTGCATCAGAGATCGCGGCGCGTTTACCAGCGGCTTTTTCCAATGCTTCATTGACCTCGGGCGACATATAATTTTCATCATGTTTGGCCAGAACCTGATCTGCCACAAAGCGGCCATTGCCATCCAGACGTCCCATGGCAACAACCCCCTGGCCCTCGGCAAACAGATCCGGCAGGATACCGGTGTACTCCATCAATACCGATGAAGTGAAATCCGTTACCTTGAACTCCACCTTCAGGCTTTCCGGATCCCTTATGACCGAACCCTCTTCTACCATGCCACCGGCTCTTATACGCACATCCACCGGCGCCTCGCCTCCAGCGATCTGGCTGGGGTCATAGAACAGGTTGATGTTCTGTCGCAGCGCATAGGTGGTCAGGCCTACGGCCACCGACACGCCCACAAGCAGGAAAAGGACAATGGTGAGCCGTTTTTTACGGATCGGATGCATGGTTCGTCTACCAGTCAGTCTTGTGAAGGTTCAATTCGGGTAAAGCTCGCGCCGGCCGGGCTCATGTCCCGTGCTGGCGTAATATCCATCCGGCGACGCTGTTGGGCAATAACGGAACGACGCTGGCGCAGTGACCACAGTGCAACGGCACCCATTAACAGGAAGAACACGAAGTAACAGGTCCATACATAGGGACCGTGCCCTTCCATAGTGATGAAGGCGCCGAACGAGTCAAATGCCATTGGATCAGTTCCCCCCTGCCTGAACCAGTTCTTTCACCCAGCGGGTGCGACTTTCCCGCATCAGTATCTCGGTCTGCATCCGCAAACAGGCCAGCCAGCCGAAAATCATATACAGCCCCACTACGGAGAGTAACAGTGGCACCCACATTTCCGCAGGCATGCTGGGCTTTTCCGTCAACTTGAAGGTGGCGGGCTGATGAAGGGTATTCCACCACTCTACGGAGTATTTGATGATAGGTATATTCACGACACCCACCAGCACCAGAACAGCAACCGCCCGCGCCGACGACTTTTCGTCCGATATGGCCGTACCTAAAGCTATCACACCGAAATACAGAAACAACAGGATCAGCATGGAGGTGAGCCGGGCATCCCATATCCACCAGGTTCCCCAGGTCGGTTTACCCCAGACCGCCCCGGTAAACAGGGCCAGAAAGGTCAGAACGGCTCCCACCGGTGCGACGGCTTTGACAAAAACATCGGCCAGTTTCATACGCCAGACCAGGGTCACCAGGCCTGCTACCGCCATCATGATGTAGACAGACTGGGCCAGAAAGGCCGAGGGCACATGAATAAAAATAATGCGGTAACTATTGCCCTGCAGGTAATCCTGGGGCGCAAAGGCAAGCCCCCAGCCGATACCTGCTGCCAACAGGGCGACGCCAACCCAAAGCAGCCAGGGCATCAATGTTGACGCTATACCGAAAAACCACTTCGGCGAGCCCAGCTTGTGAAAAATTTGCCACATCAGGTTGCTACCCTTCTACTTTTTAACTGTTGGACAGACTGATCCGTAAAGCGGCTGCCGATGCGAAAGGCGCCAATGTCAGGGCCAACACCAGAAACGCCCCCATCAGTGCCAGCTGTCCCGCCACCAGCGCGCCCTCGGAGGCGGCCATCACTGTTCCGGTACCGAAAATCAGCACCGGAATGTACAGCGGAATGATCAGCAGTGACAAGAGCACCCCTGCCGATCGCAAACCAAGCGTTAACGCCGCCCCGATGGAGCCTATCAGGCTGAGCACGGGCGTTCCGATCAGCAGCGTTAGACACAATACCGCAACAGAGTTCCCTTCCAGGTGCACCATTACCCCAAGAACCGGCGTCAGCAGTACCAGTGGCAACCCCGTCAGTACCCAGTGCGCCAGGGATTTGGCCAGCACCAGCAGAAACAGTGGCTGCGGCTGAAGCACCAATTGCTCCAGCGTGCCATCGTCGAAATCATGCCGGTACAGGTGGTCCAGTGACAGCAGCACTGACAGCAATGCCGCCACCCACAGGATACCGCTGCCGGCCTGCTGGAGGAATGACACTTCCGGGCTAACCCCAAGGGGGAAGAGGCTTACTACCATCACGAAGAACAGTAATGGATTGAGCAGATCCTGGGGCTGACGGAACGCTGTTTTCAGGTCCCGGACAAAGACTGCTTTCATGGCGGTGGCTGTGCCCACCGATACTTCGGGGGAGCGCAGGCTGACGGTGAACTCAGTGGCCATAACCGTCGCCTCCGCCGAGGGTAACCCTTTGCATTGAGGGCAGCCGCAAATCATGGTGCGTCGTGACTACGATGGCACCACCATTCTCCACCCGTTCAACCAGCAACTTCTCGAGGGCGGCCACGCCCTGAACATCAATCGCGGTGAATACTTCGTCCAGTATCCACAGCGGCTCATCCGCTATCAGCAACCTGGCGAGGGCTACCCGTCGCTGCTGGCCGGCGGAGAGATTACGGCAGGGCACCGCCTGGAAACCACCAAGCCCGGTGCCCTCCAGCGCCTGCCACAGAATCTTGTCCGGCACTGACCGGCGGCCATCCATAAGGGCTCGCAGGTTTTCCATGGGGGTGAGCAAGGGCTTGATTCCGGGGCGGTGGCCGAGATAGAGCATATTGCGGAGAAATTCTTCCCGGTATCCATGGCGGCGTTTACCACGCCAGAGCAGGTCGCCACTGTAACTGTCGTTCAGTCCGGCCAGTATTCGCAACAGGGTGGTCTTGCCAGAACCGTTCGGGCCCTCGACACGGATCAGACTACCGGGCAGTATGGAAAACGAGAGGTCCCGGAACAGTACCCGGTCATCACGCTCACACTCAAGATTGACAGCCTGTAGTAACGGCTCAGACATCGGGGCCCCAGGGCTTATAGACATTGCTGACCCGGCGGGTTCAGACGTTCGGGAAGGCAAACCTTGCCGGCGGGGCGTATTATAACGAAAGCGTCCCAGGATTACTCTTGTCCGACATCAAATCAGTGGCAATGAAATTACCAAACGGTAACCCTATACCACCGCCAAAAACAGAAGCACCCGTGCCGGCCCCCAGCCGGCCGGCGGGAGAGCAACCGGTGGCCACACCGGATGCGGCCTCCGCGCGGGTCCTTCTGGACCAGCTCAAGCTTACCAACCGCGAAGCCACACTGGCACGGGTGGCGGAAGTGATCAACCGCCAGTCGTCCGCCGGCACGCAGTTGTTGCTGGATATCCGCGGTCAGTCACTGACCGTTCAGGCCGCCATTGGTGATACCTCCCTGGAAACCGGTGATTGGGTCAAGGTCATGCGGGCAGGTAATGAATTGCAGCTGATGGGCAAGCTGGCGCAGGCACCGGAAGCGGGCATTGCCCGTGCCCTGGCCCAGCGCCTGCCCTGGCAACAGTCTATTGACGCTGGCCTGACCAGACTGGTGAACACGCTGACACAGGGCCTCAGGCAGGACCCGCTTCCTGGCCAGCTGCCCTCGTCAAGGCCGGCACAACCGCTTCCGGAAGCGGCCCGGCAGGCGATTGAGCAAGTGATAGCGAGGCTTCCCTCCGGCAACAACCTCGCACCCGGCTCTGGCAGCCAGCCCACGGCAACGCAACAGGTCCGCCAGTGGATTGCTGAAAGCGGCCTGTTCGCCGAATCACGCCTGGCCCAGGCTCCTGCCAGCCAGCTCCCCGATCTCAAGCTGGCCCTTGGCAGGGTCATTACGGCCTTGCTGGCACAACAGGGCAGCACGCCGGAACAGTTCAACCGGCTGACCCCCATAGCAACCCCTGAGCTTATGCAGGCACCACTGCAATTCCCGCAACCTCTGGCAGCGCCTCAGGCCCGCAGTGACGGCGAGCCGCCGAGTGTCGGGCAAATGCTCCGCCTGCTGGCGGGAATGCTTAACCGTATAACGGTCAACCAGTTACACAGCCAGGTATTAACCGCCAGAGGCGGTGGCGACACGGCAGCGCCAGCCGCTACCCTGCTGCTGGACCTGCCATGGCTGACACCCCAGAACGAACCCAGACTGGCCCAAATGCGGATTGAACAGTATCTGGAGGACACGGAGTCGGAACGAAAATCCCCGACGAGGGCAACGGCCGAGTGGCGGTTATCGTTGGCGATGGATCTGGATGAGGCCGGCCCGCTGCACTTCGATGTTACCCTGCGGCAGCAGGCGGTCAGTGCCCGGGTCTGGGCGGAGAAACAGACGACCCTGCGCCGGGTGAATCAGGAACTGCCCGCACTGCGGCAAAGCCTGGCCGACCTGGGCCTGGAGGTGACAGACCTGGAATGCCGCCGCGGCACACCCCAGAGCAGCGTCACCCGACTCGAACACAGACTGGTGGATACCCGGGCATGACATCAGAGACCGATCACCACAGCAGAGCCGCCGTCGCACTCAATTACGATGGCGACAAAGCCCCGACAATCACGGCAACCGGCACCCACGAACTGGCAGAGGAAATCATCCGCATTGCCCGGGAGCATAACGTTCCACTGTACGAAAACGCAGAGCTGGCAAGTATCCTGGCGCGGCTTTCGCTGAATGAAGAGATCCCGGACTCACTGTACCGGGTGATTGCTGAAATTCTGGCGTTTGCCTTCCATATCCGGGGACTGACCCCCGATGACCGGAAACCGGGAGCACCGGATGCCTCAGCGGATCAGTGACCGCAACAGCCTGGTATCAGGCCGCCTGACGTTTTCTGAGTGCTGACACCAGTTCGGCCTCGGGACGGGAAATTCCGCACGTGTTCATAAGATCGTCGATATCGGCCCCGAGATCAACCAGCCTTGAGGCTTCATCGTAGGATATTCTGAGGGGGTCATTCTGGCGCATTTCGTCGAGCATGCCCCGCAGCTCATGAATCTGGCGCTCACAGGTGACTACCCGCTGCCCCACGCCCATACTGCCACTGGCGGTTGCGTGAAGCTCCCGGCCCAGGGTTTCGCAGCGTTCTTTGAGTTGTTCCCGGAGTTTGTGGTTTTCGCGGCGGGACAACAGGCCCTGAACAAACAACAGGCCGATTGCGACGGCGGTCAAAAGCCACGGAGCCAGGGAAGAAAATTCTGCAAACATGATGGACGTCCTCGGTTGATTGTTCCAGGGGCTTCCATCGTGCCTGCGCGCCTGCGACCGCCGGCGTTACAGAGCCGAGACTTCAGCCCATTCGTTCTCTGATAACATCTTGTCGAACTCGACCAGTATGATCAGCTCGCCGTTCTTGTTACACACACCCTGGATGAACTTGGCGCTTTCCTCGTTCCCCACATTGGGTGCCGTTTCGATTTCACTGGCTTTCAGGTACACCACCTCGGCCACGGAATCCACCAGGATGCCCATCACCTGGTTGGACGACTCCATTACCACAATGCGTGTTGCATCTGTTACTTCCGCATCCGCCAGACCAAAGCGACGGCGGGTATCGATAACGGTGACCACGTTGCCCCTCAGGTTGATGATGCCCAGAACATAATCCGGAGCACCGGGAACCGGCGCAATTTCGGTGTACCGCAGCACCTCCTGGATCTGCATGACATCAATGCCATAGGTTTCGTCATCCAGCCTGAAGGTAACGTACTGCAGTACCTGATCGTCCTGGGCCTGATTTTTCTGTCCGCTCGGGGATGCCATAGCCTTGTGTCTCCTGTGGGCCGCCCCTGTGGGCAACCTGATCGTCAAAAATTCATCATCAGTGCCCAATACTATAATTAAGGGCACAAACCGTGCCAGCACCGCACGGTTTCATTCAGTAACCAACGTTCATTAAAACTGTTTAGCTCAGATCGAGGTGTTGTTCACGCTCGGCCCGGACCAGCAAGTCCGCCATGGTTTTCACATCAATCAATGCGCACATGTGGTCAATGACCGTTCCGGCCAGCCAGGGCCGCTTGCTGCGGGCCGTTCGCCAGCGCACTTCGTCCGGTTTCAGGGTAAAGGACTGGGCCACGTCATCGCAGGCCAGCCCCCACTCGCTGCTATCCAGCCGGATCACAAACCGGTAGTTGTCCCTGGCATTGGCCGGCGCCCGGCCTGCCATAATCCACTCTGCCGTATCCACCACCCGGAGGTTGTGGTCCCGGTCCGGTCGCATGCCCATATACCAGCGCGGGCTTCCGGGAATCGGCTTCACCGGCTCCTCGATGCGGTGAATGGCCCCCAGCAGGATCAGGGGCACCGCCAGCTGCAGGCCTGCGACCGAAAAAATAAGGCACTCGAAAGGCTTGTCGGACCACTCTGGCCGGCCAGGTGGGGCCGCTGCCGGTGGTGACGGAATGTCGGCGGCCTTTTCAGTTTTCAGCTCAGGGCTTTCAACCTCAGGAGTCTTATCCACCGCCGGTGCCACAGGCTCCGGTTTTTCAATCTCCACTTCCGGGGCCGTCCTGGCCACAACGGGTGCTGGCCGCGGCGCCACACGAGCACGCTCACGAACAACCGGTTTCGGCGGCTCCGGTCTCGGTTCATCCTGCCAGGCGGTATCCGTTGCCGTATGCAGCAATTCATCCAGGTAGCTGGCAATGGCCGACGTCGGGTCCGCCACCTGCGTCAATTTCTTGTCAGGCATGCCGGCGCTCCGCCACTGAACCGGTCATTTCCTGCAGATCGTTTAACAGCCGAACATAGGCCCTGACACCGTGGGTCTCCTTGTCCAGTGATGATGGCGTCATGCCCGCCTGGCTGGCATCCCGGAATTTGGTATCCACAGGAATGGCAAACCGCCAGAGCGAATCGGCATAGGTTTTCCGCAGCTGGTTAAGGCTTTTTACCGACGCCTGGGTACGCCGGTCAAACAGGGTTGGCACAATGGTGTAGGAAAGCTGGTTCTTCTGGGAGCGCATGATCATGGTGAGTGTGTGCAGCATGCGCTCCAGGCCCTTGATGGCGAGAAACTCGGTCTGTACCGGGATGATCAGGTGCTGCGCAGAGGCAAGGGCATTGACCATCAGTACGCCCAGCGAGGGTGTGTTATCCAGCAGGACATAATCAAAATCGTCCCACAGCTGGGCCAGGGCCCGGGATATGATCAATCCCATTCCCTCAACACCGACCATCCGCCGTTCAAGGGTTGCAAGTGCTGTACTGGCCGGCAGCAGGGAGAGCCCCGGACAACTGGTGTCTGTAATCAACTGGGCCGGCAAGCCATCAGGCACCTTGCCCTGGTGCTGGAACAGGTCGAAAACGCTGTGAGCCATGGTGTCCGGATCATACCCGAACCAACTGGTCAGCGACCCGTGGGGATCCAGGTCCACGACCAGCACGCGTTTACCGCTTTCCGCCAGCAGACCACCCAGCGCCACAACAGATGTGGTTTTACCCACACCGCCCTTTTGATTGGCTACTGCCCAGATTCGCACGCTGCACTCTCCAGAAATATCAGGCCCGGAAACGCCGGAAACCGTAAGGAGTTATCGGCCGTCATCCGCTCAACTTGAAAACAATTCGGCAAGGGTTTGCCGGCATTAAAGGTGTAGCGGAGTTAATACAGATATTATGCCAACTTGCCTATAGGGACCTTCCGTCAACAACCGGCAAGTGGCTGGGTGCAAAGTGCTTATCGCATGGCACCGCGGATACTGGCGTCCCGGGAAACCAGCAATACCACGCGGCGATTGCGCCGCCTTCCCTCTTCGGTGTCGTTGCGGGCCACGGGCTGATATTCACCGTAGCCCACGGCCGCCAGCCGTTCGGATTCCACCCCCTCCATCGACAGCATGCGCACGATGGCAGCTGCCCTGGCAGCCGAAAGCTCCCAGTTTGAAGGGAAGGCATTGGTTCGTATCGGGAGATTGTCGGTAAAGCCTTCCACCCGGATGGCGTTGTCGCGGTTTCGCAGCACGCCGGCGATTTTTTCCACCACCTCAAAAGCGTCGTAATGGGGTTCTGCATCACCGCTGCCAAACAGCAGGCTGTTACGTAAGCTCAGTTCCAGCCAATCATCACTGGTTTCGAGCGTCACCACGCCCTGGTTTATCAGCTCATCAAATTCCAGGGCAAGCTGGTCGGCCATGGCACGAAGTGCTTCGGTACGCCCCTGCTCGCTCATCGAGGGATTCTGCGGGGCTTCAGTGACCGGGGGATCAATCACATCTTCGGCCGCCTGAGGTGTTGAACGGCGTGGCTGGTCACCCACTTCAATGGGCTGAAAGGAACGCTGGGGCGCGTTGAAGACACCGGTCAGGGTTTCCGACAATACCTTGTACTTGCCCTCGTTCACCGAGGACACGGAATACATCACCACGAAGAATGCGAACAGCAGGGTAATGAAGTCGGCGTAGGAAATCAGCCAACGTTCCTTATTGTGAAGGTCATCGTCCTGTCGCCTGCGACGTCTCACAGGAAGCCCCGTAGCCGCAGTTCGATAGACTTGGGGTTCTCACCTTCGGCAATGGCTATGATGCCGTCGATCATCATGTCTTCATAACGGGTGCGTTCCCGCAGGATGCCCCGCAGTTTATTGGCAACCGGGAAGAAAAACAGGTTAGCCAGTGCCACACCGTAGATGGTGGCGACGAAAGCCGTCGCAATACCGCTACCGAGTGACTGGGGGTCCTCCAGGTTGGTCATCACCTGGATCAGCCCCATCACCGCGCCAATGATGCCGATGGTCGGGGAATAGCCCCCCATGGCCTCAAATACCCGCGCAGACTCCAGGTCCCGTTGTTCCCGGGATTCCAGATCCACTTCCATGATGCTGCGGATGGTTTCGGTCTCGGCACCATCCACCAGCAGTTGCAGCCCCTTGCGGGCAAAACGCTCGGATTCTTTCTCCGCCAGTCCTTCCAGCCCCAAAAGCCCTTGTTTGCGGGCTTTCACGCTCCAGTCAATGACCTTGCCAATGCCATCTTCCAGGCTGACATAGGGCGGAAAGAACACCCACCGCGCCTGGGAACAGGCCCGCTTCAGCAGCGGCCAGGAGGTCTGGAGGATGGTCGCTGCGAGTGTTCCGCCGATAACAATCAACGCCGCCGGGCCGTTGAACAGGGAACTGATTGCGCCGCCTTCCAGCAGGTTCCCGCCAAGGATGGCCACGAACGCAAGAATAACCCCCAGCAGGCTGAGAATATCCATCAGCTCACCCCTTCAACCAGGCGGGGGCCGACGTCCTCGAGGGCGAGGACCTCGTCCGTCAGGCCGGCCTTGGCTACCGCCATGGGCATGCCATAGATCACCGACGTTTTCTCATCCTGCGACCAGATATCGGAACCGCTCTGCTTCATCAGCCGGCAGCCTTCCTTGCCATCCGCTCCCATGCCGGTAAGAATCACCCCCAGCGTCTTGCCCGGGAAGCTACGCGCCAGCGAACCAAAGGTGACATCCACACAGGGCTTGTAATTAAGACGGTCATCACCGGGAAGGATACGTATCCGGCCCTGACCACCACGGTTTTCGATCATCATCTGCTTGCCACCAGGCGCCAGCAGAGCCAGCCCCGGTTTCAGCATGTCGCCATCGACAGCCTGGCGAACCTCAATCTGGCAGAGCTTGTTCAACCGTTCAGCGAAGGCGGGGGTGAAACTTGCGGGCATGTGCTGAATCAGTACCAGCGGTGCCGGAAAGCCTGCCGGCAGTGCTGTCAGCACACGCTGAAGCGCAACCGGGCCACCGGTCGAGGTGCCAATGGCCACCACACTGTAATGCTTGGCGGATCCGCGGCGGCTGGAGGAGTGCCGGGCGGGCGTTTGCGGCTCCGGTGCCGACCGTGGGGCTTCACGACCACGCTCAGGACGGGAACTGACAGGTGCTGCGCGTTCTTTTGCAGCGGGACGCGTCACCGGGGCGGCAGCAGGCGACGGAGCGGATTTTGCCCCCGGCCGACTGCCTGCCACATCCATTATGCGATCGATCAGTATCTTCTGCAGCTGGCTGGAGTCTCTGGCAATTTCCTCGAAATTCTTGGGCAGAAAATCCACAGCGCCGGCTTCCAGCGCATCCAGGGTAACCCGCGCGCCCTCGTAGGTCAGCGACGAAAACATCAACACCGGCGTGGGGTGTTGCTTCATGATTTCCCGCACCGCAGAGATTCCGTCCATCACCGGCATTTCGTAGTCCATGGTGATAACGTCGGGGCGCAGCTTTGCTGCAAGCTCTACGCCCTCGCGGCCGTTTGTAGCGGCGCCTACCACCTTGATCTGACCGGACGCGGTCAGGATTTCCGTCAGTCGTTTGCGGAAGAACCCTGAATCATCAACGACCAGGACAGAAACCGTCATCCATTTCTCCTAAATCCGGGCCTGCTGCAACACCGCGGCTTAAAAACGGTCAGCCGTAGTTCTGCAGCAGGCTTGGAACGTCAATTATGAGTGCAATACGACCGTCACCGGTGATGGTTGCACCCGCCATACCCGGTGTTCCCTGCAGGGCCCGGCCAAGAGGCTTGATTACCACCTCTTCCTGGCCAACAAGCTGGTCCACCACAAAGCCAACGCGGCGTGTGCCCATGGCGACAATCACCACGTGGGCGTTCTCCGGCTCCGGCTCTCCCGCCGCGCCTTTCACCAGCCACCGTTTGATGTGGAACAGCGGGAAGACCTTGTCGCGGACCACAATACATTCACGCCCGTCAACGATGTTCTTTTTGCTCAGATCCAGGTGGAAAATCTCCACCACGTTCACCAGGGGCAAGGCGAAGGACTGGTCCCCGAGCATGATCATCAGGGTGGGCATGATGGCCAGCGTCAGCGGTACCTTGATGACGATGCGCGAGCCTTTGCCCAGCTCGGATTCGACACTCAGCTGACCGTTGAGCTGCCCGATCTTGGTCTTGACCACGTCCATGCCAACGCCGCGCCCGGAGACATCGGAGATCTGGTCCTTGGTGGAAAAACCGGCGGCAAAAATCAGGTTGTAGCACTCTGCGTTTGTCAGCCGGTCTGCGGCATCCTTTTCATAGATGCCCTTTTCAACGGCTTTGCGCCGCAACACGTCCGGGTCCATACCGGCGCCATCGTCTTCGATGAACAACAGGATATGGTCACCCTCCTGCTCAGCGGAGAGAGTTACTTTACCCTGACGAGGTTTCCCGGCTTTTTCACGGACATCGGGTGCTTCAATGCCATGGTCAACCGAGTTGCGCACCAGGTGGACCAGAGGATCGGACAGTGCCTCTACGAGATTCTTGTCCAGGTCGGTATCTTCGCCGTGCATCTCAAGATTGATTTCCTTCTTGAGACTCCGCGCAAGATCACGAACCACCCGCGGGAAGCGACCAAACACTTTCTTGATGGGCTGCATCCGCGTTGCCATCACGGCAGACTGGAGGTCCGTGGTGACCACATCCAGATTGGAGACAGCCTTGTGCATGTGCTCGTCTTCGCTCTGCGCACCCAGGCGCTGCAGGCGGTTACGCACCAGCACCAGCTCACCCACCATGTTCATGATGTCATCAAGGCGCTTGGTATCAACCCGTACCGAGGTCTCGGCGACCGGAGCATTTGCTTCCCGGGATGGCATCGCGGGCGCAGCTGACGTGGCACCAGCCTTGCCTTCCGCCTGCGGCCTGTCGGAATTATCGGACGATTTGTCAGGCTTTGTGCTGGCTGGTCTGGCTGCCGGTTTTCTGTCGGCAGGGGCTTCAGAGGCGCCCGACGTTTCTGCCGTGGGGCTACCCCCCTTACCGTGCAGATCGTCCAGCAGCTTCTCGAACTCGTCGTCGGAAATCAGATCCTCACCGTCATTATTGCCGGCATCTTCAGGCTTCTCCGGCTCTTGATCATCAGCTTTACCCGTTTCTGGCGGGCCGGCGAACTGACCCTTGCCATGGAGCTGATCCAGCAGTGCTTCAAATTCATCATCGGAGATTTCGTCATCGCCGCCGGCAGACTGGCTGCCTCCCCCGGACTTGGCCGGAGCGCTGTTTTTCTCGTCTTCAAGGGCATCCAGCAGCTGTTCGAATTCGTCGTCGGTGATGTCACCGTTATCGTCGCTTGAGCCTGCTTCCGTCGCTGGTTCTGCCGGCTCTGCCGCTGCGTTTGCTGCCGGGGCTGCTCCCGCAGGTTTCGCCAGCGCATCCAGGGCGGCAATCAGTTCGTCGGGAGCGGGCGTCAGTTCTTCATGGTGACGAACCTGTTCGAACATGGCGTTGACATGGTCCAGCACTTCCAGCACCACGTCCATCAGCTCAGAGTCCACCTTGCGCTTGTGATTTCGCAGGATATCAAACACGTTCTCCGCGGAATGGCAGCAGCGGACCAGGGCATCCAACTGAAGGAAGCCGGCACCGCCTTTTACCGTATGAAAACCACGGAAAATGGCGTTGAGCAGATCGCTGTCATCCGGATGTTGCTCAAGGTCGACAAGCTGCTCTGACAGCTTTTCGAGTATCTCGCCTGCTTCAACAAGGAAGTCCTGCAGGATCTCTTCATCGGCATCAAACGCCATGGGTTACCCTCTTTTACTCAGAAACCAAGACTGGACAGAAGATCATCAACATCGTCCTGGCCCGATACAACATCTTCGCGTTCTTCGGCTTTTATCTGCGGCCCCACACCCTGCTCCGCCGATACTTTTTCCTTCTCTTCCAGTTCGTGCACGGTGCCGGTCATCTGGTCCACATGGCTGGCCATCACCACCAGGCTCAGCAGATGTTCCTCCACCTCTTTGACCAGTGTGGTGACCTTCTGGATGACCTGGCCGGTCAGGTCCTGAAAATCCTGGGCCAGCAGTATTTCCGACAGGTTCTGGTACATCGCGCCGGCATCGGTATTGAGGCTGACAAAAAAGGTATCTATCCGGGCATAGAGTTCGCGGAATTCCGCCGGCGCCATCTCACGGCGGCGCAGCCTCTGCCACTCGTCCCTCAGCTCTGCCGCTTCATCACGAATGGCGCTGGCCCGGGGCATGGCTTCTTCCACCAGGTCCATGGTGCGGTTAGCCGCCTTTCCCGTCATCTGGACCACGTATTCCAAGCGGTCCGACGCGTCGGTCATTTTTGACAGCGCTTCGGACTGTTCATCATTACGCGGATCAACATGAAAGTTGCGAATTGCCTCATGGAGGCTGCGGGTCAGCCGGCCAACCTCGCGGTACAGACTCTGATCCCTTACCTCGCTGAGCTCATTGATCAGTGTCATGGCCCGGGCATACTCTCCGGCATTGACCTGTTCAGCCAGTTCAGCGGCCTGGCTACGGAGCTTTTCCGTAATCTCCGGGTCGAGGCCCTGATGGTTCTTGTCATTTTCGCTCATGGGAGCCCGTCCGACCTCTGATTACTGGATTCGCTCGAAGATCTTCTCAATCTTCTCCTTGAGGACCGCTGCAGTGAACGGCTTGACCACGTAGCCATTCACCCCGGCCTGCGCCGCCGCCACAATCTGATCCCGCTTGGCTTCGGCCGTTACCATGAGCACCGGCAGGGTCTTGAGGTTCTCATCGGCACGGACTTCCTTGAGCAGGTCCAGCCCGGACATGCCCGGCATGTTCCAGTCGGTAACCAGAAAATCGTATTTTCCGCTGCGGAGCATTGGCAGCGCGGTATTGCCATCATCCGCTTCATCGGTGTTGGTAAAGCCAAGATCGCGAAGCAGGTTCTTGATGATCCGTCGCATGGTGGAGAAATCATCCACGATCAGGATTTTCATGTTTTTGTCCAATGGGACCTCCAGTATAAAACGCCCGGAATTCGTTTTTGGCTTCCGGCTCTCAGTCCAGCAAGCCGGCAGATTTACCGCTTATTGTGTTGCCTTTGGGCCGGTTGTAAAGCACCGGTTACCAAAAGGCTACAGTAAAGAATGCTTTGCAACGCTGCACAACGACTGCTACGCGACAGAGGTCACTTCTTCCAGTCAGAGAGCCGACCCCGCAATCTGAGCGCCGCCTGGCTGTGGATCTGGCTCACCCGGCTTTCGCTGACACCCAGAACTGCGCCAATTTCCTTGAGGTTCAGTTCTTCCTGGTAGTACAGACCAAGCACCAGTTTCTCGCGCTCTGGCAGATCGCCAATGGCCGTGGCCAGGTTCTTCCGGAAGTTGTCCGATGTCAGGCCTTCCAGTGGGTTGTCACTGGTCTCTGCTTCGTTTATCGGCAGGTCGCCGGATTCATTGAGCTCATCGAGGCTAAAAAGTCGGCCACTGTTGGCATCGCTCAGTGAGGAGTGGTATTCATCAAGGCTCTGGCCGAGTTCCTCGGCGACTTCCCAGTCCAGGGCTTCACGGCCCAGGCGGTCCTCGACGGCCTTGATGGCTTTGGCAATACGGCGGGAGTTTCTGTGTACGGAGCGGGGAACCCAGTCCCCCTTGCGGATCTCATCCACCATGGCACCGCGGATCCGGATGCCTGCATAGGTTTCAAAGGTAGCCCCCCTGGTGGAGCTGTAACGTTGGGCCGCTTCCAGCAAACCGATCATACCAGCCTGCATAAGGTCCTCAAGCTGGACCGAGGCCGGCAGCCGGGCCATCAGATGAAGTGCGATTTTCTTGACCAGCGGCGCCTGCTCCTCAACAAGCTGTGAGGGCCCCTGCGTGCCGGTCCGGTGGTAGATTCCAAGTTCTTTCGCCAATGTCATGTATCCGGCTTTTCAGTGAAGGATCAAAATCAGACTTCGACGAGCCGCTCCACAAAAAATTCCAGATGCCCCCGGGGCGATTGTGGTAACGGCCAGTTGTCGACTTTATCCGCCAGGCTCTTGATGGCAAGCGATGCCTTGGCACGGGGATAGGCATCCAGCACGGCGCGCTGGCGTTGAACCGCCTTTTTCACGGCCTCGTCGTAGGGCACTATACCCACATATTGCAGTGCTACATCCAGAAACCGCTCGGTCACTCTGGTCAGTTTTTCAAACAGATGGCGGCCTTCCTGCTCGTTACGCACCTGATTTGCCAGAATGCGGAAGCGGTTAGTGCCGTAATCACGGTTCATCAGTTTGATCAGGGCGTAAGCGTCGGTGATGGAGGTGGGTTCATCGCATACGACCAGCAACAACTCCTGGGAGGCTCGCAGGAAGCTGACCACAGAGTCGGAAATACCGGCCGCGGTATCCACGATCAGAACGTCAATCTGGTCGCCCAGTTCGCTGAAGGCATTGATCAGCCCGGCGTGCTCGAGCGAGGACAGCTGGGTCATGCGCTGGGTACCGGAGGAGGCTGGCACAATCCTGATTCCGCCAGGACCGCTGACCAGCACATCGCGCAGGTCGCAGTCACCGGCAATAACATCCTGGATGTTCCGGTTGGCGGTAATCCCCAGCAAAACGTCAATATTGCCAAGACCAAGATCGGCATCAAGCAGCACGACACGCCGCCCTTTCTGCGAAAGGGCGATGCCGAGGTTCACCGCAACGTTACTCTTGCCAACGCCCCCCTTCCCGCCGGAAATCGCAATCACCTGTACCGGATGTGGTTTGCTCATACTGATTCTGATCTCTTGCCACGTTGAACCACAGGCTGTGTTGTTATTAAACAGCGACCGCCTCTTGCTGCTGGAGTTTTTTCAGCCTTTCCACGGCCAGCCGCACCAACGGAATGGGTTCGGCGTGGTGCAGGTCTTCAGGGATCTTCTGGCCGTTAGTGTAATAGGCAACCGGCAATCCCGTTTCCATAACAAATCCCAGCGATTCTCCCAGGGTCAGTGCTTCATCAATTTTTGTCACCACACACCCTGTGAGATTTGCCATCTTATAGCAATGCCAGACGGATTTCATGATGCGTGGCTGACTGGTCGCAGAAACCACCAGATGGGTGCGAATATTGTGATGACTGCGGGCCAGTTCCGTGAGTTGCTCATCGTACCCTTTATCGGTACTGGTCAGGCCTGCAGTGTCAATCAGCACAAGGTGGCGGTCCGACAATTCGTCGAGAATATCATCCAGTGAATGGGTCTCATCCACTACCCGCACCGGGACATTCAGAATACGCCCGAACACGAACAGTTGCTCGTGGGCAGCCACCCTGTAGCGATCCGTAGTCACCAATGCGAGGGAATCGGCGCCGTGGCGCAGTACATAATGGGCCGCAAGCTTGCCGATGGTGGTGGTCTTGCCAGAGCCTGTGGGGCCCACCAGGGCATAGACGCCACCCTCCTCGGGCCACTCGGCTCGGGAGGTTTTTACGCCGGCTGCCAGCATTTTCAGCGACTGTTTCCAGCCATCTTCAAGACGCCCGGCACGATGACGACGAGACAATGAGCCGGCAAGCTCCTGGCCCAGACCGAATTCCTGCAGCCGTTCGGCCAACCGTTGCTGCACCGCATTCACTGCCGTTTTTTCAGGCTCGGCCGTCGCCCGGCGGGCACCAACCAGGTCCCTGAGAGAGCTGATTTCAGCGCGCATCTGGGCCAGTTCACCGGAATAGCCCGGGTTCGCGTTAACAGGCTCTTCCACCGTTAATTCGCTGCCGCCAAAAGCATCGGCCGCCAGACTGGCATAACCCTGATCCGAACCATTATTGCGGCCGCCCGACCCGGAGCGCTTTTCCCGGACTTCCCGGATTCGCTCACGGGAACGGCCAAGTTCATCCTCCAGGCGGCGGTGCTGTTCCGCCTGGAGCTCTGCCAGCCGGGATCCATTGGTGGCTTCCCGTGCTGCATCTCCCAACCGTTGGCGCGCCATATTTTCGTCATAATCCAGCGCTGTCACAATTTCGACGCCACCATCCACACGACGATTGGACAGAATCACTGCATCGGGGCCCATCTGGTCCCGCACCTGGCGCAGCGCCTCTGCCATGCTCTGGGCAAAAAACCGTTTTACTTTCATGATGACTCTTCCTCCCCGGTCAGCGCTACGTGGCGCCTTCCGCCTTGCCGTCCGCGGCCTTTACTGGCCAACGGATGCCACAATGGTGATCTGTTTGTTATCCGGTATTTCCTGGTACGACAACACGTGCAATCGCTCAACCCCGAAACTTGCAAACTTTGCCAGTACCGGCCGTAGCGGCCCGGACACCAGCAGTATCGCCGGCTTGCCCAGCATCTCCTGGCGCTGGACGCTGTCCTGGAGTGAACGCTGGAGCTTCTCGACCATATTCGGTTCCAGCACCAGCCCGATGTCTTCCTGACCGCCGGATTGTTGACTCTGTTGCATGGACTTCAGCAATAACTGTTCCAGGTCTGGATCCAGAGTGATTACCGGAATCTCGGAGTCGTTGCCACAGATGCTCTGAACAATCATCCGGCGCAGTGACTGGCGGGCAACCGTGGTCAACAGTTTCGGGTCCTGGCTCTTTGGATGCACGTTCACGATGGCCTCGGCAATCGAGCGCATATCGCGGATTGGCACCTCTTCTTTCAACAGACTCTGCAGCACTTTCAACAGCAGACTGATGGAAACGGTAGTGGGAACCAGCTCTTCCGCCAGCTTCGGAGACACCTTTTCAAGCTGATCCAGCCATTTCTGGACCTCCTCGTGGCCCAGCAGTTCATGGGCGTGCTTCTGGAGGATCTGGTTGAGGTGTGTGGCCACCACGGTACTGGCATCCACCACGGTGTAGCCCAGGGTCTGCGCCTGGTCTTTCTTGTCCGGCTCTATCCAGCTGGCATCCAGACCAAAGGCGGGGTCCTTGCCCTCAATACCTTCAATCTTGCCAAACACCTGGCCGGGATCGATGGCCAGCTCCCGGTCCGGATGGATTTCGGCCTCGGCGATGGTCACGCCCATCAGAGTAATGCGATACACATTGGGCATCAGGTCTAAGTTGTCGCGGATATGAACCGAAGGCATCAGGAACCCCATGTCCTGGGAGAGCTTCTTGCGCACACCCTTGATTCGGCTCAGCAGCTGACCACCCTGGGATTTGTCCACCAGGGGAATCAGCCGGTAGCCGACCTCAAGGCCGACGATGTCCACCGTGGCCACATCATCCCAGCCCAGCTCACGGGTCTCACCCGGCGCCGGAAGCTGGGCACCCTGGTCACCACCATCACCACCGGACGGAATATCCCGGCCAGCCGGTCTTGCCCCGCCGCCTCTGACCGGAAACACCCCCTCTTCCTCAATGGTCTGGCGTTCCTGCTGCCAGATGTACCATGCAATGCCACCGGAAATGGCGCCGAGGCCAAGAAAGGCGACGTGAGGCATGCCCGGGATCAGGCCGAGGATGACCAGAATCACCGCCGCAATACCCAGGGCCTTGGGCGCATTGAACATCTGCTGAAGTATCTGACCGCCCATGTCCTGGCTGGAGGTTACGCGGGTAACCATGATGGCGGCAGACGTTGACAGCAACAGCGACGGAATCTGCGCTACCAGGCCGTCACCAATGGTCAGCAGAGCGTAGTTCTGGGTGGCGGTACCAAAATCCAGGCCGTGTTGAACCATACCGATGGCGATGCCGCCGATCAGGTTGATGGCAAGAATCAGCAGGCCGGCGACGGCGTCGCCCTTGACGAACTTGCTGGCACCGTCCATGGAGCCGTAGAAATCCGCTTCCTGGGCGATCTCGGATCGACGGTGCTTGGCCTCGTCCTGATTGATCAGGCCGGCATTGAGATCCGCATCGATAGCCATCTGCTTGCCGGGCATGGCATCCAGGGTAAACCGCGCACTGACCTCGGAGACCCGGCCAGCACCTTTGGTCACCACCAGGAAGTTGATGATCATGAGAATGGCAAACACCACCAGGCCAACCGCGTAGTTACCACCGATCAGCACCGCACCGAAGGATTCGATGACTTTACCGGCTGCGTCCCCGCCTTCATGGCCATTGAGCAGTACGATCCGGGTGGACGCAACGTTGAGCGCCAACCTGAGCAGCGTTGCCACCAGCAATACCGTCGGAAAGGACGCAAATTCCATAGGGCGCAGGGCGTACACGCACACCAGCAGGATCACGATGGAGAGGGTGATGTTGAAGGTAAAGAACACATCCAGCATGAATGCCGGCATGGGCAGTATCATCATGCCCAGCAATCCCATCAACATGATGGGTACGCCCAGATTACCCCGCGTCAGGGATTTGACATTATTGAGGACTAACGCTCGGTCCATGCCGGGAAACTCTCCGATAAGCGGTTAACCGCGGTCATTCGCGGGTGGTTTTTTGACGCCGACGCATCGATGGAAGGGGTATTCGCAAGATCCGTACCAGCCCTCAGGGTTTTTATCTCCACCATGCCTGACGGACCTGTCGATATACGGTATCCTTGCGCCATTTGCCGGCCTTTGCGCCGCGCCGACATTCAGCATTCAGCCACAGACCAGAACGCAAAAAAGGTGAGCCCATGCCCATTCACGAGGTGAAACACCCGCTGATCCGCCACAAATTAGGCCTGATGCGCCGCGCCGACATCAGCACCAAGAATTTCCGCGAGCTGGCCCAGGAAGTGGGCGCCCTGCTGACCTACGAGGCCACCAAGGATTTCTCGCTGCAGAAGAAAACCATTGAGGGCTGGGCTGGCCCGGTGGAAATCGAACAGATCCAGGGCAAGAAGATCACCGTTGTTCCAATTCTACGCGCCGGCATGGGTATGCTGGACGGCGTACTGACCCTGATCCCTGGCGCCCGCGTGAGCGTTGTCGGCCAGGTAAGAAATGAAGAAACCCTGGAAGCCAGCACCTATCTTGAGAAGCTGGTGGGCGAACTTGACCAGCGTATGGCGATGATTGTGGATCCGATGCTGGCCACGGGTGGCTCCATGATTTCCACCATTGATCTGCTGAAAAAAGCGGGCAGCACGGAAATACGTGCGCTGGTGCTGGTCGCCGCGCCGGAAGGCATAGAAAAGGTGCTGGAAAAGCACCCGGATGTATCCATCTACACCGCATCCATTGACGAGCGGCTGAACGAGAAAGGCTATATCCTCCCCGGCCTTGGCGATGCCGGCGACAAGATTTTCGGCACCAAGCAGAAGGACGTCTGATCATGCAGGACCACCTGAACGACCCGGTCTGGAAACAGGCCATTGCCGGCTCGCAGATGTTACTGGTGGCCTTCGGGGCACTGGTATTGATGCCACTGATCACCGGCCTGGACCCCAACGTTGCGCTGTTCACTGCCGGCATTGGCACCCTGATATTCCACATCGTCACCGGCGGCCAGATCCCCATCTTCCTGGCCTCTTCCTTCGCCTTTATCGCACCAATCATTGCCGCCAAGAGCCGGTTTGGCCTAGAGGAAACCCTGGGTGGCCTGATGGCGGCCGGTATTCTCTACATTATCCTCAGTGGCGCTATTCGCCTGCGGGGTAACGGCTTCATCACTCGCCTTCTGCCACCTGTTGTCATCGGCCCGGTGATCATGGTGATTGGCCTTGGCCTTGCCCCGGTTGCCGTTCACATGGCCTCCGGCCGAACTGGCGACGGTGCTGAGCAGCTGGTTCCCTACGACACCGCGATCTGGATCGCGATGATTTCCCTGACCGTTACCGTCATTATGGCTGTCTGGTCCAGCGGCATTTTCCGGCTGATCCCGATCATGTTCGGCATAATCGTCGGTTACGTCCTGTCGGCGATTGCCGGCATTGTGGACCTGTCACCGATTACCAATGCACCCTGGTTCGCCACTCCCAATTTCGTGGCGCCGGAATTCAGCTGGGCCGCCATTCTGTTCATGATCCCCGTGGCCATTGCGCCGGCGATTGAACACATCGGCGACATCCTGGCCATCGGCACGGTTACCCGCAAAAACTACCTTGAAAAACCCGGCCTGCACCGCACCCTGCTGGGGGACGGCCTGGCCACCAGCGCCGCTGCAGCCCTCGGTGGCCCGCCCAACACCACCTATTCCGAAGTCACCGGCGCCGTGGTGCTGACCAAAAACTTCAACCCGAAGGTAATGATCTGGGCCGCCTGCATCGCCATCGTCCTGGCCTTCGTGGGTAAGTTCGGCGCCGCCTTGCAGACCATACCGGCGCCGGTCATGGGTGGCATCCTGTGCCTGTTGTTCGGCTCGATTGCGGTGGTAGGCCTGAACACCCTGATCCGCCACCAGGTGGATCTGTCACAGGCGCGCAACCTGGTCATCGTGGCCATCACGCTGGTGTTCGGCATTGGTGGCATGGCCATAGGCAATATCGAGGGCATCGCCCTGTGCGCAGTGGTAGCCATCGCCCTCAACCTGATCCTACCCGGCAGCGGCGAGGCGTGGGGTAAAAAGATCCATGAACACGACACCCTCTGACAAGAGCCTGAACAAAAAAGCTGACAGCTCCGGCATCAGCTTTACCGCCCTCTACACCGGTGCCGTCTGGCACCGGCATGGGCTTTCGGACGACGTACTCGCTACCGATCAGGGCCGCTGGCTCTATCACCTGATGACCCCCTTCGAAGTCGGCAGCAAGGCCCTCATTGGTGGCAATATCCGCACCTTCCTTCTGCAACGCCACCTGATCATCGACCACCTGATCGAACAGGCCCTCGAACGGGGCGTCACTCAGGTGCTGGAAATTGCCTGTGGCATGTCGCCCCGGGGTATCCGATTGCGGGACAAACGCCCCCTGCTCCACATGGTGGAAGCCGACCTCCCCGACATGGCCACCCGCAAGGCTGCACGGTTGCTGGTAGGCGGTCGCCTGGGTGACAACCACCAAGTCATGCCCGTCGATATTCTGGCAGAATCCGGAGAGCAGTCGCTGGAAGTGGTTGTCGCGAGGGCCTTCAACAACAATGAACCCATGGTTGTCGTCACCGAGGGACTGACCAGTTACTTCTCACTGCCGGTCATTTCAGATTTCTGGAAACGCCTTGCCCGGCTGATGCAGCAGCGCCCGGGCTCGGTCTACCTGTCCGAAAGCTACCTGATACCCAATCAGTCGCTGCTGCGGGGCACGCTGACGTCCCTTGGCGGTTTACTGGGCGCGGTTACGCGGAGTGATGTCAGCTTTCATTTCCTGAACGACGAGCAGGCCGCTGAGCATTTTACTGCGTGCGGGTTCCCTTCCGTAGCCGTCCACAATCCTGCAGACTTTTACGGTCGCCTTCCGATTCCCGAAAGCCGCCATGATCCCATGGTTCGGGTAATAGAGGCCTGGTCCTGAATTGTAGGTCGGATTAGCGAAGCGTAATCCGACATTGAGCCTCGGTCATACAACATTTGTCGGATTACGCTTCGCTAATCCGACCTACGTTTGGAGTTAACCGAGAGGCCAGAAGTGATTCGTCGGGTGGGCTTTCCAAAAATGTGCGGAGCCAAGGATGGCGGAGCTCAAGCGCCACATGGATGTGCTTGAGCGTGTTTTGGAAAGCCCACCCGACGAATCACCTCCCCCGCACCCAGCAGGCTACGCGCAGGCAATTACCCAACTAAACATCCCGCCGCAAATCCGAAGGAATCGGGAAATCCGGAACATGGGGTTTCTGGCCGCGCCCCTTGCGGAACTGGCGGAGCTGGAACACGTAGGCAAGAACCTGCGCAATCGCCATGTACAGGCCATCCGGGATTTCACCCCCCACTTCAGTGTTGTGGTAAACCGCCCGGGTCAGAGGCGGCGTGCGGAGGATATCTACCTTGTGTTCCCGAGCAATCTCCATGATCTTGAAGGCCGTCTCGTCAGACCCCTTCGCCACCACAATCGGCGCCGCCATCTTCTTCTGGTCGTACTTCAACGCCACCGCGTAATGGGTCGGGTTGGTGATCACCACATCAGCACCCGGCACATCCTGCATCATCCGGCGCTGGGCCATTTCCCGCTGCAGCTGACGGATCTTGCCTTTCACTTCCGGCTTGCCTTCGGTGTCCTTGTACTCGTCCTTCACCTCCTGCTTGGTCATGCGCAGCTTTTTCTGGTGATCGAAGATCTGGAAAGGTACGTCGATCGCAGCAATGACGATGGTGGCGCAGGCGAGGATGAGAAAGCTCCAGCCCAGGGTCCACAGCACGTGCTCCATGGCGGGCCTGACAGACTCTTCCGAGATGCTGAGGAGGTCGTCCGTGCGCAGGTTGAGGATCAGGATGGCCACAGCCATCACAAGGCCCACTTTCAGGATGGCTTTGACCAGTTCGATCAGAGAGCGCATGGAGAACATGCGTTTCAGGCCCTTTAGGGGGTCCATGCGGTTGAGTTTTGGTGCGATGGCCTTGCCACTGACCAGCAGGCCGCCGATGCCGATGGAGCCGGCGATGGCGGCAATCAGCAGCACGATCAGCAGCGGAGCCAGGGCGAGCGCCGCTTCCTTCGCTGACGCCAGCAGCTGAACGCTCATGTGGCGGGTGTCGAAGATGGCGGAGCGCTCTATGGTGAAGCTGTCCCGCATGATGTTTTCCATGGCTGCGCCCATGGAGGCTCCGAACACCAGCAGGCCTCCGGCGCCGGCCAGCAGGACGGCCATGGTGGCCAGTTCTTTGGAACGCGCGGTCTGGCCATCCTCCTTGGCTTTTTCGAGCCTTCGGGGGGTGGCTTCTTCGGTTTTCTCCTGGCTGTTGTCGTTTTCTTCGGCCATGTTTTGTCTTCTTTGATTCGGAGTATCGGCCAGTGGGGATGGCTATCCAAAACACGCTCCTTCGGCACATCCATGTGGCGCTTGAGCTCCGCCATCCATGGCTCCGCACAGTTTTGGATAGCCATCCCCACCGGCCTCTGCGAGCTCCAGCATCAGGATCTACGGCTGGCCCTGCAGGTTTCGCATGAATTCGAACGTTTCCCTGGTGTACTGCTCGAAGTGCGGCAGAAAGTTGGCGTGCAGCACCCATATGGCAAATAATCCAAAAATCAGGCCAATCGGGAAGCCCAGGGCGAAAATATTCATTTGAGGGGCGGCGCGGGTCATCACACCGAAGGAGATGTTGACGATGAATACAGCGGTTACCGCCGGCAGCGCCAGCAGCACTGCGGAGACGAATATCCAGGTTATGCGGTGGGCCAGCTGCCAGACACCTGACTGTCCCAGACCTTCCAGACCGATGGGGAGGGTGTGGAAGCTTTCGATGAAGACTTCGAAGGCCACCAGGTGGCCGTTCATGGCCAGATAAAGCAGTGTGATGGTGATGGTATAGATCTGTGCCAGTACGGGCACATTTACACCGTTGGCAGGGTCTACCATGGAGGCGAAGCCGAGGCCCATCTGCATGGCGATCATCTGGCCGGCGACGACGAATAACTGGAATAATGCGGTCAGGGCGAAGCCCATTCCTACGCCGATCAGGATCTGCTGCAGGGTGATGATGACCCCATCCGCGCTGAAGGCGTCGACTTGCGGTACCGGGGGTATCATCGGCGCCACCAGGATGGTAATGAGCAAGGCCAGGCCCAGCCGGACTCTGGCGGGTACCAGTTGGGTGCCGATAAATGGGATGACCATCATGAAACTGGCCAGCCGGAACAATGGCCAGAGGTGTTGGCCTATCCACTGGTTAATCAGGTCGGCGGGTATTTCTGTGGGCATGCCCGGTCAGCCGATCAGGTAGGGAATGCTGGTTATCAGCCGTTCCGCATGATCAAGAAGCTTGGTCAGCATCCACGGACCCATCACGATGATGGTGATCAGGGTGATCAGCAGGCGCGGCAGGAAGCTCAGGGTCTGTTCGTTGATCTGGGTGGCGGCCTGGAAAGTACTGACGACCAGGCCGATGACCAGGCCGGGGCCGATGATCAGGCTTGCCAGCAGTACAATCATCCACAGGGCTTCACGGAGGATGTCGATAACGGTTTCAGGCGTCATGTCTGCACTCCCCTATATCCCGTAACTGGCGGCCAGGGTGCCCATGATCAGGGCCCAGCCGTCTACCAGGACAAACAGCATGATCTTGAATGGCAACGAAATGATGATCGGCGACAGCATCATCATACCCATGGCCATCAGCACACTGGCGACCACCATGTCGATGATGAGAAACGGAATAAACAGAATGAACCCGATCTGGAAGGCGGTTTTCAGCTCGCTGGTAACAAAGGCCGGCAGCAGCACCCAGAAGGAAACGTCCTGGGCGGTGGCGTATTGTTCATCGGCAATGCGCATGAAAAGGCCCAGATCGCTTTCACGGGTCTGGGCCAGCATGAACTTGCGGAACGGCTGGCTGGCCTGTTCCACCGCCTCCAGCGATGTCAGTTCTTCTTCCATGTAGGGCTGGAGCGCCACTTCGTTCACCTCTTCCAGCACCGGCTTCATGATGAAGATGGTGAGGAACAGGGTCAGTCCGAGAAGGATCTGGTTGGACGGGGTGGACTGCAGGCCGAGGGCCTGGCGGAGTATGGCAAACACCACGATGATGCGAGTAAAAGACGTCATCATCATCAGCATCGCTGGCAGAAAGGTCAGAGCTGTCATCAGCGCCAGGATCTGCAGCGATACCGAGTATTCCTGCACGCCCTCTTCTTCGCCCGGCGTTACCGTAAAAGCAGGTATCCCCGGAATATCTGCCAGTGAAGCAGGCGCCCAGGTAGTGAGCAGTAGCAGAGCCAGTAACGCAAACACACGGCCGGGAACAGGCGCCAACATGTCAGGTACCTTCCTTCGATGAAGAACCGGAACCCCAGGATTTACCGATCATGCCCTGGAGTTTGCGGGCGAAGTCACCGGATACCGGCTCACCGGCGCTGACCACTGGCTCGTCAAATACATGGAGTGTGCGAATCGTGGACGGGGTGACGCCCACCAGAATCTGTGTGCCACCCACTTCGATCAGTGCTATCCGTTCCCGCGTGCCCATGGGCATCACCGAGACCACCTTGATGGCGCGGGTATTACCCCCGCTCATTCCGCCCATGCGCCGCACAATCCAGGCGCAACCGAAAATCAGGGCCAGCACCGCCAGCAGGCCGACACCCAGGGTCAGCATGGTGACCAGGGTGTCGGGCGCTGATGTCGCTTCCCGCGCAGGGGCTTCCTGCTCCTGGGCCGTGGCAAGGGCTGGCGTCAGGAGTGTCAGGATCACGCCGGCAAGCCCTTTGCGAGCCAGAAGACCAGATGGCAGCGTCATATTACTTCTGCAACCGTTTGATACGTTCGCCAGGGCTGATCACGTCTGTCAGGCGGATGCCGAACTTTTCGTTGACCATGACCACCTCGCCATGGGCTATCAGAGTGCCGTTCACCAGTACATCCAGCGGCTCGCCGGCCAGTCGATCCAGCTCAATGACCGAGCCCTGGTTCAGCTGTAACAGGTTGCGAATCGGGATCTGGGTATTGCCCACTTCCATGGAGATAGTAACGGGAATATCGAGAATAACGTCCAGATCGGGGGCCGGCCCATCACCCTGGGAGAAGTTGGCACCTTCCGGAAACTCCTCCATGGGCGCGGCACGGACATTGTCCCTGCGGTTTCCACTGTTATCCCCGGCGTCATCATCCCCGGATTCACCCGCTTCCGCCATGGCAGCCGCCCATTCATCCTCACGGCCGTCGTCATCGCCATCGCCAGACTCTTCCATGGCAGATTCCCACTCGGCAGCGAGCTTCTCGTCTTCGCTGAGCTCCTGCTCGTCTTTCTTGTCGTCATCAGCCATTGTTGCGTCCCACCTTCAGTTGCTTTTTCACCTTGGGCACGGTTGCCCGTTCATGAATTCTCAGTGCCAACTTGCCATCGCGGGTACCCATCGTGGCTTTATAGATGGGGATACCGTTGGCAGTCAGGGTCAGAAATTCGGGAATTTCCACCGGAATGATGTCGCCTTCTTTCAACTTGGCAATATCGCGAAGGGAAATGCGGCGCCGGCACACCGTGGTATTGACAGGTACGTTGACTTCCTTGATGTCTTCCTGAAGGGCGCTGACCCAACGTTCGTCTACATCATCAATGTCACTCTGGACACCAGCGTCCAGCACGTCCCGGATAGGTTCAATCATTGAATAGGGCAGTGCCATGTGCAGCTCCCCACCGCCGCCATCCAGCTCAATATGGAAGGTGCTGACCACTACCACTTCGCTGGGGCTGACGATGTTGGCCATGGCCGGGTTTACCTCTGAGCTGAGGTACTCAAAATCCACCTTCAGCACCGCATGCCAGGCTTCCTTCATGTCGTGGAAAACCTGGTCCAGCACCATCTGCACGATGCGGGTTTCCGTCGGCGTGAATTCGCGGCCTTCAATTTTGGCGTGACGGCCCTCACCGCCAAAGAAATTGTCCACCAGTTTGAATACCAGCTTGGCGTCCAGCACGAACAGGGATGTGCCGCGGAGGGGGCGGACCTTGCACAGGTTCAGACTGGTAGGCACGTACAGGGTGTGGATGTATTCGCCAAACTTCATGATCTGAACGCCACCGGTGGACACGTCGGCATTACGGCGCAGGAGGTTGAACAGGCTGATACGTGTGTAGCGGGCAAAACGCTCGTTGATCATTTCAAGCGTAGGCATGCGGCCACGGACAATACGATCCTGACTGGCAAGATCGTAGGACTTGATACCGGTCTCGTCGGCCTCGTCATACGTATCAATATCGCCGTCATCCACACCGTGGAGGAGCGCGTCGATTTCGTCCTGTGACAGTAAGTCCTGCATACGTTTCTCTGCCCCTGTATCCGCCCTCGCCGGGCCCTGATGAGCTATTTAACAAACTCTTTTGAACGCTCTATTGAACGACGAAGTTCCTGAACAACACCCGCAACAAGGGAGGCTCTCCCTCCTGCTCGAGGGCATTGTTGACGGCCTCCAGCATATCATCGGCCAACGCCTGCCGGCCTTCCGGCGTCTGCAGGTTCTCAAAACTTCTGTCCCCGAGCACACTGATCAGCCGGCTCCGCAATAGCGGCATATGCTGGCTGGCCGCGGCCAACGCCTCGGGATCATTGGCTTCAAAAGCAAGATAAGCCTGGGCATAACGCTGGCGGCCCTCGGCCTGTACCGTGGTGACCAACGCCTTGTCGAGCAAGGTATAAGTGCTGGGAACAAAAACGTCGACCTGCTCCGCAACCTCTTCGTCATCACCACCGGTGATACCGGGAATACCTCCCCCCAGGAACCACATGGTTCCGACCACAGAGAGCCCTACAGCCAGAGTAACCACCAATACAAGCAGTATAATCAGCTTGAGTTTGCCTTTCTTTGCCGGCGCCGCTTTGGGCGCATTATCTTCAGCCATAACGTGCTTCTGCCAGAAATCCGTCAACCGGAGAGGTTATATGAAGGTATAAGCAAAGGACGGGCCAGAAAGCCACATCCTCCTTATCAGAGCAGCAGTTTAGCCTTGCTGTGGAGGATGGGCAAAAGAAGAATTACCGGGGAAGGGCAATCCGATCAGGCGAAGATATCAACTTCGCCCTTCCAGGTCAGATCCAGGGATTCCGGTTGCAGGTCCTGATCCTCCGGGCTGCTGTCTGCCAGGGCACCACTGGCGTTTCCGCCCTGTTCACCAGGGCCCTCTTCCCCGGCCTGTTGCTGCGGAGAGTCCGAAACATCGAATTGTTCGAGGGAAAGGCCCTGCTCGCTCAGCATATCCCTGAGGCGATGGCTGTGGAGTTCCAGCTGATCCCGTACGGCGGGATTGGCCGAATGAATGGTTATATTTGCCTGTTCCTGCTGAACCTGGACCCGCACTTCCATCGGGCCCATATCCGGTGGTGTCAGGTGTATTTCGGCAACTGACATATTGCGTGCAGTCAGCCACGTCAGCTTGCCAACCAGCTTGTCACCCCACTCCGCGTGATTGACCGGTACATCGATAGACGTAGTGTATCCCCGCAACGCGGCTGCCTCGGCGGGCAGCTTTGCACTGTTGGGATTGGCCACCTGCTGGCTGGCCAGCTCGGCAGCTGCCTGAAAGCGTATCGCTCCCTGAACTGACGGCGTCTCCTGGGTACGGGCGGTGTCGGCTGCCACGCCCGACATGAATGCCTCGGTCAGGGCCAGTCCGGCCCCTGCCCCGACACCCTGCCCATTGCCCTGGCCAGGTTTGCTGCCGGCGGCGCCAGGCAGGCCTGTCATGAATCCGGCAATCGCCGGCACCCCCGGCATTACGCCATTACCGCCAGCCTGGCCGCCACTTTTGCCGGTGGCGGCGAACGGCAGACTACTGCCATCAGTCCCCTCGGCCGGCATCAGCAAAGCCTGAAGACCGGCAAACGTCAGAGGCACGGCCTCTTCTGGCAGGTTCTGGTCAGTCATCTGTTGCGGAATAACGTTATCGGCACCAAAGGCGGTATCGGCCATTGCCGAAGGGTCAGCTGATTCACCAGTCTCGGCGGCGGCCTGGTTGTCTGTATTTCCGGTTTCCGCTGCCGCGGCGGCGTCCTTGCGGGCGTCCGGGCGTGTGTCGCGGCTTTTCTCCTGGCGCGCCTGTTCATTTCGGGCTTCATTATGGGCGTCATTCCGGGCGGTTTCGTCAGTGCGCGCCTGGTCCCGTTTTTCGGCCTGCTTTTTGTCGAGCCGCTGCTGTTCGGTACGGGAAACAGCATCAAAATCGCTGTCACCGTTTTTTTCGCGGCCGCCCGACGCCGGCTTTACGCTATTATCGGACTGCGGCCCCTGCGGGGATGTCTGGGGAAGAACCATTTGGGACATGGCAACCTCTTGCCGCTTTTTGCTGATCGGAGTGCATCTATATGCGTTATCCGGTTATTCAGCAAAAGTGGTGCCATTCTGGAAAAAAGCAGTGACCTTTCGTCGAGTTACTCCAGAAACCGTCGGAGATTTGCTTTTACCTGCCCGAATTCGCTCTCGATGGCATCGACCATGGCAACAGCCTCCACCAGGCGATTATTGCGCCCGGCCTTTTCAGCTTCGGAACACAGCTCACCCAACCTCGGTGCACCAATATTGACGCAACTGCCCTTGAAGCTGTGCGCGGATTTGGAAAAGCTGTCCGCGTCCTCCTGCTCCAGGGCCGAACGCAAATGAGCAATGCGATCAGAGGAATCCTTGATGTAGGTGTTGATCAGGATATCGAACTCATCCTCCATTACATCCTGCAACTCGGCCAGTGCCTCTTGATCAAGGTGCGGCTTTTCCGTCATGACCAACCCCCCTGTTTATGTATTGGTGCCGCCCTCCCGGGCAGCAACCTCGGAAAAATGCCAATCATATATAATCTCCGTCCGGGTGCCATTTTCCCGGAAGCTGAGGGAGTGCCCCAGCTTCCGCAACAGCATCAGCCCCCGCCCGGAATAGCCACTGTTATTGCCGGCCGCGGCGTCGCTGCGGTAATCGAATCCGCTACCACTGTCTTCACAAACTATGGTCAGTTGCCCGCCCCGGCCCGTCATGGTATGGGTCAGAGAAAACCGGATAAAGTGGCCTGATACCGACCGCAAGCGCCGTTCCCGCTCGGCATAGTAGCGGCCGAAACCGTCCGGCGTTGCCTTCCAGTCTGAAGACAGACCCAAAACACCGTGCTCCAGGGCATTGGTGTAAAGCTCTGATAACAACGTGTAGATTTCTCCACTCTTGCGCCGCAATCCCGGCACTTCCATACAGATATGGAGCAACAACGGTAACGGACTGAACTGCCCCAGCGACCGGTCCTGGATTTCATAGACACAATGCCATTCCGCAGGGCCCTCAAGTGCCGATTGGGATAAACCGTCCGATACTCCCTCAAGCTCGGCTTCCTCCACCATTTCAAGCGACAATAGCGTTACATCATCCTGTTCTGGCCGCTTGCCGGTGAATGCGTGTATTCCTGCCATCACTGCGTCGAACGGTGAACCGGCATTGCCGGCGTCATCCAGCGAACGCTTCAGGCGGTCCTCGCCGTACATGTCGCCGTGACGATTCTCGGCTTCCATCACGCCATCGGTCATCATCAGCAGGGTATCTCCCGGCTCCGTGCGAAATATCTCCATGCCTGCATCAAAGCGCGCGGCACCAAGCACGCCCAACGGCAGATGCCGGGAGGCAATGCTCTCCAGAATCCCGTCCCTCTTTACAAGAACGCCATCCGGCAACCCCCCGTTCCATATCTGCAACTGATTCAGGTGAAAGTCTGCCTGAATCATTGCTGCGCAACAGAACATGCCAGTGGGCAATATCCGGCCAAGCTTCTGGTTAATTTCCCGCAGCACATCACTACCGCTGAAGCCCTTGCTGGTCATGCCGTAGAAAATCTCGGCCACCGGCATGGCACCGATGGCTGCCGGCAGGCCATGGCCGGTGAAGTCGCCAACCAGTATCTGCATCCCCCCTGCTGGACGCGGACAGGCGAAAAGAATATCGCCGTTGAAAATCGACATGGGAGAGGCGTGATAACGGATATTTGTCGCGTTCAGGCAGCCAGTGTGGGCTATGTTGTCGAACACCCGCTTGGCAACGTCCTGTTCCTCGAGAAGCTGACGATTGCGGTCGCGGATCAGGTCGCGGTGTTCGCTAAGAGTGCGGTGCATCAGCCGCATGCGGTTGAAGGCATTGATCTTGGCTTCAATGATTGTGCGGTTATAGGGCTTCGGGAGGAAATCGTCGCCGCCGGCTTCCAGGCAGCGGGCCAGCGCGTCGGCATCAGACAGCGAGGTCAAAAAGATAAGTGGCACCAGGCGCTCGCCCGCCAGCGCCTTGATATGACGAGCAGCTTCCATTCCGTCCATAACCGGCATCAGCGCATCCAGCAACACAATGTCCGCGCCGGAGTGACGAAATATTTCGACGGCGTCTTCGCCGTTTCTTGCGTCTTCAACCTCATGGCCAAGACGACGTAGAAGGGTTTTGAGAATCAGGCGGTCACTGTCGCTGTCGTCAGCGATCAAAATCCTCAGCGGCCGGTTCTCTGAGAGTGAATCATCCACAACGAACCTCCGCGACCCCGCGATGTCATGACTCAGCGAATCGCAAACAACTGTTCAAAATTGGATATGGACAGTATACGGCGAACGTCATTGTTGCAGTTTTCGATGCGAATTTTCGCGCTGTCGCCGCCGGCGTAGTCTCTCAGTAACAGCAGCATTCCCAGAGCCGAGCTGTCGAGATAGGTGGTGTCGGAGAGATCCACCACAAAGGCCGTCACATTTTCGTCACCATGCTCATAGGCATCACGAAAGGCCTGATGGGTACTGAAATCGAAGCGCCCTTCAATTTTTATGGTCAGGGTTCGACCGTCCTCACTGCGATGCGTCTGAATCGGCATTCCGGTGCCTCCATGAAGTACGAGCCGGGTAACAGGGAAAAGTGTGAGCCTCGGGGGGCATCCTCAGGTAAAGGATAGCTCACCATGCTGATTTTGCACCCGCACTGCAATGTCAGCAAATGTTTCAGCGCCGCCTGGCAACTATTCGGCCGGCGGCCTCGTCCATCTGTTTCTGCTCTCTCAGATCCTGTTCCCGCTGTTCCTGCCGGCGGCAGGTTTCAATATACTTTTCCATGCCCCGGCGTCGTTCCCAGGCCCGCTGCCACTCCTCACGGCAATGCCTGAGCCGATCCTCGGCCTGGACAAGCAGTTTCTGCTGCTGACCAATCACCTGATCCAGCTGGGCAATGAACGCCTGCCAGCCCTGCAACCGAGCAACCGACACCACGCCCTGCTGGCTGCTGCGAATCTGCTCCCGGTACTCTTGCTGGTAACGCTCCAGGTTTTCAATCTGCTGGCGCTGAGCCTCGTGGTGTTGCTGGGCTTCAGCCATTTTCTCCAGGGCTGCTTTTTCCTTGCGTTCCTCAAGGGTCAGCACCACTGCCAGCCGTTGGGATCGCAACATCAGCTACCTCCTCCGACGGCCGGCGGGTTTTTGGCGCGGTCAGGAGACCGTCTTTCGGGCACCACCGCCAGCAGTTGCTGAATGCTTTCTTCCAGGGGGGCGCTCTCGTTCAATCCCTGTTGCAGGAACTGCCCCATGTTGGCGATATGGGCCATGGCGAAATCGGTTTCCGGATCCGACCCTTTCACGTAGGCGCCAACGCTGATCAGGTCCCGGGCCTGCTGGTATCGGGAATAGACCTGCTTGAAACGCTGGGCGCGGGCGAAGTGCTCCGGCTGAGTTACCTGGGGCATAACACGACTGATGGACGCCTCGACATCAATGGCGGGATAGTGTCCCTCTTCCGCCAGCCGACGGGACAGCACAATGTGACCGTCCAGGATGGCCCTGGCGGCATCGGCAATGGGGTCCTGTTGATCATCGCCCTCCGTCAGCACGGTGTAGAACGCCGTTATCGAGCCAGCACCCGGGCGACCATTGCCGGTTCTCTCCACCAGTTGCGGCAGCTTGGCGAAGACCGATGGAGGATAGCCCTTGGTGGCCGGCGGCTCACCCACAGCAAGGGCGATTTCGCGCTGGGCCTGAGCATAACGGGTGAGGGAATCCATCAACAACAGCACCCGCTTGCCCTGGTCGCGGTAATACTCCGCAATTCGGGTGGTCAGCATGGCAGCACGTAGCCGCATCAGTGGCGAATCGTCGGCGGGAGAGGCAACCACCACGGATCGGTCAAGGCCCTCATCCCCCAGGATATCTTCAATAAATTCTTTGACTTCGCGACCCCGCTCACCGATCAACCCGACCACGGTGATATCTGCGTCGGTAAAGCGCGTCATCATGCCCAGCAGCACACTTTTACCCACACCACTGCCAGCAAACAGTCCCAGGCGCTGACCCTGGCCTACGGTCATCAACGCATTGATCGCCCGGATTCCCACGTCCATGGACTGGCGAACCGGGGCCCTGTCCAGCGGGTTGATGATATCGCCACTCAGAGAAACCCGGGATTCAGCCTGTAGCGGGCCCTTGCCATCAAGCGGCTCACCATTGCCATTCACCACCCGTCCCAGGAGCTCCGGGCCTACCGGCACCCGACTGGCGACCGACAACGGCACCACCCTGGCACCGGGGCGCAGCCCTTCAATAGCGGTCAGGGGCATAAGGTAGACGCGCTCATCCTCAAAACCCACCACTTCCGCTTCCACAGTGCCGGCGCCCTGGCCGGTAATCACACAACGGTCGCCCACCACCATGGGGCAACCCACGCATTCCAGGGTAAGGCCAACCATTCGTGTCAGGCGGCCGGAAAGCTCCGGTTGCAGTTCTTCGGTAAACGAATCCTGTAATCTTGCGAGGCGTTCAGCCAGGTGCGCCGTCATCGCTCTCACCCTTAGCCTTGCCCTCGTCGGTCTCCCGCTCGCGGCTCTCGTCCTGATCGGAATCAAGTACACCGTGCTGGAAGTCAGTGAGATCGCTCATCATGGCGTCAAGTTCTTCCACGTCACCGGCTTTCTCAGTGTCCAGCTGTTTGTCCAGCATGCCCTGAATGGCTTTCTGGAACCGCTTTTCAACCGTGAAGTCCACCAGGCTGTGACGGGTTTCCAGCTTGCAGCCACCCCGCAGAATCGAGGCATCCTCAACAATGGAGGTGGCTGCCTCAAACTTCCCGGCGACCTCGCTGACCCATTGGTAGTCGTCGGGGTGAATATGAACGCGCACGTTTTCAGAAGTAGAGGGCAATGACGCCATTGCGTGGCGGACCACCTCGGTGATGTGGGACGAGTCCAGTGACAGTTCCCTGAACACGACGGCGCGGGCAAGCACGGTGGTCAGATTAACCAGGGCGGTTTCCACCTCATCCTCGTGGCGCTGGATGGGAACCAACAACTCACCCAGCAAGTGCTCCAGCCGGTCCAGCTTGACGTCGACTTCCTTGCGGGTTTCCGCCAGCCCCTGCTCGGTTCCCTGCTCGCGGCCTTCGGCAACACCGGCCTCATACCCTTCCTGATAACCTTTTCCCCGGCCTTCGCTGAAACCGGCCTGGTATCCGGCCTCCCGGCCTTCACTATGGCCGTCTTCATGGGCCGCCTGGCGAATGTCGTCAATATCGGCCGCGGTCAGGGGCTTTACTTCACGCTCCTCTTCCCGGGCCACCTCGTTACCCCGGGCATCCAACAGAGGCAGCTCCCAGCGCTCATAAGCGGTGAGATTCTCCTTGGGGATGCGATCGAGGTTGCGGCGGGGATCTTTCATCACATCATTTCTTCGCCAGCACCGCCGAGGGTGATTTCACCCGCTTCAGCCATGCGGCGGGCAATGGTGATAATGTCTTTCTGTGCCGACTCCACTTCACTGACACGCACCGGCCCCTTGGCCTCCAGATCATCCTGCAGCAGTTCGGCAGCGCGCTTGGACATGTTCTTGAAGATTTTTTCCTGGACACCGTCGTCGGCACCCTTGAGGGCCACGACCAGCACCTCGGAGGACACTTCTCTCAGCAGTGCCTGAATACCCCGGTCGTCAATGTCCTTCAGGTTGTCGAAGACAAACATCAGGTCTTCAATAGTGGACGCGAGATCCGGGTCCATATCCTTGATGGAATCCATCAGGCCGCCCTCAATACTGCGGTCCATGAAGTTCATGATATCGGCAGCGCGCTTGACGCCGCCAATGCGGCTGGTCTGGGCCGCGGAACCACCAGAGAACTGCTTCTCGAGGATGTCGTTCAACTCCTGAAGTGCCTGTGGCTGGATACTTTCCAGGGAAGCCACCCGCATCATCACATCCAGGCGCACCTTGTCGTCGAGAGTGCCGAGGATTTCGGCGGCCTGGTCAGGATCAAGATAGGAGATAACAATGGCCTGGATCTGAGGGTGCTCATAGCGAATGATGTCCCCGACGGCACGTGGCTCCATCCACTTCAGGGTATCCAGGCCGGTGGTGTTGCCGCCGATAAGAATCCGGTCAATCAGGCTCGAGGCCTTATCGTCACCCAGGGCCTGGGTAAGCATGGTGCGGATGTAATCATCGTTGCCGACGCCCAGACCAGTCTGACCGCCGACGGCCTCGACAAACTGGTTCAGCACAAAGGTAACGTCATCCTTGCTGACATCCTTCATCTGGGCCATGGCCACACCAACCCGCTGCACCTCTTTCGGGCCCATGTGCTTGAGCACTTCGGCAGCGTCGTTTTCGCCAAGTGACATCAGCAGGATCGCCGCCTGTTCTACCCGCGGAATTTTCCGCTGGAGCTTTTGCGGCGCCTCAGGCTGGCGGTTGTTCTCATCAGTCATCGACATTCACCCACTGGCGCATCACCTGGGAGACCCGGGCGGGGTCTTCCGCAATCAGGCCTTTCAGTGCATTTAGCTGCCTATCATAGCTGTCTGTTGCCCCGGGCAAAAGCAGATCGTCCTGCGAGTGCATGGCCTCACGCAGGGCGTCGCCACCCTCAATGCCATCCAGGCCTTCGTAACCGTCCTCACCAGAATCGCCCCGACGTTCGTTGCGACCGCCACCAGAGAGACTCTTCAGGGTCGGGCGCAACAATCCCAGTACCAGCACCAGGATCACGAGTCCCGCCAGTACCTGCTTCATCAGGTCCCAGAACCAGGGCTGCTCCCAGAATCCCGGCGCTTCGAATTCCATCTGCTCCTGGGCTGCGAAGGCTGTATTCATGACCGTAACACTGTCTCCCCGGGCCGCAGAATAACCAACAGCGTCACGCACCAGCATGGTCAGGCGCTGCAGCTCCTGCTCAGGCCAGGGTTCGTAGCTGACCTCTCCGGTCTGGGGATCCACTACTTTCATGTCATCAACTGCGAGGGCTACAGACAACCGTTTTACCCGGCCCAGTTCCTGGCGCACGTAGCTGACCGTGCGGTCCATCTCGTAGTTACGGGTGGACTCCTCACGTACATTCACCGGCGGCGCCTGTGCCCCGCCCTCGTCGCTATCATTGGCCTGCTCCGGCACGGTTGCCTGGGCCGGCGGCTGGTTGGACAGAGCACCGGGAATGCCACCGGTACCACCAGCAGCACGACGCTCGGACATCTGGCGTTCACTTCGCACTGCCTGTTGTTCAGGATTGAAAAGCTCCTCGGCCTGTTCCACCGAAGAAAAATCAAGGTCTGCCGTCACTTCGGCGCGGAACCGCCCGTCTCCGACCACGGGGCGTACCAGAGAGGCAACCCGACGGGTCAGGCGGTCCTCAACGCGTGCAGTGTAATCGTACTGGTCTTCCATCTGTCGACTGTCACCGCCGTCATCGCGACCGGTGAGCAGGTTTCCACTCTGGTCAACCACGGTGACATTGTCCTTGGACATTTCCGGAATGCTGCCGGCGACCAGGTTCACAATCGAGGCAATCTGTTCGTGCTCCAGACGGCGGCCTGCTACCACTTCCAGAAAAACAGAGGCAGTCGGTGTGCGGGCGTCACGGACAAACACGGAGCGCTCGGGGATTGCAAGGTGAACCCGTGCCGCACGAACCGTGCGCATGCTGCCAATGGTTCGCGCCAGTTCCCCTTCCAGGCCCCGGCGGAAGCTGATGGTTTCCATGAACTGGGAGGTGCCCAGACCGCGATCCTGGTCCAGCAGCTCGTAACCCATCGTCTGCTCGTCTGTCACACCCTCGGCCGCCAGCTTCAGACGGGCGTTATAAACCTCATCCGAAGGCACCAGCAAAGCGCCGGTGCGCGGCTCCATGCGGTATTCAATACCGTTGGCGTCAAGAATGGTGGTGACGTCCTGAGGGTTGTACCCGGACATATCCCCCACCACCGGCTGGTAGTTGGGTTCCTGCGCCCAGAGAACCACGGCAACACCGAGTGCAACACTGGCGGCAAGCCCCACCATCAGTCCCACCTGCCGCAGCAGGTTGAGCCTGTTGAACCCGAATATCAGATCACTACGGCTTTCGCCGGTGTCGTCACCACGCGCCGCGGGCATATTCGAGGATGAGGTTTCGGCAGGTAAACTGGCCATGGGTCTGCTCCGCTATCAAACCGGCATATTCATGATGTCTTCGTAGGCCTTGACCACCCGGTTTCGTACCTGGGTGAGTGCCTCGAAGGAAATGGACGCCTTTTCGGACGCAATCATGACACGGGTAATATCCACATTCGGATCGCCCATATCGTAAGCGGTCTTGAGATCATTGGACGACTGCTGCAACTCGTTCACTGACCCTACGGCCTGGCTGAGCATGTCACTGAATTTCGGGGTTTCAGGGGTTTCCTGCAACCGGGAGGGCCCATCTATCCGACCGCGGATATTGTTATCCTGCTCAACCCGCTGATTCTCCATCATCTGCGAGCGCATATTGCGGATTTCGGACAGAACACTGTTGATGTCAGCACGTTGAACCATGATTCACTCTCCCGGACCGCCCCTGTAGCGGGCAAGCCATTGAACTGGATATCGCTTTCCGGGGTTAAAGCAAACCACAGGCCAATATTAATTATTGTATTATTTTCATAAACTTAATGAACTTTCTGGCAGGAAGGCGCAAGACAACGACAGTCTTTTGACGAGCCCATAAAAAACGGCACCCGAAGGTGCCGCACGAAAGAGTGGCTAAAGGAATTCAGGCGGCGGCCAGCTCGGCATCCAGATCAATGCCCGCATCGCGCATCTGGGCCAGCTTGTATCTGAGCGTGCGGGGGCTTATGCCCAGCTGTTCCGCAGCCCGGTTACGACGGCCACGTTCCTTTTTCAGGGCCTGGATTATGATCCGGAATTCACGCTGGCGAACCTCGTCCCCAAGAGACGTTGAGGCCAGATCCTCAAAGCCCTTCCCGGTGGATTGATCAGTCGTCTTCTCGCCTGTCTGAGCGACTGCTACGGAAGGCGGTTCGGGCGCAACCTGCCCGGGCGTCACGGAAGCTGAACCGCTGTCCATCCGTCCGGTAATACCCAGTTCCAGACACAGGTCGCCGGCATGAATCACGTTACCCTGGTGCAGCACCAGTGCGCGCTGGATGGCGTTATCCAGTTCGCGAACATTGCCGGGCCACCGGTGTGTCATCAGCGCGTTCCTGGCGTCAGGCGCAAAGGTCACGCCTGTAAGCTTCATCTTGCGACAATGAGCCTTGAGCAAGGCAGTGGCCAGGGGCATGATGTCCAGTGCGCGCTCGCGCAGTGGCTGCCAGTGCATGGGAAATACCGTCAACCGATAATAAAGGTCTTCGCGGAACTTGCCTTCCCGGACATGGTCGGACAGGTCCCGGTTGGTAGTGGCGATCACCCTCACGTCCAGCACAATGGTCTTGCGTCCGCCCACCCGCTCAACTTCACGCTCCTGCAACACTCGCAGTAATTTGGACTGCAGGCTCAGATCCATTTCCGAGATTTCGTCCAGCAGAATGGTACCGCCGTTGGCCTGCTCAAACTTGCCGGGAGAGGATGCAACTGCACCGGTGAAGGCGCCCTTCTCATGGCCGAACAGGATGGCTTCCAGCATGTTCTCGGGAATCGCCGCGCAGTTAATGGCAACGAAAGGCTGTTCGGACCGGGGCGATTGCTGGTGAATATAGCGCGCCAGCACTTCTTTACCGGTACCACTCTCGCCGGAAATCATCACCGTTGAGTCGCTGCCCGCCACCTTTGTTGCCAACTGGAACATGCGTTTGCTGATGGGGTCTTCCGCTACCGGCTGATCGCCACCTTTCTGACGGCCGCCACCCACGACCTTGCTGACGGCGTCCACCAGCACGGCCGGCTCGAACGGCTTCACCAGGTAGTCAATGGCGCCCGCCTGCATGGCGGAAACCGCGTGGCTGATCTGGCCGTACGCGGTAATCAGCATGGTCGGCAACCCGGGGTACAACCTCTGTATCTCATGCAGCAGGTCATGGCCGGACATACCGGGCATATTCACGTCACTCACGACCATGTCCACCGGTGACTCGGCCAGTTGTGCCAGTGCCTGCCTGGCATCGGCAGCTTCCCGCACCCGGAACTTCGCCAGCTCCAGTGTGGTCACCAGCGCTTCACGCAGATCGTGGTCATCCTCAACGATCAGAATTTGGGCTTTGGCCATGATTGCCTCCGGTCAGTTATGCTTTTTTAGCTTGCGAATGCCGGCCACCGGCCGACAGCGAACGCAACAACGGCAGCGAAATGGTTGCCACAGCGCCCCCCTCGGAGGGCGCCTCAATAGCAAACCGGCCCTGGTGCGCTTTCACAACAGCCTGGACCACCGCCAGCCCGAGCCCCGTGCCGTGAGACTTGGTGGTATAGAAAGCTTCCAGAAGCTGACTGGCCTGCTCCGGAGAAAACCCGGGGCCGTTATCGGCGATCCTAACCACCAGTTCGCCATTGGCAGAAGCTATGGCAACCGTGACGGTCGTTGCGCCAGCTTCCACGCTGTTATTCACCAGGTTGGTACAGGCGCCGACCAGAGCATCGCGATTACACATCAGCGACTCGCTGTCTGCCTGGCTGTCCAGCTCCACGGCCACACCGGAAGGCAGTTTCAGCCCGTCCAGCGCAGACGCCAGCGCCTGGACCAGCGCAGGAGCAGACAGCTCCTCCGCCAGCCGGGTCTCGCCGCGGGCAAAAATCAGCATGTCGCGAACTTGCTGCTCAAGATGCGTCAGACGGGACATCAAACGGGAAGCGCAACGCTGGCGCATCTCCTCATCCAGGTCGTCCTGGCCAAGGTGCCCGCCATACAGGATGGCGGCGGAAAGCGGCGTGCGAATCTGGTGGGCCAGCGACGCGACCATCTTGCCCATGGCCGACAGGCGCTGGGCATGGGCCAACTGGGCCTGGAGATGACGGGTCTCTGTCAGATCCGTCAGCAGGATCAACTGCCCTGGCTGGTTCTCCATGGTACGGATTTCAATACTCACCCGGCGGCCATCCTTCAGCGACACCTCATGGCCGTCATCCCGCCGAGGCGCAAAACAGCGACGAATCACATCCACCCAGCGCTCACCGTCAAGGGGCTCACCGAGCAGGGTGATTGCTGCCGGATTGGTCTGCGTCACCACACCCTGGCTGTCGAGTACCACCACGCCGGCAGGAAGCGCATGAAGCAACGTGGAAAGCCGGTCCGCCAACTCCTCTTTTTGCTCCAGCTCCGCCTGACGCTGCTGCGACTCTGCAGACAACTCCCCGGACAACTGGTTAACACGGGATTCCAGCGTGCGATAGGAATCAGTAATCTGCCGGGACATCTGATTGAACAGATCCAGCGCCGTACCCACAGCCTCATCATCCTGCTCCGGGAACAACGCCGTCACCTTGTCATTGACATCCGCCGCCGCATTGGCTGAAGGCCCTTCAGTGGCTAAAGGCTTCTTCGCCGACGACAAACCAACAAACTGCAACTGACTCATAAACTCGCCCTCTGACCGGACCAAACTCCGGCCCGTACCAATCGGATGGATCGTTTGGGCAGACCTAAGCCAGCACCGTGCCAACTTTACTTTTTGCTTATATTTCAACAGGAAGGAAAATCAAAGAACGGACATATGACGGGTTTACGTCACCCGAAAACAACAACGGCGTCAAAGATTACAAACCTTTGACGCCGTTTGAAACATATTGCCGGGAAGGCTCCTCCACAGTTAGAGGCGTGCAGCCGTCAGCCTTCCCCGGCCTCTTCATCCTCATCCCGGAGCCCATACTTTCGCACCTTCTCCACCAGCGTCGTCCGCCGAATGCGCAGCTTCTCCGCCGCCCGGGCCACTACCCCACCGGCCTCATCCAGAGCCTGCTGGATCAGCTGCTTCTCAAGGTTGGAGAGGTAGTCCTTCAGATCGATACCGTTCACCGGTAACAGGGCCGGAGCGTCCAGCCCCACCAGCCCCGGAATATTGGAGGGCATCCCCGAGTCCTCGACCGGCCGATTCTCATCGTAGTCGTCCACGTAGCGGAACTTCTTGGGCAGCTCCTGCACCCCGATGACCCCGTATGGATTCATGATCGCCAACCGCTCCACCAGGTTCGCCAACTCCCGCACGTTACCCGGCCAGTCGTGGCGACACAGGCTCATGATCGCCGCGGAATTCAACCGCAGTGAGCCACGCTTCTCTTTCTCCATACGGGAGATCAATTCATTGATCAGCAGCGGGATGTCTTCTACACGTTCCCGCAGGGCCGGCATCTCAATGGGGAAGACGTTCAGGCGATAGTAAAGATCTTCCCGGAAATCGCCGTTTTCGATCATGTCTTCGAGAATCTTGTGGGTTGCCGCAATTACCCGCACATCGGCGGACTGGGTGCGGTTGCTGCCCACCCGCTCGTAGGTGCGCTCCTGCAATACCCGCAGTATCTTCACCTGCATGTTCAGGGGCATATCGCCAATTTCATCGAGGAACAGAGTGCCACCTTCGGCGAGCTCAAACCTTCCAACGCGGGCGGTAATGGCCCCGGTAAAGGCACCTTTCTCATGGCCGAACAGCTCACTTTCCAGCAGCTCTGCAGGTATAGCGCCACAGTTGACCGGGACGAAGGGCTTGTCCCGTCGGGCGGAATGGTAATGCAGATTGCGAGCCACCACTTCCTTACCGGTACCGGATTCGCCGGTAATCAGCACGCTCACATCCTTGTCTGCCACCTGCTCCATCAACTGGCGCACAGATTGCACCTTGCGGCTGGTACCCACCAGGCTGCGGAACAGCTGCAATCCACGCTGCTGGCCACGCTCACGCGACCGTGAAAACTGGTCACGGTAGACCTGGGCGCGATACATGGAATCCACAAACTTGGTGTAGTTAAGGGGCCACTCCATGCGGGCAATAACGCGGCTGGCCTGATCTTCTGACAACTGCTTGAGGTCCGGGTACCCGATCATCAGCACAGGCACGCCCACAGTGGCCTCACAGACCACCGAGACAGTCTTGCGCACACCGGCGTCTTCACCGTTGACGACGACAGCAGAGATCTCATCCAGCTTTTCCGGATCGCCACTGGCAAGCAGCGCATACGCCTCCTCACCGAACACGACGTCTTCCTCGCCAATGAACTCAAGTATGGTGGCAATATCACGCTTTCTGGAGTCGTCCTCGCTGAGCACCAGCACCTTATTATTCTTCGACATTCAAACGAATCTCTTGCGGGGATTTGTGAGCGGTATTTAAGACTGTAAGTGCGCCCGAGTCAATTTTATGACGCTATTTGGGACGATTTGAAGAGACGTTCTGATAGGCTTTTGCCGCGCTTCGGTTCTGATTCACTTCCTTGAGCGCTTGCTGGGCTTCCGCCTTGGCCGCATTTGCCGAAATATTGGCACGGTCACAATAGGTCTGAAGGGTTGCCAACCGTTCCCGTACCGGCTCCGGGGCCAGCTCTCCGGCTTCCAGGGCTGTCATCACCGGTTCAATGGTCGGTTTGACCAATTTGCTCAGGCGCGACAGTTCTTCCCAGTTTTTCTCCGCTAGAGCGGTTTTCAGATGCTCCACCAGGGTATCCACTGCTTCCAGTTGTTCCGGCGCCGACATACCTGCATCTCCAGTATCGCTGTATGGCCCGGACAATGGCCGGGGATTCAAAAGGGCCCCGGCCATCACAGTTATCAGCGACGAGCCGCCCTGCGGGCTGCTGACGCCGAGAACTGGTTGCCGCGGAAGCCGGGATTGAAATCGAGGGCCGGGAAACCGTTGTCCAGACCATCAATATAGTAACGCTGCGCCTTGAGGTCGTACGTCATCTCCATGGTAGTCCAGAATACCGGCTCACTGTAGTAGCTGATATTGTGAGACTCGGATACGCGCCAGAGCTCTCCCTCACTGTCATATTCCTCACTGGCCAGAATCTGCCAGCTGTCCTCGTCTACATAGAATACACGACGGGAATAGATATGGCTGATACCGGTGCGCAGCTTTGCTTCCACCACCCATACCCGATGCAGTTCATAACGCGCCAGCTGCTGATTGATGTGCTGCGGGCGAATGACATCGTCCGGCCTGACGTCTTCATCATGAAGCTTGTAAGCGTTGTAGGGGACAAACATTTCCCGCTTCCCTTTCAATTCCCAGTCGTATTGGTTCGGAGCGCCGTTGTACATGTCTTTCTGATCAACGGACCTCAATGAAGAGGAGTTGGGCAGGTCGGTTTCATAGGCCAGGTTTGGTGACCTGCGCAGGCGCCGGGAACCGGAGTCATACCGCCAGGCAAGACGCGGCGAGCGAATCTGGTCCAGGGTTTCGTGCACAAGGGTGATGGTGCCTGCCAGGCTGGAGGGCGCTATGGTGTCGGTCTTCAGGTAAAAGATCTTGTTGTCGATGTCCTCTAGATCCGCCCCTTTGCGGCTGTAGGCTAAAAAATAGTCGTACTGGTTTACAACCTGGTTGTAAGAACCGTTCACCTGCGGGGTCGCGGAGGAACTGCGAAATGAAAGTTCCTCGCCCCGATAACGAAGAATGTGATTCCAGATTACTTCAAGACCATCGTTCGGAATCGGGAAGGGGCTGGTCATGATCGTGTCCCGCACACCGTTACCATTACTGAGCAGTTCGGCACTCAGTGCATTTTCCCGGGATTTTTCATAAACATGCTCCGGAAAGGCCGCCGTACGGCGGGTCCGGTAAACCGGCATTACAAACTCCGGGCCATATTGCTTCAGCATCTGGATGTGGCCATCTGTGAGCTTATCGCGATACAGGTCCACATTGTCTGCGGAAATCACGAACAAGGGCTCATCCCGGGGAAATGGATTGATTTCCACCTGCCCCTGCTTCCAGCCCGACGGTGGTGTTGTCAGACCGCCGGTCCACTCCGGAATACTGCCAGAACCATTGCCTTTTCTCTGTGCACCAACGGGGGTGAGTTCATTGCCCAACCGCTCGGCCTCGGACTCACTGACCTTCGCGTAGACGCTACTACCGGAAAATCCGAGCATTGCCACTGTAAAACCTGCGACCAAATGGTTACGCATTCCCTTCCACCTCCACTGAAACTGATCTGGACGCCGGACAGCCAGGACTTTCCGTTCACTGGAATCCCAAGCCAGACGATCAAAAGTTACTCAAACCGGGCGCCTTTTTGCCAAATTCAAACGCCCGTTTCAAGTGATTCTTTGTAGTTTCTTGTCAAAGGCTCGTGGATTCTCAGGAAGGAAGAAATTCCTGACCAGAAATGTTATCATTGTCAGTTAATTCGTCGCGCGACCTTAACCCCGTATGCAGGTATCTCCATGGCGTCATCGTGGCATTCACTGGTTTCCCAGAAGATTTTCCTTGCCAGGACCCTGCTGGGTCAGCTGGATGGCAACGACAGTGTGCCCGCGCGTGAAGCCCTGATTCAGGGAGCCGTTGAACTTGCTTTGCGGGCCAGAAAGCTGGTTCTGGTCATGGTCGCAAGAATGTATCAGGACAAGCTGGGGCGGCCCGAAAGCCTGGAAGCTTTGACGGAACTGCTGGGCGATGAGATTCCGGAGACAGCAGAACTGAACCAGCTCGTTAACGAAGCTCACAGTTGGTGGAACCATCTTGAGCAACTGGAGCGGCACCAGGGCAACCCGCCAGCGGCCAAAAAAACCGTGAGTGACGAAAATGTGATTGCTGTTGCTGCGGACACCGGTCCAGACAGATCGAAACAGGCGCTTGAGCAAACCCTGAGTGCGATCAAAAACTTTACCGACACCCTTGAGGAACGGCACAGCGAGTGGTAATACCGCGGTCCGCCGCTGCAAACTGCCGCCACCCGGGGAATGAACTGAAAGGCTAACTGAATGTCACCCTCTTTTTTCGAGATTGTACAACTGAGCAATGGCGATTATGCACTTCGCCGGATTGACGACGACAGCGCACCACTGGTGAAAATATCGTTTTCGGCTGAAGCCAGGGAAATGATGGAAGACCGGGAGATGGACGTGGCCAAGGCCATGATTGCCACCGGCATAGAAGCAGCAGGCAATGTCGCCCACGATATCGACTGGGAAGAAGAGCCGGACTCTCATGAAATCCGGCCTTCCTATACGCTTCACTGATCCCGGATTTACTGAACCTTCAGCGTTGGCGCAGCACAACGCCGTGGCTGTTACCCCGGGCAGAGGCCTGCTCCAGTGAAGTCAGGGCTTCACGCCCGAGTTTCCGTGTCCACATCACGACGGCATGACAGGTGCCTGCGCTCAACGCCCGCTCGGCCAGCTGCCGGGCCGGGTAGTCCGAAGTAGACCGCAACACCAGTAATTCGCCTGCCACAATCCCACGCATGGTCTGCCACTTGCTGACCAGGCTTTGGGGTGGGTCGATCCAGGCCAGCCAGCGTTTTTCCTGGTTCAGCTGTGTCAGCATCGGCAGCAACAGCTGGAAATTTTCAACCTGCCCTTCAGGCAGAATGATTTCCGTCACGTTACCCTTTGGCTGTACCGTGCGGGTGCGGGTGACCGGCGCCCGGCTCACATCATGGCTGCTCAAACCGACAGCCTCCGGGCCGACGAATCTCCCGCCTCCGTGAGCGTAAGCCAGGTTCTGATTAAAGCTGAGTTGTTCCATGATAAGCCTCATTTGCCTTTAAGCCGGGCCCTGCGCAATTGATACCTTGCAGAGCACTGCCGGAAATGTCCGGATACCGCGGTATCAGTGAAGATCCGAGCGCCGGATAACACCGACACCCAAACCTTCAATAAATAATTCCTGTTCTGTCAGATCCACTTCAATGGGCGCAAACTCTTCGTTCTCTGCGATGAGATACACTTTCGAGCCGTCCTTGCGGAACCGCTTCACAGTCACCTCTTCACCGACCCTGGCCACAACGATCTGGCCATTGTGTACGTCGCTGGTCCTGTGCACGGCAAGCAGATCCCCATCCAGGATGCCGATGTCCTTCATACTCATACCGCGCACACGCAGCAGGTAATCCGCCGAGGGCGAGAAGAATTCGGGCTGCAGGGTGCAGTGATCTTCGATGTGCTCCTGGGCCAGAATCGGGCTACCGGCTGCCACCTGGCCTATCACGGGCAATCCCGGGTCCGCTTCGACCTCCGGAAGACGGATACCACGGCTTGCCCCCGGCACCATCTCGATGGCCCCTTTCCTGGCCAATGCCCTGAGGTGCTCTTCAGCGGCATTGGCTGAACGGAATCCGAGCTCGGCGGCAATCTCCGCGCGTGTCGGCGGATATCCCGTCTCGTCGACGGAGCGACGAATGATTTCCAGTACCTGTGTCTGCCTTGCTGTCAGCTTCATGTGTCGGTGACCCCGGTTAGCCCTGTTTTTATATACAGTGATTTGACTATATACAGTGTTTTATCCAGTGTAAAGTCCATGCCTGGAATTTTTCCGCTGCCCCGCCTTATTTGGCCGGTAACCGTCACTTTCAGCCCGAGGGACTGTGTTAAGGTATTGCTAACCCTTTGTGGAGACGCATTAATGAGCAAAAGATGCCGTATGCCGGACATCATGAGAACCGATGACGGAAAGGAACGGAAAGTAGGTGTCGAGATAGAATTATCCGGCCTCGGGTACGAGGATCTCGTATCGCTTGCCACCCGATTGCTTGACGGAGAAGCGAAACCGGTTTCCCGCTACGTGTCGGAAATCACCACCGATGCAGGCGCCTTCGCCATCGAACTGGATTCGGACCCCATCAAGGACCTGGATCTGCAGGATCAACGGTTACCGGAATCGGTCCGGGAACTCGGGGGCCAGGCAATGAGTGTGATAGATGCCGCGGCCGAGAAAATCGTGCCTCTGGAAATTGTCAGCCCTCCGTTACCCTTCAGTGAACTTGAGCGCATCGAAACGCTTTGTGACGAACTGCGCAAGGCGGGCGCCCTTGGCAGCCGGGAAGCCCTCTACTACGCCTTCGGCCTGCAACTGAATCCAGAGCTGCCGGATCTGAAAGCTTCAACCCTGGTGCGTTATCTGCAGGCGTTTGCAGCGCTTTACGAATGGCTCAAGGCACGGCATCAGATCGATCTGAGCCGCAAACTGACCAGCTACATTGAACCCTGGAGCAGCAACTACATCGATTTGCTGATGTCTGAAGGCTACGATCCGGACATGGATCAGTTGATGAAGGACTACCTCCACTATAATCCGACACGGAACAAGGCGCTTGACCTGCTGCCGCTGTTTGCACACCTGAACAGCGAGCTGCTGGCCAGGTATGTGAAAGACGAACGCATCAAGAGCAGGCCCACCCTGCATTACCGGCTGCCGGATTGCGATATCGACAACCCGCTCTGGCATTTCTCAACGGTATGGAATGACTGGGTGATACTGGAGCAACTGGCGGCCAACGCCGGGGATCTGGCCGCATTGGTGACCGAGTTTCGCAACAGTCGCAAACTGAGCTTCCACAATCTGACCCATAGCTGGCTCGATACGTCTGACCAGTGGCTGCGGTCCCGGAACTATGTCTGACACCGTCCAGGAAAAGCCGGAACATCCCGGCCTCACCATCGGCATCAGCGGCCCTGTCCGACGAAGTCTGTCCCACCGGCTGATCAGTTTTGCCCTGCGCATGCATGGAGCTCGTACCCACTTCATTCGCCCAGGCTCGAAAGTAGACGTATCCCTGCTGGACGGCCTGGTCCTGTCAGGTGGCACCCACGTTCACCCTTCAAGGTATGGGCAGACACCGCAGGTAACGGCAAATTATGACCCGCGCCGGGACGAAACCGATGTTCGCCTGCTATCCCGAGCCGAAGAGTTGAATATTCCGGTGCTGGGCATCTGCAGGGGCGCCCAGTTCATCAATATCTTCCGTGGTGGCACACTGTGCCAGAACGTGACCCCTCTACGAGTCAACACCCGTCACCGCCCGCTGCTGTTTCCAATGCAGACCGTTCGGGTGGTCAGCGACAGCCGTCTCGGAGAAGTCATGCGCCAGCCGGTGATTGGCGCCAACCGGATTCACAGCCAGGCCATCAAAAGGCTCGGACACCACCTTCGTGTGGTCGCCCTGGACAATGATCATTTCGTGCAGGCGATAGAGAATACTCGCGGGCAGTGGCTGATGGGAATTCAGTGGCATCCGGAATATCTGCTGTATCACGGTGGCCACCGGCGTATCTTCAAGCATTTTGTTGATGCTGCGGAGGAGAGAAAGCTGATAAGGCTGGATGAACCGACAGACACTGACGACGCCGGTGACGACCTGCCCGGTCAAAGCGGCAGATAATGCTGCAGAACAGCCTTGATTTCCCGTATTTCCCTGGCATCACCGGGCAGGGCTTCCAGATGACGGGCAGCCCACTCTTTCAGTTGCGCGCGGGTCGTCACATAATGGGGATCGCTCCCGGTCAGCCTGAGCAGGATGTCACGCTCCCGGGGAGTCAACCTGACCTGATTATTGTGTAAAAGCATGGAGATCCCACAATGTTGCCCAACGTCCATCGATACCTGCTGTTTCCTGCCACCCTGGCGGTCTTTCCGCTGTGCGCAATCGCCGGGGAAGTAAGCCTGAGCGGCCAGGCTTCCGTAAAGTATACTCCAGACAGTGCACGACTGCAGTTTACCGCCAATGCCGAGCACAGCCTGCCGGAGACAGCGACCCGACGCGTGAATGAGCAGATGGAACAATGGCGGGCTGGCATCAGTGACTATCGTGACCAGCTGGGCTCTTACAGCGATGCATCGGTTAACCTCTACAGCCGCTCGATTCCGTCCCAGGAGCGTAGTCAGAAACCGGAAAAGGTGGCCGTTGCCTCACAAACTGTGAGCTTTACCATTGACGACCTGTCCCTTCTCAATCCCATCCTGGAGCAGGCCCAGGCACTGGGTATGGACTACAACGTGGGACCGCACCAGTTCTTTCATTCCGATGAAAGCAGCCTCCGCAAGCAGGCACTGGCCGGCGCCATCGCTGACGCCAGGGCAAGGTGTGAGTTTGTTGCCAACGAACTTGAAAAGCAGTGCGGCGAGGTGATCAACATCAACATCGATGGTGGCTATCAGCCCCCGGTTCCGATGATGGCGGAAATGCGCGCCTCGTCTGACACCGTGTCCGACGTCGGCCCGCGGGAACTGACATCCCGGGTCAGTGCCACCTTCGAGCTGGAATAGCGGGCCGGGTCAGAAATCCCGGGTGTAGAAAATATCCAGGGAAGCTGCCAGGCCACTGGCGGCTTCCAGATAGAAATACCGGCCAAGGTCATAGCGCAAGGCAACGGTGGTGATCGGCTCGAAAATGCCCACACCGTAACGAATACTGAGCTCATCGGTCAGGTAGCCACTGGCCACCACCGCCGACTCATCTCCGGAGCCCTCCGCCTCCAGCATCAGATTCTGTATACCAATCTCTTCCCCAAGACCCTGGGTTAACTTGTTGGTCTGGGTCAGGCCCAGGGAAATGGCTGCCCGGCTCATCTGCCCCTCATCGCCCCTGCTTTGGGGTGCCCGGCCCAGAATCACATAGGACAACGCATCGGTCTGGGGCATCTCCGGTTCGGAAAACACTTCGGTCTGGGGCGCGCTTACCGGCCCGGTAAGCCGGATACCCGCCACGACGGTATCGACCCGCCGAATGGCTTCGATATCCAGATAGGGCTCTGTCAGAGGCCCGACAAATATTAATCTGGCCCTGCGCAGCTCCAGTTCCTGACCATAGGCTTCATACTGGCCATCAACCAGCCGCAGCTCACCTCGGGTGTCCATATTGTTGCCGACGCGCAGGGTGCCTTTCAGGTTACCGGTTACCCCGAAGCCATTGAAACTGACCTGGTCATCGCCGACCACCACCGTCACATCCATATTCAGGGAGCGCAAACCGCCCTCTTCCTGCTCCGCCCCCACGATCACTTCGTCTTCCGATACCGAAACCGCCTGAGCCGGCAGCTCCCTGATCTCTATCTCGCCACGGGGAACCTCCAGGCGGCCGGTAACCGCCAGATCACCGCCACCGTAGGTGATGGTGATATCCGGCACCAGCTCTACACGGGCGTAGGGGTCGTAACTGAACGGCAATCGGTCACCGGTGAGATTGACCTCTACAGACGGCTCCGCCGACCAATCCAGGCCTCCCTTGATGTTGCCGGTACTGCGCTCGTTACTGCGCCAGCGGCCGGACAAATCTGCGGAATAGCCATTCAGCTCCAGGCTGACAACCATGTCTTCCAGCGGTATCGGGAGCTGCGGGTCGGAGATCCGCCCGCCGGTCAACGCTATGTCGCCATTCACCGCCGGCTTCAGTAACGGGCCTGACAGCGTGCCTTCGCCATTGAGTTCACCTTCGACCACCTCCAGCCCCGCAAACACCCCGGCCATCGCAATATCCAGGCCCTGGACGCGGAACTGGCCATCAACCTCCCGCTCACTGGCATTCGGATCAACGGCCATTGCGACAGAAAGATCGCCCAGTTCGGGCCCCTTCAGCCTGACATCCAGCTCGGCGATGTCCGGTTTCAGTTGAAGCCTGGTGGTGAAGGTGTCGTATCCCAGGCTCTGCCATTCGTCCCTGACCATGACTTCAAACTCGCCCGCACCGGCATCCACAGACACCTCGCCATCCGGACCATTGTCGGTCATCGTCAGCCTGATGTCCGCATTCAGAAGCGTGTCCCACCGCAGGGTTTCCGGCATCAGCGGGGACAGCGCGGTGGTCGGGAAATTCTCGATCCGATAGGCAATGTCCTGGGTCGGGAGCAGGGTCTGGTCTTCGGCGCAAACCGAAGCCTGTTGCCATTGCCAGCAGTGACGGCCGAAGGTCAGTCTGCCGGTTTCTGTGTACTCCAGTGCCGCTGGGCCCGCCAACGTCCATTGCTGCCCCTGCTCGGGAACATCAATCTGCCCCTGCTGCAACGCTCCCTGCCAGGCATTCCAGTCCTCGGAAGCATTGCCGGCAAATACCAGCCCGACCTCGGCCTCCTCATGAACGGCGCTAACCTCCAGCCGGTGATCATCCCGGGTGCCTGACAGCCCCAGTGCCAATGACTGCAGCAACTGCTCGCCGTACCGGAGCTCACTCGCCTGAACATCGGCGCTCACACTCAACCCTTCACCAAGGGTGGCATTGAGGTCCAGACTGGCCAGGCTCAACTCATCCTGCCATGCCAGATCGGACCCAGACACTTTCGCGCTGCCTTGCGGCTGATCGGGTGTCCCCGAAACTGAAGCGGTTCCGCTCAGCGAGCCCGCCAGGCCCGGCAGGAAGGTTTCCGGGGAAGGCAGTTCCAGCGCCAGATTGCCCGCAATCTCTCTATCCCACTCGCCGCTGCCGGTAACCCGGTTATCGCCCACCTGGAGTTCCAGGCCAGACAGCGCCCATGCCCCTGAATCGCTGTTCAGCGCACCACGGATCAGGGCGTCATTGGCTTGCCAGCTACCCGAAAGATCCCACTCGGCCTGTAACGAAGGCTTACCGCTCTCCACCAGCCTCCCACTGGTTCTGACATCACCATTCAGGCTTGCCTCCAGTATCGGCACCCAGTAGCCGGGGTTGAAACTGTCCAGCTCCAGGCTTGCATCCCATGCCAGCTGGTCAGCAAACTCGACGTTTCCCTGACCACCGAGGAAGCCAGCGCCCGTGTTTACCCGCAGACGGGTGATATTCACGGACTCCATATCGCCATCCAGCTCCCCTGACAGATCCGCCTCCCCATGTGGGCCGTCGACGCTGGCTTCAACACTCGCCCGATAGGCGCCTGACTGGTATCGAACCTCACCATTCAGTTGGTTCAAGGTAACCGGCGGCTGCTCAAAGTCCGGGATCAGGCTGTACCAGGGGAAGGCTTCCATAGCGACCCGGGCATCCACCAGGAAGGCTTGCTGCCAGTCCAGGTTTCCGGTCACCGAGGCCGTGCCGGTCTCGGCCTCACCCGTTCCGGGGCCCGAGAGCGAGAGGTCCAGGTCTTCCACGCCAACGGTTGTCACCAGCCCTTTCAGCGCAACCGCAATGTCACCGGAAGTACCCGGTAACGAGGTACGGGAGTCGGAACGGAAACCGTCGTCCAGGCTACCTTCCAGAGCAACGACCGTGTTCTGCAGCACCAGGGTTTCAGGCAGGCCTTCAGCAGGAACAAAGCGTTGGGACTCAACGGTCAATCGGGCCGGCAGTGCACTATCCAGGGGAGCCACCCGGCCGGCCAGGGTGGCTTCCAGGTAACCAGTGCTTTCACCCCTCACCCTCAGGTCCACTGCGCTTCCGGTGAGATTGAGAGCCAGATTCCAGTCGGGGCCATAGGGCGGCGGCAGGCTTATGCCGACATTCAGGTCCAGTGGCCAGTCGCCGCGGGTCTGGATGCGGCCGGACCCATCAATTTCGATACCGTCACGAACAAAGCTGAGACTCTGAAGGTGCCAGTCAGATCCGGAGCCTTCGGCCCGTAACTGCAACCGGTCCCAGATTTTGCCATCGTTCAGGGTGAAAGTGCCAAGATCGACCTCCCTGACAGCCAGACCAATCGGCAGGTTAACGCCAGGCAGACTGATGTTGCCACGCTCATCCTGCTGATCTGTTGACGGTTGCAGGGTCAGGTCAATGGTTTCCACCTGCAGGGATTCAAGGCACAGCTGCTTGCTGAACAGGCAGGTCGGTGACCAGTCAACCACCGGCGCCTCCAGCCGAAGACCCACGCCGTAACCCTGCCATGTCAGGGACTGCGCCTGCCACAGTCCCAGCAATGATCCCTGACCCTGTTCCACGTCAAGGCCGGGAACCTGGTCGATGACCCACGCCGTTCCGGTTTCCGAACGCAAGGCCAGTAACAGTGCCCCCACCAATAACAGTGGCAGCAGAATGATAATGGCCAGCGCAATCAGCAGGCCGTTCCTCAGGCGTTTTGGTTTGTGGACCTCTTTCTTTGACGCTTCGGTCATAACTCGGGCCCCATGGAAAAGTGAATGCGCCACTCACCGCCAAATTCCGGGTTCAACCCTTTGGCAATATCCAGACGCAAAGGCCCCACCGGGCTTATCCAGCGGATACCCATTCCAACGCCGGTGGCCAGAGGGTCGGCCAGGTCATCAATGGCATTGCCTTCATCTACAAAGGCAGCTACCCGCCAGTTGTCGGCAAACTGGTACTGATACTCGGCGCTGCCGACCATCAGGAAACGACCACCCACGGCAACATCCTCATCGTCTCGCGGCGACAGGGTTTCGTAACCATAACCCCGGACACTCTGGTCACCACCGGCAAAAAACCGCAATGACGGTGGCACATCCGAAAAGCGGTTGGTTGCCACCCCGCCAAACTGGAAACGGGTCAGGAAGCGGTGGTTATCCGCCAACGTATACAACCCCTTGACGAGAAAATTCGCATGAAGAATGTCCACGCTCGAAAGGACGGCCCGATGGGAACCTGTAACATCAAACTGAATCCGGTAGCCGCGGGACGGGTCCAGAGGCGAATCTGCATGCAGTTTGGAATACCCCAGCCCCGGCAACAACAGGCTGCTCTGCTCAGTCTCATCGTCGCCAATCCGGAAGCGCTCCCCCTCCCACCGCAGAGAGGCGACCTGCTGCCAGCCGTCATCAAGCTGATGCTTCCATTGCTGGCCGAAGGTCAGCAGTTCCGACTCAACATCCTCAATCTCCTCCCGCTGATAACCGGCAGACAAACGAATGGAATCGGTCATGGGTGGATCCAGGGGCAATTCATACCAGGTGGTCAGGTTCTGGCGTGGCGCTGAAAGTTCAGTTTCGACACCACGACTGTGGCCCATGGGGTTGATCCAGTGCTCACGCCAGTTGCCCCGCAAACGTGGCCCCACGTCGGTTGAAAAACCGATGCCTGCGGCCACCGATCGGGGTGGGCGTGTGGTCAGCCCGACATTCACCGGAATCACTCCGTCCTCGGCGGCGCCGGGAGAGGCCTCAATATCCACTCCGGAAAAATAGCCACTGTTGGACAAATCCGTATTGAGCCTGGCGATCTTGTCCGCATGAAAGAGTTCACCCGGCTCAAAACGCACAAACTGCTCCAATAGCTGCTCCTCGAATCCATGGCCCTCACTGAAACTGACCTCACCCAACCGATAACGTTCACCGCTGCGATAAACCAGGGTGATATCCGCCACTCTTTTTTGAGGGTCCACTTCCAGCCGGCGGGTAGTGAACTCGCCATCAAAATACCCCAGCCGACTGGCGCGATTCTGGATGGTCTGGCGCAACGAGCTGTACTCGCCATGATTCAGCACATCACCCTCAGACGGTTTCTGCGGCAGGGAACCCGTGAAATCGGAATCTTCACTGGCAGGGCCCTCGATCTCAACCTTACGGGAACGGACAATCACCGGCTCACCCGGCTGCACAGTGAGAACCAGGCGCGCCGGTTCTTCTTCCTCGCCGGGCGGCTCGACAATTTCCCACTGGATTATCGGGCTGTAGTAACCGAGCGCGCGAAGCGCATCTTCCACCTGGGCTTCGGCGGTGCTGGCATAACGCCTCAGACTGTTGGCGCTACGGCCTTCAACGTCTCCGACAAACGCCTCGGCATTGTCCTGCAATTGCGGAAAGTCCCCCTCCACCTTTATTTCCACTTGCTGGGCCCAGGACAACGCCGGCATGGTCCAGACAAAAAACCAGAGAATCAGGAACCGGCGGTGAAAACGAGAACTAATGTGGGGCAGCATCCAGCAGCGTTACTTCAGTCAAAGTGAGTTGAGGGGCAAGGTAACAACCGGAGTGTAACGGGTAGAGGTACGGTTAATCCATGGCTATTGACCATCTTGCCTGTGGGTAATGTACGGCATGCCAATGGCGCCGGATCGGTCCGGGGCCATGATCGTCAGATAACGACCTCCCCTGATCGCCTGCAGACGAAATCAGGACAGTGCCACCAAGGAGACAACAGATGACACGGGACCCCATGGGCTTTGCCCTTTCCATGATGAACAGGCTTGCCGCCAACCCGTTGCTGGACCGGCTGGGGCTGCGCACCCCGCTCGAAAGGACCGCCTATCACGGAACCCGAACCGGTTTTCGCGCCCTTGCTGTTGCCGGCCGGGAGTTCAATCGAGTCAATAACTGGCTGCCCAGGAAACGCCTGCCCCAAGGCAGCGCGCCCGACTTGTTCGATCTCTCTCTCAGCGACGACCAGCGCATGATCACCGATTTGCTCGGGCGGTTTGCCCGTGACGAACTCAGAACTGCCGCTGGCATTGCCGATGAAACCAGGGAGATACCAGACAACATCACCAGCGCTGCTGCCGACCTGGGTTTGCCCTTATACGCAATACCGGAAGAATTCGGCGGGGTTGCAGAGCATCAGTCCCCGGTAACCAACGTATTGATCGCCGAGCAACTCGCCTGGGGAGACATGGGGTTGGCCACGGCACTGTTGGCACCTTTCAGTGTCGCCCAGGCCATCACCCGCTGGGGCACCGGCGAACAGCAAAGCCGCTACCTGCCGGCGTTCTGTGGCGAAAAGCCTCCGGTAGCCACCATTGCCATCGACGAACCGACGCCGTTGTTTGATCCACTCGTTCTGCAAACCTCTGCCCGAAGAACCGATACCGGCTATGCCCTCACCGGCCTGAAGAATGCGGTTGTGCGGGGAGGAAGCGCTGAACTGCTGTTGATTGCGGCACAGATGGGTGGGCAACCAAGGCTGTTTATCGTGGAGGCGGGAACTCCGGGCGTCCGTGTGAAAGCCGACCCTGCGATGGGCCTCAGGGCTTCGGGGACCTGTCAGTTGCTGTTGGAGAACGTCGAGTTACCCTCGGATGCGCTGTTGGGGGATGACGATTTCGACTACCAGAACTTCCTCGATTGTGGGGCCTTGCTTCGATGCGGTCTTGCCATTGGTACCGCTCAGGCGGTTCAGGATTACGTGATCCCCTACTGCAATGATCGCAACGCCTTCGGCGAACCCGTCAGCCACCGCCAGTCCGTTGCCTTCATGATCAGCAATCTGGCCATCGAAACCGACAGCATGCGCATGCTCACCTGGCGTGCTGCCAGTCGTCTGGAACAGGGCCTGCCGGCGCACCGGGAAACCACCCTGGCACGGTTGCTATGCAACGAAAAAGCCATGGAAGCCGGCTCCAATGGGGTTCAACTGCTGGGTGGCCATGGCTTCGTCAAGGAACACCCCGTTGAACGCTGGTACCGGGATCTGCGATCCGTTGCCACCCTGGTCGGCGGCCTGCACGCCTGATTGCTTTTCATCAATGCAGTCATCAGCCCAGTCACAGTGAGCAGAACGACATGAACCTTGAGATACCGAGAAAATTTGCCCCTCTCATTAACCAGGCCCAGCAAGTCGCCCGTGAAGTATTCCGGCCCATCTCGCGCAAATACGACCTTGCGGAGCACGAGTACCCAAGTGAACTGGACATGTTCGCATCCATCATGGACGGCATGAACGACGGCGCGGCGGATGGTGGCACTGGCGCCGGAAAGCTCGCCCGCTCCGACAACAACGGCGGAACCGGCAACCGTAACGGCACCAACATGAAAACCGTACTCGGCCTGACCGAACTCTGCTGGGGCGATGTTGGCCTGGCCCTGTCCATCCCCCGCCAGGGCCTGGGCAACTCCGCCATCGCCGCCGTGGCCAACGACGAGCAACTCGCCCGCCTGGGCAACACCTGGGCGGCCATGGCCATCACCGAACCCGGCGCTGGCTCCGACACCGCCGCCATCCGCACCACCGCCACCGAAGACGGCGACGACTACGTCATCAATGGCGAGAAAATCTACGTCACCGCCGGCGAACGCGCCGACGCCGTGGTGGTCTGGGCAACACTGGATCGCAACAAAGGCCGCGCCGCCATCAAATCCTTCGTGGTGGAAAAAGGCACCCCGGGAATGACCGTCGAACGCCTGGAGAAAAAGCTCGGAATCCGCGCCTCCGACACGGCCGCCATCCGCTTCGACAACTGCCGCGTGCCCCGGGAAAATCTCTTGGGCGACCCGGACATCAGCGTCGAAAAAGGCTTCGCCGGCGCCATGCAAACCTTCGACAACACCCGCCCTGTCGTCGCCGGCATGGCCATCGGTGTTGCCAGCGCGGCCCTGCAGAAAACCCGCGAACTCATTGCCCTCACCGGCACCGACCTGGAATACCGCCACCAGACCTGGACCCAACCCGCCGTCACCCGCGAACTCCAGCTCATGGAAGCCGAACTCGAAGCCGCTCGCCTGCTCACCCTCCGCGCGGCCTGGATGGCCGACAACGGCCTGCCCAACTCCAAAGAAGCCTCCATCGCCAAAGCCAAAGCCGGCCGTGTCGGCAACACCATCACCCTGCGCTGCGTCGAACTCTGCGGTAGCCTCGGCTACGGTGAAACGGAACTGCTGGAAAAATGGGCCAGGGACTCCAAAATTCTCGACATCTTCGAAGGCACCCAGCAGATCCAGCTGTTGATCATCGCGAGAAGATTACTGGGCAAGTCGTCGGCGGAGCTGAAATAAGCTAACCTGTGAAAAACTATTAGCAGAATCAGGCCTATAGCGTTGGCGATCAGCACTGGGCCTGAAGTGATTTCCGGGTGGTGCCTTCACAGACCGTGCATTGCCAGGGATGGCAATGCCGAGCCCCCATGGATGGGTTAACGGCGTGTCTGTGAAGGCACCATCCGGAAATCACCAGCACCCAAACCCGCAGTCTACAGAGCGCCAATAACTGAATGCTGAAGATAAACAGAGCAAACCTGAAAACCAGCCACCAACTCATCTGGTTCGTCATAGACTTCCTGATGCTCGGCCTGCTCATCATCAACCTGGCCTTCATCATTTTCGACTCCATCTACAACTTCGGCGCCATCCAGAACCTGCTGGCAGAAAACGCACCCGCGATCAAAGACCTCTACCACCCCATCCACGAAAACTTCATCTTCTACGACCTCATCTTCGTCAGCATCTTCCTGACCGAATTCGTCGTGCGTTGGGGCTATTCTGTAAAGGCCAAGATTTACGACCGCTGGTACTTCTACCCATTCATCCACTGGTACGACATTGTCGGCTGTATTCCTGTTGGCAGCTTCCGCTTCCTGCGGATATTGCGGGTTATCTCCATCGTCTACAGACTGCACCAGTACAAGGTCATCGACGTCACCCAGACCCGAGTTTTCCAGTTCTTCAACTTCTACTACGAAGCCTTTCTGGAAGAACTCTCCGACCGTATCGTCGTAAAGGTGCTTTCCGGCGCCCAGGACGAAATCCGCCGTGGTTCGCCTCTCTTTGAACGCATCCAGAACGACATCCTCTACCCCAGGCGGGAAATGCTCTCGGACTGGATTTCAAAGCGTGTGGCAGAGGCGGCACAGGAAGGCTACGTACCCAATCGCGGTGCCTTGCGCAGTTACCTGGAAACCCGCGTGGATAATGCCCTCAAGCAGAATCTGGAACTGTCGCGGCTGAAATACCTGCCGGTGGTCGGACCCACCATTCAGGAAACCCTGGAAGACGCTGTAGGGGATATTGTTGCAAACGTGATTCACCAGATCCTCGAGGATCTGGCGTCCGCCACCAACCACGCTTTTATCGAAGACATTGTGAACGTGTTCCTGCCCTCCCCGGATGACAACGCCCAGGAAGAGGCTCCCAATGAAGCCCTGATCAACCTGATTATCGAAATACTGGATGCCATCAAGTCACAGGTGAAGGTCAAGCACTGGCGCTCCGAATTGCCCTGATTCGCGCCACAAAACAAGAACGAGGACACCATGAATCCGCTGCATTACCGCTCTGCCACCGAACTGGTTAGCGACCTTAAAGAAGGCAAGCTAACCAGCACGGAAGTGACCCGGACTTTCCTGGACAGAATCCGCCAGTACAATGACACCATTAACGCTGTTGTGACCCTGGACGAAGAGAAATCTCTGGAAGCGGCCCGCAGCGCGGATGAAGCCCTGGCGCGGGGCGAATCCCCCGGCCCGCTCCACGGCCTGCCCCTGACCCTGAAGGATACCTGGGAAGTCGCGGGTATGAGGTGCACAGCCGGTGCACCCGCATTGCAAAACTATATCCCGAAAAGCCACGCGGATGTGGTTAAGCGCCTGGAAAACGCCGGCGCCATCATACTGGGAAAAACCAACGTTCCGATCTACGCCACCGACCTTCAGAGTTACAACAAGCTCTTCGGCATCACCAACAACCCCCACAACCTGGCGCATACGCCCGGAGGCTCCTCCGGTGGCGCTGCGGCAGCCCTGGCTGCAGGCATGACACCCCTGGAAGTGGGCAGCGACCTGGCCGGCTCTATCCGCACGCCGGCTCACTTCTGCGGTATTTTCGGCCACAAGCCGTCACGGGCTCTGGTCCCGTTCCGTGGCCATATTCCCGGGCCACCAGGCACCCAGTCCCGGCCAGACCTAGCGGAGGGCGGCCCACTGGCCCGTTCGGCGAAAGACCTGGAGCTGCTCCTGAACGTGATCGCCGGCCCGACCGAGCGGGAAGGCAACAGCTGGCAACTGGCTATGGCGCCGGCGTCCATCCACTCACTGGAACAGGCCCGTGTGGGGCTCTGGCTGAAAGACCCCCTGTGCCCTGTCGATGACGAACTGGTGACCGGGTACGAACAACTGGGCCGCGACCTGGAAAACCGGGGCGCATTAGTGGCCGAAGCGCAGCACAACCTCTTGAACCTGGAACACATCCTGCCAGCCTATTTCAACCTGCTGGGCAGCCTGCTGAGCACTTCCCTGAAACCGGCCCAGCGCCGGCAAATGAAGTGGATCGCCCGGCTGGAAAAGTGGCTGCATCTGTTTGGGCCGGTGACGGCCTTTGCCGGCGAATATGGCCGCGGAGTAAACCAACCGGTCTACCAGTGGATGGCATGGAACGAAACCAGGGAGAAAATGCGGGCCGAGATCGCGTCGCTGTTCGAGGAATTCGATATCCTTCTGACCCCGGTTACGCCCACTACGGCAATTCGCCACGATCACAGCCACCCGGTTTTCAAGCGGCAGATTACCGTTGCCGGCCAACCCCGAGCCTATATGGACCAGTTCTGCTGGATTGCCCTGGCAACGCTACTCGGGCTGCCCGCAACCTCGGTACCTATTGGTAAGACAAAGGACGGATTGCCATTCAATGTGCAGGTGATCGGGGCGCCGGGAAGGGATCTGACGACCTTACGGTTTGCGGAATTGCTGGAAGCAGAGGGGCTTGCCGGCTTCCAGCGCCCACCGGATCTCAGCCGTTTATCATGAAGTGCACCCAGATACTTGCCCCATAGCCCACGGCAATTGCCGGTGTCCATTTCAGATGGCTGAAGAAGGTATATTGCCCCCTGGCCTGCCCCATCAGGGCGACACCAGCGGCTGAACCTATCGACAACAGGCTGCCGCCAACGCCGGCCGTCAAGGTAACCAGCAACCATTGGAAGTCCGGCATTGCGGGGTTCATGGTCAGTACCGCAAACATCACCGGGATATTGTCCACCAATGCCGAAATCACCCCAATCATGACGTTGGCGAAGGTAGGCCCCAGGTCGCCATAAAGTGTGGCTGACATCATGCCCAGATAACCAATGAAACCCAGGCCGCCGACCGCCATGATGACTCCGTAGAAGAAGAACAGCGTATCCCATTCCGAACGGGCAATGTGGGAAAACACGTCAAAGGCACGACGGCCCTGTGTCCGATCGCCCGAACTGTCTCCGGGGGGCGTTTCAAAGCTCTCGTTCCAGTGGTACTCCTCGTGGCGTTTGAGGTAAAAACCAAAAACCTTCAGGTAACCCAGCCCCGTCATCATGCCGAATACCGGAGGAATATGCAGGAACTGGTGAAAACTGATGGCGGTGGCAATGGTCAGCAGGAACAGCGCGCAGATCACCAACCCGCCTGGACGAATGACATACTCATAGGACTCAGGCGAGGACGGTTGCCCCTTCGGCAGAGCAAAATGCATCAGCGCAGCCGGTACAAGGAAATTCACCATCGACGGCAGCAGCAGGTGGAAAAAATCCTGGAATGGAAGAATGCCTTTTTGCCAGACCATTAACGTGGTGATATCGCCAAATGGGCTGAACGCGCCCCCCGCATTGGCACCCACCACAATATTGATACAGGAAAGTGAAACAAAAGCAGCGCTGTCGCGGCCCACCGCCATCACCACTGCGCACATGATCAGTGCCGTGGTCAGGTTGTCCGCTACCGGCGAGATACAGAACGCCAGGATACCGGTAATCCAGAACAAGCGCCGATAACCGTACCCCTTGCCCAGAAGCCAGATCCGTAACTGATCGAAAACGCCGCGCTCAAGCATGGCGTTTATGTAGGTCATCGCCACCAGCAGGAAGAAAAATAGTTCGGCGTATTCGAGGAAATTGTGACGGATCGCCTCCTCGACTTCGCCATTGGCTCCTGCAGCCCGATAGGCAATGGCGACCAGCACCCAGATCAGCCCGGCGGCGATCAACATAGGCTTTGACTTGCGCAGGTGGATCCGCTCCTCCAGCATCACCAGAACGTAAGCCAGTCCAAATATCGCTAGCGCGAGGTACCCCACCGGATGGGCAGCAAGACTCGGGGCTTGCTCCGGAGCTGCCCACACCTGCCCGGGTGCCAGCGACATTGTTGCCATTAACGTTAAAACGCTCGCCTTCATTCGGGGAGGTGCTCCAAACTGCGACCAGTGTGGTGAGGGTGGCATCGAGGACAGTCTCTATGGTGGCGGGCTCGCCGCGCAACCAAAGTTTGCGGGCCGGGCGATTACCCGTCAACGAAAAAAGGCAGACCAGTTAGTTACTGATCTGCCTTTCTCTTATATGGTAGCGGGGGCAGGATTCGAACCTACGACCTCCGGGTTATGAGCCCGACGAGCTACCAGACTGCTCTACCCCGCATCAACTCTTTGTTCAAAACCTGTTGTTGTCCGGGGAAGCCCCGATCAACGAGGTGCGCATGTTACGGGGAGAAACCGCACCTGTCAAAGGGGGAAATGAATTTTCCCCGCTGATTTAACGCTCCAGTATCGCGGTCACGCCCTGCCCGCCAGCGGCGCAGATCGAGATCAGCCCGCGGCCGCTGCCTTTTTCCTCCAGCAGCTTCGCCAGAGTGGCCACAATGCGCCCGCCCGTCGCGGCGAACGGATGGCCGGTGGCCAGACTGCTGCCCTTGATATTCAGCTTGCTGCGGTCAATGCTGCCCAGCGGTTTATCCAGCCCCAGGCGGCCCTTACAGAAGTCGGGATCTTCCCACGCCTTGAGAGTGGAAAGCACCTGGGCCGCGAAGGCTTCGTGGATTTCGTAGAAGTCGAAGTCCTGCAGGGTCAGCCCGGCTTTCTCCAGCATACGCGGTACGGCGTAGGCCGGCGCCATCAGCAGGCCTTCTTTCTTGTCGACAAAGTCTACGGCGGCCACTTCGGAGAAGGTCAGGTAAGCCTTGATCTCCATGTCATTGGCTTTCGCCCACTCTTCGCTGGCCAGCAGAACGCAGGAAGCGCCGTCAGTCAGCGCGGTGCTGTTAGCGGCGGTCAAGGTGCCGTTTTCCCGATCAAATACGGGCTTCAGGGTCGCCAGCTTTTCCAGGGTGGTATCCGGGCGCAGGATGTTGTCTTTCTCCAGGCCGGCCAGTGGGGTCATCAGGTCCCTGAAAAAGCCCTGTTCGTAGGCAGCCGCCAGTTTCTGATGGCTTTCATAGGCCAGCTTGTCCTGTTCGTCACGGGGAATGGACCATTCATGGGCCGTAATCTGGCAATGACCACCCATGGACAGGCCGGTTCTGGGCTCACCGTTCTGAGGGATCTCCGGTTTCAGGTGCCCCGGACGGAAGCGGCTGAGAATCTTCAGGCGCTCGCCCGTGGTCTTGGCCCGGTTCAGGTCCAGCAGGATTTGACGCAACCCCTCCCCGACACCAATGGGCGCATCGGACGTGGTGTCCGTGCCACCGGCAATACCGCACTCAATTTGCCCCAGGGCAATCTTGTTGGCGACCAATATGGCCGCTTCCAGGCCGGTACCACAGGCCTGCTGAATGTCGTAAGCGGGTGTTTCCGGTGCCAGGCCGCTGCTGAGGGCAGACTCCCGGGTGAGGTTAAAGTCTTTGGAATGCTTGATGACTGCACCGGCCACAACTTCCCCCATACGCTGGCCCTGCAGGCCAAAGCGGTCAACCAGCCCCCGCAACGCAGCGGTTAACAACTCCTGGTTGCTTACCTTGCTATAGGCCGTATTGGAGCGGGCAAAGGGTACCCGGTTGCCGCCGAGAACCGCGACCCGGCGAACGCCACTCCTGGCCGCTGCCGCCTTTTTTGGTGCCGTTGTTTTCTTTTGGGTGCTTTTCGGTGCCTGTGCCATGATGATGTCCTGTTTGAACGAGTGTATTCATTGCGTTGCAGTTTAGCGCCGAGGGGGCCTGGCTCATTGGCATCCCTGACAACAGTGCAGGAGCATTGAGTCAATCCAAAAACGGCCCATTTCTTTAACCTGTACGCTGATATTCGTTTCGCAAAAGGAAAATGCCATGTCTGATCGTTATCTCAAATTCGTCAACACCCCGGTAGGCAGGACCGCTGCCCAGTCCCTCGGACTGCCCTCACCTGTAAACCTGAAACGCTGGAAGCGCGCAGACCAGCCGTTTATCGAAGGCGATGTGCTTATCGGCGCGGCCAACGGCAGCAAAGCTGTTACCGCAATTGGCAGCCTGCTGAGCGCCAGCCCTGCGGAACTCTTCCATGCCAGTGCTGTAGATACTCTGAACGATTCTTCCAAAAGCGGCAACAAGGCCGAGGCGCTGCCGCTCAATACCGACATTGACCGCAAATTCTCAGCCCTGGTGTTTGATGCCACAGGTATGAAAGACACCACCGACCTGCGGGCCGCTTACGACTTCTTCCACCCTACCATCCGAAAGCTGGCAGGCAATGGCCGTGTGCTGGTGATTGGCCAGGACCCTGCCACCTGTCGCCAGCCGGCCAAAGCAGCCGCTCATCAGGCACTGGAAGGCTTTGTGCGCAGCGTTGGCAAGGAAGTGGGCAAGAAAGGTTCCACCGCCAATCTGCTGTGGATGGCACCCGGGGCAGAAAAACAGCTGGAGTCCAGCGTGCGCTTTTTCCTCTCGCCCCGGTCGGCCTATGTGTCCGGACAGGTGGCTCGTATCGGCAAGAGCACAGATGCGCCCGCCACCAACCCCGTCGCTCCGCTGACAGGGAAAGTGGCACTGGTGACCGGTGCGTCGAGGGGCATTGGCGCCTCCATTGCCCAAACCCTGACCCGTGACGGCGCAACCGTGATCGGCCTGGACATTCCGCCGGCGATGGAAGAGCTGCAGAAAGTCATGAATGCCCTCAAAGGCAAGGCTCTGGCCTGTGACATTACCGATGATAACGCGCCGAAGCAGATCGCGGATTTTGTGAAAGAGCACTTCGGCGGCCTTGACCTGGTTATTCACAACGCCGGCATCACCCGGGACAAGACCCTGGGCAATATGCCGGAGCACTTCTGGGACATGACCATCGCGGTGAACCTGACGGCAGAGGAACTGATCGATGAAGAACTGATGCACCAGGAACTGCTGCGGGAAAACGGCCGCATCGTGTGTATATCGTCCATCAGCGGCATCGCCGGCAATTTTGGCCAGACCAACTACTCCACCGCCAAGTCTGGCGTCATCGGCTATGTGGAAGCCATGGCGAAACAGGTGAAGAACGGCGTGACCATCAATGCCATAGCCCCGGGTTTCATTGAAACCCAGATGACCGCCGCCATGCCCATAACCATCCGCGAAGCCGGCCGCCGTATGAACAGCCTGTCCCAGGGTGGTTTGCCGGTCGATGTGGCCGAGGCCATTGCGTGGTATTGCAACCCGGCGTCCAACGGCGTGAACGGCAACGTTGTCCGGGTGTGTGGGCAGTCGTTGATTGGTAAATAGGAGATTGTCGGGGGTGTGGTGTCGGATTAAGTGCGGGGGTGTCGGATTACGCCTGCGGCTAATCCGACCTACACGTATTATCGGCCTGGCACCCGTAGGTCGGATTAGGCGAAGCCGTAATCCGACAACCCAAACCATAGGGCTTGAACCGGAACATCGAGGGGAAAAATGGTGGGTGGTACTGGGATCGAACCAGTGACCCTCGCCTTGTAAGGGCGATGCTCTCCCAGCTGAGCTAACCACCCGGGAATAAAAATGGCGGAGCGGACGGGACTCGAACCCGCGACCCCCGGCGTGACAGGCCGGTATTCTAACCAGCTGAACTACCGCTCCGCATCAATCCCTGCCTGGACGGCTTTCGGGACCTGAAACCGGACGGGGTAGTCCGGTGATGCTGAAAAGTGGTGGGCGGTACTGGGATCGAACCAGTGACCCTCGCCTTGTAAGGGCGATGCTCTCCCAGCTGAGCTAACCGCCCACTTTCACAGCACACTGGTGAGTCAGCATTGCTGTCTCGACCAAGTGAGACGCGCATTTTAAGCATTTGTCTGACGGTGTCAAATTTTTTCTCGGAGTTTTACGACTTTCTGTCCTGCCCGTTCAGCTTTGCGACTCAGCGAAAGCTCCCGGACCCGTGGTTTGCGGTCTTCGGGCAAGGCACGTTCCGCCAGCGAACAGTTCAGATGGTCCAGCCGCTTCCTGAAATGCTCAATCTTTTCGCCAACGTCGCCAAGAGCTCCCGGAAGAGCCTCTTCAGAAAACCGGCGGAATCTTTCCTGCAACGAATTTTTCAGCGACATGTCTCAGCGCCCTTGTTTTGCCTGACTGTTAACAGTCTAGTAACCGGGTACAGAAACAACAATTCACTGCGGGCCTAAATTTCATGGTCAGAATATCCACCAGCCATCACCGGCTTCCGCCTCTTCCCTGCGCTCGCGCTCCTGCTCGAGTGCCGCGTAGTCCTGTTCCAGCTCACGCAACTTGCGATCACTTTCCAACGGCACAGTAGGTCCGCCGCCGAACGGCCAGTACCAGGGTGATTCTTCATATTTACCATCGGCTTTCAGGCGCTCTATCTCCGCTTCACGCTCCTCCTCCAAAACCGCCAGGTTACGTTCGTAGTCGCCGTCCTCATTCACTTCAACGATCGAAACCGCTGCATGGTTTGGCGCCAGCAGATCACTGTTCAGAAAACGGGTGGAAACAATTTCGTCCGCCTGCATGGCGTATTCCCGCGTGACCAGCTGCAAGTCACCAGCGGCCAGAGGGTGGTCTTCAGCCAGTTCCGGGTGAGTGCTTTCCGGGCCTTCCAGCTCGTTATAGCGCAGGTAGTAGATGTTTCCCGGTTCTACCTTCAGGGTGGCGTCCGCAATCAGGCTGAGACTGAAGGAGTTCAAGCCTTCCAATCCCAACAGCGGCCGGCGGATGGCAATGTGGCGCTCCCCGGGGGCAACTTCGAGCCAGGTAAAGCTGTCGTTGCGTATATTGAAGTAGTGGTTGTCGTCGATATAGACGCTCGGGGCTTCTATTTCATCGGCGGCCCACTGGGAATGGGTGCGATAGAAGTACAGAACCGCATTACTGCGATCCCACTGATCATTGGCGATATGGACAAAATCATGCCCGGATACCGGGTGCAGAAACGAGCCCACGCTCTTGCCAATGGACTGATACACCGTACAACCGGAGCCAGCAACCAGCAGCGAAGCCGCAAACACTGCGGCCAGGAAACGGGAAAGACCGGGAAAAAGAAATCGGGTTCTCATTGTTGTTCACTCTTCATCCTTTCGCGAGTTGCCCCGATCATAACAACTGCGCTCTTGCGGAACTGAGAGCTACCGCAAGGGATGACTACAAACTGTTACAAAGCACAATCAGGAGGATTACCGCCCCGAGATCTGCGAACGCAGGTCATTTACCTCGTCGGACAACCGCACCAGCCTGGACGTTAACTGGGACCGCGAAGAATCAATAGACGCGACCGTGCGCTTCAGCTCTGCCAGCTCGTTGCGGACCGCATTCAACTGGCCGCTGCTGGACAGGTTGTCCGTTGCTTTCTCCAGTGCGGCAATCCGGCTTTCCAGGCCATCAATGGTCAGTTTCTGCTCCCGCTCAAACCTTACTAACTGGCGTTCAACCAGTTTGTCCACACCTGCAAGGGATTCGTCCAGCTCAGTCAGCTTGGCGGCGTTCTCCTGACCGGTTTCGCGCACGGCAATGATCTGCTTTTCAAGATCAGACTCGACCTCGTCCAATCGGGACACAAGACGGGTTTCCAGCTCTTCCACCGATGCAGCCATTGTGTCGCGGGCGCTCTTGCCATCGTCGACCTCAGCTCGAAGCGACTCAAGCTGCGACTCATGATCATCCAGTCGTTTCCGGTTGCGGTCATTGGCCACACCCCAGAGCTTGCGGATTTCGCTGTCGGCGGTATCCAGGCGCTCTCCCTGAGTCTCCAGCCGATCTTCAATGGACTGACCTTTTTCCTCCAGGTTTTCACCAGTTTCAGACAGGTCGCCTTCAAACCGCGCCAGTGCGAGTTTGCTTTGACGCGCCCAGTAGTCGGCCTCTTCAAGCTGGCCTTCCAGCATCTGGATTCGCTGCTCCTGCTGATACCATCCGGCGCCGGCAGCACCGGCCACAATCAGCAGACCAATGGCCAGCATCATACCCCGGCCCGAGCCACCGCCGCCGGAGGTCTTGCCGGGCCTGCCTGCCGGCTTTTGGGTACCACCGCCTCCGGCAGGGTCTCGCCTGGGCGCTTCAGGCGTTTTCTCCCTGGCTACCTTTTTGGTATCTGCGGTGCCAGCACGTACTTCATCATCATCCGGACGGATCGGTTCCATAACAGCTCCAGGATATGGACGGTAAGGGTAACAAGGCATGATAATACCCGTACCTTGCAACGACGCAAAATGAGAGCCCCGAACGGTACCCATTTAAGAGGGGGCAATATCCTCCGTTTGCATGGTCACAGGGCCTTACATACAATGGCCGGCTTTCTAACACATCAGGACTGTTGCATATGCAGCCGCTTGTAGGACTCATCATGGGCTCGAAGTCAGACTGGCCCACCATGGAACATGCCGCCGGGATGCTGGACAAGCTGGGCGTGCCTTACGAGACAAAGGTTGTCTCTGCCCACCGTACACCGGACCTGCTGTTTGATTACGCCAAATCCGCTTCCGACCGCGGCCTCAAGGTCATCATCGCCGGCGCAGGAGGTGCTGCACACCTACCTGGCATGGTCGCTTCACAAACGTCACTGCCGGTCCTCGGTGTTCCTGTCCAGTCTAAAGCACTCAACGGCCTTGATTCGCTGCTTTCCATCGTACAGATGCCCGGCGGCATTGCAGTCGGCACTCTTGCGATCGGTAAAGCTGGTGCCACCAACGCAGGCCTTCTGGCTGCGCAGATTATCGGTACTTTCAGGGACGATGTCCGCAAGGCGGTCGATGAATTCCGTGCAAACCAGACGCAGTCGATTCTGGATAATCCTGATCCCAGCGACCAATAATCGGCTTGGGTGCAGGAGCGGGCGGGGAGCGCTTTCCAAAACACGCTGTAAATACGTCCATGTACGCTTGGGCTCCGCCATCCATGGCTCCGCACAGTTTTGGAAAGCGCTCCCCACCCACTCCCCGAATTTTTGCAGATGCCTGAAAATGGCAGGAGATAACGAATGAGAATTGGTGTTCTAGGGGCTGGACAGCTTGGGCGCATGTTGGCGCTGGCTGGGTACCCACTGGCCAAGACGTTTGTTTTCTATGATATGTCGGGTAGTCCCAGTGCCGGGCTTGGTGAGGTTATTATTGACCGGGATGGCCAGTATCTGGAGGACTTTATTTCCAGGGTAGACCGGGTCACGTATGAGTTCGAACACCTTCCCGTCGATGTGGCCGAGCGAATCGCGAAGGAAAAGCCGGTTCACCCCTGCCCCAGGGCACTGCAGGTTTGCCAGAATCGAGAACTTGAGAAAACCCTGTTCGGCGAGCTCGGTATCCCGACACCACAATGGAAAATTGCTGACAGCGCAGAGTCTCTGCAGGCTGCCGCTGAAGAACTGGGCTGCCCGGTTGTCGCAAAATCCAATACCGAAGGTTATGACGGCAAAGGCCAGGCTGTTCTTCGATCACCGGAAGAAGCCGCGACCGCCTGGAAGTCCATTGGCCACCCGCGCCTGATCGTTGAAAAGTTCGTCGACTTCCGCCGCGAGGTTTCCATCGTCGCGGTGCGCGCTGAAGACGGCGAACTGGCCTTTTACCCCATCGCAGAAAACGCCCACCACGAAGGTATCCTGCGCTACTCTATTGCTCCGGCGCCGAAACTGGAGAAGCATGTTCAGGAAGACGCCGAGCGCTATATCAAGGCGTTGCTGAACGAACTGAACTATGTGGGCGTGCTGACCCTGGAACTGTTCGAAACCGCCGAGGGGCTGGTGGCCAATGAAATGGCGCCACGGGTCCATAACTCCGGCCACTGGTCCATTGAAGGTGCTATGACCAGCCAGTTCGAGAATCACATCCGTGCCGTCAGCGGTCACCCGCTGGGCAGCACCGCCCCGCGCGGTGTCAGTTGCATGATCAATATCATTGCAGAGCACGGTGATATTGAACGAATCCTGGAACTGCCTTACGCTCATGTACACCTCTATAATAAAGGCGAGCGCCCGGGGCGGAAACTTGGACACGTGACCGTTCTGGCCGACAGCTACGAAGAATTGGTATGGCGGGTAAAAAATTGCGCGCAGTTTTTACCCGGATGTCCTGAGTTCAACAGCACGCTCACGGCAAGGGGTTGATATAACTCAAAGCGCCCCTATATTTACAGTCTACATACACATAAACCGAGAGAATCAGGGAGAACGACCTCATGGCATTTGAACTTCCCGCACTGCCTTATGAAAAGAACGCACTGGAACCGCACATCTCTCAGGAGACCCTTGAGTACCATTACGGTAAGCACCACAACACCTACGTTACCAAGCTCAACGGCCTGATCGAAGGTACAGACAACGCCAACAAGTCGCTCGAAGACATTATCAAGAGCGCCAGTGGCCCGCTGTTCAACAACGCAGCACAGGTCTGGAACCACACCTTCTACTGGCACTGCCTGAGCCCGAACGGCGGTGGTGAGCCTACCGGCGCAGCCAAAGACGCTATCGAGAAAGCCTTTGGCTCCTTCGACGACTTCAAGAAAGAGTTCAACGACAAGGCCGCCAACAACTTCGGTTCAGGCTGGACCTGGCTGGTCAAGAAAGCAGACGGCAGCGTCGCCATTGTGAACACCAGCAATGCTGAAACGCCGCTGACCACTGCAGACAAGCCGGTACTGACGGTTGACGTCTGGGAACACGCGTATTACATCGATTATCGTAATTCGCGCCCGAACTATCTGGAAGCGTTCTGGAAGCTTGTTAACTGGGATTTTGTCAACAAAAACCTGGCGTAATAACGTTTCAGATCCTCTACAGAGAACTCTGTAGATAACAGAAGTCTGTAGAAGAAATGCCCGCAAGCTTGCGGGCATTTTTGTATCTGAACGGAAACCGGCATTACAAAATGATACAGCTGATCCCTGAAATATCTGGAAAAATTGCCGATACTGAGGGCAGTAAATTAAAAACGATTCATATTTGAACAAAACAATAAACCGGGAGCCCTCTCGCCTACCGGAAGACGGTGTCGGGTCTCAATCAGTTGGAACGAATCATACAGGCGTCCATGCAAAATTCCTTTGAGGTAGAACATCGCCTGGGGTACCGGGTACTGCGATGGGTGCTGGCGGTTGCGCTGATAAGCGGGATTGTTGTCAGCACTATCCAGGTTATTCTGGATGCAAAACGTGTTTCTGCCTCACTTGATGCACAAGCACAACAGACCATGGCATTGGTCAGGGACGCCGCAACCCAGGCCGTTTTCAGTATCGATGCCGACCTGGCGCAACAGGTGGTCGATGGCCTTTTTGCCCAGGAATCCATTCACCTGGCACGTATTACCCATCCGGACGGCGAGGCTCTCGGCCGTCGTGACCGTCCGCTTCAGGAAAGCCCCTTTCGCCCAATAACCGATCCGATTTTTGCTGCAGAGCGAGCCTATCGCCAGGAGCTTTCCCGCAGCAGTAATTCCGGAAACAGCAATGTCTATGGCTACCTCGAACTTCACTACGACACCGGGCCGGCTGCGGACACCTGGCTTGAGCGGGCCTCAGTAACCTTCGGCTCCGGTATCGCCATTGCCATTATTCTTGGAATGGTGCTGTTCGTGGTCTTCCATTTGCTGCTGACACGCCCACTGTTACGCATTGTCCAGTCCGTAAAGCAGGTGGATCCGGACCATCCCGACGACAACCTCATCCACCTTCCCAAGGGCCACCAGAACGACGAACTCGGGCTCTGGGTGAATGCCACCAACAACTTGCTGGTGGCCATTGGTGACAGCCAGACCCGCCACCGGGAAGCAGAGGACCGGGTTAACCGGCTTTCCAAGTATGATCAACTCACCGGCCTGCCAAGCCGGGACACTTTTATGGAGCTACTGCAAACGGATATAGAAGAGGCCCGGGAGGATAAATCCGTCCTCTCTCTCATCTGCTGTGGCATTGACGATTTCAAGTCCGTCAATGAACAGTGTGGCTTCCGCACTGGTGACCTGATCCTTCAGGCCGTCGCTGATCGCCTTACCCAGATACTGGGGGGCAACCGGTTCACCATTGCCCGGCTGGGCAGCGACCAGTTTGTTATTGTGGAAAAAGGCCTGCGTGACGGGTTCCAGGCAGCAAACACCGCAGACCGGATTCTGGCGTCTCTGAGCAGCCCGATGATCTTCGACGACCAGACGGTCACCATGACGGCAACCCTGGGCATTGCCCTCTTCCCGGGCGACGCCGAAAAGGGCGACAGACTGCTGCAAAGCGCGGAGCAGACCATGGCACTGGCGAAGGAAAGCGGGCACAACTACTTCCAGTTCTATGTTGCCAGCGTTGACCGGGAGATTCGTGAGCGCAAGCAACTTGAAAAAGACCTTTCCGTTGCCCTGACAAATCATCAGTTCCACCTCGTCTACCAGCCGCAGATCAACCTGCAAACGCGCCGCATTATCGGCGCTGAAGCGCTGATCCGCTGGGAGCACCCGGGAAAAGGCCTCGTGCCACCAGACCACTTTATTCCCGTTGCCGAAATGAACGGCAGCATTGTGGAAATCGGCCAATGGGTGCTTGACCAGGCCTGCTGGCAGGCAGCCCGCTGGGCCAGCGATGGCATGCCCCTGAGGATTGCCGTCAACCTCTCGGCGGTACAGCTCCGCCAGGACTCCATTGTGGACGACATACTGGACACCCTTAAGCGGCACAATATTCCCGCCGGCCGGTTGGAGCTGGAAGTGACCGAAACCAGCTTCATGACCAACCTGGAAGAGGCAGTGGATAAGCTGAAGCGCCTGCACCTCGCCGGCATCAGCATTGCCGTGGACGATTTCGGAACCGGCTACTCGTCGCTGACCTATCTCAAGCGCATGCCGGTCCAGCACCTGAAGATCGACAAACAGTTCATCCGCGACCTGCTGGTGAACGAAGAAGACACCCGAATTGCCAATACCATCATCGACCTTGGCAAAAGCCTCAACCTCACCGTTGTGGCAGAAGGCGTCGAAACGGCGGAACAGGAATACTATCTCGCTCAGAGAGGCTGCCAGTTGGCGCAGGGGTATTTCTTCAGTAAACCACTCAAGCCCCACGATTTTGAGCGGTTTGTCGCCAGCTTTCACAGTAAAATCGTGGAGAGCAATGCCTGAGCACTGAACACCCAACCTGATCCCCAAGCACGCAAGGAGTTGCCATGGGAACCACGCTGATCGGCCTGATCGTTATTGCCGTTATCGTTGTCTTTATCGTCTTTATCTACAACCGTCTGGTTTCCCTGCGCAACCAGGTCAAAAACGGGTTTGCCCAGATTGATGTCCAGCTACAGCGCCGTCATGACCTGATTCCCAATCTGGTGGAATCCGCCAAGGCCTACCTCTCCCACGAGCGCAACACCCTCACTGAGGTGATGGAAGCCCGCAACAATGCTGTCAGCGCCCAGCAAGACGCCGCCGGTGACCCCGCGGATGGTGGCAAGATCCAGCGCCTCGGCAGTGCCGAGAACATGCTGTCCAAGGCCCTTGCCAATTTTTACGCAGTGGCGGAAAACTACCCGGAACTGAAAGCCAACGAAACCATCCAGCAACTGATGGAAGAGCTCTCCAGTACCGAAAACCGGGTTTCATTCGCACGCCAGGCCTACAACGATGGCGTGATGGGCTACAACATCTTCCGCGAGCAGTTCCCCAACAACATCGTGGCCGGATTCCTAGGCTTCAAGCCGTCGTCCCAGCTGGAACTGGAATCCCCTGAAGCCCGCCAGGCACCGAAAGTCGCCTTCTGAGGCTGGCTGCCATGGCACATCAGGGATTTTTCCAGCGCCAGGCCAACGCCCGCCGGAATACAGGTGTACTCGTTATCCTGTTTCTGGCGGCGGTGGTCATTATCACGCTCAGTGTTTGCCTTGTGGGCTATATGGTTACCCGCAGCGAGACCACAGGGCTTGCGTTTGCTGACTGGTTGTTCAGCCGTCACGGCCTGTTAACGGCGCTTGCGGTGGTCGGGCTTATCGGGATTGGCTCACTGATCCGCTGGGCCGACCTGGCCAGCGGCGGTGAACGGGTGGCCAAGATGGTTGGCGCCAGGGCCATCGACCCGGACACCAGGGATTCAGACGAGCGCAAATTGCGCAATATCGTTGAAGAGATGGCCATCGCCAGCGGCGTGAGTGTTCCGGAACTCTATGTGATGGACCAGGAAACCGGCATTAACGCGTTTGTGGCAGGTTACACGCCCGGTGAAGCGGTTATGGTGGTGACCCATGGCGCCCTCACCCAACTAAGCCGTGACGAGCTCCAGGGCGTGGTTGGCCATGAGTTCAGCCATGTTCTGAATGGCGATATGCGGCTGAATGTTCGCCTTATCGCCCTGCTCGCCGGCATACTGATGGTCGGGCAGATTGGCAGCTTCCTGCTGCGCGTCTCTTTCTACGGCTCTCACCGGTCAGCCCGAACTTCCAGCAACAGCCGGGGCACAGCAGTCTTTGGGCTTGTGGGGCTGGCACTGGTGGTGATCGGCTATATCGGCGTGTTTTTCGGCCGGCTGATACAGTCCGCGGTGTCGCGGCAGCGGGAAATGCTGGCAGACGCCTCCTCCGTGCAGTTTACCCGCAACCCCGAAGGCATTGGCAGTGCCCTGTTCAAGATCGGCCTCAAGGGTGGATACCTTGATACCACCAGCCACGCCAGTGACATGAACCATATGTGTTTTGGCGAGAGCACCCGGATGAAATTTACCGCCTTGCTGGCGTCGCATCCTCCGGTGCAGGAACGCATCGAAGCCATCCAGCCCGGCCTGTTTGCACGGCTTCGCAGCCGCCTGCGAGACACTGAGCCGGGGGAGAGATTGCGATCAGCAGGTTCAGCCTCTTCGAACGCTCCCCTTCCGGAAGCTGCAGCCGGATTTGGCGCTGGCAACACGTCACCGCTGAAGACCCGGCCGCCGCGAAACATTTCGGACAATGTGGGTACGGTTAATCAGCGCAGTGAAGACTACGCAGTAACGCTTCTGAACAGCCTGCCTTCCACCTTCCGAAACCTGCTTTACACTCGCGCTGGTGCTATCCAGTTGTGTTACGCACTACTGATATACCAGCTACCTCCAAAGACAAGGGATCAGCAGCTGGCGCTGATTGTAGCCGATTCGATCTTCGCCCCCAACCAGGCGTTACTGGACAAACTGTTACCCGCCCTGGAATCGTTGGGTAAGGGGGTGCGATTCCCCGCTCTGGAACTGGCCATGCCGGCCCTGCGCAAACTGGACCCGGACGAGCGCGCCCTGCTGATGGCCGGCACCGAAAAACTGATCAAGGCGGACAACCGCCTGAGCCTCTTCGAACTGGCCATGCACACCTTTCTTCGCCGCCACCTGGCTGACGACTCCGCACGGGTGGTACCGGTGCGTTACCGCAGCTACCGACCAGTGACGGCTCAGCTACAGGTGGTGTTCAGCCTGATGGCACGAGCCGGCGCGGAGGATGGTCGCAACAGACGATCTCTTTTTGAAGAGGCTATGGCTGGCTTCATATCGAATGGGGAGAAATCGGAGCTGCTTGCGGAGGTGTCGGTAACCCGTTTACGGCAGGCACTGCTGACACTCAATAGCCTGTCTCCCTTGCTCAAACCCGGCATTATTGACGCCTGTGGCCATTGCATAATGGCAGATGGAGAGATCAGCACCAGCGAGTATGAGCTGATCCGCCTGGTAGCAGACCAGCTCGACTGCCCGTTGCCGCCGCTCAGAGCCTAGACCAGGCCCCGTTCAGGGCCAGTAACGGGCGGGTCGCAAGGACGTTCAGTCATTATTTGGGTTAAACAGCGAATCTTTCGTAGGCGGGCTTTCAGGGTCAGGGAGTCCCAGCTTGCGACGAACATCGAGATTGATCTCCCACAGACTCTGGAACTTCTCATCCGTGGCAGCGATCGACTCGGCTTTGCCGAGCATGATGGTGGGTCGCAGGAACACCAGCAGGTTACGCTTCACCCGGCGCTCCGATTCAGACGAGAACAGACGGCCAAGTACGGGGATATCACCCAGCAGGGGTACCTTGCTTTTGTTGATCTGGAGGTCGTCCGTGGTCAGGCCGCCAAGAACAATGGTTTCCCCATCATCCGCCAGCACAGTGGTCTTGATTTCACGCTTATTGGTAATGATGTCCGAAGCTGACTCAATACTGTCCGCGATATTTTCAGTGGTCTGCTCCACCACCAGGCGCACCAAACCGTCAGCACTGATGGTTGGCGTCACTTTCAGGGTCAGACCAATATCCCGGCGTTCGATGGTGGTGAATGGATTGGTGGTACCGTCACCGGTTACCGTGGATTGCCCGGTCCGGAAAGGCACGTTCTGGCCAACGATTATTTCAGATTCCTGGTTATCCAGCGTTATAATGCTCGGTGTGGACAAAAGGTTCGCCGCCGCAGACGTAGACAACGCCTGAAGCAAAACGCCCCAGGACAGCCCGTCTTCATCACGCTGGCCCGCACCAACAGTAATACCACCCACGGCGGGCGACAGAAACGAATCAGACAAAATAGCGCCCAGTACGTCGCCCAGACTGCGGCCGACATTATCGAAATTGCTGCCCGCCACGGGCGTGGAACCACCGGACTCATCGCCAACGGCTAACTGAACGCCCAGGTCCTGCCCCAGCGAATCGCTGATCTCAACAATGGCAGCCTCTATCATCACCTGCGCACGGCGCACGTCCAGCGCCTGCACGATCTGCTCGGCTTCCTGCATCATGGACGGCTCACCACGCACTACCAGCGCGTTAAGACCTTCATCGGCAAACACAGCGAAGCCAGAGGTGCGGGTGCTACCGGAGCCGCCACCTGTCGAGCCATTGGAGCCTGAAGATTCCTTGGCCAACTCACCCATAACACCCTTAAGAATTTCCGTCAGGTTTTCCGCATCGGCATGGCTCAGACGAATGACCTTGGTGGTGCCGCCGGTGGCGGAGGGCTGGTCAAGCTTGGTGATCAGGCCACGCATCTTGTCGCGGAAGGTTTCATCACCACGGAGAATCAGTCGGTTACTGCGCTCATCCGCTGTCACACTGTATTTGCGGGCTGCATTTTCTCCGCCTCCCCGCCCAAGCTCATCCGGCGCCAGTTCTTGTAAAAGCTCAACCATATCGCCAACCCAGGCTTCCTCAAGCTGGATTACTTCCACTTCGTACTTGGAGGGGCTGTCCAGCTCCCGGACAATCTGTTCAATACGGCGGATATTGGACGAATGATCGCTGACAATCAGGGCGTTTGCTGCGGCTACGCCTGCCAGATGACCGTATTTCGCCACCAGCGGCCGCAGGATGGGCACCAGTTCCAGGGCATTGGCGTTATCAATCTGGATGACCCGGGTAATCAGTTGTTCCGAGGGTATCTCCGTGAACCGGTCCAGCGACTCGGCGGACTGCTTGGCATCCACCTGCTGGACCACCTTGATCACTTCCTCACCGGGGATGGCGGTAAAACCATGCACCTGCAGCACTGCGAGGAACAGATCGTAAATCTCATCCTTGTTCATGGGGGCACTGGACAGCACCGTGACTTTGCCCTTTACCCGCGGATCCACCACGAAGCTGTAACCGGTAATGTCAGCCACCTGAGTTACAAAAGCACGGATGTCGGCATCTTTGAGGTTCAGCCGCCAGGTTTCATCCTGGCCGTAAGCTACAGACATCAGGGGTAGCAACAGGGCCACAACGAAAGCCCGGAATAGATTGGATCTGTGGTTCAGCATCTGGCGTTCTTGTCCTATTGTTAAATCCGTTCAGCGCCACTGTTCAGGTATGGCATAGCTTACGGTCAGAATGGATCCGTCCCGTTCGATTTCGATTTCCAGTTGCGGCTCAGACCGCCAATTTTCCAATAGCGCCATGTCCTGCTCAAGATCACCCAGGCGCTGGCCATTGACGGCGGTAATCACGTCACCGGCCCTGAGGCTGACGGCATTGAGCATGGCATTGGAGCCATCGTATACATAACCGGAGCTGCCGTCATTGCCCGCCAGGCTCAGGCCATAGGGCGCAAGGGCGGCAACACCCTGGGAGTCGAGCTGCTCCCTGGCATCACTGAGGAACTGTTCCGGGGAAGAAGCTAACGGTTCTTCCTCCACATCCTCAACCAGGCCTGCTGGCACTTCATCATCAAAGGTCAGGCTTTCATACTGGCCATTCCGACGAATCAGAACGCGGCCAGGCTCCACCTCCGAAAGCTCTGCGTTGCCGGGCAATACATCACCCACGCGATAATGCTCTGTTACGCCATTGCTTCCCGCCACTATAGCACCGGAGTCTTCCGGGCGCTCTGCTACCAATACACCCTCAAGCCTGAGGTTAAGGCGGGTCTCCGGTGCCGAGCGTCGAACCACTTCAGCCACCCGGGCCCGCTCCGCAGGCCTGCCGAACAACTGGTGGGCAGCCAGGGGTTGCAATCGCCTTGTTGCAGCGGCGATGCCGGCGGCACCTCCAGAGGACGACGCCACCGCAACCGGGCGCTCGTCCCAGGCGATCAACCATGTAGTCTGTGCCAACACCAAGGCAAGATAAACCACCAGACCGACCAGTAACAGATTGGCCAGCACGCGCGGCATTCGCTGGCCGCCAAGGGCAGACGCCACGGCGATCAAAGGGCGCCTCCCGGAATCAGTGGTTGCCTTACCCGGAAAACCACGTCGTCGGGGCTGGCCGAGTCGGGCCATGGCTGACCGGCCAGATCCACCATGCGCTTGTATACCCTTAAATCCATCATGCCATTCCAGCGTATTTCGGCATCCGCCGCGGGGCCACCACCACCCTGCTGCGCCACCACCAGCGCAACACCGTCAGCGGTACTGTCCAGGGTCGCCCGCATGGGCGGAAAATCCGCCTGCCCAACGCTGTTCCCCATGGGCCAGGTCACCTTACCACCTGCCCACCGGCCGAGCCCGTCAGCACCGGTGATACGGCCGTCCTGCCAGGACAGCACAAGCTGGTCAATGGTGACGTCCCCCTCGATCACCGCGCCGCCACTGCGACGGATCATATCCTCAAACTCGGCTACTGCCAGCCGGCCCCTTGCATCGAGAGTACCGGCCCCTTGCCAGCCAAGACTGACACGACCATCAACAGAGGATTGTGAAGTCACCAGTGAAAAACCCACCGGTAATGACAATCCTGATAGTGATGGCATGCCAAGCTGCCACTCCAGCCGGATAGGATAGCCAGCCACCACGGCACCAGCGGCACCGGACCAGGCCTTACCGGATACCTGCCTGACCTGAACTTCCGGCGGAAGTTGAATGTGGGCCGACGCCTGGTGCCATAACCAGCCGGCAGGGACAAGAACCACCAACGCAACCAGATAAATCAGCACACCGGCAAGGGTCAACAGGAAGACTTTGCCGGGTCTGAAAAAGGCTTTTGCGGGGGTTTCGCTCATACAGTGTCACAAAGATAAATGGCCGGTTGCCGAGTCTAACAAAGCCCTTTCGCAAGTTCATGACAAAAAAACAAAAAACCCCGCGTCAGTGTGAACCGACGCGGGGTTTTTTATGGGTTTATGGGGCCATTCCTCAAAAAATGAGAAACAGTCCGGGTCAGGCCGGCATTACATCATGCCGCCCATGCCTCCCATTCCGCCCATACCACCCATGTCCGGCATACCGCCGCCGGCGCCTTCTTCTTCCGGCTCATCCGCAATCATCGCCTCGGTGGTGATGATCAGGGAAGCTACGGAAGCAGCGGCCTGCAGTGCGGAGCGGGTGACTTTGGCCGGGTCAAGGATACCCATTTCCAGCATGTCACCGAACTCTTCGGTAGAGGCGTTGTAACCGTAAGCGCCCTCGCCTTCCAGAATCTTGTTCACCACAACGGAGGCTTCGCCACCGGCGTTGGTTACGATCTGGCGCAGCGGAGCTTCCATGGCACGGCGCAGGATGTTCACGCCAGCCTTCTGCTCTTCGTTGATCGCGTCCACCTTGTCCAGGGCCGCAATGGCGCGGATCAGGGTAACACCGCCGCCCGGTACAACGCCCTCTTCAACCGCAGCGCGGGTGGAGTGCAGGGCGTCTTCAACGCGGGCCTTCTTCTCTTTCATTTCCACTTCGGAACCGGCGCCAACCTTGATGACAGCAACACCGCCAGCCAGCTTGGCCACACGCTCCTGGAGCTTTTCCTTGTCGTAATCGGAAGAGCTGTCTTCGATCTGCTTGCGGATCTGCTCAACGCGGGCTTCAATGTCGCCCTGGGCACCGGCACCATCAATAATGGTGGTGTTTTCCTTGGTGATGTTGATGCGCTTGGCTGTACCCAGATCGTCCAGAGTGGTGTTCTCCAGAGTCAGGCCGACCTCTTCGGAAATCACAGTACCACCGCTCAGGATGGCGATGTCCTGCAGCATTTCCTTGCGACGGTCACCGAAGCCAGGTGCCTTGACGGCAGCCACTTTCACGATACCGCGCATGTTGTTCACAACCAGAGTCGCCAGGGCCTCGCCTTCGATGTCTTCAGCGATGATCATCAGCGGCTTGCCAGCCTTGGCTACGGATTCCAGCACCGGCAGCAGTTCGCGGATGTTGGAGATCTTCTTGTCGACCAGCAGGATGTACGGATCATCCAGCTCGGTGGACATGTTTTCCTGGTTGTTGATGAAGTACGGAGACAGGAAGCCACGGTCGAACTGCATGCCTTCAACGACGTCCAGCTCGTCTTCCAGGCCACGGCCTTCTTCAACAGTGATGACGCCTTCTTTACCGACTTTCTCCATCGCGTCTGCGATGAGCTTGCCGATAGTCTCATCGCCGTTGGCGGAAATGGTGCCTACCTGCGCGATGTTGCGGTTGTCGTCACAGGGCTTGGACAGGTCACGGATGGCCTGTACAGCGGCGATGGTCGCCTTGTCGATGCCCCGCTTGAGGTCCATCGGGTTCATGCCGGCTGTGACGGCCTTGATGCCTTCGCGAACAATCGCCTGAGCCAGAACGGTCGCTGTGGTGGTGCCGTCACCCGCGGTGTCGTTGGTCTGGGAAGCAACTTCCTTGACCATCTGGGCACCCATGTTTTCGAACTTGTCTTTCAGTTCGATTTCCTTGGCGACGGATACGCCGTCCTTGGTGACGGTCGGTGCGCCAAAGGACTTGTCCAGAACCACGTTGCGGCCTTTCGGACCCAAAGTCACTTTCACTGCGTCTGCCAGAACGTTAACGCCCTGAACCATACGTTTACGGGCGCTGTCACCGAATCTAACGTCTTTTGCTGCCATGTCTTCTATTCCTGTTCGTTAAACCCAATTTGTTCATTCAATCGGATTGCTGCGTAACCGAGTGCTTACTCGAGAACGCCGAAAATGTCGTTTTCGCTCATGATGAGCAGGTCTTCGCCGTCAACCTTCACGGTATTACCGGCATACTGACCAAAGACTACGGTGTCACCAACCTTGACCGCCAATGCACGGGTTTCGCCATTGTCGAGAATACGGCCGTTGCCTACGGCGATAACTTCACCCTGAGACGGCTTCTCTTTGGCATTACCCGGCAGCACGATGCCACCAGCTGTTTTCTCTTCTTCTTCCTTACGGCGCACGACAACACGATCGTGTAGCGGACGTATTTTCATTGCTCGATATCTCCAATGTCAGTTTAGGTTTGGCAATGATGGTTGCGTTAAAAGCCGGGGCTTTTAACCAACTGTTTTACAGCGGTTATTGGCCCGCAGCGAACTTGTGAGACCTATGTGGGGGTGGCGCATTGGTTTTCAATACTTGGCGCAAAAAATTTTCACTTTTTTTCCGACGAATCGTCATCGCTGCGGTCCAGGCGCTGATGGTCATGCTCTGTTTCCTCCCGGTACTCCCCCTCAATGATGTCACCATTCCGGTCGAAGGGGTTCTGACGGCCAAACGGCCTCTCACGACCACCAAAAGGCCCCTGCCCCTCGAACGGTCCGCGCTGACCGGCGGTAAAGGTGAAACTGCTGCCCTGGCCGGCCACCACCATGCGCTTTAGCGCCTGAGCCGCAAGCCAGTGGCGGGAGCCCGGAATCAGGCAAAGGAAGCCAATGGCGTCGGTCACGAAGCCGGGAGTCAGCAGCAAGGCGCCGCCCACCGCCAGAATCAGACCTTCGGCCACTTCCCTCGCAGGCAACTCACCGCTGTTGAGCCGCTGGTTGGCCTTCAACAGCGTGGCCAGCCCCTGCTGCCGCAGCAGTGCCGCACCGATGACCGCTGTCAGCAATACCAGGCCTACGGTGTTCAGGGCGCCAATAAGGGTTCCCACCTTGATCAGAATCGTCATCTCCACAATAGGCATGACGATGAATAAAAACAGAAAAACGCCCAAAAGAGCCTCCCGGGGTGCGCTGTGTCTGATTGCGGTGGCAGTAACCAGCTCTGGTATACTCGCCTCGCTTGTTTATTCATTACCTTAGGGCAAAACATGAAACTTCAAGATTCCGTGATTGCAATTACCGGTGGCGGCCAGGGTCTGGGCCGTGCGATGGCCGAATACCTGGCCGCCAAAGGCGCCCGCCTGGCGCTGATCGACCTGATGCCGGAAAAGCTGGAAGAAGCCGCAGCTGCGTGCGACAAAGCCGGCGGCGACGTCAGAATCTACGTCTGTAACGTGGCGAAGGAAGAGGACGTAGAAAGGACTTTTGAAACCATCGTGAAGGATTTCGGCCAGCTGAACGGGCTGATCAACAACGCAGGCATCCTGCGTGACGGGTTGATGGTCAAGGGCAAGGACGGCGAGGTAGAGAAGCGCATGGAGCTGTCCCAGTGGCAGGCGGTGATTGATGTGAACCTGACAGGTGTTTTCCTGTGCGGCCGCGAGGCGTCCACGCAGATGATCAAGAGTGGTGACCAGGGTGTGATCATCAACATTGCCTCTATTTCCCGCGCCGGCAACATGGGCCAGAGCAACTATTCAGCCGCCAAGGCCGGTGTTTCAGCCCTGGTTCCGGTCTGGGCCAAGGAACTCGCCCGCTACGGTATCCGCTGCATGGGGATTGCACCAGGCTTCATCGAAACCGAGATGACCGCCTCCATGAAGCCAGAAGCCCTGGAGAAAATGACCGCTGGCATTCCCCTGAAGCGCATGGGCAAGCCCGAGGAAATCGCCTCCGCTGCTGCGTTCATCTTCGAGAACGACTACATGTCCGGGCGGATAATCGAGGTCGACGGGGCGCTTCGTCTGTAGGCCTTTTACCTTTACCCCCTAGCCTGAGGGGTTTGGGGGCTGGCTAGGGGGTGGTGGTATTTTTTCTTTGGAAAAAGAACTCGCTGCGCTCAGACACCTTTTTCCGGCAGAAAAAATACCACCACCCCCTGCCCGACTGCACTCCGTGATTAACGTAGGTCGGATTAGCGAAGCGTAATCCGACAAATCCCGAAGACAACTGCCAAAACCCGAAAACACCACCAACCCATACAAGGACGTATGATGAACTACCGCCGCAACCGCCTCCCCGGCGGCACCTACTTTTTCACCGTCGTAACCGCCAACCGCACCCCACTCTTCAACAACCCCGCCGCCGTCCAACGCCTGCGAACCACCCTCCGCAACGTCATCAACCGCCACCCTTTCACCATCGACGCCATGGTCGTCCTCCCTGACCACATCCACTGCCTCTGGACCCTGCCAGCCGATGACACCAACTACTCCACCCGGTGGCGTCTGGTTAAAGGCGGATTCACCAAACATTTCCCGCAGCACTCGACGGGCAAACCCGGCAAGCCCAAATCACTCTGGCAGAAGCGCTACTGGGAACACACCATCAGGGACGAAAACGACTTCAACCGGCATGTCGATTACATCCACTACAACCCTGTCAAACACGGCTATGTGGCACGCGCGGTTGATTGGCCTTATTCGAGTTTTCATCGGTTTGTGAGGGAGGGGGTTTTGCCGGTGGATTGGGGGATTGATGAAGCAGAACTTGAAGGGGTTGGGCGAGAGTGAGAGTTTTTGTCGGATTACGGCCCGGAGGGCCTAATCCGACCTACGGTTTGCTCGGAGTTGCCTGGAACATGTAGGTCGGATTAGGCGAAGCCGTAATCCGACAATCAGCCCAAAACCACCCCAAAAACCTAAGGCCGCCACCCAAACTCCCGCATCGAAACCCTCCCATCAACCACCAAAACCCCCTCCTCCCGCAAATTCTGAGCCTGAACCTCAAACGCCTCACTGCCGATGGGAAACGCAATCTGCCCATTGCTTCGGATCACCCGGTACCAGGGAATGGAATGCCCCTCGGGAAGCTTGCCCAGAGCCTTGCCTATGTATCGAGCCTGCCGCCCAAGGCCGGCCATGTCAGCGATCTGGCCATAGCTGGCGACCTTGCCCGCGGGGATGGCAGCTACGACCTGCCAGATTTTTTGGTCCTTTGTGGGTTCAGTCATAGTGCTTGGCTTGAGTTTGGGTTGTCGGATTACGCCTTCGGCTAATCCGACCTACGTGGGAAACATCAACCTGGGATTGTAGGTCGGATTAGCAAAGCGTAATCCGACAAATGCCAACGTTACCCGCAAAGTCAGAATCGGTCCGGCGGCGGGGGTACCGTTTTTGCCAGAAAAAGGTGTCTGAGCAAAGCGAGTTCTTTTTCCAAAGAAAAGGTACCCCCGCCGCCGGGCCAGCCACCAATGAGCCAGGCAACGGCCATCAGGCGGAGCGGTGTCGGATGACGGCCTTGCAGGCCTAATCCGACCTACGGGGTTCGTCTTCGACTTCTTCGTTGCGGGGTGCAAGGGCATCCAGGCGTTCGCCTTTTTTGATCATGAACCACGCCAGCAGTATAGCGGGTATGCCCATCAGCCCCGCCACCAGGAAGAACTCCCCGTACCCGAAGCCGGCCACTACCATGCCCGAGAAACCACCAATAAATTTACCCGGCAACGTCATCAACGAACTGAACAGCGCGTACTGGGTAGCGGTGAAGGCCGCGCTGGTCATGCTGGAGAGCCAGGCGATGAGTGCCACGTTGGCGATACCGCCACTGAGGTTGTCGGCGCTGACCACCAGCGCCAGGGTGGCGATATTCGGGGGGTATTGCGCCAGAACCACAAACAGCAGGTTGGTGGCCGCCGTCATGATGGCGCCGGTGAGCAGTATCTTGCGCACGCCATAGCGCACTACCAGCACACCGCCCACCAGAGAGCCGGCGATGGTCATAAAGAAACCGAAGATCTTGGTCACGTCCGCCACCTGGGTTTTGGAGAAGCCCATAAAGTCCAGGTAGAAGGGGTTGGCCATCACGCCCATGGCGATGTCCGATATGCGGTACACCGCCACCATCACCAGAATCAGGATCGCCAGTTCCTTGTAACGGCGGAAGAAATCCAGGAACGGCCCGGCCACCGCAGCATAGAACCAGCCGATAAACCGCGCCAGACGAGGGTTCAGGTGGGTGCGTTTGCTGGCTTCGTGTTCGATCTTGTCGGCGATGTCCTGGGCGGCGGCGAAGTGATTGACCGCCGGCTCCCGCACGATGAGCACAGTCGCAGTACCCACGCCGACCAGCAGCGCCATCACCTCGTAGGACACCTGCCAGGACCAGAATTCCGCCAGGTACAGGGCCCCGGCCCCGGCTACCAGCAGTGCCAGTCGGTAACCGAAGATATAGGTAGCCGCCAACGCCGCCTGCAGCCGCTCTTCGGCAATCTCGATGCGGTAGGCATCAATGGCCACATCCTGGGTGGCAGAGGAGAAAGCCACCAGCAGGCCACAGAACGCCATCATTTCCGGCGCGACGGTGGCGTCAACGTGTGCCATCAGGTAAAGACCGGTAGCAATGCCTGCCTGCGCCAGTAATATCCAGCTACGGCGCTTGCCCAGCAGTTTGTCTAGGATGGGCAGCTTCACCCGGTCCACCACCGGCGCCCAGAACACCTTGATCGAGTAGGTAATGCCCAGCCAACTGAAGAACCCGATAGTGGCTGTTTCCACTCCAACATCCGCCAGCCGTGCATTCAGCGTCGAGAATACCAGCAGGAATGGCAGGCCAGCCGAAAAGCCCAGAAACAGGAGCGCGATGACCTGCCAGCGGGTGTAGGTGTAAACAGTTTCCCTGAGCAGCGCCAGGTTGGTGCCGGATAAGATGGTTCAGCCCCCGAATCAGTCGCGGAAATTGTTGAATTGCAACGGCACGTCCAGCTCGGCTTCTTTCAGCAGAGCAATGGCCGTTTGCAGGTCGTCACGCTTCTTGCCTTTGACCCGCACCTTGTCGCCCTCGATGCTGGCCTGGACCTTCAGTTTGCCGTCCTTGATCATCTTGACGATCTTTTTGGCCATGTCGGTCTCAATGCCCTGTTTCAGCAACAGATGCTGTTTTACGAGCTTGCCGGACTTACTCTCGCCATCTTCCGCCAGCGCCCGGGCATCGATGTTGCGTTTGGCAAAGGCCATTCTCAGCATGTCCATCAGTTGTTCCAGCTGGAATTCCTGCTCGGCACTGATGGTAATGCCCTTGTCGTCCAGCTCGATATCCGCTTCCACGTTCTTGAAGTCCCAGCGATTGCCCAGCTCGCGTTTGGCCTGGTCCACGGCATTGGTGACTTCGTGCATGTCGATTTCAGAAACTATGTCAAAAGAAGGCATGGTGGGTTCTCACTTTTTACAATTATCCGCGTCAGGGCACGCACAAAACGCTATACTGGAGCCCTTCTGGTTGCACTCTGGTTTTATAAGGTGCCAAAGCATACCAAGACCGGGGCGGCACCGCATCTGACAATGGACTGGTGAGTAGTAGATAACAATGCCAAATCTTGACCTTCCCATTCTCGTGGTAGACGACGCAAAATTCAGCAGCATGGTGGTAGGCCGCACCCTCCGCAATGCAGGATACCGCGACGTGCGAATCGCTAACAATGCACCCGCCGCGCTCGAGTTTATCGACCAGCGCCCGGTGAGCGTGCTGATTGCTGACTGGCTGATGCCGGAGATGGACGGGCTGGAGCTTACCGACCAGGTGCGCCAGCAGGACGAGCAGAACAACCACTACACCTATGTGATCCTGCTCACCGCCCGCGAGAGTGTGGAAGCCCTGTCAGAAGCCTTCGACCGCGGCGTGGACGACTTCATCTACAAGTCGGACATGACCAAACAGCTGATCCCCCGGATCTTCGCCGCCGATCGCATGGCAGACCGCCAGAATACACTCCTGAAAGCCAATTCCCTGCTGATCGAGAACAACCGGGAACTGGAAAACAGCAGCATCATTGATCTGGAAACCGGCCTGTGCAACAACCGCTACTCCCGCGACAAGATCGGCAAGTGCCTGCGCCAGGCTGAATCCCGCGGCGGGGCCTCTGCCTACGTGCTTTGCGGCATTCGCAACTGGCAGGAGCTCAAACGCAAGCATGCGCCTTCAGTGATGAGCGAACTGGCCGTGGGCATCGCCCGCCGCCTCAGCCACCTGATCAGGCCCATGGATTCCCTGTGCCGGGTGGGCGACAACCAGTACGCCATCATCGCCCACTTCCCCAACAGCGACCACTGCTCCACAACGGCATTTCGTCGGGTGTTTGATGGTATTAATCACAAGGCCCTGAAGACTACAGCGGGTTATATTTCCGTTGAGGCGGGCATGGTGCTTTGCCGGGCGGATGCCCAGAATGGTACGCCGTCGGTTCCGGAGATGGAGCGGGCGGCGGTTCAGGGGTTGGTGGATGCGTATGAGACAAGGCGATTTACGGAGACCAGGCCCGAGATGGAGAAGGCCTGAGGGCCTGTCGGATTACGCTTCGCTAATCCGACCTACATCCCATGTCCAACCTTGTGGCACCCGTAGGTCGGATTAGCGAAGCGTAATCCGACAAAACACCCCACCACTTCCTCCCGTTTCGCCTACACACTCCGTAACACCACGAAACACATCACAAACAGACTTCCCCACCCGAAAGTCCTATTCTGAAATTGTGGATTCAAGCAGTATCCCCCATGGCGGAGGAGCCGAGTTGTACCTCCGCCGCCAAATGGGAGAGTCCACAGAATTAACGAATTTTTCAGGCACTTTCGTTCTTTCCTTGTTTTTAAGCCAGCTTTTTAGCTGGCTTTTTTCGTTTCAAACTCCGGTATACTTCTGCCAACAATAACCCCAAGAAGTTGCCGTAACCATGAACACCCTCGGAACCGCCTCCGTCGCCGCCCTCAGACAATACGTTCGCGCCGCCCATGCCCGGGGCATTGATACCGGATCCCTATTTACCAAAGCCGGGCTTGATTCGTCGATTCTTCAAACCGACGACGGCCGTTTAAACGGGGAACAGTTCCAGGCGTTCATCCGCCTTTTGGTCGAGGAAACCAACAACTCCATTCTCGGCCTGGAAACCGGGGACTATGTGCAGCCGGGTTCCTACAGCGTTCTGGGGTATATCACCATGAGCTGCGCCACCCTTGGCGAAGCCGTAACGAGAATTGCGCCGTTTGAAAAACTGGTGGGCGACATGGGCACGACACATCTCACCGCCAGCGGCGACCACATCAACCTGACCTGGGCCTGCAACTACACCGACCCGGTGGTTCGGCCGCACATGGTGGACAACGTCTTCGCCTCCTGGATCCACTACGCCCGCTGGCTGGCGGACAACGACACCGCCTCGCCGGTAGAAGTGCACCTGGAACACCCCTCCCCCGGCCCGGAACTGGAAAGCGCCTACACCAAACGCTGGGGCTGCCCGGTCAGGTTCGGCGCGGGTGAAGATACCATCATCCTGCACAAGAGCTTGCTGAACACGCCACTGCGCCAGCCAGACCCCCTGCTCCGCAAAACCCTCGAAGTCCACGCCCTCAGCCAACTGGCCTCCCTGGAAACCGATACCGCCCTGACCACCCGGGTAAAACACAGCATCCGCAACCAACTGATGCACGGCATCACCCGACAAGACATGGTCGCAGACCACCTGGGCATGACCAGCCGAACGCTGCAGCGCAAACTCAGTCAGGAAGGTGTTACCTACCAGCAACTACTGGACGAAGTCAGGCAGGCCATGGCCGAGGACTTTCTGGCGAACAGCACCTTGGGAATACCGGAGATCGCATTGAGGCTGGGATACAGCGAAACAACATCGTTTCACAGGAAGTTCAAAGCAGAAACGGGAAAGACCCCGGGAGAGTTCCGCCAACTAAACGGGTCATAAGGCAGGCAACATCGAGTCTCAGAGAGCCAGGCAGGTACCGCTTTTCAGGACTGTCGTTGGCCAGGGATGGCCAACGTCAAGCGCACATGGATGTGCTCGTAGCGTGTCCTGAAAAGCGGTACCTGCCTGGCGACTACTCCAAGCCCAGCAGGCACGGATCCAGACTTTAAAGCTTGCGTCCCTTACCAGCTGCAATACGCAGGCGCAAAGCGTTCAGCTTGATAAAGCCTTCCGCATCCTTCTGGTCATACGCGCCCTGGTCTTCCTCAAAGGTCGCAATCTTCTCATCAAACAGCGAATCGTCAGACTTCCGCCCGACCACATCCACATTGCCCTTATAGAGCTTCAACCGCACCGTGCCATTCACATAGGTCTGGGTCTGATCGATCAGCGCCTGCAGCGCCTCACGCTCCGGCGACCACCAGTAACCGTTGTAGATCACCTCCGCATACCGCGGCATGATGCTGTCCTTCAGATGCGCCACTTCCCGGTCCAGAGTGATGGACTCAATCGCACGGTGAGCACGCAGCATCACGGTACCGCCCGGGGTTTCGTAGCAACCGCGGGACTTCATGCCCACGTAACGGTTCTCAACGATATCCAGACGGCCAATGCCATTGTCACCAGCCAGCTTGTTCAGGGTCTCCAGCACCACATGTGGCTTCATCTCCTGACCATCAATGGCCACGATATCGCCCTTTTCATAAGTCACTTCAACGTAAGTCGGCGTGTCCGGTGCGGCTTCCGGAGACACACTCCAGCGCCACATATCTTCCTCGGCTTCCGCCCAGGGGTCTTCCAGATTCATGCCTTCGTAGGAAATGTGCAGCAGGTTGGCATCCATGGAGTAAGGGGACTTGCCCTTCTTCTTTTCCACCGGAATGTTGCGCTCCTCGCAGTACGTCAGCAGCTTCTCGCGGGAATTAAGATCCCACTCACGCCAGGGCGCAATCACCTTCACACCCGGCTTCAGCGCGTAAGCACCCAGCTCAAAGCGCACCTGGTCGTTACCCTTGCCAGTCGCGCCATGAGAAATCGCATCCGCGCCGGTTTCATTGGCAATCTCGATCAGACGACGGGAGATCAGCGGGCGTGCGATGGAGGTACCCAGCAGGTACTCACCTTCATAGATGGTATTGGCGCGAAACATCGGGAACACGTAGTCGCGCACGAACTCCTCGCGCAAGTCCTCGATGTAGATTTCCTTGACGCCCAGCGCCTTGGCCTTTGTGCGCGCCGGTTCCACTTCCTCACCCTGGCCGATGTCGGCGGTAAAAGTTACCACCTCACACTCATAGGTATCCTGCAACCAGCGAACGATTACCGAGGTATCCAGGCCACCGGAATAGGCCAGCACCACCTTTTTAATATCAGACATGCCCTTGCTCCAGACTGAACAGAATGGATGTATCGAAAATAAGCCGCATATTGTACGGGACAGCGGGGGGAATGGCTATTGGGCGGAAAGGAGGGTGTCGTGTTTGTAGGTGCTGGCCGCGTTGCTATAGAAAATACGGTAGAGCTCGCCGTCGGCTTCCATCTGATCAATGGCTGCACTGAACTTGCGGGCGACCTCTGGCCGGCTTGAAGCCCGGGACATGTAGAGCACGCCCTTCTGACCAGGCACGTGCTCATGATATCGCAACAGGTCCCGGCCAAGATTTTGCGACGACAGTGTGCGGTAGATGTTGTGATCACTGGCCAGAATCGCCGAAATCCGCCCCAGCGAGAGTAACTCCACTGCCTGGCTGATGGCGCTCACTGGCACCTTCACAACGTCTGTATCCTGCTCAAAAATCTCGCCGAGATAGGTGCCACGAATATACGCCACACGCTTGCCTTTCAACGCCCCAAGCGTGAGCGGATAGTCTGACTCCGCCATGGCTGCCAGCAGCAAATTCACCTGGGTTACCGAGGAAACGTTGATTGCCTCAATATCCAGTTCGGGGTTCTGGAATAGAATGCTGAAATTGACGGTGCCCTTGCGCAGCTCAACAATCGCCCGCCGCAGCGGCCTTAATCGGGGGATAACAGGAATACCGGTCTTGGCAGAGAGCCGATTAGCAACATCAATAAGACTACCCCGCAACTCTCCGGCATCGTCTTCATAGGCCCAGGGCCAGACGTCGGGAATGGAGAAAGTAACCGCTTCCTCCGTTGCCGGCTCCGCTGCAGACACCAACGAAGAGCCTGCCAAGAAAATCGCAACCAGAGCCCATCCGGCAATCAAAACCGGAAACCGGCTGACCAACTGCAATCACACCGCCTGCTGTTGCAGCGAAGTCGCCTCTTCGCGGATGCCGTCCCAGCCGTCCTTGATAGGCCGCAACAAGTCGGCCACTTCATCAAGCTTGGCGACGTCGTTTTTGGCGTTGGCCTCGAACAGGGTCCGCTCCATGTAGTCGTAGAGTGACTCCAGACGCTCTGCAAGATCGCCGCCTTTCTCGAAATCCAGGAAGCCACGCAGGCCGCTGATGATTTCAATAGCCTTGGAGATCAGCTTGCCTTTGCCCTCGAAGTCCTTCGCCTGCATCCTGGCCTTGGCCATGTTGATGCGCTCAAGGGCTCCGTTGTAGAGAAGCTGGATCAATTTGTGTGGGTCCGCATCGGTGATGCTGGTTTGGGTATTAACGCGCTGATATGCCTGTAAACCATTCATAGGTGGCCTCTTTGTTAACTCTTCATGCAACAATTATCGATTATTGCGATTGTTCTGTGGCGCCAATGCTGCAAGCTGCTGAGTGACATAGTCCCGAGTGCTGTTCAGTTGAGAGATCAGTGAATCCGCAGCTGAAAACTGGCTGACCAGGCGCTCGCGATAAGACTCAATCCGCTCTTCAAGCCGGACCCGACTCTCCTGGATCTGCTCCAGTTCCCGGTTCAGGCTATCAGTCCTGGACTCGAGGGCTCCATCGGCCCCGACGAAACTGGACACCAGGTTGACGGTGCGCTCTGCCACGCCTTCAATAAAGGTTATGGATCCCCGACTACCTGTTGCATTACCAAGAATACGGGCCTGCAGTCCCGAAGCGTCACCATTCCCACTACCCAGGAATAAAACCTGGCCGTCACCTTCTGCTGCCCGGCCGTCAATCGTGCCGGCAACATCCACACCCGCGGTATTGGTAACCGAATCCAGACCAAAGGTGGCAGCGTTTTCCGCAGACGTGAGAGAAACCGCAGACTCACTACCGTACTTTGACGAGGTGAAGCTCAGATTGCCGCTCCCATCAAGCTCAGCCATCACAGACGTGCCGGCAGCATTGAGAGCATTATTGGCGTTAAGCTGGGACTGAATCTCATCCACCAGATCCTGGGCAGTTGTGTAGGTCTGCTGGGTCAACTGCAGGCTTACGGACGTTTCCCCATTGACCAGCAATGTCAGTTCGTCATTGCTGCCATCAATCACAATTCCGTCGGCCAGGGCACTATTGGCGAGAAGATTTCCCTGAGAGGCCGCCTGTGTGACGTTGATGTCATAGCTGCCCGGCTGAGTTGCGGTGCCGCTACGAACAAACTCTACCTGACTGTCAGTCGCACGACCCTGTTCCGCAAACAGTGCGGTAACATCATCCGGATTATTCTTGAGCTGCTCCTCAAACTTCGTCCGGTCAAACTCAAGCCCGCCAGTTTCAAAGTTGGTTGTGATACCAACATCCGCGAGGCTGCGAACACTGGAATTTTCAAGGCCGGGCACAACACGGGTCAATACCTGACGCAACTGGTTCTGGATGCCTCGAATTGTGCCATCTCCGGTGAGCAAACTCCCTCTACCGGATTCTGCGTTAAAACCGGCAAGGCCATCAATCGTTGATTGCAGAGCGTTAAACTTACTGACGAATCCCTGAACCCGATCAGAAACCGCCCCTAAATTCTGCTCCACTTTAATGGTAGATGTGCCGGTCCCCGTAATGTCGAAGGTCAGGCCATCAATGACATTCTCAAAGCTGTTAGTAGAGCGTGTGATCTCTACCCCGTTGATTTTCATTACCGCGTCGGTAGCAGCAATGGTCTGCTGCAGTCCCGCACCAGCATCCATTCCGCTGCTGAAGGCAAAACGGGAGAGACCCTCAGCATCCGTATCAGTGCCGCCCGAATCGCCGGACACCGAAATACTAACGGCATTGGCGGTTCCGGTTTCATCGGCGGAAAGCACCAGCTGGAAACCACTACCCGTATCGATTACTCCTGCGGAAACACCCGCATCAGAGTCATTGATAGCGTTGGCCAGCCCCTGAAGAGTATCGTTGCTGCTATCGATGGTGATATTGGTTATCTTGTCTCCGACATTAAGCGTCAGCGTACCCTGACCCACACTGGTTGAATCACGATCGTCAAACACATCGTTGGAAGCGAGTGCCTGCGCGCTGGCCAGGCTGGTCACGTCCACACTATAGGTGCCCCGGTTAGCCTTCGTACTGTCGACGGACACTCCAATCGCTTCGTTGGACGAGGTCGCAGAAAAGGCCTTCAGGTTATCCGGCGCGCTGAGTTGACGCATGGGCAGGCGCAGTTCGGTTACCGCACTGCGGAGCTTGCCATAGGCAGACAACAGAGCTTCGCTCCGTTGTGTCTGCTGCGTCAGGCGATTTTCTGTCGGTTTGCGCTCGGCAGCAACCAACTGATCCACCAGATCAGAGGTAAGAACCCCGGAACCAACGCCTAATGATGAAATTGACATAACCCTGTCCCCTCAAGGGAGCGAAAATCGCTTCTGTTCAGTTTATCGGCAAAAGGCGGCAAAACTTTGCCTATTTATTCCGCTAGTTTGTAACACTATGTAGCCGAAACCCCCTCCCCAAAACGCAGAACACCGCCGGCCCCTCTCGGGTGCGGCGGTGCTGAAAGTCCGTCATTTACATCAGGCCAGGAGCGGCAAGCTTCTACACCTTGATGTTAAATAACGTCAGCGGTTCATCCTGTTGCAAGTTTTTTGCCAACCTCAATGCAACTTCATCCGGAATCTGCCGAATAACTTCCTGGGTAGACTGATCAACCACTTTTACAATCGTCTGCCCCAGATCGTTATCCACTTCAAACTGCAGATCCCGCTGGACGTTCTGAACAAAATCGTTCAGCTGCGACACCGCGTCATCCAGTTTCTCCCGCTGGGCTTGGTTGCGATTCTCAAGCCGCTCGGCTTTCGAAGGCTGCTCACCCTGATTGGGGGCCTGACTGGAAGACTGCGCACGGTCTGCACGGCCGGCTGATAAAGGTGCAACCTGGGCTGAGGCATTCCTGCCTTCGGCCTGAGATGACGACATTGCCCTTACCGGTGCCTGATCACTGGAACGAACCAGCTTCAGATCCGGGCTGTTCAGGTTAACGTCATTCATAGCTTTACCTCGCTATCCTCAAACGGCGTTATACCGGGGCCCGAAAGCCCCGGCTTTTACCGCTATGCCCCGATTACTGCAGGAGGGACAGAACCTGCTGAGGCCGCGCGTTGGCCTGTGCCAGTACGGAGATACCGGCCTGTTGCAGCACTTGGGCCTTGGAGAGCTTCGCAGTTTCCGCGGCGAAGTCGGCGTCCAGGATACGGCTGTTGGCGGCGCTCAGATTCTCTGAAGTGGTCGCCAGGTTGGCAATGGTTGAGTCGAAGCGGTTCTGGACCGCACCCAGCTCACTTCTCAGCCCGTTGACGGAACCGAGGGCAGAATCAATGCGCTTAATTGCGTCGTTGGCCAAGTCTACCGTTGCTACGCTCACCGTTTCGAGCGAACCTGTTGCCGCAATGACCTGTCCATCAGTGAAGCCGGCCTTAGCAGCTCCAGCGCCTTCAAGGGTGATATCCTCTAAGCCCTCAATTGTCACCTTACCAGTTAGAGCTACGCCATCCTGAAATTCCCCGGCAGACGTACCCGCGGCAAAGCCAGTTGAACCCGCGGCAGATACACCTCCACCCGTCACAGACTCACTTGACAGAGTAATATTCCGTCCCTCTGAGTCTTCGAACTTGATGGTGTCAGCGGCTGACCCATCAGATACAGTCAAGCCTTCAATTCCCTTGTCTTGCAACGCAGACGCAATGTCAGCGCTAGTAATGGTAGCGCCGCTGCCGACTGAAATACTTAGATCGATCGACGTGGTGCCCACAGCCACATCAATGTTGTAGCTGCCACCCGTGGAGCCACCAGTGACGTCAGTGAAAGCCAGAGTCTGAACGTTGGTCGCAGATACGGAAGTAAGCCCGGAAACGTTTGCGTTATTTATTGCTTCAGCAATTTTGTCTGCCGAGCCTGACGCAGCACCAACTTCAACAGCTTCGCCATCGCCTACAGAGATTTTCAACTCGCCTGCCGTCAGAGCGTCACCGGTAACGGCAGTACCTTCTGCCGAAGCCAACGAACCGACCTGCTCCAGGCGAGTACCTTGAGACAGATCCACCCCAATGGTTTCCCCGGCGTTGGCACCTACCTGGAAATTCTGCTCACCAAAGCTGCCATCCAGGACCTTGAGTCCGTTGAAAGCTGTCTGCGTCGAAATACGCTCCACTTCTGCCAGACGCTGCTCTACTTCCTGGTTCAGCGCTTGCCTGTCGGAAGCACTGTTGGTGGCGTTGGCAGACTGAACCGCCAAGTCGCGGATGCGCTGAAGGTTGTTGGTAATTTCGTCCAGGGCACCTTCAGCAGTCTGTGCCAGAGAGATGCCATCGTTGGCGTTGCGGGTAGCAACATCCAGACCACGAATCTGAGACTGGAACCGGGTGGAAATGGCCAGACCGGCGGCATCATCTTTGGCGGAGTTGATGCGCAAGCCGGAAGACAGACGCTCCAGAGCCTGATTACTCAAATCCTGGGACTTCTGCAGCTGGTTCTGAGCACTTAGGGATGCAACGTTAGTGTTGATACCGAGAGCCATATTGCTTCTCCTTCGACTTATGTCGTTATTTCATGGAAAAGGTCTGGCGCCCGTTCTTTATATTAGGGAGCGCCGCCCTGTTGCTTTTCTTAACGGCGCAGGCCCAGGTTCCTTTAGAAAAAATCCCGTCGTTATTGTAAAGGAATGTAAATCAAGGCATCGGCGCCCTCTTCCCGCCCTCCACCAAGGCGACCTGAGCGTCTGAAAAAGCGGCAATTCATTTCCCTTTCCTTCGTAAACCTTCGTCGAGATCCTTCGAGCGTTTCGTGAAAAAATATAAATTTCTTAATAATAAACAGTATATTGAAAACGAAAAGACAAATCTGGCACACCCTTCGCTTAAATCAATTAAACAGCAATCAAATGAAATTGCGCCGGCGGGATTCTCCACACTTCGGGAATCGGGCTTCCGGCACCTTTTGAGCAGGGAGAATTGTTATGCCCCAGGTCATTAATACCAACATTGCATCGCTGAACGCACAGCGCAATCTCAATCAATCCCAGACCGATGCCAACGTGGCGTTTGAGCGCCTGTCTTCCGGCTTGCGCATTAACTCCGCCAAGGATGATGCCGCCGGTCTGGCCATTTCGACTCGCTTCCAATCGCAAATCTCCGGCCTTAATGTCGCCCAGCGCAATGCCAGCGATGGTATATCACTCGCTCAGACAACCGAGGGCGCTCTTGGTGAGGTAATCAATAACCTTCAGCGCATCCGTGACTTGGCGGTTCAGTCGGCCAACGCCACCAACAGTGCCTCTGATCGCCTGGCACTGGACCAGGAAGTCCAACAGCGGGTAGAGGAGATCGGCCGCATTGCAGATCAGACAACATTCAATGGCCTCAAGGTTCTCGACGGCTCATTTGGCGAGAAAACCTTCCAGGTGGGCGCCAATTCTGGCGACACCATCGAAGTGGACCTGTCCAAGGGGTCTCAAACCGACCAGATTGGTGGGCTTGCTCAGTCCGGAACCAGGGATGTCGGTGATGCCGCGCTCGCGGAGGGCGACCTTACAATTTCGGTTGGCGAGAGCGATCCCTTCGAAATTCCGGGAACGGACGGCGACACTTCGGCCAAAGCCAAGGCTGAGGCTATTGATTCAGCGAACATACCTGGACTCCCCACCGTATCGGCAACCAACGTCCAGACATTGAATTTTGGGGAGGTAACGGATGGTAGTTCTTCAGGCGGAACCTATTCTCTGAACCTCAATGTCGGTACCACCGCCGTCGAAGTAACCATTCCCGTTGGAAGTGGCGGTGACAGCGTTACTCTTGACGAGGTCGTGACTGCAGTCAACGATCTGGGACTGGACGGCTTCTCCGCCAGCGAGGGTACTACCGCTGGCACTATAGTCTTCAATGACGATGAAGGCCGGAATATCGAGCTGGTTTCGGAATCCGCAACAGGAACACTGACCGCAGCCTCAACAGCCAGCATTGGTTTTGACACTGCAGTAGCCAGTACCGGAGTGGAGGGCATTGGCAGCACGCTGACAGGCCAAGTCAGTATTGAGGCGCTCGACACCATCCGCATCGGTGGCAACAACCCGCAAAACGCCGGCTTCCTTGATGGCGAGGTAATTGCCGTTACAGGCAGCCTCGAAAACATTGACGTCAAGACTGTCGAAGGTTCCAACGATACGATAAAACGGGTGGACTCAGCACTCACAACGATCAATAGTATCCGCAGCGAGCTGGGCGCCGTGCAGAATCGCTTCGAGTCCACCATTGCAAACCTGAGCACGACATCAGAAAACCTGTCCGCCGCCAATAGCCGAATCCGGGACGCGGACTTTGCGGCCGAAACGGCAGAGCTTGCCCGCACTCAGGTACTCCAGCAGGCCGGCCTGTCCGTTCTCTCCCAGGCCAATGCCCGGCCCCAACAGGTGCTGCAACTGCTACAGGGATAAGCAGCAATCAAGACATGACGCCTCGCCACCCGGGGTAGTTATGAAACTCTCCATGCGCCTCGTGGCCTGTCAGCCTCGAGGCCATGTGTTAGAGTTTGAAAAAATGACTGTCGTGGAGATTTTTGTGGTCCAAAACAAAGCCATCGAGTTTGTGCAGCGAAGAGAAGCCAATCTCCGCTTTTTCCAGAAAGCCTACCCGAGCATCTATTCCTATTTCGCAAACTACAAGCCCACCAAGGCCGAAGTCGTTATCAGCAATGTCGAGGACGAGGTTGACTTGCAGCTGGATGGAAGATCCCTCTACGAAGGTCAAGGGAAATCAAGAGCACATCAAGGCGTGGAATTGTTCAAGTCCACATTCCGAGAAGGATCATTCTTGCCTTCCCTTCCACCACCATGGCCTGGTGACTATTATCATCCCAGATTTGCTCATCAGGCTGTGGATGCAATTATCAGTCAATCGCCATTAGACCGGTCATCTTTCACCGGATATAAGATGCCGAACTTCTTCCCACTTGTGGTTTTTCAGGGGGTAGGGCTTGGGTATCAGATCGAAGAACTTGTGACCACCTCAGAGGTAGAAAACGCCTTAATCATCGAACCCGAGCTGGAAATTTTTGCAGCCAGCCTGCTTACCGTCGACTGGGCCAGGGTGGCCTCAAAATTCCAGAAAAATGGGCGCTCCCTCAGGTTTTTGATTGGAGTCGAAAAAACAGAAGAGGCCCTCTGGCCAGCCCTGGTAAAGCATTTAGTGCATTTCACCCCGATTTTTCCAGTAATGAACCTATTCCTGAATGAAAGGGGCGACCGCACCATGACCACGGTTGCGGAGCGCATCAACCGCGAAGCTCTGGCAACATTGACGACCTGGGGCCACTACGACGATGAAGTTCGCCAACTGAACAATGCACTACATGCCTTCCACGAAAAAGTTAGAACCATTCCCTCTAAGGGAAGCGTCATTTCCGAAACCCCTACCTTGATTGTTGGGAGTGGCCCGTCGCTGGATGACCGAATTGACGATATCAAATCTGTTCGGGACAGGGTTATTCTTGTGAGTGCAGGCACTGGGTTAAGGGCTCTGATAGAAAACGATATTTATCCGGATTTTCATGTTGAACTAGAATCAGATTTTCTTAACTACAGGGTGATCAGCTCCTACGATCACGAAAAGCTCAAGTCTATTAAAATCATTGCGGCGTCGCAGATCTGCCCCCTGATCTGGGGGCTTTTTGGAGACCAGCGGCTCTACTTTAAAAGCGAAAGCCCCATCGCGTCTCTTTTTGGATCACCTGAAAAAAGTATCTCTGGTGGTGCCCCCACTTGTACAAACGCCGCCACAGCGATTTGTAGTCAGCTTGGCCTCCGTAATATCTTTCTTTTTGGCACCGATTTCGGGTTCAAGGAACACGACAAGCATCACTCACAGCGCTCGGTTTATATGGAAAGTAAGGACGATGCGATTGGAAACGAGCTTAAAGAAGGTGCAAGCAAGGCTTTTTCAAAGGCGCGAACTTTTACAGTCAGGGGTGTAAACGACAGCATCGTCCACACGACTCCAATCTATTTTACTGCGAAAAGAGCTGTTGAAGTCCTGATCCAATCAACCCGAGTATCGTCTCCGGAAACACGGTTTTTTAATTGTGCTGACGGCGCCGACATTGAAGGAGCCACTTGGCTTACAACAAGTCAATTCAAAGAATCAGCACTTGAGTATGGCGATCCTTCTGAAAAATCCCGTGTTCTGAATCTGATTTTTAGCCCAGATGCCGAAACGGTCTCCCTGAACGAGATGCAGGAAGGCTTGGACCACACTGAAGAAAAACTCCAACTTCTAGCGCTCAAACTACGGAATCTCCTCAAGAGCCGGCGCATAAGGGGCAAAAAAGATATTACCAGACTGTGCTCTGAAATCAGCAGGTATTTAGAAGGGCAATTATTGCCGGAGGATCCAGGTTTCTATTACATGATTCGCGGGACCGTACGCCATTTTCTGTACGCTGGATTCTCACATGCCATTGCATTGACAAACGAGCAAGACATTGCAACCTACCTGAAGCGATGGGAAGAAGCATTTATTAGCTGTCTGTCAGCGTTGCCCCAACATTTCAGGTCTGTTACCCGGAAGCAGTATTCGCTTGATTCTGACCCTTGGATTCGGCAATCAATCAATGACCCAGAATAAGCGATGGTGCCGATAGGATTCCGATAAATTGAAATATGGCGTTCCAATGGCATGGCAAATACCTGGCGTGCCGTTATCGAAAGCCAACTCAATGCAAAATACAGGAGACCGCGGTCCAGGCTAATCTGAATTCCAAAAACGACGACATCATCTTTTCGTCGGTCTTTGGACAAGCTTTTGATATTTCCATTGGAGGTGACGTAAATGCTGATGGGGTTTTCGACGGGCCCGGCCATCTGAATAACACTGTGAACGCCACGGTCGAAAATGATACCGAGAACATGAACACTGTGGATATTTCAGCACCTGAGGTGCGCAGATTTTCCATAATATCAGTGGACTACGCAATCGATACCATCAATGGCTTCCGCGGCGAGCTCGGAGCAGTTCAAAACCGATTCGAATCCACAATCGTAAACCTTGCAACAACCTCCGAAAATCTCTCGGCCTCCAACAGCTGAATCCGCGATGCCGACTTCGCAGCAGAATCCGCCGAACTCGCCCGTACCCAGCTCCTCCCGCAGGCTGGCCTCTCGGTATTGGCCCAGGCCAATCCGAGGCCACAGCAGGTGTTGCAGTTGTTGCAGGGCTAAGTATCGATCTGAAGTAAACGAACGAAACAGCCGGGCTTTGAGTCCGGCTGTTTCGTTTTGGAGTTTTCTGTTGGTTTGTTTTGTCGGATTACGCTTTGCTAATCCGACCTACAACTCCCTGGCCCGTTGATTCCCGCGTAGGTCGGATTTACCCGTAAAGGGCATAAAAGGCCCAAAGGGCCGTAATCCGACAAATGCCAACGTTACCACCAAAGCCCGACTCCGGGGCAGCCACCGCAGCTATCAGACTTGGGTTGTCGGATTACGGCTTCGCCTAATCCGACCTACGGTTTGCCCCAAACTGGCATGGGTTTCGCTACCTTTCTCTTAAAGCACTGCAAAACGTCAAAAAACTGCAGACCATTGCCGCTCGGTTGCCGCGGCGGGGTTTTACGAGGTGTCCCATGCAAGCACAGCACAACATCCACGCCACAGATGCACAAAAGGTTCATATCTCGCGGCTTCTGCTGCAGGCTAACCTCGCCTATGGGGAGTCCAACAGCCCGGTGTCGCTGGTTCAGCGCGTCAAAGCACGGTATGAGTGCCGGGGCTATCTGGGAGAGATCCTGGCGCAGGAGCCGGGCAATACCACAGCGCTGGGCTTGCTTGGGCGAGTAGAGCTGGATGAGGGCCACCTCGAGAAAGCGCATACCCTGTTCACAGACAGCCTGAGCCAGGATCCCGCGCAACCGCAGCAGTTTACCAACCTGGGCTACTGGGCCATCCGTTCCGAACGCCCCGCCTTGGCGGAGCAGTATTTCATCCAGGCCCTGGAGATGGACCGGCAATCCGCCGCCGCTTTCTGCGGGGTTGCCCATGCCAAGCGCTTGCAGGGCCAGTTTGATGTGGCCTACCTGCATTACCGAAAACTGCTGGAGATGGGCCTGGAATGGCCGTCCGTCTATAGCGGCATGCTCACCTGCGCCGAACAGCTGGACGTACAGAAAGCGGACTCAAAACTGGCCCGGGACGCGATCCTCCTGCTCCGCCACAAAGGCCTGCCCCACCAGGAAATCGGCCGTTTCGTGGGTGCCATCATCCGCCAACAGTATGACCTGGAAAATCCGAACGCCCAGGTCGCCCTGGACGCCGCCAGCGAAGACGAACTGCTGATCCTGGCCCTGGAAAAAACCCTGATGCCGGATCCCGCCGTGGAGGAACTGGTCACCCTGCTTCGCCGCGCCATCATCGCCGAAGTAGCTCAAACCGTTGAATTGCGGGATGAACTCCAGCCACTGGCACTCGCCCTGGCGATCTATGCAGACCGCACCGGCTACGCCCTGACGGCAGAAGATGACGAGGAACGCCTGGTCTCGGCCATTAATGAGAGCATCTGTGCGCAACTGGCCATGGGCGAGGAACAGGACGGCATGATCGGCTCGCTGATCATCAGCGCCATGTATGGCGCCATGTTCCACCAGAGGTTTGCGGTGCAGCTTGGCCGCTGGAACCTGGTGGACTGGCCCGTCGCCCTACAGTCAGTGATGGCGGCCAGCTACTATAACCGCGCCTCGGAAGAAGCCATCAAACAGAATTTTGATGAAAAAGCCGAAGAACTTTGCCTGGAGAAAACCGACGTACCCCAGGCCTGGCCTAGTTGGTCAAAGCTCGCATACCGTACTGAATCCAGTCTGAAAACCATGATGGCGACGGAACTGGGCATGAACACCGACCAACTGCCAGACACTCTGCGTATCATGGTCTGCGGCGCCCAGTCCGGCCAGCGCGCCATGGAACTGGCGCACTACCTGAAGGACGTGGAAGTCATCGCCGTGGACGAGTCCCTGGCCAATATCGCCAAGGCTACCAGGCTGGCCGGCGAAATGGGCATCGACAACATCGTCTTCTGGCCCTGGTCCATCGCCCAGCGATTCGTGGCCGATGACCACAAGGTGCACTGGATCGAAATCGGCCGCCTGCCCTCGGCAAAAATGACAGACGTATCCCTGGCAGCACTGGTCAGCTCCGCCACCGGCAATGGTGCCGTGGTGCACATGCACACCGCCGTCGATGAACAGACCGACGGCGACAAACAGATCCGTCACCTGGTTGCCCAGCACAACCTCAAACCCACCCGCACTGCCCTGCGCCAGCTCCGTAAAATGGTTCTCACCAACCGTCAGGACCCGATGTGGCAGTCGCTGGTATCTGAAATCGACTTCTACGGCCTGGGCGGCTGCCGGGACCGTTGGTTCTGCGAGCAGGATTCCCGTCAGTTGAAGGAGCTGATGGCGCTGGTGAGTAACGAAGTGGAGTGGAAACTGGTCAAGGCGCGGGACACCGACGGCCACAGTTTGGCCACAAAGCCCGTGCAGCAGCAGATTCAGGCAGAGGCACTGGGGAGTGAGGTGCAGAGTTTGATGGGGCAAGGGTTGAGTGTTTATTTTCAGCGGCGGCGGTGATTGTCGTTCAGGATGATTTGTCGGATTACGGCCCTTTGGGCCTAATCCGACCTACGTGAGCCACATGACCCATAGCGGTAGGTCGGATTAGCGAAGCGTAATCCGACACCCAGTAATGTAGGTCGGATTAGGTCCAAAGGGCCGTAATCCGACAACCCCACTTCCACGCTAAACATAAGGAATCAAAGACTCCCCATACAACTGCAACTCCTCCAGAACATGCCGCTTCTCCGGTGTAAGCTCGGGATCCGCAGCCAGCGTCTGCAGAATTTTGAAAAACTCCTCCAACGACCGCCAGCCCTTCTTGGGCTGCATTAACCGCTGCTGTCGGAATTCTTCCCACTTCTCCTGCTCTTCCGAAATCAGCGTATCGGGATAATTCCTCGCCCGGTACCGAAACAGCATCTCCTCCAGGCGACCATCCTCAAACCGCACTTCCTGCTCCCCCAGCGTTTCCACTGGTTGCTGCAGCAGCCAGTTGAGCTTTTCCCGGTCAGTCTTGCTGATAAATCCACCCGCATAGAGCTGTTCATCCGGGTCGGTCAGGTCGCCTTCGTGGGGCTGGTCAAAGGCCTGGGCAATCCGGCCAGGCAGGTCAGGAGCCTTGCGGAGAATGGCCAGGTGTTGTCGCAGCTTGTCACCGTCCAGCTCCAGTTCCGCCAGCCGTTCTTCAGAGAGCGACTTCAGCATGGTCGCCGGGGCCAGCACCGGGCATTTGTTCAGTTGCACGCCTTTGAGGGGAAACCGGCGTGTGCCCTCCCCCAGATCTGCCTGGGAAGTGAATACCCGCTCACGAATCTGTTCAGGGCTGGCGTGGATCAGTTCGCTGGGGTCTTCCCGCAGGTCGTAGACAATCACCAGGTTCTTGTTGGTGGGGTGGTCAGCCACCGGCGCCACCATCGCACAACAGCCCCGGGTGGCCGGGTACTTGGCGGAGATGTGGAATACCGGCTTCATGCTGGCGGTATCCAGCATGGCGCGGGCGGAGTGTTTGTCTTTGTTCTGCAGCACGAAGTCGAACAGCTTGGGCTGCTTTTCCTTGATCAGCTTTGCCACGGCAATGGTGGCTTCCACATCCGACATGGCGTCGTGGGCCGCTTCATGGGCGATGCCGTTGGCTGCAGTGAGCTCTTCCAGCTTGAAACTGGGACTGCCGTCTTCCTTCTTCGGCCAGTTGATGCCTTCCGGCCGCAGTGCGAAGGTCAGCCGCACCATGTCGATAATGTCCCAGCGGGAATTGCCGTTCTGCCATTCCCGGGCGTAGGGATCCCGCAGATTGCGGTAAAGCGTGTGACGGGTCACTTCGTCATCGAAGCGCAGGCTGTTGTACCCAACGGCGCAGGTGCCGGGCTGACTGAAGGCCTCGTTGATCTGTGCGATGAACTCCGCCTCGGGGAAGCCGCTCCCCAGGGCCGCTTGTGGCGTGATGCCGGTAATCAGGCAGGCTTCCGGCGCGGGCACATAGTCGTCCGCCGGGGCACAGTAGATAATCAGCGGGTCTTCAATGATGTTCAGGTCAGCATCGGTGCGCACACCGGCAAACTGGGAGGGGCGATCGTGTACGGGGTCGACACCGAAGGTTTCGTAATCGTGCCAGTAGAAAGAGCGGATCACCGAAAGGACTCCTGCATTGCGTTAATGGGTCGGATGGAGGGTATTGTAATCAAAACATCCCCATACCACGATCCACATAATGCGTCCGCTCCCGCTGAACCCCATTCTGCAACGTCTGCATATCCAACGTCATACTGGTCGGCAAATTGAGGAACACCCCTTCCGGCCCCTGAATCATGTTGGTGCCATCAAGATCCTGCCAATCCACAGACTCACTCTGGAATGCCAGGAACAGGTCCTTGGTAAAGCCAACGGTGCCGTCACCATTATCCACGCCCACGTCCATGGACAGCAGGTTGGTCAATGGCACGCACTCACTGCAGGTTCCATCTTCCGCCGCCAGGCCTATCTGGGTAGCACGGTGGTTGGTGGCTACACCTGCACTGTCAAACAGGGTGGCATCCACCGGATTACCACTGGCATCGTTGATCTTCAGGCCCAGGTTGCCGCTGAAGCTGGCGATCTCCCCGGAAAGCGTGCCACGCGCCTGGTTCAGGCCAAAGCGAAAACCGGAAAGCTTGCCGTCCCGTTCAGCCAGTTCCAGGTAGGGCTCGATGCCCTCAAACGGAACCACCTCGTCCACATTGTAGGTATTGCCATCAATCTGAACACGGGTATCGTCCCGGACATAGTGCCCGAGCGCGAAATTGGCGATATCGAGATCGGCGCCGGTATCATCCCCGCCCATAATCACGTGGTCGGCATTCAGCCGCTTCTCGGAATCAATGCCCAGTGTTACGCGGGTAAACTGGTGGTTAGCTCCAACCACATTGTCTACCGACATCATTGCCTGCCCTTGCACCTGGCTCATTTCCTTGTCGGAAATGGGCTCCAGTTCTGCCAGGGCAACAGGCGAAATACCCAGGCAGATGGTGAGAGGGACAGCATACCAATAAGCATCCTGTCTCATAGTGTTGTGTCTCTGATTTGTTAGTAGGCCTTGCCATCCGACGCCCGGCCTTGCGCCTGCAGTTATTATTTTTGTTACTGCATGTTACCGCAGAGACACTATATCCCAGGCGCCAGGGCCAATAGAGTGAGTCAGTTCACAGGGCATAGAATTCAGGGGCGCCACTGCTATACTGGCGAAAATAATAAACGGAGCAGCCATGACCACCCGCGTTCTTATCTGCGACGACTCCTCGTTCGCTCGCAAACAAATGGCCCGCGCCCTGCCCGCCAACTGGAACGCCGACGTCACCTTCGCCATCGATGGCCGCGATGCCCTGGAAAAGCTCCGGGCAGGCGCCGGTGAGCTGATGTTCCTGGATCTCAACATGCCGGAAATGGACGGGTACCAGGTGCTGGAAACAGTCCTGAAAGAAGATCTTCCGGTTCTGACGATTGTGGTCTCCGGCGACATCCAGCCCGAGGCACGGAAACGGGTACGCAAACTGGGCGCCATCGACTTCATCAAGAAGCCCACAGACACCGACCTGGTGATCAAACTGCTGCAGGACTACGGCTTTCTACGGCCGGAGGATCTCGTTCCTGTTACTGAACGAACCGACGAGCAGAAAGCTGAACCCGCGGCGGATGAAGCCACCATCAGCCTCAACGATTACCTGCAGGAAATCTCTAACGTCGCCATGGGCCGCTCATCGGATCTGCTGGCGCGACTGCTACGGGTCTTCGTCAAACAGCCGATTCCCCGGGTGGAGATGATTGCCCGCTCAGAATTGAGCATGGCCATCTCCGCCGCCGAGGAAGACAGTTGTTATTCCGCTGTCTGCCAGGGATTCACGGGGTCCGGAATCGCCGGTGAGGCACTGCTACTGTTTTCCGATGCCAGCTTCAACGACATGGCCGAACTGCTCCACTACGAAGAAATGGACCCCGAAACCGTCCAGGTAGAGGTGCTCATGGACATGTCCAGCATCCTCTTCGGCGCTTTTCTCAAAGGCATCGGCGACCAGCTGGACCTCAAACTCGGCCTGGGCCACCCTACGGTGCTGGGCCAGCATCGGCAGATCGGAGACCTGCTGGAGCACCACAGCACGCGACAGGAAAAGTTACTATGCATTGAAATCAGCTACGAGCTGGAAGACAGGGGCATCAGTTGCGACATGCTGGTACTGCTTACAGAAGACTCAGTACCCTTCCTTGAACAACGGCTGCAGTACCTGGTGGACTAATCATGGCAATGAAAGAGATAGAAGCGAGCACCTTTCACTGGCTGGTCGACATGCTGGAATCGGTGGAAGTGGGCCTGGTAGTGCTGGACCTGGACTTCCGCGTGCAGGCCTGGAACGGCTTTATGGAACACCACAGCGGCATCACCGCCAGCAGGATCCGTGAGCAGGTATTGTTTGACGTGTTTCCCGACATCCCCAAAGCCTGGCTGACCCGCAAGGTAGACTCCGTAGTCATGCTCAACACCCGGGCGTTCACATCCTGGGAACAGCGCCCCTACCTGTTCCGTTTTCGCAACACACGCCCGATCACCGGCACCGAAGATTTCATGTTCCAGAACCTGACCATCAGCCCCCTCTCCGCACCCGACGGAAAAGTGGATAAGATCTGCCTGATGGTTTATGACGTCACCGACATCGCCACCAGCAAACGGGCACTGGAGAAAGCCAACGAACAGCTGGCCAAGCTGAGCATGACCGACCGCCTCACCGGCCTGCTCAACCGCGGCACCTGGGAAAACCTCATCGATGCGGAATTCGAACGGTACCGCCGCTACGGCCACCCCACCTGCCTCGTGATGTTCGACATTGACCACTTCAAACCGGTAAACGACACCTACGGCCACCTCGCCGGCGACGAAGTCATCAAATACACCGCCAAAGTCATGAAGGACAGCCTCCGCCAGTCCGACAGCCCCGGCCGCTACGGTGGCGAAGAATTCGGCATCATTCTGCCGGAAACCGACCCCGAAGGCGCACAGATAATTTGCGAACGCATCCGCGAAACCATCCAGAACAGCACCGTACAAACCACTGTCGCGCCGATCCAGTACACCGTCAGCATCGGCATCGCTCCGCTAACCGAAGGGCCGGAGAATCATATGCAGTGGTTACAGCAGGCGGATGAGGCGTTGTATGCGGCGAAGGAAGGGGGAAGGAACCGGGTGGTGGTTTTTGGGGGTGGGAACGATTGAATCGATGGTCAACGCATGCTCTGGGTTGTCGGATTACGGCTTCGCCTAATCCCACCTACGTAGGTCGGATTAGCGCCGCCCCGCGGCGCGTAATCCGACACCGCGGCTGCGACAAAAATATAATCAATCCTGCTGCCAACCCTGCACAGTCTCCTTCCCATGCTTCTTCCGCCACTCATTCAAAACCTTGTGATTACCACCACGGGTCTGAACCACTTCACCGGTATGCGGGTTCTTATAGGTCTTCATCGGCCGCTTGGCACGGCTACCATTACCGGTATCAGCCTTGGCACCAGCAATAAAGGGATCGATAGCTCCCAGAATCTGAAGAACGTCTTTCGGCGATTTATCATACTTCGTCATTAACTCGCGAACCTTGTTTTCAAACTCAAGTTCGCCCTTTAGCGCCTGGTCCTGCTCCAGCTTCGCCAGTTCTTCAGAGAGCTTTTCCATAAGCTGCTTTTTCTGGTAGTAATCGTTTATCTTTGCCATGGATACAAACCCTTATTAATTGCACTACAATTGAAATGACCTAAAATTCAAAACTCATAATAATCGATAATTTTAAATATGGCAAAATATTACTTCACAAAACAGGCACCCATAAAAAAACCAGCCCGAAGGCTGGCTTAATTTAAATAACCAAAAGACTACAACCGCAAATCGGCTTCACCCAATGGCAACACACCCTTGAGATCAAACAATACACCATTGTCTTTCAGGTATTCCCGCAATTCACCGGAAGAAAGCACTGCATATTCCCGGTGCGGCACTGCCAACAATACCGCATCATATTGTCCTTTCTCCGGGTTCTGGTGTAATGAAATGCCGTACTCATGCTCAGCTTCTTCATTGTTCGCCCAGCAATCCGTGACATCCACTTTACAACCAAATTCAGACAGCTCTTTAACCACATCAATAACCCGCGTATTACGCAAATCGGGACAATTTTCTTTAAAGGTAAAACCCATGATCAACACGCGGGCACGTGCAATTGTGTGCCCCGCCTTGATCATCGCCTTCACCAGCTCCGATGCCGCATAGGGCCCCATATTGTCATTGACCCGGCGGCCAGCCAGAATAATATCCGGATGATAGCCAATAGCCTGGGCCTTGTGGGTCAGATAATATGGATCCACACCAATGCAGTGCCCGCCAACCAGGCCCGGCTTGAAAGGCAGGAAGTTCCATTTGGTTGCTGCGGCTGCAAGGACTTCATGGGTATCGATTTTAAGTTTCGAAAAGATCATCGATAATTCATTCATCAGCGCAATATTCAAATCGCGCTGGGTATTCTCAATTACCTTCGCCGCTTCAGCCACTTTGATGGAACTGGCTTTATGGGTACCGGCGGTAATAATACCGGCATAGAGTTCATCCACTTCAGTAGCGATTTCCGGCGTTGATCCAGAAGTCACCTTTTTAATAGTGGTTACACGGTGTTCTTTATCGCCGGGATTAATCCGCTCCGGGCTGTAGCCAGCGTGGAAGTCCTGATTGAAAACCAGGCCCGACACTTTCTCAAGAATAGGCACACAAACCTCTTCCGTGGCGCCCGGATAAACCGTGGACTCATAAATAACAATATCGCCACGCTTGAGCACTTTCCCCACACTCTCACTGGCTTTAACCAGTGGTGTTAAATCCGGTGATTTGAACTCATCAATTGGCGTAGGAACCGTCACAATATAAATCTGGCAATCGCGAATACCTTCCAGGGAATCGGCAAACGACAGCCCCTTTGACTCCGCCAGTTCTTCCCGGGAAACCTCACGGGTAAAATCCACACCATCCTTTAATTCAGCAATGCGCTTTGCGTTGATATCAAAGCCAACAATCTCGCGCTTTTCCCCGAAGGCTGCTGCCAAAGGCAGACCGACATATCCGAGGCCAATTACTGCGATTTTTTTCATGATTCCAATAATCCTTTAATGAAACATAACTGGCTCAGGCCAAACCGGGAATCATTATCCCCTTTAGCCCGACGGAATGAAATTGACTTTTCAGTGACTCCTTGGCGTCCGCGTCCCCATGCACAATCCGGATTTCTGAAGGTGGCGGCTCAATACCACTCACAAACCGCACCAAATCCGATTGCCCTGCGTGGGCTGAGTAACCACCCACCTGATGCATCCGGGCGCGGATATCATAACGCTCGCCATCCAGTTCAACCCAGCCACCCTGCGCCCCGTAAGTGAGGATATCCCGACCCGGGGTGCCTTTGGCCTGGTAACCTACGAATAGAACGTCATTGCGTTTATCTGCCAGCATGACCTTCAGGTAGTTCACCACCCGGCCACCAGCACACATGCCGGAGCCGGCCAACACCACGCAGGGGCGGTGTGATTTAGCCAGGTAGTCAACGGCGTTGAGGTGGTCTTCGTGGCTGTTGATGACCGTGAGTTGCTCGAAGGACAACGGATGCCGGCCCTGATTGACCAGTTCAGTGGCTTCGGCGTCCCAGAAGGGTTTGAGGTCGCGGTAGATTCGGGTGAAGGTGGCGGCCAGAGGTGAGTCGACGACGATTTCCAGATTTTTCCAGGTAAGCCGGGATGTCGGATTACGGCTACGCCTAATCCGACCTACGTAGGTCGGATTAGCATCGCCCCGCGATGCGTAATCCGACACCGCAGAATCCCCAAACTCCGCTATCAAACTCTCAATCTCATACAACAACTCCTGCGTCCGCCCAATACTGAACGCCGGCACCAACACCGTCCCACCATCCTCCAGCGCATGCTCCAACACCGCCTTAAGCCGGTACCGCCTGCTCTCCCTGCTCTCATGGTCCTTGTCACCGTAGGTGCTCTCAATCACCACCCGGTCCGCCCGCTCCGGCGGCTGGGGCTCCGGCAACAACGGCGCATCGGGCGCGCCAAGGTCGCCACTGAACACAATCCGCTCAAATTCGCCATCACACTCCGCTTCACATTCCACATAGGCCGAACCCAGAATGTGCCCTGCCCTCTGCAACCGAGTGGACAGCGATTCACCCTCTCCATCAAAAACCGAATGCCACTGCCCATAAGGCACCGGCACAAGCCGGGACCGAATCAGCCCCAGCACTCTCTCTATCAGCGCCCTGTCCCGGGTGAAGCCAATCTTCAGGGCATCCTCAAGAATCTCCGGCAGCATGATCGCCGAAGGCTCCGAACAGATAATCGGCCCCTCGAACCCGGCAGCAAGCAGATAGGGAATGCGACCGACATGGTCGATGTGTACATGGGTAATCACCAGCGCACGGATATGGCTGATGGGAAACTCAATGGAAAGGTCCGAGGCATTGGCGCCGTTGCCCGCCTCTTCGCCCTGAAAAAGGCCGCAATCAATCAGAATTCCGGAGTTGCCTACAACCAACTCGTGGCAGGAACCTGTTACGCCTGTCACCGCTCCGTGGTGTTTTATGTCGATCATCATAACCTTCCCTGTTATTTAAAGACTGTTCTCCTGGTGTTTGTCGGATTACGCCTTCGGCTAATCCGACCTACACGGACAAGCGGTGCACTTTCTCGCCCTGGTGATCTGCCACCACTGCCTCTGACGGCCCGTTACACCAAACCAGGTCCTCCAGCTCACCATTGGGCGCATACCCCGTTTGGGCGGCTTTCAGAACTTCGATGATGGCGGCGCAGTCGAAGGATTGGCTGGCGCGCTGTAGCTGGCTGAGCAAATCCTCAATACGTTCCCATGGCAAAGACACTTCCCGCGCCATCATAATGCGGGGGTGTGAGGTACCCTGTGGGTCATCACCTATCAGCAACTCTTCGTACAGCTTCTCCCCCGGGCGCAGGCCAGTAAAGACCACTTCGATGTCTCCGCCAGGATCGTCCTCGGTTTTCTCTTCCAGGCCCATCAGGTGGATCATCTTCCGGGCCAGGTCCGCAATCTTCACCGGTTCGCCCATGTCCAGCACAAACACTTCACCACCCACGCCAATGCTACCGGCCTGCAACACCAATTGGCTGGCTTCGGGTATGGTCATAAAATAACGAATAATATCGGGGTGGGTAACAGTAACCGGGCCACCATCGCGAATCTGGTCCCGGAACAGGGGTACTACAGAGCCGGAAGAACCCAGCACGTTACCAAAGCGAACCATGGAAAAAATGGTCTTCTGCTGCCGCTGCGCCAACGCCTGCAGTACCAGTTCCGCCAATCGCTTGCTCGCCCCCATCACGTTGGTGGGGCGAACGGCCTTGTCCGTGGAAATCAGCACAAAACGCTCGACACCGGCAGCAATGGCTGCCTCCGCCGTGTGCCAGGTGCCAAACACGTTATTCTGCACACCTTCAATCACATTGTGCTCCACCAGCGGAACATGCTTGTAAGCCGCTGCGTGGTAAACCGTCTCAACACCAAAGGCCCGCATAGCCGTCTCGCAGCGGCGACGATGGTTCACGTTTCCAAGCAGAGGGTGCAGCGCTACTTCGAGCCCTTCAACCTGGTTGATGGCGTTCAGTTCCCGCTCAATCGCGTAGAGTGAGAACTCGGACTGCTCGAACAACACCAGTGTACGTGGGCGATGGCGAATGATCTGGCGACACAATTCAGAGCCAATCGAACCGCCGGCGCCGGTCACCATCACAGACTTCTGGTAAAGGCTTCTGGCGACAACCGCAGAATCCGGCCGAACCGGCTCCCGCCCCAACAAGTCTTCTATTTCCAGATCCCGGATATCGTTAATTCGCGCCTGGCCAGCCACCAGCTCCGACATGGAGGGGACAGTCTGAACCGGAACAGACAGGGGCTCCAGTTGCTTCAGCAATTTCTTGCGATCAACCTGGGAATTTTCATCCAGCGCCAGCAGTATCCGCTGCACCCGGTGCCTGGGCAAATGCTTGGCGATGTGATTGATGCTGACTACCGGCAGGCCATTGATCATGGATTTGTGGTTGGCACGGTCAAACGTCACAAAAACTACCGGTCGATACTCCGTGCCCTGTTCCAGAGCTGAGGCCAGTTGCATGCCGGTTTCGCCAGCACCCACGATGGCTACTGCCTCTTTGGCACGCTGCCTGGGATGGTTCACGATCATCCGTACACCCAGGCGGGTGCCGCTCACGAACAAGAAGGCCAAGGCACCATAAATGATGGGCACGGAACGCGGCACAAACACCTGAAGCAGATACCCCAACACGATCAGTGTCGTAGCAGACGCCACAACACCATAGATAATCGTCAGAAAGGCCTTGTCGCCAAGATAGCGAATCACCGCCCGATACAACCCGAGGCGGATAAATATCGCAATGGTGAACACGACCGTTATCGCCGCAACCGTCAGCTGACCTTGCGTTGGCAACCAGAGATGTTGCTCAAGCCGCAGCGCGAACGCTGCCCAGATAGCAAAGAACAGGACGAACGCGTCAGAAAGTACAGAAACAACCCGCTTCTGAAACCTGGGTAGATTTAGAAAGGCCTTAACAAAAAAATTACTGCCCGGGTGTTTATTCGGTTTATCTCTGCTCACACGACTCCTCCGCTCTCACAATCATTTCCTTACTTCGCCGAGTATAGAACCGGCCCACCGGGAACATGGAATTAAACATCTGAAACCCTTCAGCCCCGGGATTGAGGCAACGCAATATTATGTCTCTAACGCTATTACCTACCCACCAGTCGCCCAACGATCTCTTTAATCGCACGACTACTCCCATCAAGCGCATCGGTGTTTGGAAGCCAGTACCGCCAGGCCGGCAGATCACGTATCTCGTGGTCCGTAGCAGCCGGAATCACCTCCAGCCCCTGGGCTTCAAACAGCGCTTTGGAACGAGACATATGTAGCGCAGAAGTTACCAGCAGTATGCGGTTTATGCCTCGGCTTGCAAGAATATCCGCCGTGAACCCCGCATTCTGGGTGGTATTCCGGCTGCGCTCTTCCAGCAGCATGGCGGAATCCGGCACGCCCAGCTCGCTGATAAACCAGCGCATAGCTTCGGCGGAAGAAGTCGCCCGGTATTGCGGATCATGCCCACCATTCAGAATCAGCAATGGCGCCTTACCCGCCTGATACAACCGCGCACCATGCCATTCCCGGTCCGAGGCTGCGCCAAGGTTCGGGTAGGGCTCTCCGTAACTCAACGGCGACGTACCCCCGCCCAGCACCACAATTGCACCGGCCTCCGGCATGGCACTGGCATTCACCGCCGGGTGCTGATTTTCCAGATAACCTCGTATGGAATGGCTGGCCACTGGTAAGGACCAGGCCCACAGCCACGCCAGAGATAACACGCCCAGACCCAAGGCCAACCGATTCCTCCCCGCAAAGCCCAGAATCAGAGCCAGTAGCCCGCCGAATAATGCGGAGCCCAATGGGGAGATGAGTGCGATAGCGAGCTTAGAAATGATGAACATTTAGGTTACGTGACTATGTTTGGTAGGCGTCCAGGAAACCGCGGGCTCGCCAGTGGCAAGTCTACACTTTTATCTGTTCCACGCAGATCTGCGGTTTCCATGACTGAAAAATGCTATCAGTCTTTACCTGGCACTCTGTCGCCAGCGCCCTTACCAGTCATCGGCATTAAGATATACTTGAAGTAAGCCCCAACTGTCAGACTCTCCAACATCTTCTGGTCCGTCTCTGCCAACAACTTTGGCGTCGACATATCAATATCGTTCACCTGCGCCAGCCCAGTGACTCCCGGCCGAGCAGCCAACACACCCCGTTGCTCATGTCGTAGGTTTTTGATGCTACTGACTCCAAGGTATCCCTTAGTGTCGATTCACTGTTATATCAGACTATGGCTATCGAAATTTTTTGATATTCGAATCTAGGCGCGCCCATACTGATCCTTTAGCCTCACAATATCGTCCTCTCCAAGATAAGATCCGGACTGAACTTCAATCAGTTCCAATGGAATGACACCTGGGTTCTCCAGACAATGCACTTGCCCGACCGGAATATAGGTAGACTGATTCTCCGTCACCAGAAACTCCTTCTCCCCAACGGTCACTTTTGCGGTACCACTTACAACAATCCAATGTTCCGCACGATGGTGGTGCATCTGTACCGAAAGTTTGGCTCCGGGCTTAACCGTTATCCGCTTGACCTGATACCGCTTACCGTTGTCAATCGAGTCATACACACCCCAAGGTCGATATACCTCACGATGGTTCATATGCTCATGACGGCCATCGTTTTTGATGGCTTCAACGATCTTTTTGACATCCTGAACACTGTCTTTGTGGGCAACCAACACTGCATCTTTGGTTTCCACAACAATTAGGTCTTCCACACCCACAGTAGCAACCAGTTTATGTTCGGCATGAATCAGGCTGTTACGGGTATTAATGGCCAGTGAATCCCCTTTGCAAACATTGCCCTCAGAGTCCTTTTTGCCAATCTCCCACAAGGCTGACCAGGAACCAATGTCATTCCAACCCGCGTCGAGTGGAATCACTGCCGCATCAGACGTTTTTTCCATTACGGCATAATCAATCGACTCTTCGGGGCATTCAGCAAAAGTTGCGTCGTCTACCCGCACAAAATTCATGTCCTGGCTGCCACCCTCGAATGCCCGGGTACAGGCGTTCAAAATATCCGGACGAAATTCACGCAGCGCCTCAAGATAAACACTCGCCTTGAACATAAACATGCCGCTGTTCCAGTAGTAGTCTCCTGAATCCAGATAACTTTGTGCTGTACCCGAATCAGGTTTTTCCACGAACCGCGCTACGTCAAAACCCTGCCGCAGCAGTGATGCCCCCCGCTGTATGTAGCCGTAGCCGGTTTCTGCATGAGTAGGCACAATGCCAAACGTCACCAGCTTGTTTTTGCTCGCCAAAACCTCGGCAGCCTGAACGGCTTCCTGAAAAGCTTTGTCATCAGCAATAAAGTGATCTGCAGCGAGCACTAACAGCACCGGGTCTTCACCGTTAAGAGTCGCATTCAAAGCAGCGAGTGCGATGGCGGGAGCGGTGTTGCGACCGACTGGTTCCAGTAGAATGCTGGCATCAATAACGGACAACTGACGCAACTGCTCTGCCACCATAAAACGGTGAGCTTCGTTACATATGATGGCCGGTGCCGCTATCTCAAGTCCGTCCAGGCGAGACAGAGTTTGCTGCAACAGCGTGCTATCACCGCAGAGTTTCAGAAACTGCTTGGGATTCAGTTGACGAGACAAGGGCCACAGGCGCGAACCAGTGCCGCCGGCCATAATTATCGGAAGAAACATTTTAAGCCTTTAGTTTTGTATCGAAGAAGCCCTTTATTGGGCGGATTAGAATTTCTTGCAGAAAATCTGCCTTGACGATTGCGCTGCCAAAGAAAACCCGAAGAAATCAGGTACCAACTAACTTGGCACAGGCGCCCAGTATCCGCGGCAACAATCTCTACCCCAAAACCTTACGCAGCACACCCTGAACTAGCTCTACCGCTCGCGGCTCGCTTTCTGCCTCCGCATAACAGCGCAACTCAGGCGCGTTGCCGGAGGGGCGAAGATGCACTATCTCCCCGTTATCCAGGGTTACCCGCAAACCATCAGTGGTATCTGCGGTTTTGATCGCGGAATCCAGCCCAAGATCCCGCTGCATGGCCGTCAAATCCTGCTGCCACGACTCCAGAAGGCTTTGGCTATGCTCGCGTGGAAAGGCTTTCAGGCGGTCGCAGGCCGTGTATCGGGCCGGCAAATCGGCAACCAGTTGCGACAATGGTTTGTTTGCCCGGGCTGCAGACACCATGAGCGTAAGCGCAGGAAGCAGGGCATCGCGGGTAGGTAACGCTTCGAGCAAACGCTCGTCTTTCTCAATGGTGCTGCCCAATAGAAAACCACCATTCGCTTCAAAGCCCGCAACACGCTCATACCGATCAGCCAATTGCTCCATACCAGCCAACACGTAAGGCGAGCCAATTCGTGTGCGAAGCACTTCAGCGAAAGCGTCGGAATTCTCAATCGCCGTATTACAGCTAGCCGGTACCGCCAGCGCCTGAATATCCAGCTCACGAGCACATAAGAGTCCTACGATGTCGCCTCTCAACCAGTTGCCTTGCTCATCCGCCAACAGCGGCCGATTGCCATCACCGTCTGTCGTGAGAATGGCATCAAGGCCGTGGGCGGCTGAACAGGCGCGGCCTCTGGCACGATCTTCATCACTGACGGCCTCGGTATCTACCGGCACGAATGAGTCACTGCGGCCCAGAACAACAACGTCGACGCCTAACGCCTCCAGAACATCATGATTCAAATCGCGCCCAGCGGCAGAATGCTGATACAAGCCTATCCGGAGCCCTTTCAACGGCTGCCCCGTGAACCAACCCAGATAACGAGCCTTCTAAGTCTCGGCAGCACGCACATCTTCCGCTTGCTGCACAACCTCGCCAAGAACCGGCATGGCTTTATCAATGGCCATAATGGCCTGTTCGTCGGCTTTGGCAATCTCACCATCTGGCCGATAAAACTTAATGCCATTACGATCAAACGGAATGTGATTGCCCGTTATCATAATGGCAGGCACTCCGCCTGCCATAGCCTGAAGTTCCAATGCTGGCGTGGGCAGAGCGCCGTAATTGTCCACCGCAATTCCCATAGCCCGGGCAGCGGCCGAACAGGCGGCCACCATGGGGGGACTGGCAGGCCGAAAATCCCGGCCAATCGCCAGGCGCTGCACCCGTGCTTCCTCGGCCATCACGACCAAAAATGCGGCCGTAAAAGCCGCACAAACTTCGTCAGTAAGGTCTTCAACCAGTCCCGGGCACCGCTGGTGCCGAAGTCGATACCTGAGCGTTCAAGCACTTGTTTGATTTGCCTTAGACACTCCTTTATAAACCAACAGCCACAGTCTAAACACACCCAAAGTGGGCTATCAGTCTTTACCGGGCACCCGGTCGCCTGCCCCTTTACCAGCAACGGTCATAAAAATGTACTTGAAGTAAGCGCCCACTGTCAGGTTTGCCAGCATCTTCTGGTCCGTCTCCGCCAACAACACAGGCGTCGACATATCAATGTCATTCACCTGCGCCAACCCGGTAATACCAGGCCGAGCAGCCAGCACACCCCGCTGTTCACGTTCAGCAATCAACTCTTCCTGGTTAAACAAGCAAGGCCGTGGCCCCACCAGGCTCATTTCACCTTTCAGCACATTCCACAGCTGCGGCAACTCATCCAGCTTGGTGCGGCGCAGGAAGTGCCCGAAAGGCGTAATCGCACTGGCGCTGGCGAGGTGACTGGCCACATGGGCGGTGTCTTTTTTCATAGTGCGGAACTTCACCAGAGTGAACGGCTTTTTGTTGCGCCCTACCCGCTCCTGGCGAAAAACGGAAGAGCCGGTATCGAAAAAACCAATAACCATCAGAACCAACAGCACCGGAAAGCCGAATAGCAAACCAAACAACGAAAAGAATAAATCAAATAACCGAATCAACGTCCATTCTCCGAAACAAAACAACGCCGAAGCCCTTCCTCCACCGACAGTGGCGGCTCCCAGCCCAATAGGTTGCGTGCTTTGGAAATATCCACCTGCAAGGAACCCAGCAAGCCTTGTGAAAAATTTTGCTTTCCCAAAAGCCATGCCCCGAACTTCAGCATACCGACTGGCACAGGAATCAACCGCACGTGTTTTCCCATAGCTTCGCCCGCACCTCGCAGTAATTGCGTCGTGGATAGGTCCTCTCCGTCGCCGGCGAGAAACACCTGTCCAGTAGCGGCCGGGTGATCAATACAAACAGTAATCAAATCCAGGAGATTATCCAATGATACTAGAGTGCGCCGGTTATCCACGGCCCCCAGCGGCAAAGGTATGCCACGGTCAATCCACTTCACGAGGCTGCCAAACTTACCAGGAGCATTAGGTCCGTATACGAGTGGAGGGCGGATTATTACAACCTCCATGCCGGTCTTTTGGGAGAATTCCAACAATTCCCTCTCGGCCTCCCATTTCGACTGGGCGTATGCGTTCACTGGGCGAGGAAGATCCTCTTCTGTAAAAGGCGTTTCGTTAGTATCTCCGTTAACGCCGACCGAGCTCACAAAAACCATTCGCTTCACGCCGGCTGCTAAAGCAGCTTTGGCGACATTTAGGCTTCCGGAAACATTAACACGCCTAAATTCGGCCAATGGATCGTCGCTATATCGCGAATTTACATGGGCTAGACCGGCCAAATGGATGACAACATCCATACCTTGAAAACATTGTGGCGCATCTCCTCCTTCATATAGACATCCCGCAGCCCTGATAGGGATGTCAAGCTCTTTTTTTGCTTTGCGAGTTAATCCGATTATCTCATCAAAGTTACAATCTTTCTGCAATGCTTTACCCAAAGCAGAACCAATGAAGCCGGAAACACCTGTAATCACTATATTCACGTTTTAGACTCTACGGCAAGTGCTTGTAGATACACAGACTCTGTCCTATGCAGCATTGCTTCAAAGGTGAACTCGCGTTCGAACTCTAAATGCCCTGCTTCACCCATTCTAACTCGCGCTTCGGGTTCTGAAATAATTTTTCTTAGCGACTCAATAAGTTCGGCCCGCCCATTCCGAGGCACCAAATATCCGGTTACTCCATCGGTAACTGCCTCGCTTACCCCTCCCACATCTGACGCAACTACTGGCAAACCTGCTCGCATTGCTTCAAGGATAGTTAGAGGCAAGCCTTCCCAACGAGACACTAATATCAAGGCATCCGAACGGCTCAGGCACTCTGGAACATCATCCCTTTCACCGAGGAATAAAACGCGCTTAGACAGCCCGAGACTCTCAACCAGAGACTTTGCACTCTCCAGAGTAGGCCCATCACCAATGAAATCCATAGACCAGTCTAGACACTTAATAGTTGCAAGCGACTCAATCACAGCTCGCTGATCCTTAGGTTCCTCGAACCTGGCGACCATAACCAGCTTTGCACGTTGGTCTTGATGGGTTGCTCGCAAAGCCTGTGGTACATCTGGCATCCCGTTATGAACAACCACCATCTGATCATATGATGCAACCTTTTCCTGAATTGCGATATTCCGGTCGTACTCGGACACCGTGATGATTCGATCAGAAATATTGGCCATTGCCCTTTCTACTACCGCGTACAACTTCCGTTTTGCCTCAGAAACGCCCTCAGTAAACGGCCATCCATGAGCAGTATAAACCGCGGGGACCGAAAGACGCTTTGCAACTAATCGGCCTAATATACCCGCCTTGGCCGAGTGGAGGTGAACTAGATCCGGCTTCAAGTCGGCTAACGCTCTCAATAGTTCAAAGTAACCCCGAATATCAGCACAAGGAGAGATTTCTCGCACAAGAAATTTCAACGACCGACAATCGATACCAAGCTGTCTAGCGCGATCAACAACAATCCCCTGGCCACCAATAAGAACGACGACCGTGTGCCCAAGATCCTTCATGCCTTTGGCCAGATCCAGCAAGTGGACACTTGCACCTCCCATTACATCAGACCGAGTAATCACATAAACCAATTTCAAATGTGGGCCCTCCCAAAGCTGAAAATCAGCCATTCCCAAAGGCAACGCAACTTCAGGCCATACCGCATATCTTCATCCTTGATATAATCCTCACTAACTTTCGGCAGTTGGCGATCTGACATCCTAATCTTCGACGCAATTAGGGCGTCAAATAAAAATTTCAGAGACAAGTCCGCACGGCCATCACCCTTTTAACCGGGGTTCCAAAATAGATCTCAGGCTAAAATGGCCAATTTGTGTTTAAGGGTATCCGGTCATTTGGACAACTAGGCATACAGCGGGGGGGGGGATACCTCCCTAACACAGCACATTTGGCGCACTGCATTGCGTTGACAGAATTCCTCAATCAGCGCGTACTTCACCCTTAGGACTTCGCGAAGTACCCAGACACCTTTCTTAGAAATCTATTTCCCTTCCTCAGAGTCTTCTTCTCACGCTGCAGCTTGCCCATGGCTTCGCTCTCACCTTGCAGGAGTAATCAACGCCACTAACGCTGTTGAACTGCTCGTCCGCCAGGCGGATAAACTGACTACGCTAATTCTAGATCTGGCTCGGGTGACTGCCTAGATCACGGGTAACGGATGCTGCCGCGTTACCAGATTGACCAGCTCTTAGCACTGCTTTTCACCGAAAGTGTGCGGTGTACGGCTGGATCTTCTCGCAGCTCATTGGGCACCTGCGTGGTAACGGAAACCTTAACTCTACACGGTGTCTATAGTTCGGGGTAATTCGGGAACGTATTTAAGTAAGATTTGGATAAAATCAAGCACCGATCTAATACTCGCTATTTTCTAGCTCTCAATACAAATTTCAATAGCGAATAGAGCCCCCCTCCTAAGAAAAACAACTTTTGCATTCCCTTACTGATTAGAAATTCTCGGAGAAAGTATCCACACACCTCCGCATAAGCTAACGCGCTACCTTGAGTAGAATTATTATGAACTCTGTATAACAGTAACTTTTCGTCAAGATTCTCCCATCGAACCCTACCTCGGTGAAGCCGTAACCACAAATCGTAGTCTTCAGAATTATATCCTGAGTTGTAGCCACGATTAGCGATAAGTACTCTCTTCTTAAATATTACTGACGGATGACAGAAAGGCGCGCCGATGAATAAACGAAACCCAATGCTATTGCCTTTAGGATACCTTCGCTCCCCTATAGTATTACCGTCAGAATCAATTAAAATAATATCTGCACCCAACACATCCAAATTCTTCTCTTTTAAATATGACAGCTGTTTCGAAAACCGCTCCGGCATACATACATCATCCGCATCCATCCTGCCAATATAATCCGATCTTGAGAAAGTAATCCCGAAGTTGAGAGCAAAAGATAGTTGCCCAATAGGCGACTTCAATATTTGTACGTTGGCTAAATTACCGTACTCCGAGTTAAAATATGCCCAGACCTCTTCACAACGATCGCCATTAGCGACCAGAATCAACTCCAAATTGACGTCAATGGAGGCTAGTACGCTACTAACAGCAACAGAAGTATACTGATCAATCCTGTTGCAAGCCAGAATTACAGAAATATCGTACATAAACCACCTTTAACGCTTTTTGACTCTCATCCAAGAACTGAGAGACGGATCGCTAGATCCTCTTTGCGGACGTTCGTACCAAGGGTAAGGTGAGATAACTATTTGTTTATTGTGGTTGGCCAAATAGGCACCCCACCAACTAAAGCTACTATTAGCAATCACGTTATGTTTGCATTGGCTCATTAGCCAAAGATCCACCTCTTGGGAATGATCTTTCACATAAGTAACGCACGCACCAGAAAAGGTACCATCCAAATTATCAGCTACCCACTGATGATCATTCGTAAAAACAAAAAAATGCGGGTCAGTCAACTTATCTTTTATTATGTCGATAGCCTCTTTATAGTAGCTCGTTGAACAAATCCCATGATTTTTTATGACATCAGCCCGCGTGTAATCACCTCGCCGAACATGAACTGAAACCGAATCACAGCTTCTGATAAACTTCGACAACCTTTCTTCTTGCAATGAAATCACAGAAGGAACAAAGTATTTTTTTAAAACATCAAATTTTTTATCGAAATATTTATGATCTTGCCAGTAACCAATCAAGTATCCGCTTTTTATCTGTTTTACCTTATCAGAGTATTTTTTCTCATGAAAAAAAAACGGAGTAACCACAGTCAAAACTGGGAATTTATCTAAAATTTTAACTATATATCTAACGACAGGGTTTGGATTATATTTTTTAAATTCAGGCAGCCTAAGATGATTCAATCGGTATCCACCATGTTTTTTATCCTTAAAAAAAGACGACCGATCTACCAAGATAGAATTTGATCTATTTTCTGAAATAGAAAGTGCTGTTGAAATCTGAAACAGCTGATTTCCTAAACCCCCAGTCAATCTAACAATATACATAAACTATTCTCTCTAATAACCCTAAGCTCGTAGATTTAGACTATCAATTATAGAAATAAAACCCACCAACGGGCTTAGGTCATTCCGTTCCGTACGATTAAACTAGCGCCAAGCCAGCAAGCTGATACCCTAATAGATGAAAATTAATGAATTTTCACTCCCTTAACAGTTTCTGCTGTTTCAGGAACCAGAGATACGTTTGATGAAGCCCGACTTTCAACGTGATTTTGGGATTCCATCCTAAGTCCCTCAATCGTGAGACATCCATTAACTTCCGAGGCGTTCCATCCGGTTTGCTCGTATCAAACACCAACTCCCCCTCAAAACCTACAACATGCTGCATGGTCGCAGCCAGCTCGCGAATCGTGCAATCCACCCCAGTGCCCACGTTAATATGCGAGAGCATTGGTTGGGTGTTTGCCTTGTATGTATCTTCGTTTAGGTTCATCACGTACACACTGGCGGAAGCCATATCATCAACGTGCAGGAATTCACGCATAGGCTTACCACTGCCCCATACCACAACTTCTTTGGCACCTGCCTCTTTGGCCTCGTGGAAACGACGCATCATTGCCGGGATTACGTGGCTATTCTCGGGATGAAAGTTATCATTTTCGCCGTAAAGATTCGTCGGCATCACACTGCGGTAATCGCGGCGGTACTGACGGTTGTAGCTTTCACACAGTTTAATGCCGGCGATCTTGGCGATCGCATAGGGCTCGTTGGTGGGTTCGAGGGTACCAGTCAATAGCGCATCTTCTTTCATGGGCTGCTCGGCCATTTTCGGATAAATGCAGGACGAGCCCAAGAACAGAAGTCTTTGGACGCCAGCCATGTGGGCAGCATGGACAATATTAGCTTCGACCATCAGATTTTCGTAGATGAACTCAGCAGGGTAGTTGTTGTTTGCTTGAATACCACCGACTTTCGCCGCGGCAAGGTAGACCTGGTCAATGCTCTCCTCCCGAAAAAACTGATGCACCGAGGCTTGGTTCAGCAGATCCAATTCCGACCTGCTGCGGGTAACCAGCTCAATCTCAGGGTTATTCTGCAACTGGCGCACCAGCGCAGAACCGACCATTCCTCCGTGCCCAGCCACAAATACACGTATATTGCCCATAACTCATCACTTCTCTAGGGAAACTGGAATTTCATACCCGTGCAGTTTGAGCAGGGCATGTCGCTTGGCTGTCTTAAGGTCGTCGGCCACCATTTCCGAACACATTTCCTGCGTGGTAATTTCCGGCGTCCAGCCCAGCTTTTCCCTGGCTTTTGTAGGATCGCCTAGCAATGTTTCCACCTCCGCCGGTCGGAAATAGCGCGGGTCGACTCGCACTACAACATCCCCAACCTTTAGTGCAGGCGCGTTATCGCCCTCGATGGACTCAATCACCGCAACCTCTTCCACGCCGTTTCCTTCAAACTGCAGAGAAATACCCAGCTCCTTCGCGGACCATTCAATGAACTGACGAACAGAATACTGCACACCGGTCGCTATTACGTAATCCTCGGGCTGATCCTGCTGGAGCATCATCCATTGCATACGCACGTAGTCTTTGGCGTGACCCCAGTCACGCAACGCGTTCATGTTACCTATATACAGACAGTCTTCCAGCCCTTGGGCGATGTTCGCCAGGCCACGAGTGATCTTGCGGGTAACGAAGGTCTCACCACGGCGCGGAGATTCATGGTTAAATAGCACGCCATTGCACGCATACATGCCATAAGCCTCCCGGTAGTTTACCGTAATCCAGTAGGCGTACAGCTTAGCTACGGCGTAGGGGGAGCGCGGATAAAACGGTGTAGTTTCCTTCTGCGGTGTTTCCTGAACCAACCCATATAATTCGGAGGTCGATGCTTGATAGAAGCGTGCTTTCTTTTCGAGGCCAAGTAAACGGATCGCTTCCAGCAACCGAAGCGTACCCATGGCGTCTACATCTGCAGTGTATTCGGGAGATTCGAACGAAACTGCCACATGGGACTGCGCACCCAGGTTATAAACCTCGTCTGGTTGGACTTCCTGAAGAATACGGGTGAGGTTCGAGGAGTCTGTTAAATCGCCATAGTGAAGAATGAAGTTCTGGTGTTCTACATGGGGATCTTGGTAGATATGGTCCACACGCTGGGTGTTGAAAAGCGAAGCACGACGCTTTATCCCGTGGACTTGGTAGCCTTTTTCCAAAAGAAATTCGGCGAGGTAAGACCCGTCTTGACCGGTAATGCCTGTTATAAGCGCTGTTTTCATAAATTTCCTTAAATAATAGCTAATCGGCAGATGCTTCTTTTAAAATCCTAAATAAAATGAAAAACAAAAAAGATACCAACAACGAGAAACTAAACTTTAAAATAAAATCGATAGCATCACTACGAGCAAAATATACCAGATTGGGGATAACCGAGAACAGCAAAAATCCCGAAATAACTGAACCCAAATTAAACCCATACTCTGAATAATAATAGGAGATAAAATCAATCACCTTAACAAAATAGACAAAAACAAACGTCAAGAACAACGCAATAAAATAATTAAAATAGTGAAGTTCGGCGAAAAAACTTGTCGCGAACCCGCCATATTCCCAAAGAACGCCTCGCGAACGGTCTACGCAACGGCCAAAATCTGTATCTTGTGATAAGTAACCATACTGTTCAACACACGCCGAAACCTTATCTGGAAACTGCACCACTCCATATAAAACTTCAAAGGTTGCTCCTTGCTGGTGAAATGTTCTGATCACTACATCACTCAAGCTATCGTACAGGTCATATCCGAGTCTATACTCGATAACCTTTGAGGATAGGAAAACAAGAGAGATCGCTAAAACTAGTAAAGACTTCAAACTCAAGCTGTACCAAACATTATAGAAGTACAAAAAAAGAAAAAAATACGCAACAAAGTAACCCCTAAGTCCAACGAAAAGAAAACCAAAAGACGCTACAAACAATATTAAAGAAGCCCAAAAAAAACGTTTTTTGTGGCGTGAAGAAAAAATATATAGAATAGAAAACCATTTACCATAAAAGAAATACTTAATATGACCCAAAATTGAGGAGGAACCCGCGATTTCAAGATAATTACCATTCGAAATGATATCGTAAGAACGTATAGACACGAACAAGAAGTACCCGAAAAATAACAAAGAGAGCCCAAGACAAAGAGAAGAAATCCAGATGTTATGAAACGAACAGGACCTATCCACTAAAAGAATATGATGCAGCGAATAAAAAGAAGGGCTCGACAAGAGAACGAAAAACATAGACATAAGCGAAAAATATGCTAAGAACACATATAAAGCGTATACATGGTCTGACAAGCTACCGGAATGACCGGCCTCAACCATTTCGAATTCAAAAAAAGGATAAATAAAAGGCCTAGCGACTATGAATATAAAAACCGAAAGTAGAAAAAAGATAACCGGAGACAACGGTCTTTTATCAAAAGATGAAGCACGAATTATGAGTGACAAAACTCCAAAAAAAAACAAAAATAAAGCTAAATCTAAAGAATCTTCGCCGGTGAATGCGTATGAAATGTTTGCATAAAATACAGACACCATGAAAACAAACAAAGAGACTAGGAAAAAAACGATTCTCTTAAAAACTTTCAGATTTACCATAATTGATGATTTACCTAGATCCACAAAACACCATCAATCTTTTCAGAAAAGCCTTCGAAATAAAAAAGATTAACAAGAAATAGTCCAAGAATGTCTTTTCATAATCCTTGGCTCCCTTTAATTTCCTTACAAGCTTCGAAAACACCTCATCCTCAAAAAATTTTTCCGAGTATTTTCTACATTTAATGGACACATTATATACCCCCTGTTCTTTAAGGTAGTCCATTATATCTTGCAAATCAGAATCGGGTTGAGAGGGGATAACATTTAAGTCAGGAAACTCTCCTAAAGAGAAACCTTTAGAGTTGAATACAAATCTATATTTTTCGCGATGATTCACTTTACCGTGGCTCTTATCCAATATCGAATAAGGCTTGACAACAATAGTTGGTATACACATTTTTGATGAATCAAGAGCCGCTGTTCCCATGACAAAAGAAAGGTCAACATGCTGATTCATAAAATTATCTAATTTTCCCGGCGGTATAAAGTCAATGAAACGAATAGCGAACCGTAGGTTCATTAATTTAACCTCCGTTCTTAAGTAAGATATCGCATCTCCGCTTCCAATAACATAAAAGGTCTTGACAGACAAATCTTCGCCCATTAATTGATTCAACTCTTTGAGCAAATCTAATAACGGCTCCACTTTAAAATCATGACTAACCCGCCCAATCCAACAACAGTTTACCACTAACCTGTTTTGCGACTTGCCGCACTCTATTATCGGACGCCCTCTTCCCTTGATCGCAATAGGCACAATCAAGCTTTCTGGCGAAAGAAGCTTCCTATTATATCCAGTAGTATATAGCTCGTAATTCAACCCAACTAAATCAGTGAATACAATGGCATGCAACCGAAAAAGCTTACGAAGATATAGGGCTGGAAACACCCGAAGAAAAAATTTCATAAAGGACGTTTCGAATTTCCTGTTATAAAATGCAGCACCGAAAGCTCCATGGCCCATGGACCACACGAGTAGCTTTTTAAACCGCAGCCCTCTCAGGTAATAACGACCTAGACGTGAGATTTCAGAGGTTGGTAATAGTATACAGTCATAAAAATGTTGGCCATGAAAGCTTTCAGTAATGGGGTCGCAGTCGTAGCCATTTTCAGAAAACCATGTCATAGCGCGATCGAGAAGCTCATCGGTACCTCCGAACACACCTTGCTTTAATATTCCAATTCTCACGCTTCAAACCTTTTACAAACTTATCTTAAAATTAACAAAGCCTAACCAGAAACACTCGGTTAATAACTAAAGAGTGTTCAATTTTGTTCGGCCTAATAATAGAAAGGAGCAGAGACCTACCTTTTTCAAGTTAGCATTTAAATTCTCAATCTATCCTCTCTCTTCCCACTCGGGAAACTAACCTTCATCCCTAAGCGACCTCAGAATAAGTAATGCCATTACGGCCCAATAAATCAGATAATTAATTGCGTGTGCCAATGCAACGCCCTCTAGGCCTAATGTTGTAGTGAAAATCACCGTCAGCCCATAAAACAGACCAGAAAATACAATTTCGGAAACAATGAACAGTTTCGTCATCGCTTTACCCAACATAAGGTAAGCCAATATCCAACTACCTATCTTCAGGGTATCGCCCACCATTTGCCAAGCAAATAGTTGTTTCATTGGCTCAAAATCTTCGGTAAAAAGGATCCGGATAATTAAGTCGCGAAGCAAATAGATCGTTAGACCGGAAACTGCAGCAACAGGGAGGATGATTCTGTATCCCTGAATGATTTCATTACTTATTTCAGAGGCGTCTTTCAACTCTGAAAGTTTAGGTAGGTAATAAACACTGAGCGTTGTCGTAACCAACATAAGGTAAGCGGCACTCAGTCGCCACATTGCTTCCCAATAGCCCGCAGCGTCCCAGCCCAAAGTTTCGCCAAGATGGTTACGAATCAGTATGTGACTCACCGGTACGCACGCAGCACTTGTGAGCGCCATCGCGGTATACTTGCCGAGATTTTTGGCGGCTTGTTTATCTACGTTTCCGAGAAGGTAACGAAACTTGAACCACGGTGCCTTATATACGAGTAGTAAAGTTACAAAAAAAGTGAGGGATTGGTAAATCGCCAGCGCTACCAAAGCGCCGTAAAGACCTAACCGAATCGCCATCACACTCGTGACTGCCAGCGAAAACAGACTGCCTGCGATGTTAGCAACAACGTATCGTTGTATTTCTTTTTTACCGTTGAGAATAGCCAACAGCAGAGTATTAAAGACAAACAATACTAGCGTAGCGGCAAACCAGATGAACACACTACCTAATGATTCGTCTTTTAAGAACCAGCCTGCCAGCGGCTGATTAAAAATAATCACCAATACGGCGGTGGTCAGTGATCCAATCAACGCTATGGTGCCCGCCGTACGCCAGACCGTGTGTTGGCGCGCTTCATCGTCGTAGTACTCTGCCGTGTATTTGGTGACACCTGTGTTCAAGGCGCCGCTGGCAAAGGTAGTGATCATCTGAACAGCGTTTTGAAACTGTCCCAAAGCTGCGTAACCGGCGGGGCCTACGTAGACTGCAAGGATCTTGTTCAGGCCCAGCAACGTCAGCATTTTAATGACTACTGCGATGCCGTTAAGAAGGCTGGTCTTGATCAGCGTCATCGGTTAGGAACCGGAAAGTCATTACAGGATTCGATGACTTTCTGGACCTGCTCGTCAGTCATCACCGGGCTGATCGGTAGGCTTAAAACTTGCTGGTGTATATCTTCTGTGACCGGATAACTATGTGTGTTCCAGTCGCTATAGGCTTGTTGCAGGTGTGGCGGTATCGGGTAATGGATCATCGTTTGCACACCAGCATTGAGCAAGTGTTGTTGCAGCGCATCACGTGTGCCAGTTCTCACCACATAGAGGTGAAACGCGTGGTTTTGCACGCTTGCGAGGTTTGCATCACGGCCTATCGGCTGGATGATCACGGGGTTCTCGATGCCCTGTGCATATGCCAAGGCAATTTCCCGGCGGCGCTGGGTTTCTGCGTCAAGATAGTAGAGTTTGACGCGCAGCAGCGCCGCCTGGATTTCATCAAGGCGGCTATTCACACCCTGGTAGAGATTTTCGTATTTTTTATGGCTGCCGTAGTTGCCCAAGGCACGAATGGTTTTCGCCAACTCTGGATCATTAGTGGTCACAGCACCAGCATCACCCAGTGCGCCTAGGTTTTTGCCTGGGTAGAAGCTGAAACCGGAGGCATCACCCCAGTTGCCTGCTTTTTTCCCTTTGGTCGCGGCCCCGTGTGCCTGCGCCGAGTCTTCCAGCACAAGCAGGTTATGGGTTTTGGCCAGCGCCATAATGTCTGGCATAGGCGCTATCTGGCCGTACAAATGCACAGCCAGTATAGCTTTCGTGTTCGAGTTAATCGCGGTAGCGGTTTTTTCCGGGCAAAGGTTGTAAGTTGTTTCATCCGGCTCCACCAGCACAGGCTTTAGCCGGTTCTCGGTAATCGCCAGTATGCTGGCAATATAGGTGTTGGCGGGCACAATTACTTCGTCGCCTTCCTTTAACCGGCCTAGTTCTTTCCAAGCCTTCAAGGTCAGCGTCAACGCATCCAATCCATTGGCGACTCCAATGCAATGTTCAGTGCCGCACCAGGCGGCGAACTCCTCTTCGAATGCGTGCACTTCCGTGCCCTGCATATACCAACCGGAATCAATTACTCGGGTGGCGGCCTCAATAAGTGTGTCGCGATACTGGTTGTTGATCAGCTTCAGATCAAGAAAAGAAATCATTTATCTAGGTACCTGATTATTTCCGCAGGATTGCCCACCACTACAGCCCTGGGTGGTACATCTTTGGTGACCACCGCTCCGGCACCCACCATCGCGTATTCTCCAATGGTGATTCCCGGCAGCAGGGTAGCATTGGCACCAACACTTGCATGGTTCTTGATAGTAATACCCGAAAACTCTGCTGGGTACTCCTTTGAGCGCGGGTGGCTATCATTGGTGAATGTTGCATTCGGGCCAATAAAAACATCATTTCCAATTCGAGTCCCATCCCAGACCTGCACGCCGGATTTAATCGTCACGTTATCGCCAATGACGACATCACTTTCGATCAAAGTATGCGCACAGATGTTGCAGTTTCTGCCAATATTGGCACCGTCCAGGACAACAACAAATTGCCAGACACGTGTCCCCTCTCCAATCTGGCTCGAAGCAACGTCAGCCAAGGAGTGAATAAAGCTCATGTATTCACCCGTGTGATAAAATCGCTGTACTCCCGAATATAATCGGATTCGTCATAATGTTCACTGGCCAGCACCAGCAAAACGCAGTCAGTGCTGAACTCGTGCATTTCATGCCATACCAAATGATTAATCAGAATGCCTTTCGCTGGCGAGTCCAGCCAGACTTCGGCTTTTTCGATGCCGTTGTCCAATAGCATCTTGCATTTGCCCGTAATACAGATCGCGACTTGTTTCAGTGCTTTGTGGGCATGAAATCCACGAGCAACCCCAGGCTTGGTGCCGAAGATGTAATACACACGCTCTATGTCGAAGGGGACGATCTTGTTGCCCTCCAGCGCCACTAAGGAGCCCCGGTCGTCACCGAGTTTTGGGATCTCAATCCATTGCACCAGATCCGATTGTTTACTGCTCATCGACCAACTCCTGCAAGTAGATTCCGTAACTGTTTTTCTTGAGCTGATTTGCCTGAGCGAGGAGCTGAGTTTTGCTCAGCCAGCCATTGTTGAATGCAATCTCCTCCAGACACGCAATCTTGTAACCCTGGCGCTTTTCAATTGTTTCCACAAATTGGGCGGCTTCCAGCAGGCTCTCGTGGGTGCCAGTGTCCAGCCACGCAAAACCACGGCCCAACAGCTCCACGTTCAGTTCGCCCGCTTCCAGGTAGGCTCTGTTCACGTCAGTGATTTCCAGCTCGCCACGGTGGGAAGGCTCTACGGCCTTTGCAATGTCGATCACGCGGTTATCGTAAAAGTACAGACCTGTCACCGCAAAATGGGATTGAGGTTTTGTGGGCTTTTCCTCTATAGAGATAGCTTTGTGGTTGTTATCAAACGCCACTACGCCAAAACGCTCGGGGTCCTTCACCTGGTAGCCGAATACCGTGGCGCCCCCATTCTCCTCGGTGCGCTTTACGGCATCGCGTAGTTTTGGAGTAAAGCCCTGTCCGTAGAAGATGTTGTCACCTAGCACCAGGCAAACGCTGCTGTCGCCTATGAAATCTTCACCGATTGTAAACGCTTGGGCCAGGCCATCGGGGCTGGATTGCTGGGCATAGCTGAGGCTGATTCCAAACTGCTCTCCGCTGCCTAGGCTTCGCTTGAAACTCGCCTCGTCTTCCGGGGTGGTGATGATCAAGATCTCCCGTATGCCGGCCAGCATAAGCACAGAAAGCGGGTAATAGATCATTGGTTTGTCGTACACCGGTAAGAGTTGTTTGGAGGTACCCAAGGTAATGGGATATAGCCGGGTGCCGGAGCCGCCTGCCAAAATGATGCCTTTCATGCCGATGCTCCTAAACGCTCTCTTTGGTAGCTGCCGTCCTGCACTCGTTGGCACCAATCAAGGTTATTGAGGTACCACACTACAGTTTTGCGGATGCCGGTTTCGAAGGTTTCTTCCGGGGACCAGCCCAGTTCACGCTGGATTTTGCTTGCGTCTATGGCGTATCGCAAGTCGTGGCCGGGGCGGTCTTTTACGTGAGTGATCAGGTCCCGGTAGCTATTTTGCTGAGGGCGTAGCTCCTGGAGGATGTCGCAGATGGTCTGGACTACTTCGATGTTCTGCTTTTCGTTGTGGCCGCCGATGTTATAGGTTTCACCGGGTTTGCCCTCTGTGACAACTCTATAAAGGGCGCGGGCGTGGTCTTCTACGTAGAGCCAATCGCGGATCTGGTCGCCTTTGCCGTAGACGGGGAGAGGCTTGTTTTCCAAGGCGTTGAGGATAACCAACGGTATTAGCTTTTCCGGGAAGTGGTAGGGGCCGTAGTTGTTTGAGCAGTTTGTAATTAGTACCGGGAGCCCGTAGGTGCGTTGCCAGGCTCTTGCCAGGTGGTCGGAGCTGGCTTTGCTGGCGCTGTAGGGGCTGCTTGGGGCGTAGGGGGTTTGTTCGGTGAATAGGGGCAAGGCGTCGGGTTGTCGGATTTCGCTTTGCTCTATCCGACCTAGGGGGGCGGTGCTGTCTGCGTGTTCGGCCAGGTCGCCGTAGACTTCGTCTGTGCTTATGTGGTGGAAGCGGAAGTTGGTGCGGCGTTGGTCGTCCAGGCCTTGGCAGTAATGGCGGGCGGCTTCCAGCAGGGTGTAGGTACCAACTATGTTGGTTTCGATGAAGGCTGCAGGGCCGTCTATGGAGCGATCTACGTGGCTTTCGGCGGCCAGGTGCATGATGGCGTCGGGCTGGTGCTCCGCAAGCACACGGTCTACTTCGGTGCGGTTGCAGATGTCTACCTGTTCGAAGGCGTAGCGTTCGCTGTCGCTTACCTCTGCCAGGCTTTCGAGATTGCCGGCGTAGGTTAGTTTGTCGAGGTTGACCACTTCATCTTTGGTGTTGGTGATGATGTGGCGGATGACGGCGGAGCCTATGAAGCCGGCGCCGCCGGTTATCAGGAGTTTCATAATCAGGTCGTTATTGGGTGTTTGTGGTTGTTGCTTGGGTAGTCCGGTCGTGCTTGGGGTGTCGGATTTCGCTTTGCTCTATCCGACCAACGGGGGGGCGGATGAAGGCTCGGACGAAGACGGTGAATACGCCCAGCATTCCGCCTAGCATTGTAGCAATGATGGCGATCAGGGCCCGTTTGGGTTCGCTTTTTTCCTGAGGAACCACAGCCGGGTCTACGGTTTTGAAGACGTATTCTCGCTGTGCGTTGGCCAGCATTACTGTTCTTGTTTCGCTTTCTATCAGTTGATAGAACACTTGCTGCATACCGGCAATGTTGGTTTCGTTGAGCTTAGTCTCCAGATAGCTGATGCTGGCTTCTGCTTCTTCAATGTCCTGGGCTCGCATGTGTTCGTTGATGTCTTTCACCAACCATTCGGTCCACTGTTTTGCGGCCACGGGAGAGAGGCTTTTTATGCTGACCGTAACCATGCCGTTGTCTTGATTTTCACTAACGCTTAGGTGGCTCTGCTTAAACTTTTTTACGAGGTCCCAGTTTGTTGGCTGCAAGCTCTCACCAACTTGATTGGTGCCCCACTCACCCGTTTCAGGGTTGTAGATCTCTTGGTCGTAAACCCATTGGTTTTGCCTGGAATTCCACGCTTTTGTCGCCATGAGTGGAACTTCGAGCTCATGGAGATGTATGAAATCCGTCAGAAACACTCTCGATTGAAGCACTTCTTTGGCGATCGAGGTTTTGCTGGAGCTGTCGCTTCCGATATTGACTCCAGCCAGGCTGGCCAGGCTGCCGAGCTGCCCACCCAGGCGGCCACCGCTATCTCCATCTGCCGGTGCGAGGAGAGCATTGGCCTGGTAGATATCCGGTTTGTAGAGGGCATAGGCAACACCACCGGCCGCAAAGAGCACAGTGATCAGGATGATTATCCATTTGCCGGACCATAGGGTGGCAAAGAGTTCCCGAAGATCAATCTCGTCATCCGGGTAATGCCCAGTCTCATACGGTTCCGGCAAACGTTCGTATCGGGTCATTGCAAATTCCCCACTGCGGCTGCGCCCAGCGCCATCTGATACACAATCTGGCTTACGTTACTCCAGAGTTCCAGCTGGTTCAGCCTGTCCACGTCAATGGGCACGATAACTGTATCACCCGGCGCCAGTTGCTGGCTGCGGCCACCGAACCAACGGCTTTTCTCTGGCAGCATCACGGAGCCATCCGCTTTCACCACATATACCCTGTCTTCATCCGCCTGTCGGGTGGGGCCGCCACTGCGTTCCAGGTAGTCGTCCACCGTCAGCCCTTCGGTATGTAGGTGGCTGGTGGGGAACTGGACTTCCCCAAACACGCTGACAGACTGCGGTATGAGTGGCACGGTCAGCCGATCTCCGTCCTGCAGGCGAATAGCCTGGTAGGCGTCGTCACTCACCACGTCTTCCAGGTTGATCACCATGCGGCCGACCGGGCGGGCGCTCTGCACGTCGTCCAGCAGGTCCCGCACTTGTTGGGTTCGCTGTGCATTCTGGCCACCGATGTCATCGCCTTTGAGCTGAACGCCCAGCAGGTCGCCCTGCAGGCGCGCTTCGGCTTCCCTCAGGCGCTGGGCTTCCAGTTGGCGGAGCTTTTCACGGGTGAATACGGCGCCCTCGGGGAAAGCGTTGTTGGTCAGGCCGCCGGCGCGTTGGATAACGTCGCGGAGGGTTTCGCCATTTCGAACGGTGTACTCGCCAGGGTAGCGGACCTCTCCGGCCAGTTCGATGGTTTTCGCCTGGGCGAATTCCGGGATGGATTTGATCAACAGGCGGTCCCGGCTTTGGAGCGCGATTGTCGCCTGGCCTTTCATAACGGCTTGAAGATCCAGATTCTTTATGTCGGTTTCACCGGTGCCATCGCTATCTACACCGAAGCGGGCCAATTCGGCGGTGTGGAGTGAGGCTGAGTCTATCAGGCCACCGGCGACGTAGATTGCGTCTGCCACCTGCTTTGACGCCGGTAGTGGGTACTCACCGGGGTAACGTACCGGGCCGGTTACCTGAATGGTTTGCTGGGGGGCGCCTGGTTTGGCCTGGGCTTTCAGCCTTTGCAGTACGGGTGCGAACAGGGCTTCGCGGCTGAAGCGGCTGTAATCGGTCTCTTCAGCGACCTCGTCCTCCTCTACCTCCATAATGCGAGGGGCATCCTGCCGCTTGCTGTCGTTCAGGTCGCTGTTTTTGGCGCTAACCTTTCCTTCGTCTGCAAAGATCAGGAACTGGTCTTTCTCCTGCAGGCGAATGTCATTCTCACCACCCGGGTTGTTCAGGGCTTGCCGCAGGCGTAGGTTGATGACGGATACGGTGTCGGTCTCCGGATCGGTTCGCACGATGGCGGCGTAACGCTTATCCGCTTCCTGCAGCAGGTCATTATCCAGGGAGCGAATAACCGAGCTCACTCGCATGCCCGGCACCCAGGCATAGCGGCCCGGGCGGGTAGCCGCGCCTTTCACTTCCACATACTGGCCGGTGATGTCGGAGATGGAGGCGACTTCTATGTGGTCCCCCGGCCTGACCTTCGCATGCCTGCCTTTCCGGGTAGTGAGATTGGCTTCGGCGATGATGCGCAGGAAGTCGTCGTTGTTGCGTTCGATGCGTACCAGTTGCGGATAGGCCTGTGGCGTCAGGCCGCCGGCGAGGTTCACCAGTTCCTGCAGGTTGGTGGTGTTTTTCAGCTCGTAGAGCGCGGGGCGGTAAACTTCGCCGTCTATGCCTACGCGGTCACCGACTGGCGGGATGAAGATAACGTCGCCGGGTTGCAGGCGGTTGTCGTCAGAGGTGTCGCCTGCCAGCAACAGGTCGTACAGGTCCAGTTCGCCGATCAGCTTGCCGTCCCGCTTGTGCTGGATCTTACGCAGGGAGCCGGTACGTTGGATGCCGCCGGATACATAGAGGGCATTGGTAATAGTAGAGAGCGAGCTGACGGTGTAGGAACCTGCGTTTCTCGCCTCCCCCAGCACAAACACCCGCATGCTACGCAGTTCACCCAGGCTGACACTGGCTTGTACGCCTATGTATTGTTCGGAGACCCGCTTTTTGATTTGATCCCTGGCCTGGTCGAAGCTGAGACCGGCGACGGTCAGGGGACCTGACTGGGGAAAGCTGATGGTGCCGTCCCGGGAGACGGGCAGTGCCAGTTGCTGGTTTTCCTTGCCCCAGAGTTGTACCCGCAGCACGTCACCGGGACCCAGGGTGTAGTCGTTGGGGATGGGTATTTCGGTGACCGGTGCAAAGGTTGTGGGGCTGCCGGCAAACAGGTCGTACCCGAAGGGTTTCAGGCCGCCGTATGTTTGATCCTGCTCTTCGTCGCTTTCCCACTCTTCCCTGGCCCGCTCCCGCTCTTCATCCGAGATGGCATCAACGGGTTCAACCACGTTCACATTCCGTGGGCGCTGGTTCTGCTGGCCAACTGAGCTTGTGATGGCATCCAGGTCCACCCCGTACTGATTGGCCAGGGCTTCCTGCTGGGCCCGGGGCATGCTTCTGAACTGTTCAATCTGGGACTGGCTTATGGATTGCGCAGCAGTGGTTACTGGCAATACCAGGGCCAACACCGTCAGAAGTCGTTTAGTCAGGGTCACTTGGTTAAATCCGGTTTTAGAAACGATAATGCCAGGCAGCGCCGAGAGACCACTGGTCTTTCTCGCCGCCGAAGAATTCTATCTTTCTGTCGGCAGCCTGGGCCGTGAGGTCCAGCCAGCCGTTGAGAAACTGTGTGCCATAACCCACGGATAGCAGCGCTGCTTTCTGGGCGCCTTCCGGTACGTTGTAGAAAATATCGCGGTCTGTGATGACAGTGCGATTACCACCGTCTTTATTGAGATCCAGGTAACCCAGGGAGGCAGACAGGTTTCGGCCATCCGGGAAGAAGTTGAACAAACCCAAAGTCACGGTTTCCGCGTCGCCATCAAAGGTGGAGGCCATGTTACGGCCCTTGTAACGATAGCCACTGCGATAACGGGAGTGGTCGTAAGTGATATTGGGCATGGCGTTGCCGAGGAAGTCATCGGCCAGGGTATTGCTGTATTCGACGAACCACTGCTGGTCGCTGCTGAGCAACTGGGTGGTCCAGTCAGCACCCAGAAGCCAGGATTTTCGGGCCGGGAAGGCGCCGGCTTCGTCTTCACCCATCATCTGTGCGTACACCCCCATGGTCTGGTCGCCGATGCCGAAGCCGTAGCGGGCATCGATACTGGCCAACTGGTTGCCGGGGTCGTTTTCTTCCAGTTGGCCGTTGTCCCGGCCGATGAAGGCGTTCCAGAATGTGGAGGCGTCTTCCGGCCGGCCCTCGCCACCGAGCATGATGGCCCGGGAGAAGCCGATGTCCAGGCCTTCAACAGGCCTTACAGTCAGGCGCATGCCAATCATTTTCGCCTCTGGCACGGCACGCTCGTCTTCCAGTTGGCCGGCGAATACGGTGAATTGCCAGGGGCCGATCCACTGCAGCCAGTCCGATTCCGGTGCACTGGCGTCTTTACGATTCAGCCAGACAGCTGGCATAGGGCGGGCATTGTTGGACAGGATCAGGCTGCTTTGCCAGCCCGGGCCCCACCAGCGGTCGATGGCGCCAGCGCCGAATACCCAGTTACCAGCGGTAGCGGCCAGATAAGAGCCGCCAAGGCGTATGGATTCGTCGTCTTCCGGGTTGGCAGCGAAGGCCGGTTTCAGGCCAAAAGCCCAGGATTCGCCTTGCCATTGCAGGTTAAGGCTTGTTTCACCGTTTTCACGGGGGCCGGCCTGGAAGCCTCGTACGAAGGCCGGTTCGCTGGTTGCACCCAGTTCGTATTCCGCTCGCCAACCCTGTGCGCCCTGCTCGTCCATCTCGAACTTCAGGTAAGCCAGCGGGCCGCCAATGGCCGCTGCGTCGCTTCCGGCATCCCGGTTCAGGCCGTTGTGGACGGTGCCCATCATCACCGGCCAGGTGGACGTGGTGCGGTTCAGGTGGCCCCTGTCTGCCAGCTTCTGCAGGGCAAAGCGGGCTCGGATATCACCGGGTTCCAGCCAGGGAGCGGCGGTGGCTATTGAAGAATGCGCGGAGGTGATCAGGCACGCTACCGCCCCACCGACCAGGGTCCAGTGTTTTGAGGTCATACAACTGTACTGTTTACTGCATGGACAGGGAACAACGAATAAAAGGAGGGAACAACGTAATCCCAACGGTATCCCTGTCGGTTAATGGGGCGTCTGGTTCAAGAGGACGCAGATTCTACGGCATCCAATATGACGCACAAGTCGCAAAACTACAGACCTGAGTGTTTGAGCCGGCTATTGTGTTAAGTCTTGTCAAAGCATGGTAACTGCACCGATATTGGGAGCTTTGGGGCGGCTTTTTGTCGGATTACGCTTTGCTAATCCGACCTACTGTGTGACCGGTCAGGTTGGTCATTGTTCGGACGCTTTTTCCCGCACCAAACCAATAAACTCGGCGAAAAACGCAAGGAAGACACCGCCCATCAATCCGAGCATGGCGGCGAGAACCACGATCAGGCTTCTGGACGGGCCGGTGTTTTCGCCGTTGCTCCTGCTGACGACAAGCGCTTCTGCTGGCGCCAGTGATTCCAGATCTGTTTCCAGTGACAGTTGTTTTTCTACTGCTGAGGCGATGGCATCACCTGTCTCCTGTCCGCCTTCGAGCATGTCGATGGTGGTATCCAGGGATTCTATCTGTCGCTCCAGGCTCTTACGTAGCCTGGTCAGTGCCTGCTCCTGGTCAGTAATTAACCGTTCGATCAGTTGGCGATGAGTTTTCTCGATAAGCTCTTCGCCGGCGGGGTTTGCCTCTGAGACGATTCGAACCAGGCCGGTATTTTCAGGATTGCTTGCCGTTATCCTGAAAGGCAGGTTGCGGTCGTGTTGTGCGCGGTATGTGGCTTGTAGGTCTGGTACCCAGAGGCTGTCCAGCTCGGCGATGACGGTGGCAGGCTCTTCGATGTATTTGCCGCCCGACTTTTCAGCCAGTTTCACGAGGGTGACGTATTCGTATTTTGCTGGCGTCAAAAGTGCATAGGCCACACCGGCAAGGGTGACAAGCAGAAAAACGGCGTAGAACACCCGCCGGCGCTTGAGGAAGGTGGTGGCCAGGTCTACCAGGCTGATTTCGTCGTCGTATTGGGATCGCAACCCTTGTGAGCTTTCTACCATTCTGAATCTGCCGTCTTGTTAAAGGAAATGCGTATTATGACGGGTTAGGAGACGAAAAGAAGGGATGGAGGGTTCCTTTTTTGGGGTTTGGGATGAGTGGGCATGGACGGGGCCTTCTCAGTAATTGAAGATACCTACGTTAGCGCTCCCGTTGGAGAACCATCAAATGATTTCCCTAATCCACTCATGCCAACTGGCAGCTCCTGTCCATTTGCCAGTCGCTGCAAGCACTCAGCCACCAGCTCGCCCTCTCTACCATCCCAATCCGTAAGGTAAGTGGAACTGTAATAACGTACAGCTTCGACATCCGGCTTATGGTGGCCCTCACTGGCCTCGATAAGCCTGCTGACCTCGTCCAAAGTCTTTGCAAATCTGGACAGACCGTGTTTCACATAACCGTAATAATCCGGAATGTCCGCTGGTGTCAGCTCATAGTAGATCGGAAGTATTCCGGCGAGAGCGGCCTCCAGGTGAATACTGCTATTGCCCGCGACCACATAACCAATACGCAAAAAGAAATCTGAAACAGGTTCTTTCTTCGGATCACTCAGCTCCACCATCTTATTGTACGCAAAAGCGGCTCGATATCGCCTGATCTGCCTTTCAGGCTGGCCGGGATGCCACCGAACACAGACTTTTCTGCCATTAGCAGCCAAGCCTTCCACAAATTCTATCGCAGCATCCGCATCGTCAAGCGCATTAAGAGCCACACCTACAACGTCTGTCATAGATTCGTTTACTCTCAGGTGCTTTTTTTGCCCGCTGAGAATAACCTGTGTATCTGGAACATTCCTGCCACTTACTGGCTGGTTCGGCTCACACTGCTTGTAAGTGTCCCAGGCACTCTGCCCGTCCAGAAACGCATAATCTACCCTCAATGCGGGGAAAAGAGTGCTTACAGATGCGTGCTGCAAGTAAACGGTTTTTATCCGCAGGTAATGGGCAACAGCCAACAATGAACGATTGGATGAGTTGTGGTCATTGGCGGTAATCACGAAATCCGGATTTATTTGATGTAATACCCGATGAAAATAAATAAGGTAAGTGTATACTCCAAAAAAATTATCGAGATAGAAGTCTATTGCAGCCGGGTGCTTTTCTCTGATCTCTTTATACAGAGAGGATCCATTACGGAAGATCAGGATCAGCGATTTGAAAACGTCCAGAATTGAGAATGTAAATGGAATATATCGTTGCTTACGCTCAGTGGTATTCAATACCTTTCGGTGGGCTATTTCGGTAACATGCCCCCCTTTTGCCCTGAGAGCATCAACAGTTTCTGCCACAGAAGTCATCTGATTTATTGAGCCCACGAATACGACATAGTTAGAGTCATCCTTAATTCCTGCTGGTTGCCTTATTGCCAAGTGCTTAAGCAAAAAGAGGAAATACGCTACCAATCTCGGTAGTGGCCCTCGGAATCTAGATCCATTCTCGGCATGGAGGGGCATGTTCTCCAATTGCTGTCCGTATAAGTAGGCTAGCCAGGTTTCGGACTCAGTAGCTAGTATTGCCTGTATATCTTTATACCACTTTATCAACTCGATGCGCCCCCGATACCGATTAATTATTGATGTACCTTTTATAATGAAAGAGGTCGAATATTGGGTTTCATAAGTTGAACTATTAAACCTGCTACGTAAGAATTCGTACTACATTAAAAGCCTCAGCTGCTTCTACACCAACACAGTTACCTCGGAACATTGCTAATCGCTTTGCATTTTCAATGGATCTTGAGTGTGGTGTTTTTCTCATTTCAAAAGCATAAGCCTCTAACGCCCTGCTTTTAGTGCCCAGATGTTCAGAAATGTCTACAAACAAATTAGCTATAAATCCTCCCCCCGTCGGAGTGTTCCATTCGGTTGCAGACAAAACCTCAAACGCATAGATTTCTTTCACAGATGCACCAGGGACCGGTCTGCAGGCAGTCATAACCGCCTGATGAGTGATACGATGATCTATGTTCAGGTCGGTATGATTATGCGTATAAACAATACTTGGGTTGATCTTTGCCAAAACTGCTTCCAGCTTCTGCACAACATCCAACAATGGCAGACTGTCCATGCGGTTGTCGGGAAACCCCACCATATAACTCTTTTTTATCCCAAGTATCTGGTGCGCCTTGGTAGCGGCTTCATTTCTTTCTGCCAGTTCTTCTGGGCTTGCATCCGGGCGGGAGGTTACACCGTCGGCCAGGAATACGGCGTAAACCGTATCTCCCTGGGCCACGTGTCTGGCGATGGTTCCGCCGCAACCCAGCGCTTCGTCATCTGTGTGGGCAGCTACGACCAGGACGATTTTACCCATCAAACTGCTCCCAGCTTGTTGGCGTGCCTCGAGGTACGTCTGTCTTTAACGTTCTTCCGATTAGAGCCTTGAAGTGTTTTGGTTCTATGCCAACACCGGGACGAATTCGCCGAACGTCTTGTTCCTTGACGGTTTCGCCAGCCTTCATATCTCGCATAAAGTAGATTGAACGGCGGAAGATCCGGTTAGATTCCTCCGCCAGCTGAAGCGCATAACCTGGTTTACCAACAGCTGACCAGGCATCACGAGTTTCCGTGCACAAACGCTTCAGTTCATCGGGCTCAATCGAGAAACCGCTATCGGGACCACCCTCTTCCCTACTCAAAATGAAGTGTTTTTCGATCAAACAGGCGCCCAGCGAAACGGCAGCTACCGATGCCACGGTGCCCAGCGTGTGGTCAGACAATCCAGCCACTGCGTCAAATCGTTTCCCCAGTTCTCTTACCTGAGCAACGTTAGCCTGATCCATTGGTGCCGGGTAACTACTTACGCAATGGAGCAGAACCAGTTCCCTGCAGCCGGCAGTTCTCGCGGTAGCGACAGCTTCTTCGATCTCCTCTTCGCTGGCCATCCCGGTGGACATGATCATTGGTTTTCCGGTTTTGGCGACATATTCTATAAGTGGCAGGTCGGTCAGCTCGAACGATGCAATCTTATAGGCTGGCGTATTCAGCTCCTCCAACAAATCGACAGCGGTTTCATCAAATGGCGTTGAAAACACGGTAATGCCAATCTCTCGGGCATGATCGAACATGGCCTTGTGCCATTCGTAAGGCGTTTCCGCCCATTTATAGAGATCATATAACTTATAGCCATCCCAGGGCCCACCTTTAATCAGAAACTCAGGACGGTCACTGTCAATAGTCATGGTGTCTGCCGTGTACGTTTGCAGCTTAATCGCAGACGCACCACATTGCTTCGCCTCATCTATGGTCTTGAGTGCCCGCTCCAGCGAACCGTTATGATTGGCAGACAATTCCGCAATGATGTAGGGAGGATGGTCAGGGCCAATCTTGCGCCCATCGATAGTTACGTCTTTCATGCTTACCTCCGCTCTGCTTTTTTCCTGATTCGCACACATGCTGTCAGTTCTTCACCTTGAACGTCAGCGCCGGAAAATTCGATTATAAACTCGCCATGTTCAATAAAGGCATGGGGATAAGTCGGCGCGTCCAGCATTCTGATATGATCATACAGCTCTGAGAGACTTGCTTTTTCGGGTAGAACACTCTGCTCAGGCTTGCGCCTTTTAAATATCACCGGATCACCTTGCTGTGGAGTTGGCTGTGGCTCGTTATCCATCATCCACTGAACGATTTGAAAGCTCAGTTCTCCTGCCCTGCTATAGATCTCTTCCGCTGTGCCTCCAAGAGAAAGCTCACGTTTGGTATACACCGGCCCTGCATCCATCTCGCTTGTCATTTTCAGTGCGGTCAATTTGGTGTCTTTGTGACCACGTACAATAAGATTCTGTAACGGGCTGCCGCCCCGACCGTAGGGTACATCGGTCATATGGAAACAAACACACTCGTAAGTTTTCCATAGTTCTTCGGGCACCAGCCAGTTCCAGTGCAGGAAGAAAATGTAGCGTATATTGTCACCGTTATTGCTCTGAACGATATCTGTGAGTTGCTCTGGCGTGTTCGCCCAAAGGAAACCAGTGGGCCCCCCGAAGAAACTATCAGCCATAGGCTTATGCCAGGGCTTGGATGTGGCCATGATATATTTTTTCACACTTAGCGTACTGTCCGAAGTAAATCAAAAATTAGTAAACACTGAATCCGCCAATGACAAAACCACAAGGTCAATCTTTATCATGGGCTCATGCGAGCGGTAATTCTCTCCAGAACCGTGTCACTCATATCACGCCACTCATTTTCCAGTATGCCGAGCCTGACTACGTCTTCATAGCTGGATCCAGTGAGATGGAAGTCTCGAAAACATCCCTCTTGCTCAAAACCGCATTTTTTGTGGAGATTTATTACCGCAGAGTTCGAACTAAGCACCTCACAATTGAGCTTATGAACCCTAAGCTCTGAAAACGCATACTCTAGCGCCGCGTACTCCATCTTGGTGCCTACTCCCCTGGCAGCATCCGGTGCGGCGTAAAAGCCCCAGAATACGTTCCCGCCATCAGGTGAATAATTCGTAAAATAAACGACTCCACATTCCTCATCTTTCTCATTCGAGAAAATCAGCCAAACGGTTGTTTTATCGTTTTCGATTTTTTTGAACCACTGAAAATGCTCATTTTCTGTAATCTCATGAGAGGAGTACATATTCCGCCGCACTTCGGGCGCATTTCGCCACTCCAGGACTTTCAGCAAATCGTCTTCTATCATTGGCCGGAGTTTCACAATCAGGTCCTTATATTAATCGTTTAACAATACGTTCAGTACCATATCCATCGACGACGTTCCGCATCATTTCCATCTGTTTAACCCGGCGGGGGGAATCCCCGAGTATACCTCTCAGTGTTCTTTGAATATCTTCAATGCTTATTTCCTCGGCAACACCAACGAAATTAATCAAGCCATGCTTCGCCAATTGCTGACATGTTTCATATTGGTTATGGGCCACGCTAACAACAATAGTAGTGAGGCCAAGGCACATACGCTCCCAGTTTGTAGCGCCCCCTCCCCCAAGCATCAGGTCGCAACGTATCATTTGTGCCGCAAGGCTTGGCAGGCCTGAGAACAGCGCTGTGCCTTTTCTGCTTCGTGCGATTTCTTCCACTGCCTCGGGTGCAGGATGGTTTTTTCCCAGTACAACATTCACCTGGAGATGCTGGAATTCCGGAGTGGCGACAGCCTGCAAATAACTTTCGGTCAAATGGTGAGGGTCGCTACCTCCTACAAAAATCAGGACACGGAGAACTTTATTGTCGCGATAGGGAAGAGCGCGTGAAAGCAGGCTGTATTCATGCCCAAGCATAGCGTAACGCGGGCCAAGGAGAAGGACGCATTCTGCATTTACCAGACTTTTGTAAGGCGATTCGCTTTCAGGACCCAATATATTCTGGTCAAGAAGCAGATCGGCGTGGTGAGGCCTATCAGCCAAGTCATCCACAACCATAACGCGGCACCCAGCCCCCCTAACTTTCAACTCCCAACGTGAATCCAACGAATAGTGGTCAACTACCAACCAATCTACTTCTACCGAGTCAATTGCCTCCAGGGTTTGCTCAGCGTCCAATTGCCAACCCACTCCAAGCCAGGCTGCATGAAACGTCTTTTTGCTGGCATGCGCAGGGTTTTCTACTTCGTCGGCCGGCGCGGAAAGCAAGTCAATATAAAAACCTTTATCTACTATCAAATCGCCGAGGTGCCCCGAATGATCGCGACAGATAAACCGGCATTGATGGCCCTGGCGCCTGAGTTCCTGTGCCAAGGTGAGACATCGCATCACATGACCGGTACCAATACTTATCGATGCATCGGTTCGAAACACAAAATTCATTGCCTATCCTTTACCCTTTCCATTACCCGGAACATCAACTCGGCGTAGGTCCAATCCTCAGGCGTATCAATATCCTGAACGCGGCTACGCGGAAGCTTGACTGCCATAGCTCTTTCACTAAAGACAGGCATTTCCTTCAGCCAAGCCTCCGCAGATCCCCAATAGAACTGCCCTGCATCGTGCCACGCTTCTTCCAGGTCCTGAGAGCGGGTATTGAAGTGCTCCGGATTGAACATGGCTACACGGCCACTGTCTGTAATCCGGAGTGCGCGCTGAATCGGAAACGCATAATTCGTTACCGCAAAAACGTAACTGGCGGCCTTCTGCTGAATCAGCTCCCAACCTCGCTGAAGATCTTCCGGAGAGATAAACGGTGCAGTCGCATAGATACAACAGGCGTAATCCACTGGCTCGCCATTTTGTTGGATCCAGTTCACAGCGTGTCGAATTACCGGTATGGTTCCGGCGTAGTCATCTGAAAGTTCCGGCGGTCGAATAAAAGGCACTTCAGCCCCGTACTCTATTGCCACTTCGGCAATTTCGGGGTCATCGGTAGATACGATGATTCTGTCGAAACACCCACTTGCCCACGCTGCGTCAATGGACCAGGCAATCATTGGCTTGCTGCAGAAATCACGGACGTTTTTGCGGGGGATTCGTTTGCTGCCGCCCCTGGCGGGAATGATGGCCACTCGATTAGGAGTGATCATGTTCGTTCATCCAGAATTTCGTTGAGCACCGCTACCACTTTATCCTGTTTCTGTTCTGTTAGGCCATAAAACATTGGCAGGCTGATGGCTTCCCGGTAATAGGCCATGGATTGCGGAAAATCGTTCTCTTCAAAACCCATCTGCTGGTAATAAGGCTGCGTGTGCACGGGAATGTAATGCAGGTTTACGCCAACACCCTCCTCTCTCAGCAACTCGAAGACTTTCCGATGACTGAAGGTGGTTTTCTCCAATTGCAGGCGGATCACATACAGGTGCAAGCCACTGTAACTGTCGGGATGCTGCCAAGGCAGCGTCAGGGGTAAGCCCGCCAGCTGTTGATCATAACGTTTGGCCAGCTTATGTCGCCGCGCGACGAAATCGTCCAAACGCTGCATCTGACTTACACCCAGCGCGGCTTGCAATTCTGTCATCCGGAAATTGTAGCCAAGATCCACTTGCTGGTAGTACCAAGGGCCATCGGGCTCATGGGTCATCAATGCCGGGTCTCGGGTGATTCCATGGCTACGCAGCAGATTCATTTTTGCCGCCAACTGGTCATCGTTCGTTACAGCCATACCGCCTTCTGCTGTGGTTACGATTTTTACCGGGTGAAAGCTGAACACAGTGATGTCGCTATAACGCCCGTTACCGATAAATTCGCCCTGATATTTGCCGCCGATGCCGTGGGAGGCGTCCTCGATAGTTCGGAAACCATATCGCTGAGCCAGCTTATTAATCGCCTCCATATCGCAGGGCTGGCCGCACAGGTGTACGGTCACCACCACCTTGGGAAGTCGGCCCTCCTGCTCAGCCTCTTCCAGCTTGGCCGCCAGCGCTTTCGGGCACAGGTTGTAGGTTCTTGGATCGATATCGACAAAATCCACTTTGGCACCGCAATACAAGCCGCAGTTGGCAGAGGCGACGAAGGTGACAGGCGTGGTCCACAGCCAGTCACCTTCACCAAGCCCCAGGGCCAGGCAGGCAATATGCAGCGCTGAGGTGGCACTGTTCACCGCGAGGGCATGTTTTGCACCCACATGACCGGCTACTTTGGCCTCGAACTCAGGCACTTTCGGCCCCTGGGTCAGGAAATCTGACTTCAGTACCTCAAGCACCGCATCAACATCCGCCTGACTGATGTCCTGTTTGCCATAGGGAATCATGATCAGATCTTCCCGATTTCGTTGTTGTGACGATCAATCCAGGCCTGAAGCTCTTGATCCGCCATCCACTCTTTATTGTTGTCACTGGAGTAGATAAAGCCTTCGGGCACGAGCTTACCGTCTTTGATTCGCTCCTTACTGTTGCCCCAGTTATTGATGTTCGGCAGGATTTTGAAGTGTTCCGGGTACTCATAGGTGAAATAGGAGTCTTCAGCACCGATCATCTGTTCGTGGAGTTTTTCGCCCGGGCGAATGCCTACAATGTCCAGTTCCGCCTCCGGAGCGACTACGCGGGCAAGATCGGTCACTTTCATGGAAGGAATCTTTTTCACGTAGATTTCACCGCCTACCATGTCTTCAAACGCATGCCATACCAGTTCGACCCCCTGTTCCAGCGAAATCATAAAGCGCGTCATGCGGGGATCGGTGATTGGTAGCACACCTTTGTCTTTTATAGACATAAAAAACGGAATGACTGATCCACGGGAACCCATAACGTTGCCGTAGCGCACTACAGAGAATTTGGTTTCGTGGCCACCGGCATATGAATTACCTGCTACGAACAACTTGTCTGACGCCAGCTTGGTGGCGCCATAGAGGTTAATGGGGCTACTGGCTTTGTCGGTAGACAACGCAACCACGCCTTTAACAGCTTTATCAATGCAAGCGTCTATAAGGTTCATGGCGCCATTGATATTGGTTTTGATGCACTCAAACGGATTGTATTCGGCGGTGGGTACAATCTTGGTGGCTGCTGCGTGAACGACATAATCCACACCATCCAGAGCGCGGTACAAACGCTCACGATCGCGAACATCGCCGATGAAGAAACGCAACCGATCATCACCCTGGAAAAGCTTGGCCATTTCCCACTGCTTCATTTCATCCCGGGAAAAAACAATAATTTTTTTAGGGTTGTACTTCTCCAGAGTCATGGGTATGAATTTGTGGCCAAAGGAGCCTGTGCCACCGGTAACTAGTATCGTAGAATTTTTAAGCATGATCTAACTCTGGTATTTGAAGGTAAACCAAGGCATGGCGTGTCTTTTCTGCGCGACACCCCATGTAAGAAAGAATCGAATAGCCATAGCGGCGCTGAAAGCGTAGGCCGCACCCTGTAGGCCGAAATTTTTAATCAGTAACAGCAGAAGAAATAAATTCAGAAATCCAGAGAAAATGGTTACGAGAGAAAGCAGGCCAGTACGTTTGGAGAAAAAAATGTAATTGGTAACCATCAGGTACATACCATTAAAGACATGCCCCAATATAATCCACCCGACTACATCGCCAGCCCTTGCGTACGTCTCTCCGGCTACCAATGTTATCAACCAGGGGCCAATAATGAATCCAATTCCAGAACCTGAAAGAATAACGGCAAACCACCCATATGTGAATCGCACGATTTGTCGCTTCTCAGTTTCGATATCACTCTTTAGACGTTCAAAAAGCCAGGGGACATAGGCCTTATTTATGGCATCAAACACCAATGACACCGCCATTCCAAATTGCACAGCGACCATGTAGATACCTGCATCAGCTAACCCCAATTCAGAATTGATCACGAAACGATCTACGGTGGTTAATAAAAATAGCCCGCCAACGTGAGGTATGAGAGGCACACCAAACCGAAGAGCTTCTCGAATATAGTCAGGGCGCCAGACAAAAAACTTGAGCAGACCGTCCCTTTTTAAAAGCCATAATGCAAGCAGCGCAAAGCCCCCGGCCGCAACAATCTGAGCAACAATACGGCCGTCTGCCCCCTTCAAGAAGACAACAACCAGGAGAAGGGAAAGCCCCAGGTTGAGAAGACTCCTCGATACCTGCAGGGTCCCGTACAATTTCGCTTTTTTCCTTACCTGCCATTGCCCAAGGCGAATTTGAGCAACTATTGTCGCAGCGGTTGCCATCGCAGCCAACAGCACCCATTTCGACTCTATGCCTAACCAATCCGAAAATTCGCCGCTAAACAGGAAAAGAGCACTATAGGTGATCAGTGTTGTTGCAAGCAGAATTTGAAGGCAAGAGCCAATAAATTCCTTCAGGTCGTTTTCTGTCAGGTTTCCATCGTAGAATTTTCGGCCCGCAGCACCGTGGAGACTTAGACCTATGAACGCAGTCAATGCGCCGAGCAAGGCCTGGAACATGGCAACTTGACCATACTCTTCCGGGCTGAGATAACGCGTTAGTACGGGGAGCAAAGCGAAAGGTATCGCTGCATTCAGAATATTGGAGATCAGATAAACCGCTGAACCTGCAAGAAATGTATTACCCTTTAGCTTTGAGAACACTGGTTAATTACGTCCCTACAAGTAGCATAAAACTGCCTGACCCCACTGGCCTTACCTGAGTGCAAGCGCGATAACGCTCCACCAATCAGGGTTCAGCGCACCAGCGCCAAAATGATTCTGTGCATAAGTCGCGCAATTTTACCTGAAAAGTATCCGTTGCGACATTCCACGACGACTGCGCAACATTGGTTCCAAGGGAGGCAGTGAAACTCGCCTGGACGGATTGGCTCGCTATTTCTTTATCGCAGAGACCGGCACCCTGACCCGCTGCTGCTTCTGCATAAAATTGATCAGTACAATGGCGCGCTCTTCCCCATCATAGGTCTGGAAGATAGCACTGATTCCTTTGAAGGGGCCTTCTTCCAGCTCTACTGACTGGCCAGACTTAATGCCGCCCTGCTCCGCTACGGTGTGCAGGCTGTCTTTGATATGTTGGATGACGTCATCTGAGATGGCCGCAGGCTTGTTGGCGAAGCTCACAACGCGTATGACACCTCGGGTGGACCGTAGTTTGGACCACATAGGGTCGGTTTGCTCCAGGTTGATGAAGAGATAGCCTGGGAACAGCGGTTCGAGCTTTTTGGTTCGTTTACCGGCTTTGATTTTTTCTACGGTGATTTTGGGGTAGAAACAGGCGATGTCCTGATTTTGCAGGTGTGCCAGGGCACGGTCTCCCTGGGCGGGCTTGTGTTGGAGGGCGTACCAGGTCATTGGTGCCTCTTGGTTGGGGGGAGTTTTGCCACATTGAATTCCCGGCCATGTTATCGTTTCTATTAAAGTAAATCACTGGGTATGACTCCATGTCAGAGCAGGATGTCCACTGGATTCAGCGTTTTAAAAACGTCAGGAAGGCCTTTCAGCATCTGTGCAATGCACATGCTGGCAGGATTCCAGGGCGCACTCTCGGTTAAAGCATGAAGATCATTCCGGCCAGATTACCAACCGACTACTTTCCAAAGCTTCAGACAAACCCTTCAGGATCGTCTCGTGGTCCTCGGCGTAATTATAGAGGTCTGTGGCGAATATACCGCCATCAGCCCGTTGCCGGCTGAAGAAACGCCCCCGTCTCGCACAAGTGTACTCATCGTTGTTTTTCGCGTAGATAATAAGATGCACAAAGCGACCAAGGCGCGTGCTGAAGTGATCAACTACTTCCAGATGAGAAATATCTGACCATGGAATCTCGTTGAATTCACAATCCTCAATTCTCAGAAATTGTGGAGTGATCTCAATAACATTGTTGCGGATTCTGAAATCGGGATACCAGATACTGAAAAGAAATAGGCCGATCAAAAGCATAAGACCTATCATAAAGAAAAGTGATGTGTCCTCGTACATAAAGTAACCGGTCAAACCTACTGCACCGAGGTGCATCACACCCATCAAATAGATTAAAGGTTTATCTTTCAGGTAAATCTTCGTCCTAATCGTAGTCGGCAGCTCGCTATGGGTTAATTCCATGCATGTCACTCCAAACATCCCTGTTTTAATTCCAGGCTAAAAAACCACATTGCGAGGTGAGTGGTTGTTGATTCATTACTGGCTTAGATGGTGTTTGATGTCCATGTCGGTGGGGTGCTGGGCCTTCGACACCACGAAATGGATGGTGTGGCTGCCGTCGAACCGGCAGTCGATGTGGCCGTTATTAAACCATGGCCCCCTGGGCCAGGTTGGGCACGCTTTTCTCCATCCGGTCTTCCAGCGTCGACCAGGGAAATTCCCGAATCTTCTTCAGGTGCGCCGGATAACCTTCTTCCTCCCACCATGCCATGTCCAGCGTCGCCCAATGGTTTGCCGGGCGTCCGCGCTTACCCGCTGCATCGTACTCCGCTGTGGTGGGGTCCAGTGGACGGAACTTCTCTAAGGTTGGAACATCCGGTAGTGGCTGGCTAACGTCCATATAGCGCTGGAGTTCGTCCCAGTGTGCATACAGCTCTACTTTGTGGATATCCGCCACCTGGGCCACAGTGGTTTGCCAACCGGTGTAACGGTGGCGCAGGAGCAGCTTGTAGCTCACCGGGCCCTTGGGGTTCACGTGGAACGAGATGTAGGGATCAAACTCGATAAACGGCGCTTCGAAGGTTTCTTCACGCCAGGTACGAAACTTCACCATGCCGGTACTCCGGAAGAAGCCGCAGCCCAGGTCCTTGACAATGAATCCTGGATGCCGTTCGAGGAACCACGTGAAGGGGTAGCGGAAAAGCAGGTGAAGACCGAGCACCACTAACGTCATTACCGAATAACTTTCAAATTTGATGATGGTCGCGATATCCGCCAATACTGAACAGAACAACAAAAGCTTTAGCATTCCATAGTCTGCAAAAGCACCCGCAAGCATCAGCAGAAGCTGCCAGCGAGTTTTGACGAAGTCAGAGGGTTTTTTCTCATGCGTCCACTCGGGGCCAACCCAACCGGCCCCTCCCGTCTTGAGTCTTTCTTGATGGGATTTAACATATTGCGGACGAACATGGATGTTAAGGTGGCTATAATCACCCCAAGGCAACCGCTCAATGAAATCCCCAGCCTCCAGGGACTTGGCAAACCCACTGATGTCCTTCAGGGGAGCCTGCTCGGGAATGGCATCCCGGCGATAGGCGCTCGATACGTATGTAGCCATTGATTCGTTACCGGCTTGCATGGTGTTTGATGTCCAGGTCGGAGAGCTGTTCGCTGACTTCCCGAATCGTATAGGTTTCCTGCCGGCGATCCCAGACCTTGACCTGGAAGGTGAGTTCCAGGCTTTTCACCGAATAGCGCGTGGCCACATATTCGTGATTGTGTTCGTTCGGGGCCATTTCAGGGAGCTGGGCCTCCGACACCACGAAATGGATGGTGTGGCTGCCGTCGAACCGGTAGTCGACGTGGCGGGTATTGCCACTCCTGGAGGCAAGCGTCTTCGTACCGGCCCGGCCGAGTGCCTGGTAATGGGTGCGTTCGTATTCCAGTTCCCATTCGATGGTTACCGGCTCGCCCGAGATGGCCATTGCCGGAGCGGAAAAGGAAAACACGGATTCTGCCGCGCCCCGCCACGGCGACAGGCCATTCTCCCGCAGGAAGCTGTCCAGCCCGGCCCCGGTTACCCTCGTTATCGACAGGGGCATCATGGATTTAAGGAGCCCCAGGTACGCGGCATCCTCTTCCAGCAGTTCCGGGTGTTGATCTTCCAGGCTTCCCGAGAACGGGCCGCCCCGCAACCAGTTGCTGATGGCATCGTCTTTGATTTCGTAATACAGCCATTCACCCAACCCATAGATACCCAGACCAATCACGGTCACCCAGCCCGCGCTGACCGTACCTCCCCAGCCTATCGTCGCAGCGGCCCGGGATAACAGCGCCGCTGCCACTGCTCGCTCACCGGTACGGTGCACCAACTGGCGCCCCATGGGGGTGAGAATTCGGCCGGCAATGATGTCGGAGTTGGTCATGACGCCCACCCCCACCGCCTTGGTCAGGTCGGCTGAGGCCAGTTTCAGTCGGCCCTGGAAGGCGTTAGCTGCCGCATCCCACGTCATTATGGAAACAGTAAACATACCTGCTACCCAGCCTGCGGCCTGCAGTTTGTTGCGGATAACCTTTTCCGCATATCCCTCCGAGGCTTTAATCTTGACGCTTCCAGCCATGGCAGAAAACCACTTAGCTTCCTGTTTCCACGTACCAACCTGTTTACCAAGCCAAGCGGTTCGTTGTGGTAGGACAGAAAGTAACTGGCCGGAACTGACGAGCAGATCTAACGCAGCACTCATGAACCCTGCTCCATAACGTGGCCCATCCCCAGAATAATTGAGTGCATTCCAAAAATTGAACACATCCAGCATCACCAGAAACGGCGGCAATGCTATCGGGCTCACCGAAGCCGTATGGAAAAACTGACCAACAGGGCGCCGCCTAACCACTTCATCAAAAGCCTGACTGTCAGCCAGCTTCAGTGTTGCACCCACCGCAGCGCCGGAGGTCAGGGTATGCCCCTGTTCATCCACCATATCGAGCAGCGTATAAAGCCTGCCATCCTCGGCACTGTTCAACTGAAGGGTGGTTTTCCCAGGTATGGCGGCTTCAGCGAAGCCTTCGAATGCCCCTTTCACTTGGCTGACCTTTGCTTCAAAAGCAACGCCTTTCTTCAAGAGGGTTTCCTGCACACCACCAAGCCACCATTGACTGAGTTCCGCGAAAGGCGCGGATAACGCGTGCATGCCGAAGCGAGTATCGGAGAATACTTCTGAGGCCTCTGGTGCACTGGTGTCATCAACGTGGTCAGAGAGGCTGCGCAGCACATTGGCCTCTGCTACTCGCATGGGTTGTTCGCGATCCTGGAGTGCGCTGACCATGGTACGGAGCTTTTCACCGGTGGCATCGCCGGGCAATGCGTCGGACGGGTCTTTGAAAGGCAACAGCAGCGCCGCCAATGCGTGCCCACCCACAATCAGGGATTCGTTAAGGCCCTCCGCGCCGCTGGCTTTCATCCGGCCCGCGTCCTGGGGCAACAACAGGGGGTCGGCCCTGCCTACCGGCATCGTCAGGGCCTGGAGCAGAGGGCCGGCTTGAACGTACCCGGCTACATCGTTACCGGCCTCGGCATTGAAGAGATCACGCAGCGCTTCCGTCAGGTTCTCAGCGCGTGTGTCTTCCATCAGGCGTACAACAGCGCCCTGGGCCTCAATCAGGTAGCGGCGCAGGGCTGCGCGCTCCACCTCGTAGACGGTACGCAGGAGGCGCCCATCTTCGCTGTCATCCAGTCGGCTATCGAACCAGCTCCCCTCAATGTGCAGAGGGTTGCTGGAGCCATTCGGAAGCACCTCTCGCCGGAAATTGTTATGAAACAGTTCAGCTGTTACGCCGTGGGGCCGCTTCTTGATGTTGTCCACCAACGCCAGGAGAAGCGCCAGGCTTTCATTCATATGCTGAACCAGGTGCCTGGCCGCAAACAGGGGGTCCCGTAATGTCAGGGATAATAGTTGGCGGTCACGCAGTGTCTCGAATACGTCCACGCCTTCGGTAATCTCCGGCAGCGCTTCTCCTTTCAGGTGCAGGTGTCGCCAGCGTGGAACCAGAATCTGCGGGTAGATATCCATGTCGGCATCGACAACAGCTTCATCAGATTCAATGGCGTCCCGCTGGGTAACCATCTCATCCATCGTTCTCTGGGTGTCGCTGCCATCGATATCACGCAGCCACTGGCTCGGCATGAAAATGTCCCGTTCCAGCGGGTTGTCCCGGGCACGCATGGGAACAAGTTCATCAACTCGGTGCCAGTCAGGGAACATGCCTCCGGGTATCCGGTCCAGGAAGCCCTTTATGGCACGGGCATTACGGCATCGGCTGCCACGGAGCATGTCGTCGGTTTCCAATGCTTCAATGTGCTGCCACGACCACTGGGTATCGCTGAATGCCAGCTCCACATCATCGTATACGTCCTGACCAAGGAGCCGGGCCGGTATGTGTACTGTGTCCACTTCGGGGCCTACGGGAGGCCGTTCGTTTCTGTCTTCCTCGCCGGCCTGTCGGAATCGTGCCAGGTCCGTATCCCGTAGTAATGGCGCCGATTCCTCAGCGGTGACCACAAACAGTTCGCGCCACAGGCGCCCTTGGAAAAAGACGTACACCCACCCGGTTCGCAGCGGCGCCGCCACACTCTCCTCATAACCAGTCATGGGGCGTGGGCAGCTCAGTTCGCCGGCATCACAGAACACAGTGGGATGTACCGCCACCATCAGGCTGTCCTGGAAATTCCTCTGGGGAGGCCGGAGCGTTACAGGCGCAACCTGTTCCCGGTCTATCACAGGTACCACGACTTTTTCATCGCCATGGAGTTCCAGGACCAGGGACCGTTGCGCAGGTGCTTCTGCATGGCCGGCCAGAATGGGCCCCATTCGCCCACCGTGATCGGCACAGGGCTCCATTGGCTCTGGAGAAGGGTTCTCCGCTTCGTGGTCCAGCAAACAGTAATGGTGCCCGCCCAGGGATTCCTCTCCAACCAGTTCCAGCCAAAAGGTGCGCGACGGTGTGCAAGGTGGTGGCTTAATGGCTGACATTGCTAAAGTCCTTTTTCATATAGTCCGCGGAATTCCAGTTCCGAGTGTTGCCACAGCGCGCCTAGCTCGGCATCGGATTCGGGACACTTATGGCCAGCAGACCACAATTCACGAATAATCCGGATTCGATGACTTGCAGTGTGTTGCTGATTCGCGATGGCCATGCATCGGGACCAACCACTTACCCAGGTCAACAGCCTTTCAAAGGAGCTTGGCTGGTAAGCATGCAACCCCTCCGTTTCCGTGCTGGCTCCCCTTGCGCTCGACCAATGCGTTCCTTCCCCGTAACTAGTGGCCCAGATCAGTAGATCGTCTTCGCCGATCAGGCTGCCCACTGCCTCGGGCAGGCATGTATTCAGAACTTCGAGAAAACGCCCATCATACGGCCGCACGAAACAGGGGCCGTAGGTTTCGAAATGGATCATCAGGCTTTTGCGAATACCCGTCAGCGCTGAACCCTGTTCACGCCCTGACACCAGGATCGCCAATGCCTCATCAGTTCCCCATTGAGATACGGCACGCTGACAAAGCGGACTATCGAGGGTGGTCTTAACAACAATTGGACCGGCGTTTTTGTGTTGTTCAAAAGGCGTTTCGTCGAATAGCCAGAACCAATCCGGAGTGTCATCCAGGGCGTAAATCTGTCTGAGCACATCCCCTTCGTCGTATCGCGCGGCATCAATGATTAGCAGGCAACACTCCCGGGTTGCCACCCGAGAATCCTTGAGAGTCTGGTCAAAAACCAACAAAGACTTCGGTCTATCCAACGCAGGGGCAGTCGACAACATCGCAGGTCCCATCCATCTTCTTCTTGCACATTTGCTGTGCCGGTGTTCGAGCAGACGCGGCCATTAAGAGTGCATCCGGGCTGATTGGTGAGGCACTGGCATCCATCCGCTGATCAACATCCGCAATCTCTACCGGCGCCACTGCCCCACCATTCTCCTCCACTAGCCCCGGCCTCTCCGGCACCTGAACCTTCTGCCCACTCCCCTTACCCGGCGAGCCCCCCGCATTGAGCTTGATGGCGGCCCCACCCATAGCAACGCCACTGGGATCAATCTTCACAAAGCTGCCGCCAGCTTTGAGGGTGATTTCCGCACCGGCTTCGATAACGGCTTTCTGTCCGGACTTGATGTGCAGTTCGGTACCGGAGTCGCTGAGCCACGCAGTGCCAGCTTTCAGGTGCAGAGTGCCGGTGACATTGAAGCTGTGGTCCTTTCCGGTTTGTTCCCGCTTCTCGCCATCAACCGTGGCGTGGTCATTGCCCCTGATGTGACTGAACTGGTTGCTCTCCACCGTTCGGTGGCTGTCATTTTTGATGACCTCGGTGCGGTTATTTCCCGTCAGCAGATCCAGGTCTTTCTGAGCGTGGATGTAGATCTGTTCTTTGTCGGCTTCGTCTTCAAACCTCAGTTCGTTACTGCCCTCGCCCTTGTGGGTCTGGGTTTTGAGGGTGGTGCGTGTCTTGTGTTCCGGCAGCGCGTACGGCGGTGTGTTGGTGGCGTGGTAGGTTCTACCGGTAATAATGGGCTGGTCCGGGTCGCCATCGAGGAAAGAAACGATGACTTCGTTGCCGATTCTCGGGAGTGCCATGAAGCCGTACTGGCCGCCAGCCCAGCCCTGGCTGACTCGCAGCCAGGCGCTGCTGTGTTCGTCGTTCTTGGAGTATCGATCCCAGGGAAACCTTACTTTTACCCTGCCGTGTTCATCGCAGTGAATCTCTTCGCCTTCCGGGCCGGTGACAATGGCGATCTGGGGGCCGTCCATCAGTGGACGGTGGTTGATCTGTGGCCGCCAGGTGCGGTCCGCGGGAATGGCGTTAAAGGCGTTGTGGTAGGTGGTGCCACCACCGCCGCTCTCCTCTTCCAGAGCCTGGGGCTGGTTGCCGGTGTGGGTGATGCTGGTGAACAGCCACTCCCGGTTCAGGGTCTGGTTGTCGTGTTCGGTGAGCTCGACTTTGGCGCCCACGGTGAAGTCGGGGCGGTTGCTCTGGCCGTTGGCGGTGGTGGCGTCGTTCCTGAGGGAATCTAGGCGTTTTTCGGTGAAGGGCTGGCCGCTGGCGTCGGCCTTGAAGCGGCCGGGGTAGTCGTAGTGCTGGTAGTCTTCGCGCTGGGCATCCAGCTTATCGGCCTGGTGTTCGTGCATTAACGCGTAAGCCGGGTTCTTGAAGGTGTAGTCCTTCATGGCCACGGAGGCGGCTTTGATGCGTTCCCGGTAGCTGAACTGGAAGACGGCGCTCTGGCGGCTGCTACCACCGGCCTTGCCGTTGTATTCCACCGGGTCGAGCCTGGGGGCGTCGCCGTGGTGGTCTGCGATGGTCAGGGCGGGTGGTTCTTCGCCATTCACATCACCGTGATTAAATCGGTAATGCCAGCCTTCTTCGGCAGCTAATCGCTCGACAAAGGCCAGGTCGCTTTCCCGGTGCTGGACGCAGTATTCCCGCTCTTCGGGGGGGCGTTTCAGATCAAACACCGTGTCGATGATGCCCCGCTCTTCCAACAGGGTGCGCACGATGGCGTCGGTGGCCTGGGTCTGGAAGATGCGGCTGTTGTGCATCATACCCAGGCGCCACAGTGGGGGCTGGACGGTGACCTCGTAGCGGGTGCGGCGGTGGCCGGAGTCGGCCCGGGCGAATTCGTTGATCACACCGTGGAAGCGCCGCAGGGGCACGCCGTCCTGCCAGACCACCAGCTCCACGGGCTGCTCCAGCACTTCCTCAGCGGCAATAATCGGCGAGGTACTGGCCAGTTCCAGCTTGCAATGGCATAGCGTCGAAAGGGTTTCGGTCAGTTCAAAGCGGACGACCGCGAACAGGTCTTTGGGGAGTTGGCCAAGGGTGGCCGTGAACTGCAGTCCGGTTGCCTGGGGCATGTCTTCGATCCCTGAAGAGGTCTGGAATGTGAGTCAATCAACAAACGGCTCATCCTGAGCCTGGGTGATTATAACGATCAGTCCGGAGAATGTAACCCCAAACCCGGCAAGGCAACGAGAACACCGCCTATGTCACGATCCAGACTCTCTCGTTCATTTATAACAGTTGCCAGCGGCCACAAAGAACGGGTTCAGCACGTCCTCCTTGCCATACTTTAGTGGCTCGCCATCCAGCGTTTCCACCTTGCCGCCTGCAGCCGACAACACGGCATGGGCCGCACCGGTATCCCACTCGCAGGTGGGCCCCAGACGGGGATAGATATCCGCATGGCCTTCGGCGATTTTGCAGAATTTGAGGGAACTGCCCGCCTGCACTAGTTCGTGAGCGCCGAGCTTGTCGATAAAGGCTCTGGTTTCTTCATTGAGGTGATTCTTGCTGGCGACAATGCGCTTGGTCTCACCTGGCGTCGCCACACTGATGCGATGCACCCGCCCGGTGCGGTCTCGCTTGTAGGCGCCCTCGCCTTTCAGGCCCCAGTAGGCTTCCTTGAGCGCCGGAGCCGTCACGACGCCCAGAATAGGCTCGCCGTTTTCAATCAGAGCGATGTTAACGGTGAACTCGCCGGTGCGTTGGGTGAAATCCTTTGTGCCGTCGACAGGGTCAATCAACCAGAACCGGTGCCACTGTTTACGCTCGCTCCAGGGAATTTCGGCGCCCTCTTCTGATAGCACGGGGATATCGTGACTGAGGTTGCGCAGGCCCGCCACAATCACCCGATGGCTGGCAACGTCTGCTGCGGTAATCGGCGACTCGTCAGCTTTATAGTCCACTTTGAAGTCCGTCATGTAGATGCTGAGGACTTTTTCACTGGCGGCATCGGCGATTTTGAGAACGTCCGGGAGGATGGAGCTGTAGTGCATGGGGGTTGGCTTCCTGCGTCAGATCAATAACTTTTGCGCTATTATGGGCGATAGTGGCACAACACATCAAAACTAATGCAAGGATGACTTCATGAAGCTGAAATTCCTTGGCGCTGCAGGCACGGTAACCGGTTCACGCTATCTGCTGTCGGACGAGAAACACCGGCTGCTGGTGGACTGTGGCATGTACCAGGGCGTGAAGAACCTGCGCAAACGCAACTGGGCGAAGTTTCCCGTGGAGCCTTCGTCTATCAATGCGGTGGTTCTGACCCATGCCCATATCGACCATACCGGCTACCTGCCCGCGCTGGTGAAAAACGGCTTCAATGGCAAGATATACTGCACCAAGGCTACCCATGAGCTGTGCAAGGTTTTGCTGCCCGATGCCGGCTACCTGCAGGAAGAAGACGCCAAATACGCCTTCCGCAAAGGATTTTCCAAACACGACAAGCCCGAACCACTGTTTACCGTCAAGGATGCCCACGAAGCCTTGAAGCACTTCGAATCCCTGCATTTCCATGAGCGATTCGAACCGGTTAAAGGGATGGAGGTGTCCTTCACTCCGGCCGGGCATATTCTGGGGTCATCCTGTGTGCACGTCCATCACCGGGAAAGCGACCGCACGGTCGTATTCAGCGGCGACGTGGGCCGGCAGGACGATGTGATCATGCGGGCGCCGGAGCCTATCACCAAGGCGGATGTGCTGGTGTGTGAATCCACCTATGGGGACCGGTTGCACGCACAAAGCGACCCGGAATCGGAACTGGCTGACATTATCACCAAAACCGCGGGGCGCGGCGGTATCGTGCTTTTGCCCTCCTTTGCTGTGGGCCGCGCACAGATGCTGCTGTATCTGATCCACAAGATTATGGGCGAAGGCCGCATACCGAAAATGCCGGTGTACCTGAACAGCCCCATGGCGATAAAGGCCACCGAGATCTTTTCCAGACATCACAAGGAACACAAGCTCAGTGCTGGCCAGTGCGGAATGATCGACGACAACACTGAGTTTGTTCGCACTGTGGATGAGTCCATCGAACTCAACAGCGTGCGTTATCCCTGTATTATCATCTCTGCCAGCGGCATGGCCAGCGGTGGTCGTGTGCTACACCATTTGAAGACGCTGCTGCCCAATCCGCGTAACAGCATAGTGTTTGCTGGCTTCCAGGCGCCAGGTACCCGTGGGGATGCGCTGGTGAACGGAGCGGAATCGGTGAAAATTCATGGCGAGTACTGGCCTGTGAAGGCCGAGGTGCATAACCTCGATTCGCTGTCGGCTCATGGGGATTATGAGGAAATTCTGCAGTGGCTTGAGGCTGGGACATTGAAGCCTGAGAAGGTTTACATTACTCATGGTGAGATTGTGGCTAGTGATGTAATGAGAAAGCGGATTAGGGACAAGTTTGGGTGGGATGTTGAGGTGGCGGAGTTGTTTGATGAGGTGGAGGTTTGACCTCATCCCTTGCGCACTTCCTAGCAGACAAAAAATGTCATAACTTAAGCAACAAAATCTGCCCTTATGCGTCAGTGTTGCTTGCATATCCATTGATAGCCCAAGTCCTGTCAAATACTTAGCGATGGCACAGTACCTGCTTAAGTCCAGGCATTACTGTGAGTTCCGGAGTATTTGAGGTGAGCTTGAACAAAGGTTTTACTCTGATTGAGTTGATGATCGTTGTAGCGATTATCGGTATTCTGGCGGCTACAGCCATTCCTACTTATCAGTCCTACGTTATTCGCGCCAAGCTGACTGAACCTGTGGAAGCAATCACGGCGGCAAAGCCTGCAATACTTGACCATTACACCAGCAAAGGTACTATGCCCGACACTGGGTCGTCGCTTTTGACAACTCTGCGCAATAACTTGGCGGGCTTGCCCATCGTTATTAGCGCAAACTCCAGCAGCAGCCCGGGAACTCCGAACGAAGTGACTCTCGGTGTAACAATAAAGGATATAGGCGGCTCAACAGGTAGCAGTGCGACCAATAAACTAATATTTAAGTTTATTGGATCGAGTACAGGACTGGCTGTATATTGCTCATCCGCTGCGGGTACAACCGTTGAGGCACTCTACTTACCTGACGTATGCCGCAGCTAAGGGACTTCATGCCGACAGATCATTCTAAGCTCAAGGTCATTTACCATCATCCTCGACCTATTACGGAGAATGGTCTCTCGGGAAGCCAGGTCCGCCCCTATAAAATGCTTAAGGCTTTCCAAGAGTTGGGAGCCACCGTAATTGAAGTCACCGGTGATGCCCGCACTCGTTCTGAGATCATGCAACACACCAGATTACGCATACGTAACGGTGAGAGGTTCGATTTTGTCTATTCCGAGAACCTGACCATCCCATTTGCAATGTCTGAAGCTCACCGCCTGCCTTTGCACCCGCTTCTTGACCATAGCTTTCTGGCGTTCTGCAATAGGCACGGGGTACCGGTATCAATGTTTAACAGGGATGTCTACTGGCGAGACAAATCTTACAGGGAAATGCTCCCCTGGTGGGGTCGCATGGTAACTATCCCCCTCTATTGGTACGACTGGTGGCAGCATACAAGATACCTCGATACGCTTTACCTTCCCTCAGCGGCCATGGGTACTGTATTGCCCTGGATGAACAGATTCCCAAACGTCAGATACCTGCCGCCAGGCGCCGAGATATCAGACACCGATAACGTACCTCAGTGTGCTGGTGCGCTAAAGTTGTTCTACGTAGGGGGTATTGAGCCGCCCACATACGACCTGCGACCTTTGCTTGCGGCCATTCAGAAAACAAAGGCACACACATCGTTAACGATATGTTGTCGAAAAAAGGAATGGAATAGAGTCAGCGAGTTATATAGGCCCTTTATCACAGACAGGATCGATGTTGTGCACTGCTCTGGCAAGGAACTTGATTCGCTGTATGCCGTGAGTGATCTGTTTGCTGTTGTTCGAAGCCAGGGCAGCTATCTCGACTTCTCGGTACCTATCAAGATTTATGAATCAATTGGTTTCGGACTACCCATCTTGTGCACCTCTGGTGGTGAAACCGCCCGGATAGTGGAGTCAGAAGGCCTTGGCTGGGTCAGAAAAATAGAGGACGTTGCTGAATTTCTTCAAGGACTTGCAGAACAGCCTGAGCTAATTAAGGCCAAAAGAGCAGAGTTGATGGAGCTTCGGGATAAACATACTTGGAAGAACCGGGCAATTCAGGTTTGCCATGACATGGCGAGACCAAGACACATTAGTAGTAAGGCCTTAAATCGTTAACAATAATTTCAGATGGGCTTGTATGACTCAGGGAAATAGGTGTGCGATAATTTTCCAGCTTTGCAAAAAAATCTCGAACTATTTCCTTTGAGTAGTTCGAGAGTACAACATTTTTACCGATGCCTTCTCTGCGCTCAGTACCTTTTCGCATTACGAGGCACGGTAGTCCCAGATAACTACTTTCTTCCTGATTACTGCCACCGTCTGTGATCAGGAATTTCGCCTGAGCCAAAAAACCTGCAAACTCAAAGTAACTCAATCGCTTTCGAAGTTCGATTCCCGGCTCTGCATCAAGACGTTCATATAGCCCGTTACTTCTAAGCCGCTGCTCAGTCGGCGGATGCATAATAAAAAGAATTTTGTGATTACGCGAAATCTCAATGACCGCTTCTACAATCCACCTGAAGCGCTCAGCGTGAAAAATATTCTCGTACCTGTGAATTGAAGCAATGCCATAGTCAGAGCGATCAGAATGACGACTCATTGTGACAGCAAGACGTGTGGCATCAAGCATGGTATTACCATGCGTATGAACGACCCTCTTACCGTATGAAGCAACATTGCTGATCGAAGCATCATCGGGACAATACAGCACATCCGCCAGCCTGAAAGTCATTAGCCGCACCAACTCCTCCGGGAACGGATGGAAGATGTTGAAAGACCTGAGCCCACTCTCTATGTGGCCACACTTGAAGCCCATTCGTTTTGCTGCCAAAGCCCCCACCAGAGTAGAGAGAGTATCACCGTGGACCAACACAATATCACTACAACGCTTGCTACGACCGACCCAGCAGTCCGATGAGCGCCTGGTACGCTTTTCACAAAGGTGGATCCATTTTGGAACTTGAGCTTTAACTTTTATATCTGGACCATCCACAATATATGAATCCGGTCCGGGAAGCCCGAAATCCTCGAGAATGTCACTCATGGTTTCCTGATGCTGACCTGAGTGAATAAAGTTATAGGGGATATCTCGCTCCCGGAGCGCCTTCATGATCGGTGCCATTTTTATAAGTTGTGCCTTGGTACCGATGAAAATATGGATCATACAATAAACCAGGAGAGGGAGAGGTAATCAGAATGATTGCAGGTAGGACAAACCAAAGGTTCAGCCTTTATGATCTTTATCTATATCTTTGTCACCGCCAGAGTACATCAGCGCGGTGATTTGTTCCGAAACCAATCCAACCAAAAATACAATAAGTGACGTTGTGAAAAGCAAGGCACTCATGTTGGTAAATCTTCCAAAATAGTGGAACGTATACCCGTAATATCCCGACCCCAACATGAACAAGACCAAGGCAATCGGCAAAAACATCTTTAGCGGAGAGTATAACGTGCCGATTTTGAAAATGATCAGCAGGAATCGAACCCCATCCTGAATCGGCCTTATATGGCTTTTCCCTACTCGCTTCGAGGCATGGATTGCCAGGTACCCCACGCTATATCCAGCCCTGAAAAACGCCATCGTTGATGTCGTTGGATAGGAAAACCCATTCGGAAGAAGGTTCAAAAATTCCAGGAATTTCTTCCTTCGCACTGCTCTGAATCCTGAGGTAAGATCTTCAACCTTGTGGCCTGTCATATAGCTGGCAAGGCGATTATAGAACTTATTTGCCACTCCCCTTCCTATGCTTGCCTGCGAACCAGACTGCCGGGCGCCCACAACCAGATCAAAGCCATCCGCCAATTTGTTCAGTAATCGAGGAATATCCTCGGCCAAGTGCTGACCGTCACCATCCATGAATACAATAACATCCTCTGTAGCTGCACGGGCTCCGGCTTTCACTGAGGCTCCGTTTCCTTTGGAATATGGGTGACTAATTACACGAGCACCAGCGTCTGATGCTATTTTACCTGTATCGTCACTTGAACCGTCATTGACGACGATTACCTCACTACACTCAGGAAGCTTGATAGTGGCTCTCACCACCTTCTCAATCGTGGGGGCTTCGTTCTTGGCCGGGATGACAACAGAAAAACTAATCATTGCTGAGGGTTTGCCTTAAATTGTTAATTTCGCGGGTATAGTCAACATCATCCCCTACCAACTCCCCAGCTTCATAGGAGTCACTGACTTCCTCCAGAAGTTCGGAAGCTTCATCCAGATAAGACTCAGTTGCAAGATGTGATACTGCAAGGATGCCTGAATTTACGGAACGGAGCCCCCAAACGCCCTCTCTGAAATATTGAAGAGCCTGGCCAGGTAAACCGGCATTAACCGCGTTCACGCCAAGCAGCATTTCTACCCGTCGGTCCGTTTTGCTCTTTGTCCTCGCTGAACTCCGGTAAGCGTGGAGCCACTCCTCCACACGCTGATGGGTGACTCGATGACATCCAAAGGCAGATACCTGCTCAACCAACACAGTCAGGTATTGAAGAATACCACCACTATCCGGAGCCGATGACAAATGATGAGTCAATTCCGCCGCATACTTCTCGGAAATCTCGCCCTCCAGAGCACAGCCGACAAACACTCCCCATAGTTTTGTACGCAAATCGGCCGGCGCCGCTACACTCGCGTTGTCAAAGTACACCAACGCTTTCGTCAGATCTCCGGACTGAAGAGCAAATTTTGATGTTTCCAGCTGCGCTCGCACCGAACCTGGAGACTGGTCAGCCCAAACCTCGACTAATGAGCGATAGTCTGCCCATAGACTGACTCTCATCCAAAGCAATGCAGCAAAAACCAGTAACGCCGTTAACGACAGGATCCATATAAGAGCACGGGGAACACCGTTAGAAAAAGCCAATTGAAGTGGAATGAAGGTTAGAAAAATACCAGGAAAATAGTTTCTGTGTTCGAAATAAAGCTCAAGCGGAATCACCGTTGACTCTATCAGGTGACCAACCACGTAAAGAGTTATACCCGGAAACAATAGTGGCCAGCGGCGCCGCAGAGTCCATGCACCAACCATGAGAAAGATGAACGCCGACCATCCAAGTACTCCGAGGAACCGACCGAACCAGTCTCCGAATGCTACAACCTGCGTATACAAGCCTCCTGTATAAGGTTGCGGTATAAATATGTGGGAGAGATAAATCCAGAGCACCCTGCCCTCGGCCAGCATGCGATCACCTACGGAAAATCCTCGGCGACCATCGACCACATCCCACCCGTTTATCCCCCGATAGATCAGGTAGCCTAACAACAAGGCGGAAGGTAACACACACCCGATTGCCATGATCCACCGCCATGCAGTGCTTTTTAACGGTGCCTGACACTGCAGCGACAATTCCAGCACCAGGACACATACGGGTAGGATGATGATGTTTTCCTTTGAATAAACGCCCAGAACAAAGAGCATTCCCGCAAGAAACATCCATATCACTGCTTTGCCATTCAAGCGTTCGTATCTAGCAACCTCATACCGAGCGTTCAGATAACACCACAAACTGAAAATGGCGAACATCGCCGACAGTATTGCCATCCTTTGGATGACATACAGGGTTGTCGACACCCAGTATGGATGCAGAAGCCAGAGTGCGACGACGCAGAGGGAGGCCAGCAGAATGCGACCAGAGGACCGTGCCTCGGGTCTGGCTAGCGACACGAATCTGATCAAAAATAACAGAACACCGCACCCAGTAAGAAGGTGGAGAAGAACGTTAGTGCGCTTGAACGAATAGGGCTCAGCGGGCCAGGTATTGGAGTCGATCAGGAAGGAGGCGAGAGCAACGGGGCGACCTGTCGGCCCTGAAAAACCGCTACCGAGGTAATTAAGGAGTTTTTCATAAGAATCGACCACACCCCAGTGACCCAGAGGCTCCAGATTCGGGAAGTCATCGAACATGAAATCCCCACCGAAGCCGAAACTGTATATCTGGAAACACCCCAAAAGCAACAGCCATGACCCGAAGCCGATAAGTAAGGCTGTCTGTCGCTCAGTCATTTTAATTTACCAAAAAGTAAGGGGCACAATTGTGCCCCTTCAAAGTTCTTCAGACTAAACTATTAACGACAGCTTGACGGGAGGTATTTAGCGTCCATAGCGCTACCACCGCCTGTCTTACAGGTCCAAATCATAGATCCGCTGCCAGTAATTGGGCTCAGCAGGAAGGTTGCACTTTGGATACCAGCGGAAACATCAGAACTTTTCATCGTAACTGTGATCAAGCCATCTGTGACTGACACGTCATTTACGTAGCTACCGTTGACGTCCGCAGCTGCTGGCAAACCGTTGGTATTACTATCAGCGTCGTCCAAAGCGCCTTTGGTTGACCAGATATCACTAACGGTACTCTTCAAACCACCCGCCAAGCTAACACCTTCAGAAACTTGAGCACGAGCGGTGTAGTCCTGGTAGGCGGGAATAGCAACCGCCGCCAGAATACCAATAATCGCCACAACGATCATCAGTTCGATAAGAGTAAAACCCTGTTGTACTTTTTTCATAATTTATCTCCGAAATTTCGTCAGTCACACTCCGACGGGAGCAGCCTAAAGGGTCTTAAGCATAGCGCGTGCCAAATGCAATATATTGTTAATTTCCTTAATGCTATCAACAGCCTAGGCCAAACCATCTCTTATCATCCGACGCACCGAAGATACTCCTGAAGTGCCTTCCACCGTCAACCAGTGACGCTTTTGGTCACCTCCACCATCACAAACGCTTACTTTCCAAACCCATTCCATCCATCTAAACTCTGGTTCATTCACACCTAGCAAACTTTCAGCAACTTAGGCGGCATTCTTAAATCCTTTATGGCTACTAACAATTCCAATGTGACGCTGACAGGCCTTGCCCGGCGATTTGTCGAAGACGGGCTTCTTGATGAGGCCACCGCGAAAGAGGCCTTTATCCAGGCTTCCCAGAACAAGATTCCACTGATTACTTACCTTGTTCAGAACGAGCTGGCGAACAGCAGTGGGCTGGCCTTTTCAGCCGCCATGGAGTTCGGGGTGTCAGTGCTGGACCTCAGCTCTTTCCTACCGGAAATGATGCCGGAGAAGGTGGTTGACGAGAAACTGGTCCGCAAGCACAACGCGTTGCCACTTTATAAACGAGGGAACCGGCTATTTATTGCGGTTTCCGACCCCACCAATATCCAGGCACTGGATGAGATCAAGTTCAATACCGGCCTGAGTACAGATGCCATCCTGGTAGACGACGCCAAACTCCGTGCCGCCATTGATAAATACCTAGAGTCCCAGGACAGCTCCATGGGTGACCTCGACGATGCTGACCTTGAGGGCGTGGAGACAGAAGGCGGTGAGCAGGAAGATGATGCTGTCGTCGCGGCTACGGATGTCGACGACGCGCCCATTGTTAAATACGTAAACAAGATGCTGCTTGATGCTATTCGCGGTGGCGCATCAGATGTGCACTTTGAGCCTTACGAAAAGACCTACCGGGTGCGCTATCGCACTGATGGCATCCTCAAAGAAATGTCCCGCCCTTCCATCAAGCTGGCCCCCAAGATCTCGGCCCGTATAAAGATCATGGCACAGTTGGACATCTCGGAGCGCCGGGTACCTCAGGACGGCCGGATCAAGATGAAGCTGTCCAAAACCAAGGCGATCGATTTCCGAGTGAACACGCTCCCAACCCTGTGGGGTGAAAAAATTGTTCTGCGTATTCTGGACCCTAGCCAGGCAAAGCTGGGTATTGACGTCCTGGGTTACGAGGAAGAGCAAAAGAAACTGTACATGGACGCCCTGGAGCAACCACAGGGCATGATACTGGTTACCGGCCCCACCGGTTCCGGCAAGACGGTTTCACTCTACACCGGCCTGAATATCCTGAATACGCCAGAAAGGAACATTTCTACTGCGGAAGACCCGGCTGAAATCAACTTCGAGGGGGTCAACCAGGTCAACGTGAATAATAGGGTCGGCCTGGGTTTTGCGGAAGCACTAAGGGCATTCCTGCGTCAGGACCCGGACATCATCATGGTGGGCGAGATTCGGGACCTGGAAACCGCCAACATTGCCATCAAGGCGGCGCAAACTGGGCACCTGGTGCTTTCTACCCTACACACCAACAGTGCCGCCGAAACGCTGACCCGTATGATGAACATGGGGGTACCGGCGTTCAACATCGCCACGTCTGTGAGCCTGATCATTGCCCAGCGACTGGGTCGGAGACTGTGCAATTCCTGTAAACAGGCGGCGGATATCCCCAAGGACGTGCTTTTGGCCGAAGGGTTCACACAGGAACAAATTGATACAGGGTTCACGTTGTACCGTCCCAAGGGCTGTGATAAATGCAATGGAGGATATAAAGGCCGCGTCGGGATTTACGAAGTGGTCAAGATTACCGACGAGCTGGCGAACATGATTATGGAAGAGGCCAGCTCCATTAAAATTGCAAAGCAGGCACAGGCCGAAGGCTTCCCGAATCTTCGCCAGTCTGCCCTCAAGAAAGTGATGGAGGGTGTGACCAGCCTTGAGGAAGCCAACCGCGTGACGAAGGATTAAGTATGGCAGCAAAAGCAGAGAAACTTCAGGCGTTCGTCTGGGAAGGTAGAGATCGTAAAGGCAATAAATCGAAGGGTGAGGTATCCGGTACCAACCTTGCGTTGGTTAAGGCCCAGTTGCGCAAGCAGGGCATTATGCCGGACAAGGTCAAGAAAAAGCCCAAGCCGTTGTTCGGCGGCAGCAAGAAGATCACGCCGTTCGATATTGCCATGTTTACAAGGCAGATGGCGACGATGATGAAGGCTGGCGTACCGCTGGTTCAAAGCTTCGACATAGTTACAGACGGCTTGGAAAACCAGGGGTTGAAAGAGCTGATTGGGGCGATTCGCAATGATGTGGCTTCAGGCACAAGCTTTGCCAATGCCCTACGCCGCCATCCCAAGCATTTTGACGACCTATACTGTAACCTGGTTGACTCCGGTGAAAAGGCCGGTGCGCTGGAGCAGATGCTTGACCGGATTGCGATGTATCTTGAGAAGACCGAAGTTCTCAAGAAAAAAGTCAAGAAGGCCATGACCTACCCGATTGCGGTTATCGTAGTTGCCATTGTTGTAACGGCGATCCTGCTGGTAAAAGTGGTACCTCAGTTCGAGAGCCTCTTCGCAGGTTTCGGTGCGGAGTTGCCCGTATTTACCCAATTCATTATTCGGATATCGGAATGGATGCAGAAGTGGTGGTTTATTGTGCTGCTTGGCATCGTGGGCTCTGTTTTCCTGTTCAAGGAGGCCAAGAAGAAGTCCCAGAAATTCTCCGATTTAGTTGACAAATATGTATTGAAACTTCCCATTGTCGGCGAAATTCTAGACAAATCTGCTGTGGCGAAGTTTGGAAGGGTACTCTCAACCACCTTCGCTTCTGGTGTTCCCCTGGTGGATGCACTCGATTCCGTTGCCGGTGCTACTGGTAATGCGGTTTATCGCGATGCCGTGATGAAGATCAAGGATGACGTTTCCAGTGGTACTCAGCTTCAGGCCTCCATGAAAACCACCGGTGTGTTTCCGGTTATGGCGGTTCAACTGACGTCTATCGGTGAGGAGTCCGGTAACCTGGACGAGATGCTGGAGAAGGTTGCTGACCACTATGAGGGGGTTGTTGACGACATGGTTGATAACCTGACTGCGCTGATGGAACCGATGATTATGGTGGTTCTTGGTGTTTTGGTGGGTGGCCTTATTATCGGTATGTATCTGCCAATCTTCCAGATGGGTCAGGTGGTTTGATTTGTTTGGTTGTTTTGTCGAACAACAGTTTGTCGGATTACGGCCCGTTGGGCCTAATCCGACCTACGGTTCAATAGTATCCCTTCAGCGTAGGTTGGATTAAGCGAAGCTGTAATCCAACAATAAGCCCTCTTGAAACTCCCCAATCCGGACCAGTAATGCCATACCTAGATCCCATCCTAAACACCCCCTGGCTTCTTTACACCGCAGTTACCCTCTTCTCCCTCTGCATCGGCAGCTTCCTGAACGTGGTCATCCTGCGCCTGCCAAAGATGATGCAGCAGGACTGGCGCTGCCAGTGTGAGGAGTTCCTGGAGCTTCCTGACGGGCAGAGAAAGGAGGAAGAGCCAATCACGCTTTCGAAGCCCGCTTCCACCTGCCCTTCCTGTGGCCACAAAATTCGTGCCTGGGAAAACGTTCCGGTGATCAGTTATCTGGTACTGGGCGGCAAGTGTGCTGCCTGTAAAGCCGGTATTTCACCGCGCTATCCGATTATCGAGGCGGTCACGGCGCTGTTTTCGGTGGTGACCGTTTTTGTCATGGGGCCGACTGAGGCGGCATTGTGGGCGTTGTTGCTGGTGTGGGCGCTGATTGCGTTGACGGTGATTGATTTTGATACCCAGCTGTTGCCGGATAGCATAACCTTGCCGCTGATGTGGCTTGGGTTGGTGCTGAATTACTTTGGTGTACTGACCGATATTGATAGTGCTTTTTGGGGTGCTATAGCGGGTTATCTGTCGCTCTGGTCGGTGTACTGGTTGTTCAAGCTGGTGACTGGCAAAGAGGGCATGGGGCATGGTGATTTCAAGTTGTTGGCGGCGCTGGGCGCCTGGCTCGGATGGCAGTTGTTACCGGCGGTGATTTTGTTGTCGTCGGTGGTGGGTGCCGTTGTGGGTATCAGTTTGATGGTGTTCCGCAAGCATGGGCGTGAGGTGCCGATTCCGTTCGGGCCGTATCTGGCGGCGGCGGGGTTGCTTTGCCTTTGGTTTGGGGCGGAGATTTTGGCGGCTTGGTATGGGTATTTGGGGGTTTAATGGCGGTTGTGGGGCTCACAGGCGGAATCGGCTCCGGCAAATCAACGGTTGCGCGCATGTTTGGCGCGCTGGGCGTACACTGGGTGGACGCCGACGATGTTGCCCGTGAGGTGGTGGAACCCGGCACGCCAGCTTTGAAGCAGATTGCGGAGCATTTCGGGAACGAGATCCTGCTGCCGGACGGCGGGCTGGATCGGGCGGCATTGCGGCAGGTTGTGTTTGATGCGCCGGAGGAGCGGGCCTGGCTGGAGGGGTTGTTGCACCCGGTGATTCGCAAGGAACTGGTTCGGCAGCTACACCCCTCGGACTATGCCCTGCCCTATGTGCTGCTGGTATCACCGTTGTTGCTGGAAACGGACCAGCACCAGCTGGTCGATAAGGTTGTTGTGGTGGATGTGCCGGTGGATATTCAGATTGAAAGAACGATGGCCAGGGACGACAATGCCAGGGATCAGGTTCAGCGAATTATTGATGCACAGATTCCACGCGAGCAACGGCTGCAAAAGGCTGATGAGGTGGTGGACAATAGCCGGCCCGTTTCTGAGGTTGAGCACCGCGTTGACGAGTTACACAATCAGTTTATGGTGGCCTTTGGTCGCTAGCGTTCGTTCTTTCCGTACCTTTCCCCATGTTTGTGCTGCCTTGCTTGCAGCGTTCCCCGGTATCTCCACGGCGCAGGATCGACTGTTTACTGTTCCTGACCCGGCTGTGCAGAATGTACTGGCCCCTGACAATCTGCCTCCGTCGTTCTTTACCTTTTCCCCGGACGAATACTGGGCCGAGCCCAGGGACTCCTATTGGCTGCGATTCAGTAACTGGGTGCTGACCCAGGAGCGCGGCCACAGCGATCGCGTTCAGGCACTGGGTGAATGGGCAGACCGTACACTTTCGGGCAGCAACCAGGCGTTGCCGGATAATGAGAGCTACCTGCGGGTGGGATTTGCCACTGAATCAGAATATGGCGACCCGGCCCAGTTTGATCCGGAGGCGCGGTTCCGGCTGGATATTCCGACCACTGAGGAAAAGCTTCGGCTGGTCATCGAGAGTGAGAGCGATGAGCTGATCCCCCTCTCGGAGCGGCGGCGAAGCCGGCAGCTGACAGCGGATGAGCGCACTGAAACCGAGGCTACCGGTGCGCTTCGTTATCTGACCAGTGTTGGGGATGCAATCAATCTGAGTAACGATGTGGGTATTCGGTTGCGGCTGCCACCGGACGCTTTCTGGCGGGCGAAAGCCGAGAAGAGTTGGCAGCCGGGCGAGGACTGGAAGCTGGCGGTAGAGCAGCGAGTTTACTATTTCCACCAGGACGGCTGGGGCACGCGGTCGTGGTTCGGTGCGGGTCGTGATCTGGGTAATGGCTGGAATACGCTGGTGGCTTCAGAGGTTGAGTGGGTTCACGATGATCGTAAATTCGTGCTTTCCCAGACGGCGAATTTTTATAAGCGGCTGAATAACCGGTCTACTCTTAATCCGCGGGTGGGGATTCTGGGTGAGAGTCAGCCGAATTGGCGGCCGACGTCGGTGTTTACGGATGTGACTTATCGGTATCGGTTGCACAGTGACTGGTTGTTTGGGGAGATTATTCCGGCGCTGGAGTTTCCGCGGGATGAGAGTTTCAAGGATCGGGCTTCGTTGATTTTGCGGATCGAGTTGTATTTTTCTGGCAGCATTGAGCGGCCCTACTGATGGGCCTTTGAGTTTCGATTCTGCTATTTCCTGACCGAGCTCCCGTCTGAATCTCTACCTCGGAGTTGTCTAAAAATATGAGTCGCCATCCATCTCGTCCTGCTATTGATGCGTTAACGCTCACACCCATTGCCCTTACCCGCTCCTGCTTCCGTGACAAGTTTGGTGTGCCCCGACAGCCTGGGTTGACCCGGTTTGCCCATGCCGACCTGGTGATCCAGCCGCCGTTTGATCGGGAGGATGCGTTTCGGGGGTTGGAGACGGCGAGTCATCTGTGGCTGACGTTTCAGTTTCATGAGGCGGTTCGGGCGGAGTGGCGGCCGGTGGTTCGGCCTCCGCGGTTGGGGGGTAATAAAAAGATCGGGGTGTTTGCCAGTCGGTCGCCGTTTCGGCCTAACAGTCTGGGGCTGTCGGTGGTTCGGAATGAGGGGCTTGGCAGGGATGATAACGGGCGGTTGGTGTTGCGGATCAGTGATCATGATCTGATTGACGGTACGCCGATTCTGGATATCAAGCCGTACCTGCCGTTTGCGGATTCGGTGCCGGAGGCGTCTCTTGGGTGGGCGGATTCGGCGCCGACGGAGCGGATGCCGGTGGTGTTTCTCGCGGAGGCGGAGGAGCAGCTTGCGGGGTTGCCGGCGGAGCAGTATCCGGATCTGCGGGGGCTGATTGAGGATGTGGTGAGTTACGATCCGCGGCCGTCGTTTCGGCGGGGGCGGGATGAGGAGAGGATTTACGGGGCGCATTTGTACGATCTGAATGTACGTTTCCGCTTTGTCCATGCCGATTCACAGGAACGTGTCGAAGTGCTGACTGTCTGTTAAACTGCAGATCGGTTGTTTTTTCGACACAGGGAACGCGTGCCTTGCCTCCGATCCGGTTATTCAGACGAATAGGTGTACGGCCACTGGCTGCCAGGCTGCTGGTTTATGTTCTGTTGTTCAGCCTTATTCTATCGCTGGCAGCAACGGGCGTGCAGATGATTGGCGAGCTGGAGCGCCGTACGGAGGATCTGCGTAATACTCAGGTTCGTGCGGCTGAACTGGTGTCCGGCGCCATGAGCAATAATCTGTGGTTGCTGAACTACAGCGAGGTGGCCAACAGCCTGGACGATATGCGCGCCATTCCGGCTATCCAGTATGCCCGTGTCGTCACCGTTAGTGGCGAGGAGTTCAGCACCGGTACCTATCCCGATGGCCGGGTGATCAGCCAGTCTTTCCCTCTGGTTTTTAACCGCGCGTCTTTCGACAACCCCGAAGCCGTGGGCACATTGACGGTGACCTCGTCGTTAGAGACGGTCCATAACGAGCTGATGGATCGAGCTCTGCTGACGCTGCTGTTCCAGTCTATGATCGTGATGCTTGGCACTCTGGGGTTGCTGATTATTGTGCGGCTTACCCTGTCACGGCACCTGGAAACCATTGCCGATTATGCCTCCCGGCTGAATCTGGATGCGCTGATTGAACCTCTGCAGCTTCGCCGTAAGCCACCCAGGCGCGGGGATGAGCTCAGCGAACTGGAACAGGCCCTCAACACCATGCGCCTGCAGTTGCTGGAAGATACCCAGTCACTGCGCCAGACCTCGATTCAGTCCCAGGATGAGCGGGACGAAGCGGTGCGGGCCAACCACGCCAAGAACCAGTTCCTCGCCAATGTCAGCCATGAACTGCGGATTCCGTTGCAGTCGGTCCTGGGCTACGCCAATCTGCTGTCAGACACGCCCATGGATCAGGAACAGCGGGAGTATGTTCATACCCTGCTGAATGCCTCAGAGAGCCTTTCGTCCATCATCAATGACCTGCTGGATATCTCCAGCATGGAAGCCGGCAAACTGGTGCTGGAGGATATTCCCTTTGATCTGCGGGATACCCTGAATGATCTGGTACATATGCTGGGCGCCCGCGCACGGGAGAAAGGCCTGGCCCTGGAGCTGCGCATTGACGAGAACTTGCCCTGGGCGCTCAGGGGCGATCCGGTGCGGTTGCGGCAGATTCTGCTGAACCTGACATCCAATGCCATCAAGTTCACTGACTCCGGCCATGTGCTGATCAGCATTGAAGTGCTGGGCCGTCGGGATGACAACGTGCGGCTGCGCATAGCGGTGGAGGATACCGGAGTCGGCATCAACCCGGAGGACATTCCACTGGTGTATGAGCCTTATGTTCAGCTGGGCCAGCGTTTCCAGCGCCAGCTTCCGGGGGCAGGCCTGGGGTTGACCATCTGCCGCCAGCTGGTTCATCTGATGAGTGGCTCCCTGGACCTGGAGAGCAAACCCGGGGATGGCTCCACATTCTGGATGGAGCTGACATTGCCGGTGGCAGCAGAAAGTGCCTCTCGCAGCCGGCCAGATACCAGCATGATCCGTGGCAAGCGTATTCTGGTGGTGGACTCCTATGAGCTGTCCCGCAAGATTACCCTGGAGATGCTGTCGCGGTACGAGCTGGATATCGAAGCGGTGAAGTCCGCCGGCGAGGCACTGACCTCACTGCGTCTGGCCTCCGACAACGACGAACCCTTTGATGCCATTGCACTGGACGGGTTTGTGCCGGATATGGACAGCGACCTGCTGTGCCGCCAGATACGCAGCAATCCGGAGTGGAGCCACACCCGGCTGATGATTCTGTCGTCCAACCCCCAACGGGGCGACGCGGAACATTTCCGCCAGGCCGGTGCCGATGCGTTTCTGAGCAAGTCTCTGCGCGAGTCGTGCCTGACGCCAATCCTACATCAGTTGTTTGCAGATGCTGCGAAGGACGAACGCCGGTTCCTGACCCGTTTTTCCCTGCAGGCTGTCAGTGACAACACCCGCCGCCAGGAGCTGCCCTGTGGCCGCATGAAGGTGCTGCTGGTAGAGGACAATCCGGTCAACCGAACCCTCACACGACGGCTGCTGGAAAAGCTCGGCTGTGATGTGATGACGGCCAATGATGGCGAGGCGGCGTCCAGCCTGTGGCAGTGGCACCCCTTTGACCTGATTTTTATGGACTGCCTCATGCCCAAGGTGGATGGGTTCGAAGCCACACGGCGCCTGCGCCGATGGGAGAAAGACCATAACCGTACCCCGGTACCGGTGGTGGCTTTGACAGCCAGTGCCATGGAGAAGGACGAGGAGCGCTGCCGCGAGGCCGGCATGGATTCCTTTGTTGCCAAGCCTGTCAATATTGAAATGCTACGGGCGGTTCTGGAACAATACTGCAAGGCGTCCGCATCCACCTGATTGCTCTTAATGCCCTCAATACCCTCAACACCGTGAATACAAGGTCACCATGAACGTAGAATGCCCCACCTGTAAGAAGTCCGTGGAATGGAATGAGAATAATCCTTTTCGCCCTTTCTGCTCAGAACGCTGTAAGCTGATTGATCTTGGCGCCTGGGCCAACGAAGAGTACCGCGTGCCAGCCGAAAACGTCTCACCGGACGACCTTGACCAGGGTGACGATGTATCCAATCACTGAGGGCCCCTATTAATTGCCCCTTAACCCATTTTAAGTTGAGGCCCCCGTGCCAGCCCGTTACCATTCGGCCAAATGAAACCCGATCCGGTTACATTCAATCAATGAGAAGGTAGAAGAATGAAAGCGTCCCGTATTCCTTTTATCGTTCTGTCCCTTGCGGCAGCCCCTGTCTTCGCTGCCGATGCGGATCTGAGCCTGACCAACGACTCCGTGAAGGGCCAAGTCAACTTTTTCGACACCAATTCTGACATCCAGGTGGGTACCGGCTACACCTATCACGAAGGCAGCCGCCATATTGGCAATGTGGACTTCCACGCCCAGGGCCGTACGGCGCTCGGCAACCTGCCTACCACCGCCGGCATTGGTGTGCGCGCCATCGGCTGGGAAGATGATCCTGCGGACGGCGGTGCGGTTGCCCTCGGCGGGTTCGCCACTGTGAATATTCCCGACGTGCCGGGGCTGTCGTTTACCGGCGGGCTTCATTACGCGCCGAGTATTCTGTCGTTCGGTGATTCCGACGACCTGACCAGCCTGGAGCTGCGGGCCAGCTACCGCGTTATTCGTAACGCCGAGCTCTTTGCCGGCTACCGCTATCTCAATACCAACTTTGAGGGCCGTGGCGACCTCAACCTGGACGAAGGTGTACTGGCCGGCATGAAGATCTTCTTCTGATTCGCCCCTGACCACCTGACAGCCCACTCCGCCGGTTACCCGACCGGCGGGGTTAACACCCCCGAAATCGTGCCCTGCCTCACTCTTTGCCCTTTGCCAACTTGGTAAACTTCCCGCTCACGCTTCGGGAATGGTTTATCTGGTATGGACAACCTCTTTTTACAGACAACCGGGCGGGCCCTTTTGGCCTTGTCAGCAGCTTCCGTACTGGCACTCAGCACCGGTTGCGGCGGCGGTGATGATGCCATCGATGATGCAAGAGACAGGGGAAACAGCTTTCCCCCGGCCAAGAATGCCAACGACGATTTCACCTCCGGCACCACCGGCGATTCCAGCAACACCTCTGGCCTGGAGCGCAATGAGGTCAGGGTAACCATGGAAGTGCCGGAATCCGTGGCACCGGATGGTGAGACCACCCGTCGTAATCTCAGGATCGTCGAGCCGGACACCGTCAACGTTTACCGGACTGACCAGTCGCTCCGCAACCTCGCTTCTGTCGACACCCGCTCCCGCACGGAAGACACCGGGCGCACTGTGATTGCCTTTGAAGACGGCCTGCCCCTGGGCCCCGACGTGATCATCGAGGCCACCTACGGCAACACCCGCTTGCGGGCCCTGGCTGCCGATGCGGACCGGGACGTCAAGGTCAATCCGTTCTCGGAATACCTGGTGGCCAATGCGCTGGGCGCGTATACCTCCGGTGAATTTTCCCGAATAATGGACTGTGTGAATGACACCAACAGCACCCTGTGTCTGAACAAGTATGTGTGGTCCACCCTCGCCGATCAGGTACACGATTTCGAGATTAATATTCCCGGCAACCTGGGGGCTCAGGGGGCATTAACGCTACTGGAAGAACGGGGAGACTTTGCCGGCTATGTGTCTTCCATGGCGGACCTGGCGCTGCTTGGGGAGGATTCCTCGGGCAAGATCGAAGCCAGCTCTGCGGATTACCACTCGGTGTTCTGGGGTGTGGAACTGGGCCAGACTTTCCGGGAATCAGCCCTTTCCGGCTCCGGCCAATGGGGCGTGCGTCTCGCGCGTGAGGAGACGGTCACGGACCAGAACGGCACCGGCTATGTCTATCCCGGCCTGACCCTGACGTCCTTCGATGCCTTCAATATCAAGGTTACCTCCCTGGCCAGCGATATCCCCTATGACCGCAAAACACTGGCCCACCGGAACGACAATGCATTTTTCGACCGCGCCGACTGGGAGCTGAATACCCACTCCTCGTCCCCCGGCGCTGCAACCCTCAAGGATGACATTCGCCTGCTGGCCGGCCGCGCCCTGTTCCAGAGCATCACCGGGCGCGGCAGCTCGGAAATCATCGGCTGGACCCGCAACCCCTATCATCTGGACGCCTATGCAGGCGGCGGCACTGACCAGCCTGACCGGGTGCTCAGCGGTTATTTCACAGCGGGGAAGGCCATTGAATTGCGTTCCGAAGGCGGTGAGCTGAAGCGGGAGCGCACTCTGGAAGACCATTATCTCTCGGTGTTCGAGCTGAATCTGCTGCGGGAAGAAGGGTTTGACCGGCAGGCGGTTCTGGACGGCAAGGATTATAACGTGGTTTACCTGACCACCCGCATGGGCGACGAGAACCAGCCCATGGTGGTGGAAAGCGGAGTCGGAAACTGGCAAATCAGTGGCCAGAACGTTACCCAGACCGCAACCACCACCACGCTTCGTCGGGACAATACCGGAACCGTCACCCTGGCTCCCGGAACCCGCGATGCCAGTTGGGTGATCAGTGAGCGCCCGTCACGGGTTTACGACCCCAACGAAGGCAACGTGATCGTCAGCAATGGTCGGCTGAACCTGGACAGGAACACCGCCTCGGGTCTGGATGAAGTGCCCGACATCGCCATCGGTGCTTCCACCCCGGATGGCACACTCCTGGGCTTCAACCTGGACACCAATGCCATCGGCGATGGCCTCTTGGTGGCTGCCGAGCAGGCTAATGTTTCGCCACCCACTAGCGGTAGCTACCGGTTGCAAGGTGCAAGCCTGGGTATGTCCCAGTCCAGCAACCGGCTGGCCCATTTCGATAACGCCCTGCTGGTCATCGAATCTGCAAGCACCGCCCGCCTTGAGGGCCGGAGACTGGATGTTACCCACGAAGTGGATGCGGAAACCGTATCCGTTCCACAGGCCCGGGTACCGGAAGAGATTTCTCTCACCTGGAATGCGAACAATGATGGGACAGCAGCCTTCACCGGCGGCACCCTGACTATGGGCGGATTCTTTACCGGTGACCGGGATCAGTTCTTCCTGCAACTACGCGACACGGACGGCGACGAGGAAGTCATAGGCCTGGTGATGGCCACACGCCTGCCGGACTGACCGACACCAAACCACACGGGCGACGTGGCCGTATAACCTGTTATAATTTCTGCCATATCGATTGTAACGTGAGGTCTTATGTCTTCTGGTATCCGGGCGTTGTTGCTGGTTTTTCCGATGGTGATTTTTGGCTTGTGGGGAGCTTTGCACACACCGGACCCCGATCTTGACCGGGACAGGGATGAAACCGATGACGTTGCGCTGGCCCAGTTGCCACCCCTGCCCCGCTGGTCCAGGGCTGACCTGCCGGATTTTTCCAGCTATAGCGATACCACCGAAAAGAAAGCGGCATTCTTCTCGTTTCTCTACCCACGCATCGTGCTGGCAAACTCCCGCATTCTTATCGAGCGAGCCTATTTGCAGAGTCTTTCCGACAAGGACGAGCTCAGCAAGTCCGAGCTCACCTGGCTGAAAAACCAGGCAGAGCGTTTGAGGGTGGACGAAGAACCCGGCAGTGCGGACATGTTCCGGCGCCTGGAGAACCGCCTGGATGTGATTCCACCTTCACTGATCATGGCTCAGGCCGCGAATGAGTCCGCCTGGGGCACTTCCCGCTTTGCCCGCCGGGGTAACAACCTGTTCGGTCAGTGGTGCTTCTCGAAAGGCTGCGGCATCGTGCCTCAAAGCCGGGTTGACGGTGCCAGCCACGAGGTGGCCGATTTCGACTCACCGTATCTCTCGGTACGCTCCTACATCCAGAACCTGAATCGTCACCCCGCCTACCAGACGCTTCGCGACGTTCGCCTCAAGGCTCGCAGCTCCGGGGATGACGCCAGCGGCTCAAGCCTCGCCGCCGGTCTGCTGGACTATTCCGAGCGCGGCGAGGAATACGTGAAAGAAATCAGAAACATGATCCGCTACAACAACCTGAGCTACTACGACGAGAAGTTTCGCAGCGTCCGGGACAGTAGTCAGCAACAGTTGCTGAAGCTTGCCTCAGCCAGCAATGAAGAAGCCCTGCTGACTGACAGTCAGGATGATGCAACCGGCGGCGAAGGGTAAAACTGCCGCCCGATAATGGCCCATACCTGTATTCCGGAGACGTCTGACAATGCTCAGTTTTTTGCCTGCACCGGTCAAAGGTGTGCTTGCAATTGTGCTTGTGCTGCTGAACACCCTGTGGCTTTTTCCGATCCTGATGATCTTTGCGATTATCAAACTGGTGATTCCGGCTCCCCCCATCCGCAAGGGGTGCACCATCGTTCTCAATCGCATTGCCTGGCTATGGATCGGCTTCAACAACGTGCTGGCCGATGTGCTTCATGATATCGAGTGGGACGTCCGCGGGGTCGGGGACCTGAGCCGGGAACACTGGTATTTTGTGACTTGTAACCATCAGAGCTGGGCCGACATTCCGGCTATCCAGCATGTGCTGAACAGCCGTATTCCGCTGCTCAAGTTTTTCCTGAAGCAGCAGTTGATCTGGGTGCCCTTTCTGGGTATCGCCTGGTGGGCGCTGGACTTTCCGTTCATGCAGCGGCACACCAAGGAACAGATTGCCCGGCGCCCGGAACTGAAAGGCAGGGATGTGGAAACCACTCGGGCAGCCTGTGAAAAATTCCGTTATACCCCGGTAACCATCTTCAATTTCATGGAAGGTACCCGGCTGACACCCGCGAAACACAAGAGCCAGAACTCACCCTACAGAAACCTGCTCAAACCCCGTGCCGGCGGCACCGCTTTTGTGCTGGAGGCTATGGGTGAGTCCCTGCATACCATGCTGGACGTAACGATCGTGTATCCGGAGGGCAGGTGCGGTATCTGGGACTACCTGTGTGGGCGAGTGCGGAAGATTGTCATTGATATACAGACCCGGGAAATTCCACAGCGGTTCCTGGGCATGGATTACCAGAACGACCGCGAAGTCCGCGTTGATTTCCAGCGCTGGGTTGGTGAGCTGTGGGCCGAGAAGGACGCCCGGATCGACGAACTGAAACAACCCGCCTGATCATTACAGCAGCCCAAGCTCCCGGGCGCGGACAATCGCCTGGGTACGCGACTTCACCTCAAGCTTGGCATTGATACGGCGGGCATGGGTTTTGACCGTGTGCAGGGAGATGTGCAGGCGGTCGGCAATGTCCTGGTTCGACAAACCCTGGGCGATGAGCTCCAGCACACCCTGCTCCCGGTCGCTGATGGGCTCGGCCAGGGGCGCCTGCTCTCTCATATCCGATAACCCGTAGAGCCTTCCCACCGATTCGGTGAAAGGGGTGTCCGGCATCTGCTGCCAGGTTTTTTCCAACAATTCCTGCAGCTCGCTCCTGAGTTCGGCAAACGGGCTTATGTAGTGCTCATCCCCGGCCATACTGATCGCAGTGGCGAGAATCTTCTGCGCCACTGCGGGGCCTTTCTGACGCCAGCTGACAACACTCTCGAGCAATCGCGAGTGGATATCCAGTCCAAACGGGAGTGTTTCGCCACTGTTGTTGCGGATGCCCTTTACCGTTTCGGCAGCCTTTACGTCGTCGCCCCTTGCCAGTTCAATCCTGGCCTGCAGGCAGTCGAGCATACCCGGCATCATCGGGAACATTTCCGGCACACAGTTCACTTCCCGCCAGGGGGTGAGCCGTTCCATCGCCTGGGCTGCGGTATCCGGCTGCCCCAGTGACAGCCAGCCACTGATTTTCAGGGCTTCCAGCACCGGAACATACACCGACTGGTCAACCTGCCAGGATTGCATGATGCGCTCTGCACGACCGATCCAGGAAAAAGCATCATCCAACCGGTTCTGGGTACGACAGATAAGTACTCGCAGCGCCATGGCCAGCAGCAGGCCCAGGTCACGGGTCTGTTCCGCATGGCGTATGCAGGTCACCAGCAGGCGATCCGCCTCAGCTTCCCTGCCCTGGTGCCACAATACCATCACCAGATTGAGCTGAAGCCGCGTCTCGCCCACTCGCGCCGGGCGGGAGGATTCGTTCATGGCGGTATCCAGGCCGGTTCTCAGCAATTGCTCGGCGTGTTTCAGCGAGCCCTTGCCCAATTCGATCCGCGCATGCGCATACACCGCGAGGATTTCCGAACCGCCATCGCCAGCTTCCCTGGCCAGTCTGGCTGCAATACGGTTGGCTTCCCGTGCTTCACCAAAGTTGCCGGCCGCGCACAGGGCACTGGAGCGAACCAGTTGGGTTACCAACTGGCCCTGGGTTGACAGTTCTTCTGCCTGCAGCGCACGGTCCGCCACTGCCAGAGCTTCATCAACGCTACCCTCGCCACGAAGGATAAACGCCCTCAGGGCGTCGATACGCCCCACCAGCTCGGGATGATTCCCGTCATCCAGATCACTGATCAACAGCCGCGCCTGGCCGAACTGCCCGCCGATGGCGTGAACCCAACCGTAAACGATCTTTAGCCGCGCACTTTTTTCCAGCAAACCCGGTGGCAAGGACCGGCGCAGCCGCAGCAGCGATGCGGTATCCTGACCTATCAGCAGCGCCTCTGACCCTTCCGAGGCAATGCGGACGGACTCGTCCATATCCCCGCTTAACAGTGCATATCGCAATGCCTCCGGAAACTGATTACGCTCACTGAACCAGCGACTGGCCCTGAGTGCCCGCTCGCGGGAGCCATCCAGAGCCGGCGTCTGCAGCCAGTCATGAAGCAATGGGTTGAGGCGGAACCAACGCCCCCTGCCGGGAAGCGGACGGAGCGGGATACCGGTTTCCGCAGCCGCTGAGGGCCGAAACGCGTGATCACAGCCGGCGTCTGCCAGGGCCAGGAAGAGCTCATCCGAGACAATTTCCATTTCAGCCATAATCCGCAGGGAACGCTGCTGCCCCGGCGTAAGATGAACCAGAACCGCATCCCTGAGAAAACGTTCGACGCTGAAGGTTTCCTGAATCGGTAGCCGGGCCTCGGAAGAGGACTCCAGCTCTCTCTGATAGAGTCCCAGCGGCGTAAGCCAACCCTCTGTCAGTGAATACAGATGCTCAACGGCAATGGTAGTAAGCTGATTACGGCTTACGGCAGTCTGAAAGAACTCGAAGGTTTCGGAACGGGTCAGCTCCAGAGATTCTGTGCCGATCCGGTTGAAACGGCCTTCCAGCTCATAGGTATGGGTTTCAAACGGCAGCGGCTTTCTCGACACCAGTATCAGTGCCAGGCCGTCGGGTGTGTTGGCGGCAAGTTGTTGCAACAGGGCAATGGCCGCGGGATTGGCGACAGTTCCGATATTGTCGATCACCAGTACACTGCCGGCTTCCGGGTCGTTGCCTTCTCGATTATCGCCTTCTGGCGTATTCCAGTGAGGATGAGACAACAACATCGCCAGAGCATCGCTGTAGCTGGCGGCTTTTTGCTGACCGGACGGTCGCGGCGTAACGCGAGGGGGTGTCAAGGCGATATCAAGCAGTGCCATCAGCCGGCCGGGGTCGTTTTCCTGGCCTGTCAGCCCCAGCCATCTCAGGGTTTCCGGGTTGCGACCGGTTTCACGGAAGGCCGCGCTCAGGGCATGGGATTTGCCAAAACCTGACGGTGCCTCAACAAACAGAACCCGCCCTGGTCTGATAGCCGACGTGAGTTTATCCGTAAGTGCCGCTCTTTTCAGATAGTTAGGTACGGGCTCTGGCATCCGCACCCGCTGACGCAGTAAATCCCTGATCAACTCGCCACGATGAGCCCCGCCCACTGCCGACTGGAACTCATCGTTGGCCGCACAGCCATCATCAAATGGTTTCACTCTCTGCCCCGTTGAAGATCCGGAATCCGCAGGCCCTGCGGCCCATCATCCGGCAAATGTGATCTCTGCCTTGTCGTTATTACGGCGACCTGCATCGGGTACGCCTTTAGTATTAGTAGGGAGAGGTTAAACCAAATCAGGGGTGGGCTGCAAAAGTTTGAAGGGGCAGAACAAAAACGGCGGGCCCATGGGCCCGCCGTTTTTATGGCCCGGGATTCACTCCCGGGCAGATAAGGACTTATCGGGTGCCCGCACGACGCAGGGCAGCAGGTGTGTAATCACGTGACCGACGCTCGACGCCAAACTCATACGGATTGGTTTCCTCGTTGGTCAGACCAAGCACCAGGTAACGGCCGGAAAGCAAGTCATACAGCGTTTCGATGGCGTACCAGGGGACAACCTGATCGTAGAACTGCATGCTGTGCGCTTCTGCAACACGCCAGAGCTCACCACGACCGTCATAGTGGTCAATCACAGTCGCCTGCCAGGAATCTTCATCGATGTAGAAGTCCCGTTGTGCGTAGATGTGGCGCTCGCCATCTTTCAGGGTAGCGCGTACATGCCATACACGGTGCAACTCGTAACGGGTCAGATCCTGGTTGATGTGGCCGGCCTTGATGATCTCATCATAGGTCAGGTCACGATCCACCAACTTGTAGGAATTGTACGGAATGTACATTTCCTTTTTGCCGATCAACTCCCAGTTGTAACGGTCAGGTGCGCCGTTGAACATGTCGAAGTTGTCGGAGGTACGCATACCGTCTGCAGCGGTACCCGGACCGTCATAGGCTACCTGAGGCGCGCGGCGAACACGGCGTTGACCGGCGTTATATACCCACGCGCGACGCGGCTCTTCAACCTGGTCAATAGTCTCGTGGACCAGCAGAACGTTACCGGCCAGACGCGCCGGCGCGGTGATCGCCTGCTTGAAGTAGAACAGTACGTTAGGATCCTGACCTGGCTCGTAATCTTCCAGGTAGGTCTTCCAGGTCAGTTCGTCCTGGAATTTTACAACACTGAAGGCACCGTCTTCAGTGGGCGTAACCTGGCCGACGTTGCGCTGAACGGAACCACCCCGATAGCGGGTGATGTGATTCCAGATGGCTTCCAGGCCGTTCTGGGGAATCGGGAACGGTGTTGCCGTCTGGTAGTTGCCCAGTCCGTTACCGTCCTTGATCAGCTCAACAGTGGTTGCGTTCTCGACGGTCTCTTCCATCACGTGATCCGGATAGGCAGCCGTACGGTGCGTAGGATACACCGGCATCTTGTAATCGTCGTAACGTTCAATCATGGCAACCTGACCCGGGGACAGATTGTCCGCATACTGATCAACGTTACTTTGATCGATGGTGAACAGGGGCTTCTCGTCCGGGAACGGATTCACGTAGATTCCGTCATTTTTGTAACCCTCCGGTGACGTTGTCAGGCCACCATCCCATGCCGGGATTTCATCGCCATTGCCAGCCTTCTCTGCGCCCATCGGCGTCAGTGAGTCACCCAGCTTGGCCGCTTCCTCTGCGGAAACTGCGCCGAAGGCATTGCCCGCAAACAGAGATGCGGACAGTATGCCAGTGGCCAGTAGCTTCTTGTTCAGTTTCATTTAATTTACCTCGTTAAACGAATTCAGGCCGAATCAGAATGAGTAAGAAACGCTTGCACTCACAAAATCACGGTCGGTTAACTCGTTATACGGTTTGCCACCGAAAAAGTTTGTATAACCAATATTACCGGTTATGCGGTTCTGATAAACGCCCTGCAGAGATACGCCAATGGCTTTGTTGCCTTCGCTGAAGTTACCGCCGGGAGACGGCGCATAACCCTGGACGTCATGGCTCCAGGCCAGCTGCGGCGACAGGTTGATGCCAGCGATCGCATTGGGGTAGTCCCAGACCAGGCGGGTACGGTAGCCCCAGGAAAAGGACGTGGTAAAGCCTTCGTTATTGCAGTAGTTGGTGTTGTTATTCAGTGCTGTGCCAGTTGAGCCAGTGCCGGCACAGGCTCCGCCGGGCAACTGACCGATACCGAAAGAACCGGACCGGCCATAGCGGGCTTCGTCAGTGTCGGGCAGGTCATGCACGTAGGTCGCGCCAAATTCGGTGATGAGCGACAGGCGACTGGCACCCATAACCTGATCGAAGAATTTGATAAGTGTCATCTGAGCCTGGGACACGTTAAAACGATCATAGCCTTCAACTTTGGAACCGCGGAGATCTAAACCGGGATTTTCTGCCTCGCGCTGCACTTGAAGCTTGCTCGCAGGTTCGCCGGTTTCAGGATTGATCTGTTCGATGCCACCATAGATCAATTCAAATGCGTTCCACTGCAGGGGCATATTGTCCCGGAAACTGTACTCTGCGCCCAATGACCAGCCACCAGGTGTTGTGGTGTTGATACTGATGCCATAGAGATTGATATTTTCGGGATACTCAATGAAGTAGCTCGGGAACCGCTCACCTTCACGATCGTCGCGTACCGTACCGCTTACGTACGGAAGCCGGCTATTGTACTTGATGTAGTAAAAGCCCAGCTCGGAGTCGTTCAATGCCGGCACGTACCAACGCATTGCCACACCAAACTGGTCCTTTGAATCAGCTTCTTTGTCGGCCAGCCGGTTCGCTACGAACCCGTCATTCAGGGCCTGGGAGTCGGGCAATTGCCCAGCGAGCAGGACAGGGCCGCAGCCATCAGCGGCGAAGTCGTTGGTGGAAAAGAAGGTGCCACAATCATCCGGACGCACCGGCTCCCAGTCCGCTTGGACAAAGGTTTCAACGGTTACGTTTTCAGTGATACCTGCGGATGCATAAAACATTTCTACTGGCAGCAGCGCGTCTTTCAGCTCTGAACCTGGCGCGCGGAAAGCGGGCACGTCAATCGGGTTGATGCTGTTGATGCCACCCTGGATAAAGGTGCTCTCACCCCAACTCAGCACCTGTTTACCGTAACGAATGCTGACGGGAACGTTACCGAGGTACCAGTCCGAGAATACATAGGCATCGAGAATCTCACCGCCAGAAGCATTATCTTTTGCTTCGTCATTCAATTCGCGGCGCTGGCCAACGGGATCTACGGCCCTGTTCTCGTCTTTCAATTCGAAGTCGTACCAATAGCGGCCGCGGATAAAGCCACCAACACGGGTGAGAATGTCACTGTCCACATTGTAGTTGAGGAACAGTTCGCTGTTGCCTTTCACGATCTTGGAGTAGGTATCCCCTTTCTCGAAATTGAGGTTACCGTCGTCGTAATTGTTGGAAGACGAACCAATGTTTTCCATTGACTTACCGGGCGCATATTCAGGCCCAAGATTACCCTGGGAAATCAACCTTCTGTCCTGATCCTGGGTACGCCAGCCTACACCAGCGGACAGAGTGGTGTTAAAAGAGGCTTCCACATCCCCCACATAAAACGAATAGGCAGCCGCCTGGCCGGACATTCCGGCGGCAACTGCTACGGCCAGCGGCAATTTGGTCCACTGCTGCCATTGCTGTGTTTTTCTTGTCATTGGAAGGCTACTCCATTGTTGTTCTGAGTCGCTGCTCTGATTATTGGTGTTCACGATGTTAGGAGGCTTCATGCACAGTGCTCGTGATGTTGGCACTATAGCTAACGCCATCGGACGCTTTGATCAGTCAAAAGTATGATTTTACGATTACACCCCTCTCCACGGCAGGCTTCCCTCGCACAGAATCACTATAGTCAACATTCCAGGATGCAACCAGTTGGGTGAGCACAGGATTCTGACCCGGTGTAGGTAGGTCGGATAAGAACGTAGGTCGGATTTACCCGTGAAGGGCACAATGAGCGAAGCGTAATCCGACAGGGGGCATAACATTACCAATGTTGCCGGATTACGCTACGCTAATTCAACCTACGGTTACAGAAAAACTAAATCAAATCATCTCGATAGCCATCGCCGTAGCCTCACCACCACCAATACAAAGCGCTGCCACACCCTTCTTCTTGCCGTAGTGCTTCAGAGAATGCATGAGCGTTACCAGCAGGCGGGAGCCGGTGGAGCCCACGGGGTGGCCCTGGGCACAGGCGCCACCGTGGATGTTGACCTTTTCCGGGTCCAGGCCGAGCTCACGGATCGGCATCATGGCGACCATGGCGAAGGCTTCGTTGATCTCGAACAGGTCCACATCGCCTTTCGTCCAGCCGGTTTTACCAAACAGGGTCTCAATGGCACCCACCGGTGCACAGGTGAACTCGGACGGATGCTGGGACTGGGTGCTGTGGGCAACGATACGCGCCAGCGGCTTGAGGCCGCGCTTTTCAGCTTCGGATTCACGCATCAGCACCAGGGCTGAAGCGCCGTCGGAGATGGAAGAGGCGTTGGCGGCCGTCACTGTGCCGTCTTTGCTGAAGGCCGGGCGCAACGTCGGGATTTTGTCGATGTTGGCATTGAACGGCTGTTCGTCGTCTTCCACAACCGTCTCACCCTTGCGGGTCTTTACAGTCACGGGAATGATTTCCTCTTTCAGCAAACCTTCCGTGATGGCTTTCTGGGCTCGCTTGAGGGAATTGATGGCATAGGTGTCCATCTCCTCGCGGGTGTAGCCTTTTTTGTCCGCCATGTCCTGGGCGAAGGCGCCCATGAGGCGTCCGGTTTCCGCGTCTTCCAGGCCGTCCAGGAACATGTGGTCCTGGGCCGCGTCGCCGGGGCCCATGCGATAACCCTTGCGAGCGTTCAACAACAGGTAAGGTGCGTTGGACATGCTCTCCATTCCACCGGCAACCATAATGTCGTTGCTGCCGGCCTTGATCACATCGTGGGCAAACATCGCGGCTTTCATACCGGAGCCACAAAGCTTGTTGATGGTGGTGGCGCCGGTGCTGTCAGGCAGGCCCGCCTGACGCATTGCCTGACGCGCCGGGCCCTGCTTGAGGCCTGCGGGCAATACGTTGCCCATGATGACTTCCTGCACGTCAGCAGGCTGCAGCCCTGCGCGGCGAATGGCTTCAGCGATGCTGATGGCGCCAAGCTCTGGCGCGGAAACCGCGGCCAGGCTGCCCTGGAAGCCGCCCATGGGGGTGCGCACACCGCTTACGATTACGACGTTGTCTGTGGTCATTTTGAGTCTCTCGTATATATGTTGCTTGGGTGTCGGATTACGCTTCGCTCATTGTGCCCTTCACGGGTAAATCCGACCTACGGGTTTGGTGCCCGGATTGGGGTGTTTTAGTAGGTCGGATTAGGCGAAGCCGTAATCCGACATCCATCAGGCTTTATGAGGCGCCTCAAGGTATTCCCTCGACTGCATCTCCAGCAACCGCGATTCGGTACGCTCAAACTCGAACCCGAGTCGCCCGCCGGCGTACAGGTCGGTGATGGCAGCTTGTGCCGAAATGATGACCTTTACGTTGCGATCGTAAAACTCATCGATCATGTTGATAAACCGCCGGGCCTGGTCTTCCTTGTCCTTCCCCAGAACCGGCACGTTGCTGATGATCACGGCATGGAACTCCCGGGCCAGCTCGATGTAATCGTTCTGGCTTCTGGGGCCATCACACAGGGTTTTGAAGTCAAACCAGACCACATCGTCTGCGTGGTTAATCGCCTTGAGCTTGCGGCCGTTGATATCCAGTTCCAGGCTGTGGCTGCCGGCTTCCACTGCAAGGCTGTCGTAGCTTTTCTGCAGGCTCTTGTCGGCATCGTCGTCCAGGGGATAATGGTAAAGCTCTGCCTGTTCGAGGCTTCTCAGGCGATAGTCCACGCCACCATCCACGTTCACCACATCGGTGTGCTTCTTGACCAGCTCAATGGCTGGCAGGAACCGGGCGCGCTGCAGGCCGTCCTTATAGAGACCGTCCGGCACAATATTGGAGGTGCAGACCAGGGTGACTCCACGGCTGAACAGGCCATCCATCAGGGTGGCCAGTATCATGGCATCGCCGATATCCGAGACAAAAAACTCGTCAAAACAGATAACCCGGGCTTCGTCGGAAAACTGTTTCGCCACAAGCTCAAGCGGATTCTTCTTGCCCTTCAGGCTTCTCAGTTCCTTGTGCACGCGCTGCATGAAGCGGTGAAAGTGCACCCGCATCTTGCGGTCAAACGGTAGCGACTCGTAGAAAGTATCCATGAGGTAGGTCTTGCCGCGACCCACACCGCCCCAGAAGTAGAGCCCCTTAACCGGGTCTTCCTTGCCCTTTTTCAGTTTCAGGCGCAGTTTGACCATGGGTTTTTCCCGCTCCCTTTCCGCCGTCACCAGTTTGTCGTACAGTGACTGTAAACGGCGCACTGCGTCTTCCTGAGCCGGGTCTTTATGGAATTCCGGTCGCTCGAGGTCCTGCTGGTATCGTTCCCATGGGGTCATATGGATGCACTTTTGGGGTGTCATTAAGGCGTTTCCCGAAGTATGGTCATTCATAACGGCGGCGTATTGTGGCCGATTTTGGCTTTTTTCGCCATGTTCCGGAACTGTCCGGAGCCCCTGAACCTGAGCGGCAGGCGAGAGATACGATGCAATACGACGATTGGCGCACGCGTCATTCGTGTGCGCGGAGGCGTTCGGGCGTTATACTCTTTATCAACGGCATGGCCGATTCATCAAAAGGACGACACAGCTTATGACAAACCTGATTCTGGCAGCTATCGCCGCATTGATTGTTGGCATTGTCATCGGGGTACTGGTTGGCCGCTCCGGTCAGGGCTCCACCTTGCGTCAGCGCCGAGCTGAGCAGCAGATTGAAGAAATGAGAAATGAGTACACCCGCTATCAGGCACAGGTCAATGAGCATTTCATGGAGTCTGCTCACCTGCTGCGCCGCTTCAACGACACCTACCGCGACGTGAACCAGCATATGGCCCGCGGCGCCAACCGGCTGTGCAACGATGAAGACTGGCTGCTTGAACTGGAAAAAGAAAACGCCCGGGCGAGACTGGAAGGCTCCGGTGAAAATGAGGGAACAGAGCCACCCCGGGACTATGCGCCCAAGAGCGACCCGAAGGAGAAAGGCACGCTGGCCGAAGATTTCGGGCTCACTGAAAAAGAGCAGAAAGCCTGAGGATCGCAGGACATTAAACGGGGTTGTCGCAGTCAATAAACCTGTGGTTGACCCCGAACGTTGTCTCCAGCGCCCGCCCCAGGGCTTGGACACCGTAACGCTCAGTGGCGTGATGCCCGGCAGCGTAATAGTGAATGCCGCATTCCCGGGCCGTATGGGTGGTGGGCTCTGAAATCTCACCGCTGATATAAGCGTCCAGCCCCGCGTCCAGAGCCTTGCCGATAAATCCCTGGGCCGCGCCAGTGCACCAGCCAACCCGAGAAATTTCCGCAGGCCCGTCCCCCACCCAGAGGGGAATACGGCCCAGCTGCTCGCCAATCAGGTCCGCAAACGCCCCAGGCGACATTGGACTGCCCAGCTCGCCCTGCCATACCAGGCCACCCAGCGGCCGGGGATTACGAATACCCAGCACATCCGCCAGCTGGCGATTATTGCCATAATCCGGATGGTCATCCAGCGGCAGGTGGTAAGCCACCAGGTTGATGTCGTGGTCCAGCAGGCGCTTGATCCGCTCGCGCTTCATGCCGCGAATGGCCTGATCTTCGCCTTTCCAGAAGTACCCGTGGTGTACCAGGATCATGTCAGCACCGGCGTCCACAGCAGCATCAACCAATGCCTGTGAGGCTGTTACGCCACTGACTATGTTATTCACCTCTTCCCTGCCCTCAACCTGCAGACCGTTGGGGCAGTAATCCTGGAAGTTCTCAGGGGCAAGCCATTCGTTCAGGGTGCGGAGGATCTCGTTGCGTGATGCCATGGGGTGCTCCGTATTCGATACCTGAAATTTATCGTGTCAGACCAGCGCTTCAAGGCACTCGATCAACCGTTTGTTTTGGTCTGCCGTGCCTGTCGTAATACGCAAAAACTCGGAAATTCGGGGTTTGTTGAAGTGGCGCACAATCACGCCCTGCTCCCGCAACCCTTTCGCCAGCGCCTCCCCGGCGTGATCAGGGTGGCGGGCAAAGATAAAGTTGGCCTTCGAGGGTAAAACGTCGAATCCCAGCGCGTCCAGCTTGGAGGTCACCCAATCCCGCTCGCCGATAACACCCTCACAGGTGGCCCTGAACCAGTCTTCGTCTTCAAAGGCGGCAATGGCGCCCGCCTGGGCAAGACGGTCCAGCGGGTAGGAGTTGAAGCTATTCTTGACCCGGTTCAGGGCTTCGATAAGCTCGGCGCTACCCACCGCAAAGCCGACCCGCAATCCGGCCAGGGAACGGGCCTTGGAAAGCGTCTGACTGACCAGAAGGTTGGGGTATTTTTCCACCAGCTTGATGGCGCTTTCGCCACCGAAATCCACATAAGCCTCATCCACAACCACAACGCGATCCGGGTTGGCGGCAACAATGGCTTCAACCTTGTCCAGCGCCAGGTACCGACCGGTGGGGGCATTGGGGTTGGGGAAGATGATGCCGCCGTTAGGCTGCTTGTAGTCTTCGGGGTTGATTTCGAAGCTGTCAGTCAGCGGTACGGTTTTGCCTTCGATGTTATAGAGGCCGCTGTACACCGGGTAGAAGCTGTAGGTAATGTCCGGGTAGAGAACAGGCTCGCCGTGCTGGAACAGGCCGTAAAAAATATGCGCCAGCACCTCGTCAGAGCCGTTGCCGAGGAACACCTGATCGCTCTGGACGCCATAGTATCGCGCGATGGTGCCTTTCAGCGCCTCCCCTTCCGGGTCCGGATACAGCCGCAGGTTGTCGTTAAGCTCAACGGTAATGGCCTCCACCACCCTCGGCGACGGCCCGAACGGATTCTCATTGGTATTCAGCTTCACCAGATTGGCCATCTTCGGCTGCTCCCCCGGTACATATGGGGTCAGCTTCTCAACCAATGGGCTCCAATATTTGCTCATCTTGATGTTAACTCCGTGGAGACGGGCGGCGGGGCCACCTTCCCGGGAAACGCTACGAGCACGTCCATGTGCGCTTGACTCCGGCCATCCATGGCCGGAGACATCCCCGGGAAGGTGGCCCCGCCGCCCTGGCAAACGTGTATGCTGACTCTCGCAACAACGTAGGTCGGATTAGGCCTGAAAGGCCGTAATCCGACACACTTCATGCCGAGACGTCCTACTAATCCCGAACCCTATACTCCGCAGACCGGGCATGCGCCGTAAGCCCCTCACCCCGGGCCAGAACCGACGCCACTCGTCCCATCCGGTCCGCGCCAGCCGCAGAAAACCCGATAATGGAAGACCGCTTCTGGAAGTCATAAACCCCCAACGGCGAGGAAAACCGTGCCGTACCGGACGTCGGCAACACGTGGTTAGGCCCGGCGCAATAGTCGCCCAGCGCTTCGGCCGTAAAGCGGCCCATAAAGATGGCGCCGGCATGGCGAATTTCTTCCACCAGGGCCTCCGGGTCTTCTACCGAGAGCTCCAGGTGCTCCGGTGCAATGCGGTTGGAAACCCGGGCCGCCTCGGAAAGATCCGCCACGTGAATCAGCGCAGCCCTGTCAGTCATGGAAGTGGCGATAATCTCAGCGCGCTCCATAGTGGGCAGCAGTTTGTTGATACTGGCTTCCACCGCATCCAGGAACGCCGCATCCGGGCTGATCAGAATCGACTGGGCCTGCTCGTCGTGCTCAGCCTGGGAAAACAGATCCATCGCGATCCAGTCCGGATCGGTTTTGCCGTCGCAAATGACCAGAATCTCCGACGGTCCGGCAATCATGTCGATGCCGACAGTACCGAAAACCTCGCGCTTGGCAGTGGCGACAAAAATATTGCCGGGTCCGACGATTTTATCAACGGCAGGAATGGTCTCTGTGCCGTAAGCCAGCGCACCAACCGCCTGGGCACCACCCACGCAAAACACCCGATCCACGCCCGCAATTGCAGCAGAGGCCAGAACCATGTCGTTCACCACGCCATCTGGTGTAGGAACCACCATGATAACCTCAGCCACCCCGGCAACTTTCGCCGGAATAGCGTTCATCAAAACCGACGACGGATACGCGGCCTTGCCACCCGGCACATACAACCCTGCCCGATCCAACGGCGTCACTTTCTGCCCCAACACCGTGCCGTCTTCGTCCTTGTACTGCCAGGACTTCTGATCCTGACGCTCGTGATAGTCACGAACCCGCTCGGCCGCCTTTTCAAGCGCTACTCGCTGATCCTGCGGGATAGTCTCCAGAGCCTTTTGCAACCGCGCCTGCCCCATCTCCAGTTCGGCAACAGAGCCAACCTTGAGGCGATCAAACTTCTCGGTAAATTCCAGAACCGCGGCATCACCACGGGTTTTAACTTCATGCAGGATATGACGAACCGACTCATTCACCTGATGATCAACACTGTCGTCCCAGGCCAGCAGCTTGGCCAGCGCACTGTCGAAGTCACTTTGGGAGGCGTTCAATCGTCTGATGCTGATATCAGTCATTTCTTCTTTCCTGCTGTGCAGAAGTTACTCCGCGGTTTGAAAAGTCTTGCTGGCCTGAAAATACGAAAAAGGCCCGGGGACGGGTCAGTAAGGGTTTTCCAAAACTGTACGGAGCCATGGATGGCGGAGTCCAAGCGTCACATGGATGTGCCGAAGGAGCGTGTTTTGGAAAGCCCTTCCTGAGCCGTTCTTACTCCAAAATCTGCCGGCGTTTCTCCACAGCAGCAGACATCTTCTCAATTATGGGATTAATACCGGCGTGTTTCATCTTCATTGAGGCACGGTTGACCACAAGGCGCGAGCTAATGTTCTCGATCAGCTCGCGAGCTTCGAGGCCATTAGCCTTCAGGGTATTGCCGGTATCCACGATATCGACAATCTCATCGGCAAGGCCGAGGATTGGCGCAAGCTCCATGGCACCGTAAAGTTTGATGATATCGGCCTGCCGCCCCTGAGCGGAATAATAACGGCGCGCCAAATTCACAAACTTGGTAGCAACCCGTAGGCGGCCTTCCGGAGCCCTGGTGTCTTTCTTACCCGCTGTCATCAGCCGACACCGCGAAATATTCAGATCCAGCGGCTCATAAAGCCCTTCCCCACCATGCTCCATCAGCACATCCTTACCCGTAACACCCAGATCCGCGCCGCCATACTGCACATAGGTAGGCACATCCGTTGCGCGGAGAATCAGTATGCGCACGTCGGGATCCGTGGTGGGAAACACCAGTTTCCGGGATTTTTTTACGTCGTCGACCAGTTCAATGCCCGCCTCTTTCAATAGAGGCAGGGTCTCGTCGAGGATGCGCCCCTTCGACAATGCGATGGTGATGGAGTCGGTCATGCGCCCTTCCGGTTCAATGTGTTCAGGCTGGCAGGCGGCGGATACTCGCGCCCAGCAGCTGCAGTTTCTCTTCGATGCACTCGTAACCACGGTCGATATGGTAAATCCGGTCCACGATGGTATCGCCGTCTGCCACCAGTCCGGCGATAACCAGACTTGCCGATGCCCGAAGATCCGTGGCCATTACCGGGGCACCGGTCAGGTGGTCCACGCCCTTGATGATGGCAGCATTGCCTTCAAGGGTAATATCCGCGCCCATGCGGATCAGCTCCTGCAGGTGCATGAACCGGTTTTCGAAGACCGTCTCCACGATAGTACCGGTGCCTTCAGCCACTGCGTTCATGGCCGCGAACTGGGCCTGCATGTCAGTGGGGAACGCCGGATACGGCGCGGTGCGCAGATTGACTGCTCTGGGCTGATTCCCTTTCATATCCAGGGAGATCCAGTCCTTGCCCGTGTCGATATGGGCGCCGGCTTCTTCCAGCTTCAGCAACACGGCTTCCAGCAGATCCTCGCGGGTATCTTTCAGCTTTACCCGACCACGGCTTGCCGCAGCGGCTACCAGGTAGGTGCCGGTTTCGACACGGTCCGGCAGCACGTCGTAATGGCAACCATGCAGCCGCTCAACACCGTTGATTTCAATGGTCGCAGAGCCGTGGCCCTTGATGTCAGCGCCCATGGCGATCAGGCATTCAGCAAGATCCACCACTTCCGGTTCCCGCGCCGCGTTTTCGAGGATGGTTTTTCCATCCGCCAACGCTGCCGCCATCATCAGGTTCTCGGTACCGGTCACCGTGACGGTATCCAGGAAAATGTGCGCGCCTTTCAGGCGACCGTTGGTTTTCGCCTTGATATAGCCGTTTTCCACCTTGATCTCGGCACCCATCATCTCCAGGCCATGGATGTGCAGGTTAACCGGTCGGCTGCCGATGGCACAGCCACCGGGCAATGACACTTCCGCCTCGCCGAAGTGCGCTACCAGCGGCCCAAGCACCAGAATTGAGGCGCGCATGGTTTTTACCAGCTCGTACGGCGCATGAAACTGCTTGATGGTGTTGGCGTGGACTTCGACGCTCATCTTCTCGTCGATCATCAGCTCCACACCCATGCGACCAAGCAGCTCGATCATGGTGGTCACGTCGTTCAGATGCGGCAGGTTGCCTACGGTAACCGGCTCATCTGCCAGCAGGGTGGCCGCAAGAATCGGGAGCGCGGCGTTTTTGGCGCCGGAAATACGTATTTCGCCATCGAGAGGCTTACGGCCCCTGATCAGAAGTTTATCCACAATGAGTTCCTGTTGTTTGCGGGCGTATCAGCCCTGACGCGCGGCCCACTCAGCCGGGGTAAAGGCTTTCGGGTGCAGGGCGTGAATGGTGCCATCGAGAATGTGCTGGAACAGCGCCTTGTTGATCAGTTGCTGCCGTTTGATGGTCGGCAAGCCTTCAAAAACATCGCCCACCACAACGACCATATAATGATTGCCGTCGACCTGGACCTGTACTTCGCAATCGGGCAATGCCTCTTTGACCAGCTCGGCAACTTCGGTGGCTTCCATAAAAAATCCTCGGGCGTTTTTGAATCAGGGGCGAGATTGTAACCAATTATGGCGTCCGGGTCAGCTCTGGTGCTGGTTTTCGCGGGGTGCTTGCGATGGCCTGCGATGGGAAGCCCGGCAGCTGTTCATCAAGGCCGCTCAGGGCCGCGAGTGAAGCCAGCCGTTCGCTGACACCGGTGAAGTGAAGAGTCTGGCTGCGGCCGCGTGCCAGACGCTGCCAGCAAAGCAGAAGGGAAAGTACCACACTGTGTGCGGTGCTCATTGCAGCAAGATCCACAACCAGATCTGCTTTGCTGCCCAGAATCAGCTCTTCGCCCTCTTTTCGGAGGGCAACCACGGCCAGCGGGTCGATGCTACCGCTGACCGTGAGCCTGTTATCGTTCAGGGTGACGGTTGCCTGAGCCAGCGTCATGATTTGTCGATTTCACCTTCCAGGTTCAGGGAATCAACGGCATCTCCCCAGCCGTCGATCACGGCCTGGACTTCGCCACCATTTTTTTCCATCTCCTGGCTGAAGCGATCACGGAAAGCCAGACCGATATTAACACCCTCAACGATAACGTTTTCCATCATCCAGCGCCCTTCCTTGTTCTGGTACATGGAATAAGCCACCGGATACCGGTTGCCGGAGGCGCTGATCACTTCCATACGCACAGACGCCCGCTGGTCATCGTTCGGATTGATAACGGCGTCCTTTACTTCAATGGTGAAATCCTCGGTGCTGACCAGCGCCTGGGCATAGCTGTCAAACAGGCTTCGCTTGAACTTTTCCACAAACTCGTCGCGCTGCTCCGGCGAAGTCTGGCGCGCGTAACGGCCCATCACCCGGGCTGCAATCCGGCGGAAATCCACGAAGTTTTTCAGCTCTTCGTCCATGCTCTGGTAAAAGGCCTGCGGGTCCTCCTGGTACAGGCCCTTTTCATTGTGGAGCTTGTCGACGAGCTGCTGGGTATTTTCATCCACATACTCCCGCAGATCGTCCTCCGGGCCGGCATGGGCCGGAAGCGCCAGAAGGGTCATCAGTAATGCAACGAGCAGCAGGCTATGCCTGATCAGAACCATGGTTGTCTCCTGTAAACCACTTGCTTTCACTTTGACTGCCCGGAGGCAAAATTAGTTATCAGTCGCTCAAGATTCATGGCGGACTGTGTGGAGTAAAACGTGTCCCCGTCGCCCAGAGACTCCATGTCGCCGCCCACCGAAATATCAATGTACTGCTCGCCAAGCAGGCCGGATGTACGTATTACTGCGGAGCTGTCGGCAGGAATGTTGTCCACGCTTTCATTCACGTCAATCACCACCCGAGCCTGGAAGGTTTCCTGGTTCAGCGTTATCTCCCGGATTTTGCCCACGGTTACTCCCGCCATGGACACCTTGGCCCGCGGCGCCAGGTTACCGGCATCATTGAAGTTGGCGTAAAGCGTGTAGGAACGCTCCGGCGCTTTTGGCGTCAACCCGCTGACCTGCAGCGCCAGAAACATCATAGCCGCGATACCCGCAATCATGAACAGCCCTACGATGACTTCTGTTGTTCTCTGTGCCATGACGGCCCCCTGTGTCCTGTTGTTTCAGTATATCGCGATCAGAAGTCGCCAAACATGACGGCGGTGAGCACAAAATCCAGCCCCAGCACCGCCAGCGATGAATACACCACCGTCTTGGTGGTGGCAGAGCTGATACCGGCGGATGTGGGCACGCAGTCATAGCCCTGGTAAACCGCAATCCAGGTGCAGACAAAACCGAAAACCACACTCTTGATAACGCCGTTCAATACGTCGTTGGTGAAACTCACCGAGGACTGCATGTTGCCCCAGAACGAACCCTCGAAAACGCCGAGCCATTCAACACCCACCAGCATGCCGCCCCAGATGCCGACTACGGAGAACACGGCAGCCAGAATGGGTACGGCAATAAAACCGGCCCAGAGCCGAGGGGCAATCACCCGGCGAAGCGGGTCCACCCCCATCATTTCCATGCTGGAGAGCTGCTCGGTGGTTTTCATCAATCCAATCTCAGCCGTCAATGCCGAGCCTGCGCGGCCAGCGAACAGCAAGGCCGTCACCACCGGCCCCAGCTCCCGCACCAGCGTCAGTGAAATCATCTGGCCAATGGCCGCTTCTGAGCCATAGTCGCTGAGAATGGTGTAGCCCTGCAGCCCCAGTACCATGCCGATGAACAGGCCGGAAACCACGATGATCGCCAGGGACAGCACACCGATCGAATACAGCTGCTTGAGCAACAGCGGGAATGCCACCGACGGCCGGGAAGCGCCACCCAGGACTCCTGCCAGAAAACGGCCGGAACGCCCCAGCGAAGCGATGATATCCAGCCCCAGCCGGCCAAACGCCGCCAACTTTTCCATTAGCGGCTCCTCCCGGTAATACCCCAATCCTGCTCCGCATCCGCGGCCGGGTAATGGAATGGCACCGGACCATCCGGATGGCCGTGCAAAAACTGCTGGACCTGCTCAGACGGGTGCGCCCTGATTTCCTCGGGAGTGCCATCACCGATAATCTGCCCATCCGCCACGATGCAGGCGTAGTGGCAGATGCTCAGGGATTCTTTGACATCGTGAGAGACCATGACACTGGTCAGACCCATGGAACTGTTCAGATCCCGGATCAGTTTGATCAGTACCCCCATGGCAATCGGGTCCTGCCCGGCAAAGGGCTCGTCGTACATGATCAGTTCCGGGTCCAGCGCGATGCTGCGGGCCAGGGCCACCCGCCGGGTCATTCCGCCCGACAGCTCCGCCGGCATCAACTCGCGGGCCCCTCGCAGACCCACAGCTTCCAGCTTCATCAGCACAATGTCACGGATCATGTCTTCCGGCAGGGAGGTATGAACCCGAAGCGGAAAGGCCACGTTCTCGAACACGCTGAGGTCGGTAAACAGGGCACCACTCTGGAACAGCATGCCCATCTTCTCACGCAGGCGGTAAAGAGCCTTGCGCTTGAGCCGCGGCACGTTTTCGCCTGCCACCGTGATGGTACCGGAATCCGGCCGTAACTGCCCGCCGATCAGCCTTAGCAGGGTGGTCTTGCCGGTGCCGCTGGGGCCCATGATGGCCGTAATCTTCCCCCGGGGGATGTCCAGGCTGACACCATCGAAGATACGACGATCACCCCGGGTGAAAACCACGTCTCTGAGCTCGATGTAGGGTGAAGTGTCCATACCTGTTCCAAGTAACCGCCGGGGTGTCTCGGGGCCAGCCTTGCGGATCGGTTGCGGCCCTCAATGTGTGCGTACATTATGCGAACCTGCTGACAACCTCAATCCATCCTTAACAAAATGAATGGATATCAATGATCAGTTTTGCTGACCGTATTGTCATGAAGGCAGCCAACGCCCTTGAAGTGATATACTCTCGCCACGATGAAAAGCATTAACATTCCGGACCCGGGTGCCAGATGAACACCGAGATCAGTCATACCTTCAGAGAATCCGCCCTGAGAGCCATCGAGATCGAGCGTGAAGCCATTGACGCCCTGACCGACAGGATCGATGACCACTTCGTCCGCGCCTGTGAAGTTATCATGGCCTGTAAGGGCCGCGTTGTGGTGACCGGCATGGGCAAATCCGGCCACATCGGCAACAAGATTGCCGCCACCCTGGCCAGCACCGGTACCCCTTCTTTCTTTGTGCACCCGGGCGAAGCCAGCCATGGCGACCTGGGCATGATCACCAGCCAGGACGTGGTACTGGGCATTTCCAACAGTGGCAACACCAGTGAAGTACTCACCATATTGCCACTGATCAAGCGTATGGGTGCACCGCTGATCAGCATGACCGGCAACGCAAACTCTACCCTGGCGCGGGAAGCGGTTGCCAATCTGGATGTCAGTGTTGCCTTGGAAGCCTGCCCGCTCGGCCTGGCCCCTACCTCCAGCACTACCGCCACCCTGGTGATGGGCGATGCCCTGGCGGTCGCCTTGCTGGAAGCGCGCGGCTTCAGCACTGAAGACTTCGCGCTGTCGCACCCCGGTGGCAGCCTGGGCCGCAAGTTGCTACTGCGTGTCTCCGAAATCATGCACACGGGTGACCGCATTCCCCGGGTACAGGAAGACATCACCCTTGGCGGAGCACTGCTGGAAATTTCCCGCAAGGGACTGGGCATGACCACGGTTATCAATGCCGCTGGCGACCTGGTGGGCGTATTCACCGACGGTGACCTGCGTCGCACCCTGGACCGCTCCGTGGATATCCACAACACCCCGATTGCAGAAGTGATGACGCGCAACGGCCGGGTTATCCACGACGACCAGCTGGCAGCCGAAGCCCTGAACATGATGGAAGAGCTGAAAATTAATGCCCTGCCGGTTATCGACCGCAACGGCAAGCTCACCGGTGCCATCAATATGCATGACCTGCTGCGGGCCGGTGTTATCTGATGAGTGACCTGATGACAGACCAGCATCGCCCACAGTGGCCGGCGGACGTATTGGAAAAAGCAGCGGCCATCCGCCTGCTGGCTCTGGACGTCGACGGCATCATGACCGACGGCAAGCTGTTTTTCAGTGCCTCCGGAGACGAACTGAAAGGCTTTAATATTCTCGACGGACTGGGTATCAAGCAGGTGATGGCAGCAGGTATTGACGTGGCAGTCATTACCGGGCGCCGCTCACCACTGACCGAAAGGCGCATGAACGACCTGGGCATCCCTCACCTGATGCAGGGCCGGGAGGACAAAAAGGTCGCCCTGGTGGAGCTGGCAGGACAGCTCGACCTCTCCCCACAGCAGATCGCCTATATGGGGGATGACCTGCCGGACCTGCCGGCCATCCGCTATGCCGGGCTCGGCATTACCGTACCCAATGGTTACTGGTTTGTGCGCCAGCATGCGGATGTCTGCACGGTTGCCGCTGGTGGCAGCGGTGCGGTCAGGGAAGCCTGTGAATTGCTGCTGAGCGCCTGCGGGCAGCTCGAGGCGAGCCTGCAACCCTACCTGGAGCAGAATTGATGTCCGCCCAGCCCCTGTTTAACCGCCCCTGGGTAAGAACCCTGGGCCTGGCAGGCACGATAGTGGCACTGTTTTTCCTGCTCTGGCAAAGTGACGAACCAACGGTGCCGACAGACGCTGCCTCACTGCGGGGCGAATCCGAGCCCGACGGCTTTGTGGTCAACGGTCTTTACCTGTCGTACGACGAAACGGGACGGCTGACAACACGGTTCCGGAGCCCGAGGATCGAGCAGTTCGAGTCCCGCAGCGAGACTGTCATGAAATCGCCCCGGGCGACACTGTTCGGCGAGGGTGGCAATCCACCCTGGCAGGTCCAGGCAACCGAAGGACGTTTTCTCGAAGCTGAAGACCTGGTTCACCTGACTGGGGATGTAAAAGTCATCCGGGAAGCCGAAGGCGGGCGCCCGCTGACCCTGACAACAACGGCACTGACTATGAATAACCGTGATCGCACCGTTTACACGGACGAGCCGGTAGCACTGACCGATGCGGTCAGCCTGACCACAGCTACTGGAATGAAGGCCTGGATTGATGACCGCATTCTTGAACTCGACTCGCAGGTGGAAGGACGCTATGAGCCTGGCAAGTAAATCTGATCTCCGCTGCAGGCCCCGTTGGCCCGCACCGAAATCGTTGGTACTGGCTGCTGTTTGCCTGGCACTGGCAGCGCCCACAGCCCTGGCGTTCGACATGGAGTCTGACCAGCCCATCAGGGTCAATGCTGACAGCGCACGACTGGATGACGGCCAGGGTATCGCAACCTATACCGGCGACGTGGAAATGACCCAGGGCCAGACCAACCTGACCGCCGACAAGGTTGTACTTTACCGGGACGAGAGCGGTGTCAGCCGCATTGAAGCAACCGGCCAGCCAGCTCATTACCGGCAGCCAGCAACGGAAGGACAGGGAGAAACAGATGCCCGCGCCCTGACGATCACCTGGTCAGCCGCCGAAAACCGGGTCACCTTCGAACGTGAGGCGGTTATTGAGCAGGACGGTAACCTGTTCCGCGGGGATGTTATCCACTACGACAGTGCCGAACGCGTTGTTACCGCCGAAGGCGCTGCTGACGCGGGCGAAGGCAGTGGCCGTGTGGAGATGGTCATACAACCCCGCAACAGAACCAGCAACTCTCCCAGCAACCCCGACAGACAGGATACCGATGGCAGTTCTCAGAGCCAGTAACCTGGCAAAAAGCTACAAGCAGAAGAAAGTTGTCATCGACGTTTCCCTGCAGATCCGCAGCGGTGAAATTGTCGGCCTCCTGGGCCCCAACGGCGCCGGCAAGACCACCTGCTTTTACATGATTGTAGGGCTGGTTCCCGCCGACAATGGCCGGATCACCATCGACAACCAGGACATCACGCCACTACCAATGCATGGCAGGGCCCGCAAGGGTATCGGCTATCTGCCCCAGGAAGCGTCGGTGTTCCGCAAACTGACCGTACGTGACAACATCATGGCCATTCTGGAGACCCGCCGCGAACTTAACCGCAGCCAACGGGATGCCAAGCTGGAAGAGTTGCTGGAAGAGTTTCATATCACCCACATCCGCGACAGCCCCGGTATGGCGCTGTCGGGTGGTGAGCGCCGGAGAGTGGAAATCGCCCGGGCCCTGGCAATGGAGCCGGCATTTATTCTTCTGGATGAACCCTTTGCGGGGGTAGACCCGATCTCGGTGAGCGACATCAAGCACATTATCCGCCACCTGCGGGACAAGGGCATTGGCGTGCTGATCACCGACCACAACGTGAGGGAAACACTCGACATCTGTGAGAACGCCTATATAGTCAGCGGAGGCCATATCATCGCATCCGGCAACTCGGAAGCCATTCTTGCCAACCAGCAGGTCAAGGAAGTGTATCTAGGCAATGAATTTCGCCTGTAGTACACTCGGCAAAGAACTTGCTTGGCACGGCAAGTTGCCAGCATACAAAGAGTTTTTATGCAACCCCAACTCCCCGGAAAGGCCGAGAGCGACCGAGTGACGGATCCTGAACTATGGTTATGAAAGCCTCATTACAGTTAAAGCTGGGTCAAAGCCTGACCATGACGCCCCAGCTGCAACAGGCTATCAGGCTACTGCAGCTCTCCACCCTCGACCTCCAGCAGGAAATCCAGCAGGCGCTGGAATCCAACCCCATGCTGGAAACCTCGGAAGACGACGATAACCAGAATCCGGAATCCACGGAAAACGAGAACGACACCGCCGCCGAAGCCTCATCGACAGAAGAGTCAAACACCGCCTCCGAATCGTCTTCAGACTGGGATGAATCCGAAAACGGGCCTGACTGGTCGTCAGAGACCGACAGTCCCGACACCATCCCCGATGACCTTCCGGTCGACACAGCCTGGGACGACATCTACCAGTCGGCACCCGCGTCATCGGCCCGTAACGACGATGAAAACGACAACGATTTTGAAACTCGCAACTCGCCTACGGAAACCCTGCACGATCACCTGGAGTGGCAACTGAACCTGACGCCCCTGAGCGAACGGGACCAGGCCATCGCCCACGCGCTGATGGATGCGGTTGATAATCACGGATACCTTACCTCTCCGCTGGAAGAAATCCATTCGGGGATGATGGACGAGTCTGATGAAGACCCGCTTGAAATGGATGAGGTGGAAGCCGTACTTCACCGGTTGCAGCATTTCGATCCGCCTGGTGTCTTCGCCCGGAATCTTCAGGAATGTCTGCTGATCCAGTTGAACCAGCTGCCACCGGATACCCCGTGGCTCGCCCAGGCACGGCTGGTGATCACCCACTACATTAACCTGCTGGGCAATCGTGATTACGCACAACTGCTGCGCCGCAGCCGCCTGAAGGAAGATCAGTTGCGGGACGTTCTGGCCCTCATTACCGGGCTGAATCCGCGCCCGGGCGATACCCTCGACCAGGCCGAACCAGACTACGTCATCCCGGACGTGATCGTGCGCAAGCACAACGAACGCTGGCGGGTAGAGCTGAATCCGGAAATTGCACCGCGCATTCGTGTCAATGCCAGCTATGCTTCACTTATAAAGCGTGCGGACAGCAGTGCCGACAACACTTACCTGCGAGACCAGCTGCAGGAAGCGAAATGGTTTATCAAGAGCCTGCAAAGCCGTAACGAGACTCTGCTCAAGGTAGCCACGCGAATTGTCGAGCACCAGCAAGGATTCCTGGATCATGGCGAGGAATACATGAAGCCACTGATCCTGTCGGACATTGCCCAGGCGGTGGAAATGCATGAGTCGACCATTTCCAGGGTGACCACCCAGAAATACATGCACACGCCGCGTGGCATATTTGAACTCAAGTATTTTTTCTCCAGCCATGTCAGCACTGACGAGGGCGGAGAATGTTCCTCTACGGCAATCCGGGCGATGATCAAGAAACTGATTGCAACGGAAACCCCGAAAAAGCCATTGAGCGACAGTAAAATTGCAGCCATGCTAGGAGAACAGGGTATCAAGGTAGCGAGACGAACCGTGGCCAAGTACCGTGAGGCAATGCACATTCCTCCGTCCAACGAAAGAAAGCGACTGGTGTAGTAGTAAACATCCGATAACAGGAGAAGCCTATGCAACTCAATATTTCAGGCCATCACGTAGAATTGACTCCCGCACTGAAAGATTATGTAACAGGCAAGTTTGACAAGCTTGAGCGTCACTTTGACCACATCAGCAACTGCCAGGTCACCCTTGAGGTGGAAAAAGTGCGCCAGATGGCGGAAGCTACGCTACACGTGATAGGTGGTGAGATTCACGCAAAGGCCGAAAACAGCGATATGTATGCCGCCATTGATGCTCTGGTGGACAAGCTGGACAGGCAGATCCTTAAGCACAAGGAAAAGAACGTTGACCGGATGCACGGAAACGGAGCCCGCTAGGGCGACCTGTTTGGTGCATAACAGTTAATCGAGCTGCGGCGCCGGCTTCGTTACAAAAGCTGCCGCAGCCTTTTTTTACGGAACTGCAGTCGATTCATGACCGACACATCCCTGACTATCGAGAACATACTCGCGCCGGAGCTGGCCCTTTGCAGGATGCCCGCCTCCAGCAAGAAGCGGGTTATGGAAACCATTGCGGAGCAGATCCAGCAACATGATCCGTCGCTCAGTGATACCGCGATATTCAACAACCTCGTTGCCCGGGAGCGACTGGGGAGCACGGGTATTGGCCAGGGTATCGCCATTCCCCACTGTCGCCTGGAAGGGCTCGATCACGTTGTGGGGGTATTGCTGACCCTGGAAGAAGGCGTGGCCTTCGATGCCATCGACAACCAGCCGGTAGACCTGGTGTTTGCCCTGATTGTTCCCAAGGAAGCGACCAGTGAACACCTTGAACTGCTGAGCCAGCTGGCCGAAAAGTTCAATGTACGGGCATTCTGCGATCAACTCCGCCAATGTACCGATGCGGACTCTCTCTATCGCCGGATGACGGCCGAAGGAAACTGAGCCGCTCCGGATTCGAGGTGAATGGGTTATGAAACTGATCATCGTCAGCGGCCGGTCAGGCTCCGGTAAAAGTACCGCCCTGCACGTGCTGGAGGACCTGGGTTTCTATTGCATCGACAACCTGCCCATCGGGTTGCTCTTCCCCCTGACGCGGGAAGCCACCACCCAGAGCTCACCGGGCCGGCTGGGCAAGATGGCGGTGAGCATCGACGCACGCAATCTGTCCGGCGAGCTCAGTAACTTTGAAGACATCTACCGCAGCCTGCAGGATACCGGCGTGACCATCGAGGTCATTTACCTGGACGCCGATGAACAGTCCCTGCTCCAGCGATTTCACGCCACACGGCGCAAGCATCCTCTGAGCGACGACAGGACCTCACTGCGCGAAGCCATCGGCAACGAGAAAAAGCTGCTGGAACCCCTGTCGAAACTGGCCGACCTTTATATCGATACCACCGGGCTGTCCATGTACGAACTGAGGGACATGGTCAAGCAGCGGGTGGCCGGGCGACGTGAGCAGGAACTGGCGCTATTGTTCCAGTCTTTCGGCTTCAAGCACGGGGTGCCGCTGGACTCGGATTATGTGTTCGATGTCCGCTGTTTGCCCAATCCCTACTGGGACACCAGCCTGCGAAAATTCGTAGGCACCGACCAGCCTGTTATCGACTTCCTGGAAAAGGAACCCCTGAGCCGGAAAATGGTGGACGATCTGACCAGCTTCCTGGAAACCTGGTTGCCTTCCTTTGCCGACAGCAATCGCAGCTATATGACAATTTCCATCGGTTGTACCGGTGGCCAGCATCGCTCGGTTTACGTCTGCGAACAGCTGGGCCGTCATTTCTCGGGAAAGTACAGCAATGTCCAGGTCCGGCACACTGAACTTCCGCACTTGCAGAGCCGGGAAAGCTGAACCGTCTATGATTCGCCGCCCCATCACCATCATCAACAAACTCGGCCTTCATGCCCGCGCTGCCGCCAAACTGGTTGCAACCGCGTCGGATTTCGAGAGCAGCGTTCAGATCAGCCGGAACGACCGCAAAGTGGACGCCAAGAGCATCATGCCGGTGATGATGCTGGCCGCCAGCCAGGGCACGGAAGTAGAACTGATTGCAGACGGGCCGGACGAGTCCGAGGCCATTGAGGCGCTGTCAGCACTTATTGATGATTATTTCGGCGAGGGCGAATAGCCGCCAGCCCGTGGGTGGCCCGACCACGGCATTCACCTACAACTCTTTCTCACCTGTATACCCTAACTTCGCTATAATACGGGGGTTTTCTGACTGTGGGTGATGCATGACCGATATTCTGGAGAAAAGCCAGGCTCGCCAACGCCTTCGCTCCCTGAGCGAAGCGCTGGACAGTGGCGCCCTGAAACAGGTTGCCCGCATTCTCAATGGCGGCCTGAGCCCCAGCGATATTGCCCACCTGCTGGAATCCTCGCCACCCCGTCAGCGGGCGTTGCTGTGGAACCTGGTGGACAAACAACTGGAAGGCGAAGTTCTCCAGTACCTCAATGATGATATCCGCGGCTACTTCCTGAGTCAGCTGAACGCTCAGGAACTCGCAGACATCATTGAAGATTTCGAGTCGGACGATCTTGCCGACTTGCTGCAACAGCTGCCCGACACGGTGATTCAGGAAGTCCTGGACACCATGGACGAACAGGACCGCCAGCGCGTTGAGGAGGTGCTCTCCTACCCGGAAGACACCGCCGGCGGCTTGATGAATACGGACACCATCACGGTGCGCCCGGATATCAGCATCGACGTGGTTCTGCGTTACCTGCGCCGTCACCGCAATCTGCCACCCATGACGGACAGCCTGATCGTGGTGAGCCGGCGGGACGAATTCATCGGCATGCTGCCGATCACCAAAATGCTGGTTTCCAACCCTGCTGCGACGGTGCGGGAAGTGATGGACACCGACATCGAGCCGATACCGGTCACCCTGTCCGACACCAAGGTAGCCACCCTGTTCGAGCGCTACGACCTGATCTCGGCACCGGTGGTCAGCGAGGAAGGCAAGCTGTTGGGCCGGATCACCATCGATGACGTGGTTGACGTCATCCGCGAGGATGCCGATCACTCCCTGATGAGCATGGCAGGCCTGGACGAGGATGAAGACACCTTTGCGCCGATTTTCAAGACCACCCGGCGCCGGGCCGTCTGGCTGGGCATCAACCTGCTTACGGCGTTTACCGCCTCCGCTGTCATCGGCCTGTTTGAAGCCACCATCGAGAAAGTCGTGGCGCTGGCTGTGCTGATGCCTATCGTGGCCTCCATGGGCGGTATCGCCGGCAGCCAGACCCTGACCCTGGTCATCCGCGGCATGGCCGTGGGGCAGATCAGTGGCGCCAACGTGGGCTGGCTGCTGAACCGCGAATTTGTCGCCGGCGCCCTGAACGGGTTGCTCTGGGCCGTTGTGGTAGCCACCGCCGCCACCCTCTGGTTCAAGGACATGATGATTGGCGCCATCATTGCTGCTGCGCTGATCATAAACCTGATTGCGGCAGCCCTCGTGGGCACCGTATTGCCCCTGTTCCTCAAATCCCGCAACATTGATCCCGCGCTGGCGGGAAGCGTTATACTGACGACGGTGACAGATGTGATCGGGTTTATGGCGTTTCTTGGCCTGGCCACCATATTTTATGGATGACAGGTTTGTCGGATTACGCCTTCGGCTAATCCGACCTACGGGTCGGACACTTAATTAAATGTAGGTCGGATTAGGCGAAGCCGTAATCCGACAAAACGGACGCTTCATGAACGATACTCAAAACGACCACCCCGAATACTCCGGCCCCAGCAAATCCCAGCTCAAGCGGGACATGCATCAGTTGCAGGGCCTGGGCAAGCGCATGCTGGACCTGAGCAACGACCAGCTCGACACCCTGCCCATCAGCGGAACCCTGAGGGCGGCCATTGAGGAGTCCCGTCGCATTCGCCAGAATGAGGCCCGGCGGCGCCACCTGCAGTACATCGGCAAGATCATTCGCCAGGAAGACGATCCCGAAGGTCTGACCCGTGCCATTGATGCCTTCGATGCTGGCAGCGAGGAGCACACCCGTCGCCATCACCTGGCGGAACGCTGGCGCGACCGGATGATCGAAGAGGGTGACTCTGCCGTGGGGGAATTCCTGAATTACTGCTCAACTGCCGATATCCAGCACCTGCGCAACCTGGCCCGAAACGCCCGCCGGGACATGCAGAACGAGAAAAATACCGGCCAGCCCAGAAAACTGTTCCGCTACCTGAGGGAATGCATTGACGATGTTGAGGCGGCCGGTCACTAAAGGACCGCCTGGTCAGAGCTTCCGGTGCTCCCATACCGGCATCCGGGTACGTATCTCGCGGAGCATCTCCGGGTCCAGGTCGGCAGTGACTACCCCGGGGCCCTCGCCGATCTCGGACAAGACTCGCCCCCAGGGGTCAACAATCATGCTGTGGCCATAGGTATGCCGCCGCTCGCTGTTCTGGCCACCCTGCCCCGCTGCCACCATCCAGAACTGGTTCTCAATGGCCCTGGCCCGCAGCAGCGCGTGCCAGTGGGCATCGCCGGTGTTCCAGGTAAACGCGCTGGGCAGTGACACCCATTCGGCGCCCTGTTCCCGCAACCTGCGGAACAGTTCCGGGAAGCGAAGATCGTAGCAAATGGCCAGTCCCAGCCGACCGGCGGGGGTGTCGATCACAGCCACGTCCTCGCCGGGCTCGAAGGTATCCGACTCCCGATACTGACCCTGGGCATCCTCCACCATGGCATCGAACAGGTGGATCTTGTCATAACGGGCGACTTCCTCGCCCTGATTGTTGTAGACCAGGCAGCAGGCCCTGACCCGATCCCTCACTGTGGAACCATCCGGGCGTGAAGCTATAGGCAGTGAGCCACCGACAATCCAGATGCCAAGCTCGGCAGATTGCTCGGCCAGAAAATGCCGTATCAGGTTATCCGGATCTGCCTCGCGACGGCCGCAACCAATCATCTGCCGGGTTGCCAGCACGGCGAAGTTTTCCGGCAGTACCGCCACGCTGGCCCCGGAAGCTGCAGCCTCCGCCAGCAAGCGCCCCGCTTCCCTGAGATTAGAGGCAATATCGTGGGTGCTCACCATCTGGAGCGCCGCTACCCTGTTTTGTTGTCTGTTCACCGCCTGCTGTGCCTGCACTGACATTGATTATCCTCCGGATGAAATCATTACTGGCCGGTATCAAATACCCGCCTGAGGCGAACTTCCGGCTCGCCCCAACTTCCGCCGACACTATAAGTTGCACTGGTCAGTTTGCTCAATGGATCACCCAATACTTTGTCCAGTACAAACAGGGCGCCTCCAATGGGCGCGCCCGCCCCCATCAGCAGCGCTGCCAGCGGCAGGTTCTGGGTCAACGGCAGAACCACCACCATGCTCATATCGAGGGTTTCTTCTATCATATTACTGGTGCCGGTCAGCTTGAAAGCACCGGAGGGACCAACCACCTGCAGCTCCGGATCCAGCGTCAGCAGGCCGTTAATCATGGTTGCCTTGCCAGAGATGGCATCAAATGCTACACCGGCTTCGTACAGATCGGAGAAATCCAGCTGCAACCGTCGCCACAAGGTGTCGGAGTTCAGCAGATTGAATACCCGGAACAACTGGGCGGTGTTGTTGCCTTCCAGAATGACGCCGTCATCAAAGCGCACACTCACTGACCCGCTGAGCCCCGATACATCAAATTCATTGGGCCGGCCCGGCCAGTCAATATCCATATTCACCACGGTGCTCTCGCTGCGAAACGGTATCTCGGTGCCAAACAGGTTGCCAAGATCCGCAAGGGACTCCCCGGTAATGTCACCGACGAACCGGGTGGTCTCCCGGTCTCCGGCAATACTCCAGGTCAACTGACCGCCCAGGGTCAACGAGTTCAGCGTTCCGGCGATGTCCTGCACCTGTAGCCGCGTGGCTTCCGGACGAAGCCCCAGAGACCAGGTGCCGGCATCGTCATCGTCGAGCTGAAGGCTGGCGATACGTAGGTCGATATCCGGCCAGTTCTCCATGGCCAGCTCCCGGAAGGCACGAACCCGTTCATCCGGCTCCGGCAGCAGGGGCATCTCCTCTTCCGCTTCGCCGTCGCCCCGTGCCAGCTTCAGCCGTTCCAGATCCACGACGACCGGGCTGTCATCCTCTGGCCAGTATAAAACCCCGGAAAGCCACTCTGACTCCGCCTCAACAGACCACAGTTCATTGATCTGGCGCGCCGAAACGTCAACACCGGTCAATTGCTGGTCGCCTAGAAAAAGAGTGTGGAAAGTCAGGTCCAGGTTACCCGCCTGCCACAACAAATTCAGGTTCAGGCGTTCCGGCCAGTCAACATAGACGTTTATCCCAGCATTGCCCCTGGGCTCTATTCTTGCACTCAGAGGCGCTTCCTCGTCAGCCTCCTTTGCCAATGGGTCCGGCCAGCTGACCGCGAGCCCGGTCAGGTCCGAATACAGCTTGACGGCGGTCGCATTACCCGGCGAGACGTCCAGGGTTGCCAGGTAGCCGAGGTCTCCACTCAGCCCAAGACTGGTTCCCTCCGGCAGCGCGGTCTGCGCCAGCACATTGGTGATATCAAGACGGCCGTACTGGCGGATATTGAGTGCCTCCCCAGCCTCATCACGGCGCAACCGCACGGTAACCGGAGCTCCCATGAAATGAGCCTGAAGAGGCGTGTCAGAAAATCCATCCTCGGTACTGAAACTCAGTTCGCCATTGATCTGTGTCCATTCAAGATCCGCCGGGGAATACGTCAGCGTGCCGGCATCGGCACGAACAGTGGCATTTATGTCAGGCGGCGAGTCCGAACCCAGAATCAGACCAAGCTGCAGGCCCAGGTGATAACTGCCATCCAGCTGGATGCTCGTGCCGGCTTCCCCGGCCATTTCCCCCAGCGGGCTGCTCGCCATCCAGTGGGCCACGGCTTCACCTGCTACCGGTGCAGAGGCATCCACAGAGAGCCGAACATGACTACCCTCGGGCTCGACCCTCACCAGCCCCGGCTCAAGGTCGAGCCCGCCGGTACGGCCGGACTCCACCTCCACCCGAGTGCGGCCATTCTGAACGTAAACCGTGCCCGAGGCATCAGTGACCTCCGGCCAGCGTTCATCATAACGGACGGTGGCATCCTGAAAGTGGAAGACCATGGAGGACACAAACGAGCCCGGTGGGGCATCGCGATTGATCAGCCCGTGGCCAAAGTATTCTCCGCTGGTGACCTCAACTTCCTCAATGGCAGTAGTCAGCCATTCATACAGGCCAGGAGCCACGGCCTTGACCGGCACAAAGTCCGCAAGCATCTCGGCGGTTCCGTTGCGAACGCCGACCTTGACCCCGAGACTGTCCTCCCCGTGACGATCCATCCGCAAATCGAATGCGCCGGTCAGCTCGGTGCCATCGCCATAAACCATTCCGATTTCGTCGGAATAGACCCGGATAATGTCTCCCTCGAAGCGCCAGGCCACGCCAGCCCGCAAGCCGCGCAGACTCCAGGAATTGCGAAACAGATTTGGAAAGCCCAGGGTCAGCTCGTCGCTCCGGGCTTCTGCATAGCCGCCTTCATTGGTCATTACCAGATTGCCATTCAGGCCCGATATTTCCGGCGCACCACCGTAGGCCCGCATCTGAACGTCGTTCATTAACGCCGTCAGCTCGAACTGTCGGTTCTTTTCGGATGGCAGTTTGAGCAACAACTGGTTCAATTTGCCGGCCGGCCGGTAGTTTTCGAGGGCCCTGGTAGCACTGGCCGGTAGCAGACCGAGACCGGTTACCAGCCGCCGAAGAGGTTGTAACGACAGCTCGTCGGCAATGATCCGGGGCCCGGCTTCTTCGTCGTCGAGCTGGAAGCGTACGTCGAAAGGAGGAACCGCATCACCATTCCACTGCCACTCCAGCCCCTTCAGGTGGAACTCACCGGTGGTGAACCAGGACTGGTTCTCCGGTGGGCCATTTGATGCATGCTGCCTGCGCCAGCCAAACCTTACGCTGATATCCTCAAGCGGCGCCAGGGATTCCTTGCCAGCCCCGATCTGGAGGTAAGGCGTCGCCACGTTGCCACTGACCTGCTCCATCAAACCGTCACGAAAGGTCATCCAGACCTGCCCACCCAGATCAAACCCTTCCACCCGGATATCTCGCCAGGCATAGTCTTCAATCAGCCCGTCGAACAGCCGCCCGGAGTTGATATCGGCGTATATCTGGCCAGTAAAGTCGCCTCTGAAAAAGTGCCGGCCAACCAACCCGAAACTGGCCAGTTGCTCGGTAGTGCCGGGGCTCATGGCCCGGCCTGAGGCATGAAAGAGACCACGCTGGTAGACCAGGTCCAACTGGGGAATCTCCACATGACGCAACTGGCCGTTGTTGTCCCGGACACCGAGATCAAAGCGGGTAATTTTTACCGAGGGGTCAGAAAGCCAGGTTCCGGCAATGTCCAGCCAGAGCTCAATGTCGTTGGCCACCGGCCCGGGGATATCAACCCCTTCAACGATGACGTCACCGCGCCGGGTCTGGTTGATCGTCAACTCGAGGCCGTCCGCTTCAAAGTTGGCAAACACAATGCGAAAGCGTCTCAGCGATGCCAGAAAGTCCAGGCCGATGCGAACGCTCTGCAATGAGCCGGCTACGTCACTGCGCTCGCCATCCGACAGCACCAGGATTTCGCGGGCAATAATGGTCGGGTTGAGCCAGTTCCAGCTCGACGACAGGGATCCGATACGGATTTCCTGGCCAAGCTTCGACGATAGCACCTGCTCGATATTGGCGCGGTAATCGTCGATATTCTGGGTGAGCTGGCGGCCAAGGCCGGCGTAGAGTGCCAGCAGAATGATGACCGCCAGCAGCAGCCACCAGATCAGGCTGGCAAGGCGGGACAGTAATCGAACAATGATATGTCTGTTATTTTGATCAGCGACACTGGATGTCATCAGGGATAACCGCCACGCCTAGTGAATGCCTGCCGTTTCGGCGTTACAGCAGCACCACATCATACTGCTCCTGACTGTAGAATGGCTCAACCTGAAAGCGAATGGTTTTACTGATGAAGGTCTCCAGGTCCGCAACGTTATCGGATTCCTCGTCCAGCAACCGATCGACGACGCTCTGGGAGGCCATGACCAGATAACTTTCTGCGTCATAGGCACGGTTTACCCGCAGGATTTCCCGGAACACCTCGTAACAGACCGTTTCACTGGTCTTCAGGAACCCACGGCCATCGCAGATCGGGCAGGGTTCACAAAGGATCTGGCCAAGGCTCTCGGTGGTGCGCTTGCGGGTCATTTCCACCAGGCCCAGTTCCGAAACCCCGGTTATCTTGGTTTTTGCATGATCCCGCTCCAGCATCTTTTCCAGCATTCGATGCACCTGGCGCTGGTGCTCGGCATCATCCATATCAATGAAGTCGATAATGATAATGCCGCCAAGGTTACGCAGCCGCAGCTGACGGCTGATGGCGCGGGCCGCCTCCAGGTTGGTCTTGAAAATGGTTTCCTCAAGGTTGCGATGGCCTACAAATGCACCGGTATTGATATCAATGGTGGTCATTGCCTCGGTCTGGTCAATGATCACGTACCCGCCCGACTTCAGCTGGACCTTGCGGCTGAGGGCTTTCTGGATTTCATCCTCAACAGAATACAGGTCGAAGATGGGCCGCTCACCGGGATAATATTCGACTTTATCGGAAAACTCGGTCACGAACTCATTCACAAATTCCATGACCCGCTGGTGACTCTCACGGCTGTCGATACGAACTTTTTCGGTCTGGGGGCGAATCAGGTCACGGATGGTACGGATAAACAGCGGCAAATCCTGATAGACCGCAGTCGGCGCCTCACTGCGGGTTATGCGCTCTTCGATCGCCTGATTCAGGCGATGCAGGTAGGTCATGTCGCCAAGCAGATCTTCCGCTGAGGCGGCCTCAGCGGCCGTGCGAATGATGTAGCCCCCGCTGGCGTCAGAGTCTGCGGCTGCCCCCTCTTCTACCAGGGTTTTCAGCCGGGCACGCTCATTCTCATCTTCGATTCGCTGGGAAATGCCCACATGACTGACACCGGGCATAAACACCAGGTAACGGGACGGTATAGACAACTGGGTTGTCAGCCGCGCGCCCTTGGTGCCGATGGGGTCCTTGGTGACCTGCACCACCAGTGATTGACCTTCCCGCAGCAGGGTACGGATATCCGGAACGGTTTTCGGGGTATCGGCGGGTTCATTGGGCGGTTGCTGAACGGGCACCACATCGGACGCGTGAATAAAAGCGGCACGCTCAAGACCAATATCCACAAAAGCCGCCTCCATGCCGGGCAGCACGCGAACCACCTTACCCTTGTAGATATTGCCGACAATGCCCTTGCGGCTGGTACGCTCAATGTAGGCTTCCTGGAGCATGCCGTTCTCCACGAGAGCCACCCGGGTTTCCACCGGGGTAACATTGATCAGTATTTCTTCACTCATTGCGGCTCTCCTGCCTGCTGTTCCAGGTTTCCCAGACCGGGCATCCGGCGCCGGCAAGTAATTCTGCGGTTTCCTTCAGGGGCAGACCAACCACGGCGCTGTAGCTACCCCGAAGTTCTTCTACAAAAATACCACCCCGCCCCTGAATACCATAGCCACCGGCCTTGTCCATGGGCTCCCCGGTCGCCACATAGGCTTCTATCTCCTCGCCCGATAGTGGACGAAAGCGGACATCCGTAACAGAAACCCGGGACTCGCAGGCGTTGGCGCTGGCAACAGCCACCGCCGTCATTACCTGATGGGTCGTGCCTGACAGTTGCTTCAGCATGCCCACCGCATCGTGACTGTCCTGGGGCTTACCAAGGATCTGGCCCCCAAGAACGACCGATGTGTCCGAGCCGATCACAGTGGCACCTGGCTCTGTTGCCTGAACGGCCAGTGCCTTACCCCGAGCCAGCCGCTCCACATAATCCACTGCGGACTCATCTGTGCCCGGAGTTTCATCAATATCCGCCGGGCGAACATGAAACGACAATCCGATCTGCTTTAGCAGTTCGGCTCGGCGCGGTGAGGCTGAGGCCAGAATAATCGATGCCATACGAGCCCCCTCTATCCGAGTTTCCGGTTGAGATTGTCCAGCAGAACGCAAACAAAGGGCCAGGCTATGGCACTCGTCAGTGCCGGCCAGAGATAACTGAAGCCCGAATCATCCGCGCCCAGGGTCTGCTTGATAAAATGCACCAGCATCTGGTTGATACCCAGCAACAGAAAGACCATCAGGCACTGTTGGGGCATCGGATACATGCGCAGCCGCTGGTGAATGGTCAGTACCAGGAATGCAATAACCCCCATGGCCAGGGCGTTGACACCCAGCGGCGTGGCCTCCAGGACATCCAGCAACAGCCCCAGACACCAGGCCAGCAGAATGCCAAACTGGGCGGGCGCCCGGAAAGTCCAGTAGAACACCATCAATCCGAGCCATTCCGGCCGAAACTCGAACCAACCCACCGGGAACAGGGAGCTGCTGAGCACCAAGGCCAGCACAATGCTGAAAGCGAAAACGGGATAACTGATTACCGACAGCATCAGCGCACCTCGCCCTGTTCTGCCGTGTCCACGCCAGTGCCAGCGGCTGTGTCCCCGGCTTCGTCAGTGGCCTCCTGTTCAGGAGAGAACACAACCAGCAGTAACCGGCTCTTGTTCAGCTCTGCCAGCGGCGTTGCCTCAATTTTCACAAAAGGTTCGCCGGGCTCTTTAACGATCCTGTCCACTTCAGCAACCGGGTATCCTTTGGGAAAACGCCCACCGAGGCCAGAGCTGACCAGCAGATCCCCTTCCCGGATATCCGCGGTATCCGGTACATGCACTAATTCCAGAGTATTGATATCACCATTGCCCAGAAGGATCGCCCGCAGGCCATTGCGAACCACTTCCACCGGCACGGCATGGCTGCTATCCGAAACCAGCAATACCCTTGAGGTAAAGCTGCTGGTCTGCTGAACCTGCCCCATCAGGCCATTGGCATCCAGGATCGCCTGGCCTACTTCAACGCCGTCACGGCGGCCCTTGTTGATAACAATTTCATGGGAGAAAGGGTCGGGAGAAACGGCTACCACTTCGCCGACAATTACCCGGTCGTCCAGTACCTCCGACGAATTCATCAACTGCCGCAGTTCGTTGTTCTCGGAAGCCAGCGCCGCGTATTTCAGAGCCCGTCGCTCCAGAATCAGGAGACGTGCCCGAAGCTCCTCATTTTCGGCCTGCAGGTCTTCCTTGGAGGTAAACAGGCTGGCGACCCAGCCGCTCAGCTCAGAGGGCGCATTGCCCAACCAGTGAATCGGCGCCATGCCTGTGCCAATGGCGCTGCGAACGGGGGTAAGCTGGTCAAAGCGGGCGTCAGCCACAATCAATACCGCCGACAGTACAATGACCAGCAACAGTCTGAAGCCGGGAACAGGACCCTGTACGAAGATGGTTTTAATGGCGAACCCTCCCGCAGTCCCTGCAGGTGTCCATACGACAACCGCCGCCGTGAGTTTTCACGAGCGGCGGCCGGGTTGTGGCATTGTCGGGGCGTAAAGCCGGGGTCAAGGTCAGCCCTCCTGGGAGAACATTCCGATTCCACCACGGTCAATCACTTCCAGCGCCTTGCCACCACCACGGGCAACACAGGTCAGCGGATCTTCAGCAATGATGACCGGCAGGCCGGTTTCCTCGCTGATCAGTTTGTCCAGGCCACGCAGCAGCGCTCCGCCGCCGGTCAGTACAATGCCACGCTCGGCTATGTCGGAAGCCAGTTCCGGTGGCGACTGTTCCAGGGCGCTTTTCACCGTCTGAACGATTTGTGCCAGGGACTCCTGAAGGGCGTCGAGGATTTCTTCGCTGTTCAGGGTAAAGGCACGGGGCACGCCCTCTGCCAGGTTACGACCGCGAACATCGATTTCGCGGACGTCCAGGCCTTCGTAGGCACAGCCGATTTCGTGCTTGATGCGCTCGGCGGTGGAATCACCGATGAGACTGCCGTAGTTGCGGCGCACATAGGTAACGATGGCTTCGTCGAACTTGTCACCGCCAGTGCGGACGGACTCGGCGTAGACGATGCCGTTCAGGGAGATAATGGCGATCTCGGTAGTGCCACCACCAATGTCAACGATCATGGAGCCGCTGGCTTCCTCTACCGGCAAGCCGGCGCCGATGGCAGCGGCCATGGGTTCCTCAATCAGGAAAACTTCCCGTGCGCCAGCACCCAGGGCGGATTCACGGATCGCCTTTTTTTCCACCTGGGTGGATTTGCTGGGCACGCAGACCAGCACCCGGGGGCTGGGTGTAATAAAGCTGTTCTCGTGCACTTTATGGATAAAGTGCTGGAGCATTTTCTCGGTAACGACAAAATCTGCAATGACGCCATCTTTCATCGGGCGGATGGCGGTGATGTTGCCCGGAGTGCGGCCCAGCATGCGTTTGGCTTCGGCACCGACGGCTGCAACCATTTTCTGGGACCCATGGGTGCGGATGGCCACAACGGAGGGCTCATTGAGGACGATACCCCGGTCGCGCACGTAAATAAGGGTGTTGGCGGTGCCCAGGTCGATGGACAGGTCGCTGGAAAATAAACCTCGGAGTCTTTTGATCAACATTCGTGTAGTTTCAACCTGAGAGTTGCAGTCGCAAAAAATGATGCGGCAACTTTAGCAGCGAGCACCCCTGCAGGCAAGGCACCATCGGGGCTCCCGCGGGGTCTTTCACGCTTTCGCCCTTTGTTTTGGCCCCTCCCGCGATTGTTCGAATCTGTTACCATAGCGCTTTTATTTGTCAGGTTCTGGTGGAGGGCCGTTCGGGGGCAGCTTTCCAAAGCCCGCTCAAGCACGCCCCTGGGGCGCCCGGGCTCCGCCATCCCTGGCTCCGCACAGTTTTAAAAGTACCTGACGAACGCCCCCGGGCAGGTGAGCAACCCTCATTGAAGAACCGTATTATTAAAGACATTTCACATAGTTAAAGCTGGGAGGCAATGTGACCATTTCCCGTGAAGATATTGAAAAAGTCGCTGTGCTCGCACGCATCCGGGTGGATGACGGGCAGGTTTCAGCGCTGGAGAAGGATCTGGGCAATATCCTGGACCTGGTGGATCAGTTAAGTGTCGCCGATACCGATTCGGTGGAGCCCATGGCGCATCCGTTGAATGCCGTTCAGCGCCTGCGCCCGGATGAGGTAACGGAGACCAATCAACGGGAAGCTTTCCAGGCTATTGCACCGGCTACCGAAAATGGCCTTTATCTCGTGCCGCGTGTCATCGAGTAAATAAAAGGTATTGAGTGATCTGACGACCAGCGATTTCAGGATTCATCATGCATAACAAATCCGTAGCAGAACTTTCCCGTGAACTGGAAAGCGGCAAGATTTCCAGTGTGGAGCTGACCCGGGAATACCTGGGGCGCCTTAAGAAAGAAGACGAACAGCTCAACAGCTTTATCTCCATCACCGAAGACCAGGCTCTGGCGGATGCCCATGCGGCGGACGAGCAACGGGCGGCGGGCAAGGGCACACGGTGGACCGGGGTGCCGTTTGCCCACAAGGACATTTTCTGCACCAATGGGGTAGCCACCACCTGCGGGTCGAAGATGCTCGCGAACTTTGTGCCCCCCTACGATGCCACGGTCACGGAGAACTTCCGCAAGGCAGGGGCTGTATGCCTGGGCAAAACCAATATGGACGAGTTCGCCATGGGCTCATCTACCGAGTCCAGTCATTTTGGCGCAACCACAAACCCCTGGGGCCTGAGCAAGGGCGAGAAGCGTGTTCCGGGCGGTTCGTCCGGCGGTTCGGCGGCGGCGGTTGCTGCGCGGCTGGTGCCGGCGGCGACGGCCACGGATACTGGTGGCTCGATTCGCCAGCCGGCGGCCCTGTGTGGCGTGACCGGCCTGAAGCCAACCTATGGCCGGGTATCCCGTTACGGGATGATTGCGTTTGCTTCCAGCCTTGACCAGGGTGGCGCCATGGCACGCTCTGCTGAAGACGCGGCCCTGATGCTGAATGTCATGGCCGGGTTCGATCCAAAAGATTCCACCTCCATAGACCGGGAAGTACCTGACTATACGGCAACGCTGGATGAGCCCCTGAAAGGGCTGCGCATCGGCCTGCCGAAGGAATACTTTGCCGATAACCTCAGCGCAGCTATGGAAGAGCAGGTTCGTGGCGCCATCCGCGAATATGAAAAGCTGGGCGCCACGGTGAAGGAGATATCCCTGCCCCATGCCAACCTTGCGATTGCTGCCTACTACGTCATTGCTCCGGCAGAGGCCTCTGCCAACCTGTCACGCTTTGACGGCGCCCGTTATGGCTACCGCTGCGAAGACCCGAAAGACCTGATGGATATGTACACCCGCACCCGGGCCGAAGGTTTTGGTGCCGAGGTGAAGCGCCGGATTCTGGTGGGCACCTATGCGCTGTCTGCCGGATATTTCGACGCCTATTACCTGAAAGCCCAGAAGGTGCGCCGGCTGATCCAGCAGGATTTCATTGAGGCCTTCAGGGAAGTCGATGTGCTGATGAGCCCTACCACACCCTCCCCGGCCTTCGTTCAGGGCGAGAAGTCAAACGACCCGGTCACCATGTACCTGGAGGACGTGTTTACCGTTGCCATCAACCTTGCCGGCATTCCGGCCATGTCGGTGCCGGCAGGCTTTGTCGATGGTTTGCCGGTTGGCCTGCAGATTATCGGAGACTACTTCTCCGAGGCGCGCCTGCTGAACGCTGCCCATCAATTCCAGCAGGTGACCGACTGGCACCAGCGCGCACCGCAATAAGCCCGAAACAGGCCAGAAACAGGAGAGCGACTATGCAATGGGACATTGTGATCGGGCTGGAAATTCACGTTCAGCTTGCCACCCGAACCAAGATTTTTTCCGGCTCCAGCACCGCCTATGGCGCCGAGCCCAACACCCAGGCCAACGCCGTTGACCTGGCGATGCCGGGCACCCTGCCGGTTCCGAATGAGCAGGCGTTCCGCTACGCGGTGATGTTCGGCCTGGCGGTCAATGCAGAGATCGAACGCCGGTCAGTGTTCGAGCGCAAGAACTACTTCTATCCGGACCTGCCCAAGGGCTACCAGACCACCCAACTGGAGCGGCCAATTGTGGGTCCCGGCTATGTGGATCTCGACCTGGCCAACGGTGAGACAAAGCGAGTGCGCATTCACCACGCCCATCTGGAAGAAGACGCTGGCAAGTCCCTGCATGAAGACTTTCACGGTATGACCGGCATCGACCTGAACCGGGCGGGTACCCCGCTGATCGAAGTGGTCACCGAACCGGACATGACCAATGCCGAGGAAGCGGTGGCCTTTGCCAAAAAGCTACACGGCATTGTTACGTCACTGGGCATCTGTGACGGCGACATGTCCCAGGGCTCCATGCGCTTCGATGTGAACATCTCACTCAAGCCGAAAGGCTCCGAAACCCTGGGCACCCGCACTGAAACCAAGAACCTGAACTCCTTCCGATTCATGGAGCAGGCCATCGCCCACGAGGTGGAGCGGCAGATGGATATCCTCGAAGACGGTGGCACCATTGTGCAGGAAACCCGCCTGTACAACGGCGATAGGGACGAATCCCGCTCCATGCGCACCAAAGAGGAAGCCAACGACTACCGTTACTTCCCCTGCCCGGACCTGCTGCCGGTGGAAATCGACGATGCCTTTATCGACGAAGCACGCAACAGCCTCCCGGAATTGCCGGACGCTCGCAAAGCGCGCTTTATGGAGCAGTATGGCCTGAACGATTACGACGCAGGACTGCTGGCGGGCGACTCAAAACTGGCCGCCTTCTTCGAAACCGCCGCCGAGCGTGGGAAAGATGCCAAGCTGACATCCAACTGGGTACAGGGTGAATTTTCCGCACGACTGAATGCAGAAGAAAAGTCCGTTGCCGACTCGCCGATCTCAGGCGCCCAGCTGGGTGACCTGGTGGTGCGCATTGCCGATAACACGATTTCCTCGGCCGGCGCCAAGAAGGTGTTCGAAGCCCTGTGGTCCGGCGAGAACGGCAATGTGGACGCGATTATTGACGCCAAAGGCCTGAAGCAGGTGTCTGACACCGGCGAACTGGAGAAGATGGTGGACGAGGTACTCGCCTCCATGCCGGATCAGGTGGCCCAGTATCAGCAGGAGTCCGACCCCAAGAAGCAGAAGAAGATGCTCGGCGGCTTTATGGGGCCGTTGATGAAGGCCTCCAAGGGACAGGGAAATCCGAAGCTGTTTAATGAGATTCTTGTTAAGAAGCTTGGGGGGTGACTTTTCGGCTCTCCTGCTAACTGTGGGTCGTGCTTTCGAGTGCGACCCGAGCCTGGACTCTCCAGAGTTTACGGCGCGTGACAGGGAAGGGCTTCCAAAACACGCTCCTTCGGCACATCCATGTGACGCTTGAGCTCCGCCATCCCTGGCTCCGCACAGTTTTGGAAGCCCTCCCCTGCCACGCGCCTGTCTGGCTCGGGAGTCGTACCCGTAGGTCGGATTAGGCGAAGCCGTAATCCGACAAATGGGATCGGCCATGAATGCGGTGTCGGATTACGCTTCGCTAATCCGACCTACGGTTTGACGTTTTTCGCTGTATCCCGGAGATATATGGCGTTGGCGGATGCCCCCTCCCAAAAATGTGCGGAGCCATGGATGGCGGAGCCCAAGCGCCCATGGATGGGCTTGTAGCGTTTTTTGGGAGGGGGCATCCGCCAACGCCCTCCCCCGCAATACCCAGGCTAGGGCCTAAACCTCAGGCCAATCACACCAGCCGACCCCAAAGATCATGCTCATCCGCATGCTCAACCACGGCCTGAACAATCTGCCCCGGCACCAGGTCAGTCTCCTCATTAAGATAAACCATCCCGTCGATCTCCGGCGCATCCGCCTTGGAACGACCAATAGCACCCTCCTCGTCAACCTCGTCAATCAGCACATCGATAGTCTGACCGATTTTCGCCTGCAGGCGGGCGGCTGAAATCTGGGCCTGTTTCTCCATGAAGCGGGCCAGGCGCTCTTCCTTTACCTCCTCAGGCACAGCCCCTTCCAGCTCGTTGGCTCTGGCGCCTTCCACAGGGCTGTATTTGAACGCGCCTACCCGATCCAGCTGCGCTTCATCCAGCCAATCCAGAAGATACTGGAAATCTTCTTCGGTTTCGCCGGGGAAGCCCACGATGAAGGTGGAGCGAATGGTCAGTTCCGGGCAGATCTCCCGCCACTTGCGAATACGATCCAAGGTCTTGCTGTCGTGGGCCGGGCGCTTCATGGCCTTGAGGACTTTCGGGCTGGCGTGCTGGAAAGGGATATCCAGATACGGGAGGATCTTGCCTTCAGCCATCAGCGGGATGATGTCGTCCACATGGGGGTACGGGTAAACGTAATGCAGGCGGACCCAGACACCCATTTCACCCAACGCCTCACACAGTGACTGCATTTTCGTTTTTAGCGGACGGCCCTGCCAGAAGCCCGTGCGGTATTTGATATCCACGCCATAGGCGGAGGTGTCCTGAGAAATCACCAGCAGCTCTTTGACTCCGGCATCTACCAGTCGCTGCGCTTCGTCCATCACATCGCCGATGGGGCGGCTGACCAGGTCACCGCGCATGGAGGGAATAATGCAGAATGTGCAGCGGTGGTTACAGCCTTCGGAGATCTTCAGGTAGGCGTAATGCCTCGGCGTCAGCTTGATGCCCTGGGGTGGAACCAGGTCCGTGAAAGGATCGTGTTGCTTGTTCGGCGGCACGAACTGGTGCACGGCACCGACCACTTCCTCATAAGCGTGGGGGCCGGAAACCGCAAGAACCCCAGGATGGGTGGCGCGAATCTTGTCGGCTTCCACACCCATACAGCCAGTGACGATCACCTTGCCGTTTTCGTTGATGGCCTCACCAATGGCGTCGAGGGATTCCTGCTTGGCGGCATCGATAAAGCCGCAGGTATTGACCACAACGATGTCGGCGTCATTATAGGTGGGCACAACATCGTAGCCATCCAGCCGCAGCTGGGTAAGGATGCGCTCTGAGTCAACAAGAGCCTTGGGGCAGCCGAGGCTGATGAAGCCAACTTTGCCGCCCTGGGAAACGGAAGGATTTTTGTCTGTCATAACCTGCACGGAATCATAGCGCCTGTATCAGCGCCGGGTGAATGTTGGTGCGTAGTTTACCTCAGCCAGGCTGCTACCGTCAGTGAACTCGGACAGGGAATTCAACCCCTCCGAAATTGACATGTATCACTATCAGTGACGCCATGTTCATATTCAGTTCACAAATCTGACAGGTTTAGCGACAGGCAACTTGCTGATCACGAAACAAACAACTAGACTTTCAGGGAGTTAAGACCGAAATAATAAGCGCTTGCCGTTATCCGTGCACGTCATGTTAAGAAATCATGACAATCTGCGGGACTTTCTTGTGTATAAAACAAGGCGCAACAGCAAGTAAAAAAAGGACTGAACGATGGGTAAGGCAGCCTCCTTTGAAACCAGAGATGCCAGAAGAGTCACTATGAAACCAGTTGCCGCCAAGCCAAACCTTCGCAACCAGCAACGTGTTGATGTTGCCACTGAAGCCAGAATTGAAAAACCTGATGGCAGCTGCCTGACCTGTATGGTGTCCAATATTTCGCGAACAGGGATCATGATCCTGTGTGACCGGGAAGCCGTCAAAAAACTGGTCCCTGGCCAGAAAACGCCCGCGCCTGGCCACTGGATATCCGTCACGGCAACGTTTTCAGTACCTGTGATTGCCCAGCAGCCCGTTTCGGTTGTCACTACCGGCAATATCGTCCACATGCGCCGCATTGCCCGCGACCAGTTCCAGCTTGGCGTCCAGTTCACCGAGTTTGAAGGCAACGGGTTCGAGTACGTCAATAATTACGTCAGCAAACTGCTTGCCGCTTCGGTGCCCTGAGCAAACAAACGCCCTCTCCATTCAGTGCCCTGCCGCTATATTGTTATAGCAGCAAACTCTAGTTACCCGTCTTCTTATGCCATAGCCTGATCTGGTATCATTGCCGCATTCACACGCCCAGCCTCTATCTGATCCGGAGGCACGCAAACGCGGTAACAGAATACGATGACCACTTACAACCTGACGCATCTCAAACAGCTGGAAGCTGAAAGCATCCATATCATCCGGGAAGTCGCAGCCGAGTTTGACAACCCGGTCATGCTTTATTCCATTGGCAAGGATTCCGCGGTGATGCTGCACCTGGCCCGTAAGGCCTTCTACCCGGGCAAGCTCCCCTTCCCTCTGATGCACGTGGACACCACCTGGAAATTCAAGGAAATGATTGAATTCCGGGACCGCAAGGCAAAGGAGTACGGCCTGGACCTGATCGTTCACAAGAACGAAGACGGAATCAGGCAGGGTATCGGCCCCTTTACCCATGGCAGCGCCAAGCACACTGACGTGATGAAAACCCAGGCCCTTAAGCAGGCGCTGGACAAGTACAAGTTTGACGCGGCCTTTGGTGGTGCACGCCGGGACGAGGAAAAATCCCGCGCCAAAGAGCGCGTGTATTCCTTCCGTGACGAATACCACCGCTGGGACCCGAAAAACCAACGCCCCGAGCTGTGGAACATCTACAACGGCAAGATCAACAAGGGCGAGAGCATCCGGGTATTCCCGCTGTCCAACTGGACCGAACTGGACATCTGGCAATACATCTATCTGGAAAACATCGAAATCGTTCCCCTGTACTACTCGGCCAAGCGCCCGGTGGTAGAACGCGACGGCACGCTGATCATGGTGGACGACGACCGCATGCCTCTGAAAGAAGGCGAGAAGCCGATGATGAAATCCATCCGTTTCCGCACCCTGGGCTGCTACCCGCTGACCGGCGCCATTGAATCCGAGGCAGACACCCTGCCGGAGATCATTCAGGAAATGCTGCTGGCCACCAGCTCCGAACGTCAGGGCCGCGTTATTGACCACGATTCGGCCGGCTCCATGGAACAGAAAAAGCGGGAAGGGTACTTCTAAGATGTCACACCAGTCTGATCTGATTGCCGAAGATATTCAGGCCTACCTGAAGCAACACGAGAACAAGGAACTGCTGCGCCTGCTGACCTGCGGCAGTGTCGACGATGGCAAGAGCACCCTGATTGGCCGCCTACTCCACGACACCAAGATGATCTACGAAGATCATATGGCCAGCCTGAAAACCGACAGCGCCAAGATGGGCACCACCGGCGAAAAACTGGACCTGGCCCTGCTGGTGGACGGACTGCAGGCAGAGCGGGAACAGGGCATTACCATCGATGTGGCCTACCGGTATTTTTCCACCGACAAGCGCAAGTTCATCATTGCCGATACCCCTGGCCACGAACAGTACACCCGTAACATGGCCACCGGCGCGTCTACCGCCCAGGTGGCAATCCTGATGATTGACGCCCGCCACGGTGTGCTGACCCAGACCCGTCGGCATTCCTACATCGCGTCCTTGCTGGGTATTCGTCACATCGTGGTGGCCATCAACAAGATGGACCTGGTGGATTACAGCGAAGAGCGCTTCAACGAAATCAAGGATGACTATCTGGCCTTTGCCAACAAGCTGGGCCTGAAGGATATCCGCTTCGTGCCGATTTCAGCGCTGGAAGGCGACAATGTTGTCAACAAGAGCGAGCACACGCCCTGGTTCACCGGCCAGCCGTTGATGGACATTCTGGAAACCGTCCAGGTTTCCCACGACAAGAACCTGGAGCATTTCCGCTTCCCGGTACAGTACGTTACTCGTCCCCACCTGAATTTCCGCGGCTTCTGCGGCACCATCGCCTCCGGGGTGATTCGCCCGGGAGAGAAGGTGATGGCCCTGCCTTCCAGGCGCACCAGTACTGTCAAGGAAGTGGTAACATTTGATGGCAACCTGGACGAGGCCTACATCGATCAGGCGGTAACGCTGACACTTACTGATGAGATTGATGTCAGCCGCGGCGACATGCTGGTGAAGGCCGAGGATGAGCCGGAAGTGGGTAACCGGTTCACTGCCAATATCGTGTGGATGACCGATGGCCCGCTGGAAACCGGTCGCCTGTACGACATCAAGCTCGGCCCCACGTTCACCTCTGGCACGGTGAAGAAGATTCATCACCAGACCGATGTGAACACTCTGGAGAGGAATGATAATCCCTCTGCCCTGCAGCTGAACGAGATTGGCCTGTGTGAGCTGACGCTCAGCCAGCCCATTGCGTTTGACGCCTACCCGCGCAACCACGCCACAGGCAGCTTCATTGTGATTGACCGGTTGACCAACGTGACCATTGGCGCGGGCATGATTGCCGGCACCGCGGGTACGGTAGAGTCGCTGGATCCGGTAACCAGTGAAGAGCGTGAGCGCCGTCTGGCTCAGAAGCCTGCAATCATTGCCTGTAACGGCAAGCAGGCCACGGCGCTGGCACTGGCGGTGGAGCGTGCCCTGTTCGATCAGGGCAAGACATCCGTGGTTCTGACCGAAGACAACGCCGGCAATGCCGACGATCGGCGTCGCGCCGCCCAGGTGATCAGTGCCCACGGCCTGGTTGCGATTGCGGTAAACCTCGGTACCGATGTGGCGTCGGCGTCTGTTTCTGCGGACGATGATCAGGAAATTACCGACGCGGTTAATTCGCTGATTCAGGATCTGATGAAGCACAAGCGGGTTTAATCTCGCTTTCGGGACTTTTGGATAGCCCCCGTGACCTTGGAACTTGGGGGCTGGTCCCGGGGCGGGGGTGCCTTTTCTTCTGGAAAAAGAACTCGCTGCGCTCAGACACCTTTTTCCGGCAGAAAAGGCACCCCCACCCCGGGACCGATCAAACAAATTATAAATATTCCCGCAAAATGTAGGTCGGATTTACCCGTGAAGGGCATAAAAGGCCTGAAAGGCCGTAATCCGAAAATTTGGCTCCGTCCACCCCTCACTCCAAACCTTCCCCAAACCCCCTCAAAATCCATTACAATCCCACCCCCTGAAGGTTTATCCTCAGAACCTCTCATGTCTTACCAAGCAAGGATCCAACAACTCCATGGCCATCAAGCACCTCCGCACACTCTTCGCCAGCCAACTTCAACCCGGCCAACCGGCCCGGGTATGTCCTGGCGAGGTCCTGTCCGAACCCGGCGGCGACTATGAGGGCCTGCACAAGCAGATGAAGCGTCTGTTCAATAGCAAGCCGGGCAAGAAATACGGTCGTTTTTCCGAGGACATTGGTGAATCCCCTTTCAGCGCCTGGCTGAAGGATTACCTGGAGGACAAGCAGAGCTTTACGTCCCTGACCGACCGCATTTTCGGCCAGTGGCAGGAGTTCCTGAATGGCAGTCAGGAAGAACACCAGGGGCACCTGATGCTGGTGCACGAAGCCCTGGCGGATGGGGAAGTGATGTATCTGCTGGTACTGGAGAGCGATAGTGCCTTGCGGTTCGATGGGCAGCAGTCGCTGGACACCACGGACGTACTCAGTCTTTCCCGGCTGAACCTGGCTGTTCGTATCGAGCTGGAGGACTGGCAAAGCGACAACGCCGGAGAGAATTACCTGACTCTGGTCCATGCCCGTGGTAGCGGTGAGCCGGGCGAGCTGTTTATCCGGCTGTGTGGTTTTACCAACCAGGTGGATGTGGAGAAGGAAACCCTGACGTTCATGGATGCTGTTGAGGCGTTTGCGAAGTCTTCCGAGCCGGAGGAAGCGGGCAAGATTCGCGCGAGAGCCTATGAGTTTTCCAAGGAGCAGCATGCGCTGGGGGAGCCGGTGGCTATTGAGGCACTGTCGGGGTACCTGGATGAAGACCAGCCACAGCGTTTCAAGGAGTTTGCCAGCGAGACTGCCGAGCTTCCGGAGAGCGGCGTGCTGCACCCGGATCATCGCAAGGTGAAGAAGCTGGTACGGATTGCGGGCTCCGGTGGCGGAATGAGTGTGTCCTTTTCCTCGGATCTGGTTAACCAGGCGGTCTACTATGACCGCGACAATGACGCATTGACTATTACGAGACTGCCTAAGGCATTGCGGGAGCAGTTGCAGCGGTATCTTGAGAGTCGCGATGATTGAGGTTGCTGGTCCGCTGGATTGATGGCCTGGGGGCTGGTCACGAGTTATCGCCCCGAACTCATGATTCATTGGTATCCACAGGTACCTTGTCGGTCCATCTTGGGCGGTTTGCGCGTAGTTTTCGGACTTCCTGCATCCAGCCTACTCCATCGACCAGTTCGCCGGTTTCCGGATCTATGGGTGGATACGGCAGGTTGCGGTCGTCGCAGTAGCGTTTTACGACGGGCTGGCACCAGCAGAACAGCAGGCGGTTGTACTCGTCGTCCGGCAATCGCCGATGATCAAACAATCCTGCCAGCTTACGCTGCCGTTGGGCTTCGGAAAGGATAATTGCACATGCAGACGACACATTCAGGGACTCCACCATGCCCATCATGGGAATCACAATGTGCTCGTCTGCTTGCTCGGCGGCTTTGTCGCTGACGCCGTCCACTTCGTTGCCCAGGATCACCGTGCAGGGCACGGTGAAATCTGCTTCCCGGTAGTCTATTGCGCGGTCAGATAGCTGTGCGGCGTAGAGTTTGTGGCCCTGCCCTTTCAGCGTAGATACGGCTTCATCCATCGTTGGGTGGGTATGGGTGGTTATCCAGTTATAGCTGCCGCCGGCGGTTTTACGGAACGCGCGGAAGCCTTCCCTTGGCCATACCACGTGCATGTTTGCCAGGCCGAAGGCATCGCATGAGCGGATGATGGCCGACAGGTTGCGGGGCTTGTGGACCTGGTCGGTGAGGACACTGAGGTCTGGTTGGCGGGTGTTGAGGGTTTGTTTGATTCGGGTCAGGCGTTCGGGTGTCATGGTTATATGGGATGTTTATTTGTCGGATTACGGCTTCGTGCGCCAGGAAGCCAATAATACCACAGCCGATTTAGAGGATTGCCGAGACAGAGGTGGTTGCGGATTGATCACCCCGTTATAATGGCCAGCTAACTTTTTTAAGCGCCAAGCCTGACCTCCCGGCGCAAGCCACACACCAAAATACGTTGAGAAACATGGCCAAGAAGCTGTACATCAAGACCCATGGCTGCCAGATGAACGAGTACGACTCATCCAGAATGGCGGACCTGTTGAAGAGCGGCGAAAGCGTTGAAATGACGGATTCGCCGGACGACGCTGACATCCTGTTGCTGAACACTTGTTCCATCCGGGAAAAAGCCCAGGACAAGGTATTCCACCAACTGGGTCGCTGGAAAAAACTGAAAAACACCAAGCCGGACCTGATCATCGGCGTGGGTGGCTGCGTGGCCAGCCAGGAAGGCCAGGCCATCATTGACCGCGCTCCCTTCGTCGATATGGTCTTCGGCCCGCAAACCCTGCACCGCCTGCCAGACATGATTACCGAGGTTCGTGCCAAAGGTAACGGCGTGGGCGTGGTGGATGTGAGCTTCCCGGAAATCGAAAAGTTCGACAACCTGCCCGACCCAGGCGCCGACGGCCCCTCCGCGTTTGTTTCCATCATGGAAGGCTGCAGCAAATACTGCACCTTCTGCGTCGTGCCCTACACCCGCGGTGAGGAAGTCAGCCGCCCGGTGGACGACGTGATTGCCGAAGTCGCTCACCTGGCCGGCCAGGGCGTACGCGAGGTTAACCTGCTGGGCCAGAACGTGAACGCCTACCGTGGCGAGACCCACGACGGCGACGTGATGGACATGGCCGAACTGGTCACCCTGATTGCCACCATCGACGGTATTGATCGCATCCGTTACACCACCTCGCACCCGGTGGAGTTCTCGGATTCGCTGATCGAAGCCTATGAACAGGTACCGGAACTGGTCAGCCACCTGCACTTACCGGTCCAGAGCGGTTCCGACCGCATCCTGGCAGCCATGAAGCGCGGCCACACGGCACTGGAGTACAAATCCAAACTCCGCCGCTTGCGCAAGATCCGCCCGGACATCAGCTTCTCGTCGGACTTTATCATTGGTTTCCCGGGGGAAACCGAGAAGGACTTTGAGGACACTATGAAGCTGATCAACGACATCGGCTTTGACATGTCCTTCAGCTTCGTCTTCAGTGCCCGGCCCGGCACCCCGGCGGCAGACCTGCCGGATGATACGCCGCTGGAAGTGAAGAAGCAGCGCCTTAGCATTCTCCAGGACCGGCTGAACCAGAACGTGATGGATATCAGCCGCAAGATGGTAGGCACGACCCAGCGCATCCTGGTGACAGGGCTGTCCAAGAAGGACCCCGGCGAATACGCGGGCCGAACCGAGAACAACCGTATTGTGAATTTCCGGCATGAAAACCCGGAGGTGGTTGGGCACTTTATTGATGTGGAGATTCGGGAGGCTCTGCCTAATTCTTTGCGGGGTGTGCCTGTGGATTTGGAGATGTATTAACCCGGGCTCCCATGCGTCTCAGGTTTGGTGAATGACGAGTGGTGGGGACCTCCTCCCAAAAAACGCTACAAGCACATCCGTGTGCGCTTGGGCTCCGCCATCCATGGCTCCGCACATTTTTGGGAGGAGGGCCCCACCACTCTCCGCGGACTCTTTCCGTGCCTGCAGTCCAAACGGGGTAAACGTAGGTTGGATTAAGCAAAGCGCAATCCAACAGTGGCCGAGGGCATGCAATTGGCTCAATATCTGTCGGATTGCGACTTCGTCTGATCCAACCTACTTGTATTTGTACAAACGGGCCTGCAAATAGTTGAAAAGGCCCTCCGGCCAGCGCCCGTTAGCACCAATCATGAAATGCATACTCCCGATAGGGAGAACCAAATCAAAACCCGGAGAACGATTGAAAACCAACGACTCAAGACAATTTGACCTGCACCCGGTAGACCAGCACCGGCTGACCACGCTTTGCGGCCAGTTCGATGAGCACCTGAAGCACATCGAGCGGCGTATGGACGTGAAGGTGGGCCGTCGTGGCCATCATTTCCGGGTGGAAGGCGAAACCGAGCATGTGGCCGCGGCTACAGAGGTTATCCGACATCTGTACCGGGAAACCGAGGCCAGTGACGACATCTCGCCGGACATGGTTCACCTGTTTATCCGCGAGACCGGCTTTGAGCGACTGGCGGATGATGTGCCCTACAACGGCGCCGTCACGGTCATCAAAACCCCGAAGCTGCAGGCCAAGCCCCGGGGCGAGAACCAGCAGAAGTACGTGCATAATATCCGCACCCACGATGTAAACTTTGGCATTGGCCCGGCCGGTACCGGCAAGACCTGGCTCGCGGTGGCCTGTGCGGTTGAGGCGCTTAAAGACGAACAGGTGAAGCGCATCCTGCTGGTTCGTCCCGCGGTGGAAGCGGGCGAGAAGCTTGGCTTTCTGCCTGGCGACCTGGCGCAAAAAGTGGACCCTTATCTTCGTCCGCTTTATGACGCTCTCTACGAAATGCTGGGCTTCGACCATGTCACTCGGCTGATCGAGAAGAGCGTGATCGAGATCGCGCCGCTGGCATTCATGCGGGGCCGTACACTCAACAATTCGTTTATCATCCTGGATGAAAGCCAGAACACCACCCGCGAGCAGATGAAAATGTTCCTGACGCGGATCGGCTTTGGTTCAACCGCAGTCATTACCGGCGATACCACCCAGGTGGACCTGCCACGCGGCCAGAACTCCGGCCTGATCCATGCGGCGGGGGTGCTGAGCAAGGTCTCCGGTATCGGATTCACGCGTTTCGAGTCCCGAGATGTGGTCCGTCATCCGCTGGTTCAGCGGATTGTTGAGGCCTATGATTCTCTGGACGACGGGAGTGCCCCAGGCCAGTGAGTGAACTGACGGTAGATTTGCAGCGGGCTCTTGAGGCACCGGGGGTGCCGGCAGACACCGACTTCGAGCGCTGGGCACAGGCAGCATGGCTGGGCGAGGATCCATCAGAGGTGACGATACGTATCGTTGCCATCGATGAAAGCGCCGGGCTGAACGGCCAGTATCGCGGGAAATCGGGACCAACCAATGTCCTGTCCTTCCCATTTGAAGCGCCAGCCGGTATAACAGTCCCGTTGGCCGGTGATCTTATTATCTGCGCCCCGGTTGTCGAAAAAGAAGCGGCTGAACAGCAGAAAACACTGCAGGAACACTGGGCCCATATGGTGGTGCATGGCATGTTGCACCTTCAGGGCTATGACCATATTGACGATAATGATGCCGAGGTCATGGAAGCCCTCGAGATCCGGTTGCTAGGGCAACTCGGGTTCAGCAATCCTTACGAGACAGAGGAAACGGAAAAAGACTCATGAACGACGATCAGTCGAGTCGCAGTCAGGGCAGCAAGTCCTGGCTGGAGCGTATATCACAGGCCTTCTCCAGCGGGCCTGAGTCCGTAGAGGACGTGCTGGAAATCCTGCGGGACGCCGAGTCCCAGAACATCATCGATACCGATGCCATGAGCATCATCGAAGGTGCCATGCAGGTGATCGATATGCGGGTGGATGAAATCATGATCCCCCGCTCCCAGATGGTCACCGTCAAGGCATCCCAGGAGCCGAAAGAATTCCTGGGTGAAATCATTTCTTCTGCCCACAGCCGTTTCCCCGTCATTGGCGACAGCCAGGACGATGTGATTGGCGTGCTGCTTGCCAAGGATCTGCTTCCCCTGGCCCTGAATAACGACCTCAACTGGAACCGCATTCGTGAAATCCTGCGCCCGCCCACTTTTGTGCCGGAAAGCAAGCGTCTGAACCAGTTGCTGAAGGAATTCAAGGAAACCCGCAACCACATGGCCATCGTGGTGGATGAGTACGGCGGTACCGCCGGCCTGATCACCATCGAGGACGTGCTGGAGCAGATTGTGGGTGAGATCGAGGACGAACACGATTTTGACGAAGAAACCCACATCAAGGCCCGTGGTGACGGAACCTATGCGGTCAAAGCCGTTACGCCGGTGGATGACTTCAACGAATTCTTTGAAACCGAGCTGGACGAGGAAGAGTTCGACACCATCGGTGGTGTTGTGCTCAAGGAGTTCGGCCACCTGCCCAGACGGGGCGAGTCAGTGGAGTTTGGCGGGTTGCAGTTCACCATTGCCAATGCCGATAACCGAGTCATCCGTCTGCTGCAGGTAACGCGTGGTGATGACCAGTAACACAACGCCCGAAACCACCGTGCTGACATCGCCCCTTTCTGAACAACCCTGGCTGTGCGCCGTGGCCCTTCTGGTCGCCGGTGCCCTGCAGACCCTGACCTTTTCGCCGTTCAACTGGTGGTGGCTGGGGCCGGTTTCCGTGGCGCTGATTCTCCTCTGTTGCCTGCCGCTGGCTCCGCACAAACTGTTTCGAGCCGGCTTTCTTGTGGGGCTCGGGCTGTTTGGTACCGGCGCGAGCTGGGTCTACGTCAGCATCAGCGAGCACGGCAACACATCGGTGCCACTAGCCATCATCCTCACGGTAATTTTTGTAGCGGGGCTAGCCCTGTTCCACGGCCTGGCATTCTGGGCCTGGGGCAAACTTTCCAAAGACAGTACGGTAAGACGGCTGCTCCTGTTTCCGGCCGTGTGGATACTGGCTGACTGGATCCGGGGCTGGCTGCTGACGGGGTTCCCCTGGCTGTATCTGGGTACCGCACACGTGGATGGCCCACTGGGCGGTTTTGCGCCACTGGTCGGCGTGCACGGTGTTACCTTCTGGGTGACGGTCACCGGCGGTGCAGCCATCGCCTGCTGGTGGCTCGCCAGGGGTACACGCTATGCCGGCGCCGCCGTTGTGGCCGTTGTCGCACTCTTGCCTTGGATCACCGGACCGGTGGTATCAGGCGTGGCGTGGACAACGCTCGACGAAAAGCCAACCACATTCGCGTCGATGCAGGGCAACATCCCCCAGCAGATCAAGTGGGACCCGGATTTCCTCCGGGACCAGATCGTTGCCTACCTTGAGCTGACGGAAGATCACTGGGACACCGACCTGATCCTGTGGCCCGAGACTGCCATCCCCATTCCCCAGGACCAGGCTGGAAAAATCATTGACCATATCGGTGAGGAACTGGGGGAAGACAGCACCCTGATTACCGGCATCCCCTGGTATGGTTTCAGTGACCGTATTGAAGACTTCACCTTCCACAACAGTATCATGGCCATCGGTAATGGCGGTGGCATCTACCACAAACAGAAACTGGTACCTTTCGGTGAATACGTGCCGTTGCAGCAGTGGCTCCGCGGCCTGATCGGTTTCTTTGATTTGCCCATGTCCAGCTTCAGCCGGGGGCCGTCCAACCAGTCTCCGTTGGATGCCAATGGCATCAGCATCATGCCGTTTATCTGCTACGAAGTAGCCTACCCGGATTTCGTCGCCAGCAACGCCCGCAATACTGACCTGTTACTGACCATCAGCAACGACGGCTGGTTCGGTGACTCCATCGGCCCGCTGCAGCACCTGCAGATTGCCCGCATGCGGGCCCTGGAAACCGGGCGTTATATGTTGAGGGGCACCAACAATGGCGTCACGGCCATCATTAACCACAAGGGCCAGATTGCGGAAACCATTCCTCAGTTTGAACGTGCGGTGCTTACTGGAGAAGTTTACTCCGCGAAAGGGAGCACACCCTACATGCAGTCCGGCTCCTGGCCGGTGCTGACGCTGGCGGCGATTCTTATTGTGTTTGTGAGGGTGCGGGTGATTCCCAAGAATTGATTCTGGTTCTCGTCCGGGTAGCCTGGAAGTGAGTGCCTGGCCATGGGGTGGGGTACTCTTTTCTTTGAAAAAGAACTCGCTTCGCTCAGACACCTTTTCCGGCAGAAAAGAGTACCCCACCACATGGTCGCTCTGGCTATTCAGTGAACTCCCGTAGGTCGGATTAGACGAAGTCGTAATCCGACATCCAGCTACATGTGAACTCCATTTGTCGGATTACGCTTCGCTAATCCGACCTACTCCTGCTCCGATTTCCGGGGCCAGCGGCTGGTGACACGTTCGTAGTAGTGCGAGCCGCAGGCCTCGCAGGGTTCCAGGTGGCTGGTGGCCGTCAGGCAGCGCATGTGGCCGCAGTTGAGGCATTTGAACATGCCAGCCGTTGCCACTTCGCCGCTGATGTACTGGCTGGGTGCGTGTTTCTCGAGTTTCTGGGACAGTTCAAGGGTGTCGAGCTTGGTCTTGTCCGCCACCGAGAACAGCATATCCGCCAGCTGATGCTCAACCAGGGAGATATCCAGTTGCAACCATTCTTTCAGACCTTCGCCGGTTTCCTCCACGAAATGCAGCAGGTGTTCCAGATCCCGTTGCAGGTAGGCGCCCAGTAAGTCTGCTTCCTCCCGGGTCATGTCTTCCAGTTCGTATTCAAATTCCACTGCCCGCTCGATCTCTTCTTGCAGTGTATCGCGGGTGGTTTCCTGCATTTCACTGAGCCGGGACTGGACCCGTTCCAGCATGCGGTCATAGGCCGCAAGGGCCTTGCCTGAGAGGTGATTGCGTTCTGGTTCGGTCATGGCCGCTCCCTATTGGTGTACGGGCAGAGTGGGTATGGCTGATCAGGGCACGCTGTGAATACATCCATGTACGCTTGACAAAAACATCCCTGTTTTTGACATCCCTGATCAGCCATACCCACTCTCCCCTATATCAAACTGGTTCGACAACTTACTCCAAGCGTCCGGGCGGTCAGCCGCACCTGCCCGCTTTCACCATTGAGTCTGGCACAGTATCGGCAAATTGGCAGACTACCTGTTAAGCCTTGTGTGCGTTAGAATGTCCGGCCGCTTCGCACATCTTTTTTGATACAGGGTAACTTTGGTAATGGCAGGAATGGACCAGCAATACAATCCCCGCGATGTTGAACAGCAAGCCCGCACCTACTGGGAAGAAAATAACACATTCACAGTGAAGGAAGAGCCGGGCAAGCCCAAATATTATTGCCTGTCCATGTTCCCCTACCCCAGCGGCAAGCTGCACATGGGGCACGTTCGCAACTACACCATTGGCGATGTAATCTCCCGGTACCAGCGCATGCAGGGCAAGAATGTCATGCAGCCCATGGGCTGGGACGCCTTCGGCCTGCCCGCTGAAAACGCTGCCATTGCCAACAAGACCGCGCCGGCGAAGTGGACCCACGCCAATATTGCCTACATGAAGAACCAGCTCAAGCAGCTGGGCTTCGGTTACGACTGGAACCGCGAGCTGGCCACCTGCAAGCCGGACTACTACCGTTGGGAACAGTGGTTCTTCGCCCGCCTGTACGAAAAAGGCCTGGTGTACAAAAAGATGTCCACCGTTAACTGGGACCCGGTTGACCAGACCGTGCTGGCCAACGAGCAGGTGGTGGACGGCAAAGGCTGGCGGTCCGGTGCCCCGGTTGAGCAGAAGAAAATCCCCCAGTGGTTTATCCGCATTACCGACTACGCCGAGGAACTGCTGAACGACCTGGATCAGCTGGAAGACTGGCCCGAGCAGGTCAAGACCATGCAGCGCAACTGGATCGGCAAATCCACCGGTACCGAGCTGACGTTCCCCCTCAAGAACCGCGATGACGCACTGGATGTCTACACCACCCGCCCGGACACCCTGATGGGGGTTACCTACATGGCGGTAGCGGCAGAGCACCCGATTGCCAAAGCCTCCTCCGAGCGGTATCCGGAAGTGGCAGAATTTGTGGAGCAATGCCGCAACAGCAAGGTTGCCGAAGCCGACATGGCAACCATGGAAAAGAAAGGCATCGATACCGGCTACAAGGCCATTCACCCGCTGACCCAGGAAGAAATTCCGGTTTACGTCGCCAATTTCGTGTTGATGGAATACGGTACCGGCGCACTGATGGCGGTGCCCGCTCACGATGACCGGGATCACGAATTCGCGATCAAATACCGGTTGCCGATCAAACAGGTAATCGCACCCTCCGATAATCGCGAAATCGACACACAGGAAGAGGCTTTCACCGAGAAGGGTATCCTGGTGTCGTCCGGCAAATACAACGGCCTGACCAGCGAAGAAGCGTTCGAAGCCATCGCCGACTACCTGGAAAAAAACGGCATCGGCAAGCGCACGGTCAACTACCGCTTGCGGGATTGGGGTGTATCACGCCAGCGCTACTGGGGCGCGCCGATTCCGATGATGACCCTGGAAGACGGCACCGAACGCCCGGTCCCCGACGACCAGTTGCCTGTTGTCCTACCGGAAGACGTGACCATGGACGGCGTGCAATCGCCCATCAAGGCTGATCCGGAGTGGGCAAAAACCAGTTTTGAAGGCCAGCCTGCCACGCTGGAAACCGATACCTTCGACACCTTCATGGAGTCGTCCTGGTATTACGCCCGTTTCTGCAGCCCAAATTACGACAAGGGCATGCTGGACCCGGCTGCTGCCAACTACTGGCTGCCGGTAGACCAGTACATTGGCGGCATCGAGCACGCCATTCTGCACCTGCTTTATGCCCGTTTCTTCCACAAACTGCTGCGGGACGTAGGGCTGGTGAACAGTTCCGAACCGTTCAATCGCCTGCTGTGTCAGGGCATGGTGCTGGCAGAAACCTATTACCGCGAAGACGACAACGGTGGCAAGGTGTGGATTTCCCCGGCGGACGTGATCACCGAAAAAGACGAGAAAGGCCAGGTTGTCCGCGCCGTTCACAAGGACGACGGCCAGCCGGTGGTATCCGGTGGTGTGACCAAGATGTCCAAATCCAAGAACAACGGCATCGACCCACAGGCCATCATTGACGAGCATGGCGCAGATACCGTGCGTCTGTTCATGATGTTCGCCGCCCCTCCGGAGCAGTCCCTGGAGTGGTCCGATAGCGGCGTTGAGGGTGCCCACCGCTTCCTCAAACGGCTGTGGCGTATGGTCAGCGAGCATACGGTGAACGCACCGGTTCCGGCCCTGGATAGCGCCAGCCTTGATGAAGGTCAGCGCAACCTTCGCCGCAAGACCCATGAAACCATTGCCAAGGTCAGTGACGACATCAGCCGCCGGCTGACGTTCAACACCTCGATCGCAGCGGTCATGGAGCTTCTGAACGAAGTTGGCAAACTGGGCGGCGACGAGCCCCAAAGCCGGGCCGTACGCCAGGAAGCCCTGGATACTGCCGTGCTGATGCTCTCCCCCATCGCCCCCCATATCTGCCACCAGCTGTGGCAGGCATTGGGGCATGAAGAACCGGTGGTGGACGCCTCCTGGCCCACCGCCGACAAGGCTGCCATGGTTCGCAGCGAGATCCAGATTGTGCTTCAGGTAAATGGCAAGGTGCGCGCCAAGGCAGACGTCCCGGCCAATATTGAAAAAGACGCCTTGGAAGCGCTCGCTCTGGACAATGAAAATGTCATCCGCTTTACCGAAGGCAAGACCGTTCGCAAGGTGATCGTTGTGCCGGGCAAACTGGTTAACGTGGTGGCCAACTGAGATGAAACCGGCGGCCGACTCCCTGATTCGTCCCATGGTGGCAGCAGCCCTGTCCCTGCTGATTGCGGGGTGCGGGTTTCAGCTGCGGGGCGCGCCACCGGTATCCTCAGCATTGCAGCCACTGGCGGTGGACTGCGCCGATAACGTACCGGGGCAACTGTGCGACGCTGTCCGGGAACAGCTGGAGCTGGGTCGGATTGAACTGAAGCCCGCCGAAGAAGCGGATTTTGTCCTCAGGATCGGCAAGTTCCGCCAGGAACGGCGCGCCAGTGCCATTACTCTGCGTGCTGCTGCTGCCGAGTACACGTTGCGGCATACGGTTAACATCGAGGTGCTCACCGCAGACAACATTCCCCTTATTGAGCCCGCCGATCTCAATACCAGTGAAACCTATCGCTACGACGAATCGAACGTGCTTGCCAAACAGCGGGAAGAAGAGGCGTTGAGGGAACAGCTCCATGATCGCCTGGCACAACAGATCATCTTCCGGCTGGCGCCCATTGATGAAGATCGCATTGAACGATTGCGGCAGGAAGCAGAGCAGGCCCGCAACGAAGAGACTGAGCCGTCGTCATGAAGACACAGGCACACCAGTTACCCCAGCTACTGCACAAAGGCCTGTCGCCGGTCTATCTGATATCCGGGGACGAGCCATTGCTGGTTCAGGAATGTTGCGATCAGGTCCGCAAGGCCGCTCGCGAAGCCGGCTTTGAAGACCGGATTACCTTTCACGCGGACCAACAGCTGGACTGGAACCGGGTCGGTGAGGAACTCGGCGCGCTGTCGTTGTTCGCAGAAAAGCGCCGTATTGAAATCCACCTTCCCACGGGCAAACTTGGCGATGGCCGGGCGGTGATGGAAAGCGTGCTGCAGAATCCGCCTGATGACATCATTCTGTTATTGATCAGCGCTCGCCTGGATGCGGCGGAAACCCGCCGTAAATGGTACAAGGAACTCCAGAACATAGGCGTTCACGTACCGGTCTGGCCCATTGATGCAGACAGGTTCCCGGGATGGCTTCAGCAACGGGCCCGCAACCACGGCCTGAGCCTGACCCGTGGTGCCCTGGACATCCTGGCTGAGCGCCTGGAAGGCAACTTGCTGGCAGCAAGCCAGGAACTGGACCGCCTGGCGTTGCTGGGATCCGGAGCCACCATTGATGAAGAGACCATTGAACAGGCTGTTCAGGACAGTTCGCGCTTCAACGGATTCGAGCTGGTCACGGAACTTCTTGCCGGCAGGGCTGCCCATGCCAGGAAAATCATCGGCGTACTCCAGCAGGAGGGTGAAAACCCACTGGGCCTGCTGACGGTGCTCTCCCGGGATCTCAACCTGACCATGGAACTGAACATCGCCGCCGCCAAACGCGAAAACACGACCGGTTTCCTGAAGAAACGGGGCGTGTTCCAGCCCCAGCGAGCAAAGGCTGTCGAGCAGGCAGCAAGGCGCCTGAACCGCCGCCAGCTCATGGCAGCACTGGAGCTGTGCAGCGCCACCGACCGCGCCGCAAAGGGCTTTGACAGCCTCTCCCCCTGGCATCACCTCCAGGACATGATTACCCTTTTGGCCAGGCCCGCCTGACCCACATCAAGTCGCTTGCAATCCCCTGCTTTCCCTCTTGACAGATTTTGACATTCGGTAGCATGGTATATCCGTCAATCATCAAAGGAGGTGTGTGATATGAGTATTCAGGACGATCTGAAACAGTTGTCAGAAAAAATAAAACAGTACCGTGACGAAGCCCGCGTTCAGATGCATCTGGCCAGGGAAGATGTCAAAGACGAATGGGACGATCTGGAAAAGGACTGGGACCGCTTTCGCGGCAAGCTCGACGGGATCCTCCACGATGCAGACGATGCGTCAAAAGAAGCACGCCAGACCGCCCACAAGCTTGGTGAAGACCTGAAATCTGGCTACCAGAACATCCGTAACCGACTGAAGTAAAGTGTTAACCGGTTAACAGAATGCTACAAATACCCACCACGAGGCTCTGTTCATAAAGGGCCTCTGTGCCATACTTCTCATTATAAGTGAATGAAGCGTCATTTTTTTGTCTGATTCGGCCAGCCAGCATCCCTACATGGCCCGATCAGCCAAGGCACTTCTGAACGCCGAGAGGTATAAATGGCCTATGAAAACTCTGACTGTCTTCCTGCTGACATTGTCCGTATTACTGGTATCTTCGTTGGTCAATAGCCAGAACACGCGCTTCAGTGACCCCGCTACCGTTATCCAGAACGAATTCTGGGGCAAGCTTTATGCCCAGGGAGGAGTGTCCTTCTTCTGCGAGACCCCCTTCACCAACAAGGGCTTTCTGCTGACGGACGGCTACATCTACCCGCTGGCCAAGGTTCGTAGTGCCCTTGAGTGCGGCACGTCGAGCCAGTGTGCCGATAATGACCGTTACCGGCAAATTGCCTCCGACCTTCATAACATCGTACCGGTTCGCAGCCGTACCGAAATGAGGCGGCGCAACGCATTGTATGAAGAACTCGGTTCCGTTATCGAACCCAATGAGTGCGGCATTCGCGAGAGCACCCAGTTCTTTGAGCCCCCTGAAAAGGTGAAAGGCGATGTCGCCCGCACGGTTGCCTATATGGTCGACACCTATGATCTACCCTGGGCAGGGGCGACCACGGTTTTCAAGAACTGGAACCGGGTTGATCCACCGGATGACTCGGAACTGACCCGGCATCGCCAGATTGCCGAGATCCAGGGCAACGAAAACCCCTTCCTGCTGGACCCGGGCAGGCTGGAAAATCTTTAACGACACATTGGTCGTTAACTCGTACATTAAAAAAGGCAGGTCCCGGGTTACCAGGGGCCTGCCTTTTCATAGTACGCCGAAAGATCAGAATTCTTCGGCGGTCAGCGCCATCATTGAGCCACTGCCACTGCGGATGCCTTCGGCCAGCGCAACCGTCTTCGGCAACAGGCGATCGAAGTAGAAACGCGCACTCTTCACCTTGCCACTGTAGAAGCCGGAAGTATCACCTTCCGCTTTTGGCGCCGCCGCTTTCACCATTTTCGCCCACATATACCCCAGGGCAGTCAGGCCGAACAGATCCAGATAATCAACCGAAGCCGCCCCAACCGCGTCGGGATTATCGCCCGCCTGGTTGATCACATGCTCGGTCACATCGGACAGGCGCTCGAAGGCTGCTGCCAACGGCTCCAGGTAAGGACGCAGATTCTCGTCGCTGCTATTCTCCTCGATGAACGCGGCCACATCCTCGGCAAACAGTTCATACAGTTTACCCTGACTACCAACGACCTTTCGGCCCATCAGGTCCAGCGCCTGAATACCATTGGTGCCTTCGTAGATCTGGGTGATACGGCAGTCGCGAACCAACTGCTCCTGCCCCCACTCGCGAATAAAGCCATGGCCACCGAAGACCTGCTGGCCCATGATGCAGGCATCCAAACCACGATCTGTCAGAAAGGCTTTCGCTACCGGCGTCAGTAGCGCCACCATGCCTTCAGCATGCTTGCGGCGCTCGTCATCGTCCGAGTACTTGGAGATGTCCAGCCACTGAGCCACGTAGGTGGAGAAGGCACGGCCGCCCTCAACATAACCCTTCATGGTTAGCAACATGCGGCGGACGTCGGGATGAACCAGGATTGGGTCCGCAGCTTTCTCCGGCTGCTGCGCTCCGGTGGGAGCACGGCTCTGAATCCGCTCCAGCGCGTATTCACGGGCACTCTGCAACGAGGCTTCAGCGGCACCAATGCCCTGAATACCAACACCCAGGCGCTCATAATTCATCATGGTGAACATCGCAGCCAGGCCCCGGTTCTCTTCGCCGACCAGCCAGCCTTTGGCACCGTCGAAGTTCATCACACACGTAGCGGAGCCCTTGATGCCCATCTTCTTCTCCAGGGAACCGCAGCTCAGGCTGTTGCGCTCGCCCAGGGAGCCGTCCTTATTCACTTCAAACTTGGGCACCAGGAACAGGGAGATACCCTTGGGGCCCTTGGGCGCATCCGGCAACTTGGCCAGCACCAGGTGAATGATGTTCTCCGCCATGTCATGCTCGCCCCAGGTGATAAAGATCTTGGTGCCAGTCACGCTGAAGGAGCCATCGCCGTTTGGCTCAGCCTTGGTGCGGATAATTCCGAGGTCGGTACCGGCGTGGGGTTCGGTCAGATCCATGGCACCGGACCAGACGCCTGCATACATGTTGGGCAGGTACTTCTCCTTCAGCTCCTGGCTGCCATGGGCGTCCAGGGCCAGGCAGGCGCCCGCGGTCAGCATCGGGGCAAGACCGAAAGCCATATTGGCGGCCTGCATCATTTCCTCGAACTGGGCGACCAGGGTTTTGGGCATGCCCATGCCACCAAATTCGGGGTTGCCGCCCAGACCATTCCAGCCACCCTCAACGATGGTCTGGTAGGCCTCACGGAAGCCTTCCGGTGTAGACACTTCGCCATCATTCCACTTACAACCCTGCTCGTCACCCTCGCGGTTCAGCGGAGCCAGCACACCACTGGTAATCTTGCCCGCCTCTTCGAGAATGGCGTCGGCGGTGTCCGGGTCAACGTTCTCTGCCACTTTCGGCAGTGACGCCCACAGCGCCGGCGCGTCAAAAACTTCGTTCAGGACAAAGCGCATGTCACGTAAAGGTGCCTGATAGTCAGCCATCTAATCTCTCCAAAATTCCACAATTCAGTCAGTCTGCGAAGTGAACAACCCTGAGCCTGTGGCCCTGCTCACTTCCTCGGCTATGTGTCCGCTCAGGTTGTTTTTATGGTGGCTTATTCTACCCTAATGGCGCCCCCAACTCATGAGGTCCCGGCGGCCATTTCATGAAAAAAGCCCGCCTCCTGGGAGAGCGGGCTTTTTGGTCCCTTGAAGCCCGCCTTAAAGGGCGAAGGCTTCTTCCGGCATGTCCATCAGGCTGTCGGCGCCGGCCAGCATGCTCTCTGCATGCCCCCTGGTGCGCGGCAGCATGCGCTTGAAGTAGAAGCGCGCTGTCTGGACTTTGGCGTTATAGAACATTTCTTCGGTGGTACCTTCCACCATCTTGTCCAACGCAACCTTGGCCATACGAGCCCACAGATAGGCGAACACGGCATAGCCGGAGTACATCAGGTAGTCCACAGACGCGGCACCCACTTCCTCGCGATTCTTCATGGCAGTCATGCCGATCTTCATGGTCAGGTCGCCCCACTCCTTGTTCAGGGCGGCCAGCGGCTCGATGAATTCCTTGAGCTGCTCGTTGTCGGCGTTTTCCTTGCAGAACACGTGAACCTGCTTCGTAAAGCCCTTCAGGGACTCACCCTGGGTCATCAGAACCTTGCGGCCCAACAGGTCCAGCGCCTGGATACCTGTCGTACCCTCGTAGATCATGCCGATACGGGCGTCACGAACGTTCTGCTCCATGCCCCACTCGGAGATGAAACCGTGTCCACCATATACCTGCATGCCCAGGTTGGCCGCTTCGTAGCCAATCTCGGTCAGGAAGGCCTTGGCGATGGGGGTCAGGAAGCCCAGGGCCTCGTCGGCCGTCTTGCGCTCTTCCTCGGTCTTGCCGCTATGAACAATGTCAGCCTGCTGCGCAGTCAGGTAGATTAATGCGCGGGCGCCTTCGGCGACCGCTTTCTGGGTCAGCAGCATGCGACGCACATCCGGGTGGACGATAATCGGGTCCGCAATACCTTCAGGGTTCTTGGCACCGCTGAGGGAACGCATGGCCAGGCGATCCTTGGCATAGGTCACAGAGCCCTGGAGGCCCAGCTCTGCCGCGCCCAGTCCCTGGATGGCGGTGCCGATACGGGCGGTGTTCATGAAGGTGAACATGCAGTTCAGGCCCTTGTTCTCCGGACCAATCAACCAACCCTTGGCGCCGTCGAAATTCATGACGCAGGTGGCGTTACCGTGGATACCCATCTTGTGCTCAATGGAACCACAGGAAACGGCATTGCGCTCACCGGAAGAACCGTCTTCCTTGGGCAGTTGCTTGGGCACGATAAACAGGGAAATACCTTTGGTACCTTCCGGGGCGCCTGGCAGGCGGGCCAGAACGATATGGACGATATTTTCGGCCATGTCGTGCTCACCCGCTGAAATAAAGATCTTGGTACCGGTGATGGCGTAAGTGCCGTCGGCATTTGGCTCGGCCTTGGTACGCAGTGTGCCCAGGTCTGAGCCACAGTGGGGCTCGGTCAGACACATGGTGCCGGTCCACTCGCCGCTGATCAGCTTGGTAAGGTAAGTCTGCTTCTGTTCTTCGGTGCCATGGGCTTCAATGGTGTTGGTGGCGCCGTGGCTCAGGCCAGGATACATGCCCCAGGACCAGTTAGACGTACCTACCATTTCGCTCATCACCAGACCGAGAGAGTGAGGCAGGCCCTGGCCACCATAGTTGGGATCGGCCGTCATGGACGGCCAGCCGCCTTCCACATACTGCTGGTAGGCTTCTTTGAACCCGGTTGGTGTTTTCACACCGCCTTCGCTCCAGGTACAACCTTCGGTGTCACCCACCTGGTTCAATGGAGACAGTACCTGCTCACAGAATTTGGCACCTTCCCCGATAATGGCGTCGACCATATCCGGAGTCGCATCTTCGGCACCTTCCAGATTGGCGTAGTGCTGCTCGCTGTCCAGCAGCTCGGTCATCACGAATTTAATGTCACGCAGGGGCGCTTTGTATTCAGGCATGGAATCCACCTCAGATTTTCGGTCACAGCTGCGAAAACGTCACAGCACTTTGCCTCGGGGTTTGCTCATACGGCATGGCATCAGTCGCCACACCGCAAATTAAACACTTGTTTGAAACATACGTTTAGAGGCACAGAATTGTCAATAGCCATGCTCGAAATTTGTGTTGCATTTTGTGGTGAGGTTTTGCGGAAACAGGGGGAGAAAAACGGAAAAGACGTGACCAAAGCGCTGGTTATCAGGCGGTTGCCACGAAGCGGGAGGTGATTTCCTCATTTGCAGCACCAGTCTCGCCAAAACCGGAGACGATCTGGTAAGCGCTGGCGGCACTGCGGGATTCCCGACCAGACGATTCATCATCCTCAGCGCTGTCTGCGGGGTCAGCGCCTTGCGCATTGCCAAGTTCTGACGACAGCTCGGACCGGGCCTGCAACATAAGCTGCAAGGCCTCCGCTGCGACGGCGCGATCCTGGGGCGAGGGCTCTGCCGGCGCAAGCGCTGCAGCCCTGACCGTGCGCATCTTTTCAATGGTGGCCTGGGGGTCTCCCTGAACCGGGGAGGTGTCTATTGGCACTTCCCCGCCGACGGCGTACTGAGCACCATCGGGACCACGTTCATACACATAGGAAACGGATCCGGCGTATTGCCCACCCACAGCCTGGTGCGCTGACTCGTGAGCACGGACTTCGCGGTCCCGGGCTTTCAGGTCAGCCAATATCTGCAGTTCCGTATCTTCCAGCCCTTGAAGATTTTCTGACTCGGAGCGCCGGGGATCCCGGGAACGGGTACGGTCACTGGTTTGCTCAGCGGCTTCGACGTTTCGGTTTGCATCAGCCGCTCCGCCCCCCGGAGAGAGATACATCGGAGAGACGGAGGGAAGTGAACCGGAAATCATCATGTCAGTGATTCACGCAGTTATAGAATGCGACCGGGCGGTCGCAACCTACGCGGTTTCAGGCTGTGATATCCAGAAGCGTACCGAGAGTTTCATCGGCCGTCTTGACCACTTGGGCCGAGGCTTCAACACTGCGCTCATAGAGTTTGAGATCAACGATGGGCTCCAACAGGCCACCGGCACCGTCGGCACTACCCTGAGGACCGTCAGCGCCACCACGGGCAATCCGGCGGGCGGCATTTTCCATGCCCTGCATGCCGTCCTGAATGCCCTGAATACCGATTCCTAATGTGTTATTGATCATAACTGCGGTGTCCAATGACCATTAATTGACTCAAGTAAGCCACATTCCTGGTCAATTTTCAAACAAACAGTTCACATTCAGGCTGGTCGCCAGTGTTTTCGGGTCTGCCCTCTCCTGCCATGGCAAGACGCCCAGGCAGGGAGCTTCCAGGTGGTTCACCAGGTATTCCAGGGTTTCGTGCTCACAGGTCATAATCTCCGGAACTGGTCGGTTGGCAACCCAGCCGGCAACAGTCAGTCCGTCGCGGCGGACAGCTTCGGCGGTCAATAGTGCATGATTGATACAGCCCAGCTTCAGCGGCACCACCATAATGACAGGCATTTGCAGTACCCCCGGTACAGCGGCATAGGTTTCCCGGTCATTGAGCGGTACCCGCCAGCCACCAGCACCCTCTATCAGCAGCAGGTCCGCCGGTCGCATCTGCAAACCGCGACAGAATCCCACCAGGCGTTCAGCTGTGACAGTACGGCCAGCCTGAGCTGCTGCAACATGGGGGGCAATAGCGGGCTTCAGGGCTATTGGATTAACCTGGTCATAACCCAGTGGCTCCGACATGGCCTCCATCAGTATCAGCGCATCTTCATTGCGCAGACCCTCCGGCGTTTCGTCACAGCCGGAGGCAATAGGCTTCATGGCCAATGTGCGCTTTCCGAGGGAGGCTGCAGCTTCAAGGATGGCAGCCGAAATCATGGTCTTGCCTACACCGGTATCGGTACCTGTCACAAAATAGCTTTTTCTGGCCATGGCCCTGAGAACTCCCGTATCAATAAGGCAGGCGGCAAGTTAGCCATGCTGCCTTGTAAGTGGCGTAAACCTGGCCATCACTCCCTTTCGGGTAATGGTGGCACATGGCCCGTAAACGGCCTGGCGCTGTGGCATGACGGCGACGGGACGAGCCTTTGAAACCGGCCCCGATCGCTTTCAGCTCTGCCAACAGGGCCAGCGGCGAAGGATAATCCAGAGTGATGGATTCGGTGGAGATCCGGGGCTCTGGCAACACCTCAAGGGCCTGGCTGCGAAAAGCGGCTTCGCTCTCGAATCGATTCACGTGCTCGTGTTCGGGATCAGCCCGGTACCAGGCGATTCTTAACTCATCCAGAGTACCGTCCAACAAGGTCGAGATGAACAATCGCCCCCCCGGTCGCAAAACCCGGCGGCATTCAGCCAGGACGCCGGAGGAATCACTGCACCACTGGATCATCAGGTTGCTGAACACAAGGTCCAAGCTATTGTCTTCCAGTGGCAGGGACTCGGCATCTGCAACCAGCCAGTGAGTTCCGGGAGCCCCGGCGGCCCGCGCATAGTCCAGCATGCCCGGCGACAGATCGGCGCCGGTTACCGAGCTTTCAGGCCCGCCGACCATCTCCGCCAGCTGCCCGGTAAACCAGCCGGTGCCACACCCCAGGTCCAGTACCTGGCAACCGGCGCCGGCCTCCGGCAGGCAACCCTGCTCCAGGAGCTGATCAACCATGACCTGGCCCATGTAGCGCTGTAGCCGGGCAGCCGGGTTGTAGGTTTTCGATGCGGCGCCGAAATCCCGGGCAATGGCTGTTTTCGCAGGTGTCCGTGAGGAGGCTGCTGTCAGACCTGCCATAAATCCCCCTTACCGAACACGAACCGGCGGATCTCATCACGGCACAACGTAAGCGCTTGCCCCCGGGGCCAGTGGCTCATTCCCGCTACGGTTACCACCTCGGAGCGTTCAGCCGGCACAAGGCTACCCGCCCACGAGCGGACGACAGCATCACGCTCCGCCTGAAGGTGGAGCGCCGGCACCCTGATTTGCCGCCACAGGGCGACCTGATCTTCCATTTCCAGCCACTCCAGGCCGCGAACCAGTTTGTCTGGGCTCACCGGAGTTCCATGCTTCAGCCACGGCAGAAGGTCCTTGCGAGCCTGCCGGTAATCATCACAACCATGTATCAACAGCTGCTGGAAACGCCGCCACGCCTGACCGGACTCGTCCGCAACAGCTGCCCTGAACGTTTCAAAAGTGTCAGCTGCCATTCCCACCGGCCAATCCGGGGCAGCGACGAAGCGGGGGAAACCCGCAAGGGTAATCACCCTGGACACCGGCAAATCACCTTGCGACGCTGCCGCCATGGCCACCTGCGCACCCTGGGACCAGCCTGCCCACACCGAGGGGCACGGATAACGATCCAACAGGTACCTAGCGACATCTGCGACAGTCTCACATCGGTCCATTATGGTATCGGTAAGCGACACCAGGTGGATTTCACCCGGCCAATTGTCGAACAGGGGCAGGAGCATGGCCGCATCGACGCCCCATCCGCCGACAACCACCAGCGGGATTTGGTGAACGACCTGATTCATACGACCTCGGCAGACGGCCGTTTTAACAGTGGGCGACACTCCGCCAGTGCGGTCAGCAGCTTTTCCAGATCCGCTATTGAATGGGCCGCACTGAACGTCACCCGCAAACGGGCCTCACCATCCGGAACCGTAGGCGGCCTGATGGCTGTCACCATCAGGCCTTTCTGTTCCAGAGCCTGGCTCAGGGCAAGCGCGGACCAGTTGTCGCCAACCATGATCGGCTGTATCGGAGTGCGGGACGGCATCAGTTCATAGCCCAGCGCAGAGGCGCCCAGGCGGAAGGCACGTATCAGCGCCCGCAGATGACTGCGGCGGCTATCCTCCTTCTCGATCAGATCAAGACTGGCGCAGGTCGCCAGAGCAATGGCCGGGGGCATGGCTGTTGTGTAGATATAGGTGCGGGCCTTCTGCACCAGATAATCCATCAGCAGTTTCGGGCCCGCCACGAAGGCTCCGCTGGTGCCGACTGCCTTGCCGAGGGTCCCGATCAGTATTGGTACATCCTCTTCCGATAACCCCAGCTCTGCAATACTGCCCCGTCCCTGGGGGCCAAGCACACCCACGCCATGGGCATCATCCACCACCAATAGTGCATCGTGCGCTCTGCACAAAGCCGCAAGCTCCTTCAGGGGCGCGATGTCTCCGTCCATGCTGAACACGCCGTCTGTCACCACCAGCTTGTGACCACCGGTGGTGGCCAGCATATCCGCCAGTGCTTCCATATCTCCGTGAGGATAACGTCGAACCCTTGCACGGCTGAGGATACAGCCATCAATGATCGAGGCATGGTTAAGGCGATCTGAAAAGATGGTGTCGCCACGGCCGGCCAATGCGGATATCACACCCATATTGGCCATGTAGCCGGTGGAGAAGAACAACGCCGAGCTGCGACCGGTAAACGCCGCCAGACGGATTTCCAGTTGGTGGTGCCCGTCGTGATGACCACAGATCAGGTGGGACGCCGCCCCACCCAGACCGGTGTGAGGCATGGCATCGATAGCGGCTCGGATAATGTCAGGGTGGCTGGCAAGCCCCAGATAGTCGTTACTGCAGAAAGACAACAGCGGTACACCGTCAGAAACCAGTTCGGGTTGCTGGGGCCCACTGATCAGCCGGCGGGTGCGGTAAAGCCCCGCCTGTTTCCGTCTCTCAAGCTCGGCCGCAAAATCACGCATGATCCGCTCTCCCCGACGGTTACCTGTTTACGCGGATTCGCGGGTGGCGTCGTAGAACATGTGGCGGGTCTGCTCGTATTCCACGGCCTCGGTGATGGCTTCTTCCGCTTCCTGTTCCGAGCAGGCCTGCTCCCGCTCTTCAGGACGAATACCCAGACGGTTAAACAGCTCACGGTCCGCATCGGCCTCGGGATTTGAGGTAGTCAGCAGCTTCTCGCCATAGAAAATCGAATTGGCGCCCGCCAGGAAACACAGGGACTGCATCTGCTCATTCATGTTCTCCCGGCCCGCAGACAGACGCACGTGGGAGGCCGGCATCATGATGCGGGCAACCGCAATGGTGCGAATAAAGTCGAACGGGTCCAGGTCTTCCACATCTTCCATCGGCGTACCCGGCACCTTCACCAGCATGTTTACCGGCACACTTTCCGGATGATGAGGCAGATTTGCCAGTTGCACCAGCAGGCCCACCCGGTCATCCGGGTCTTCTCCCATGCCGACTATGCCGCCGCAACAGACTTTCATACCGGCATTGCGAACATTTTCCAGGGTATCCAGCCGATCCTGGTAAGTGCGGGTGGTAATGATGTGGCTGTAGTACTTCTCGGATGTATCGAGGTTGTGGTTGTAGTAATCCAGCCCGGCACTGGCCAGCTCATCCGCCTGCTCCTGTTGCAGCATGCCAAGGGTCATACAGGTTTCCAGGCCCAAGGATTTCACCTGGCGCACCATGTCCACCACGTAGCCCATATCCTTCTTCGAAGGGCTGCGCCAGGCTGCACCCATGCAGAAGCGGGAGGCGCCTTTTGCCTTGGCTGCCTTCGCTTCGGCAACCACTTTTTCGATCTCCAGAAGCTTTTCCTTTTCCAGACCGGTGTTGTAATGGCCGCTCTGTGGGCAGTACTTGCAGTCCTCCGGACAGGCACCGGTCTTGATCGACAGCAGCGTGCTGATCTGAACCTCGTTGGGGTCAAAATGCTCACGGTGGACGCTCTGGGCACGGAACACCAGATCGTTGAACGGAAGCTCGAACAGTGCGCGGGCTTCCTGCATGGTCCAGTCGTGGCGGGGTGTGGTGGAGAGCGCGGTGGCAGTCATGATTCAGTCCTGTTAACTTTACCGGGAATCTGGTTTACGGATGAAACAGATGATAAAGGGACTGAGATCGCTGTCAACCTTGTTAACACCAAAGGTTAACAGCAAAGAATGGATTCACGGCTCTGTACGAGATCTTCGAGGCCTTCTGCCTTCCGGTGGCGGACAGTGTGTCGCGTGCCTGTCGCCTGATGCCCACTTCGGACTTTGCGCTCCCTGCCGCCAGGACTTGCCCGCCAATCGCTGGCATTGCCGCTGCTGCGCCCTGCCCCTGGCATTCGCCGGCGATCAGACACTCTGCGGCCAGTGCCTGCAGGATTTACCACCGTTCAGTCGTGTGATAGCACCCTGGCGGTACCGCTTCCCCGTCGACAGCATGATCCAGCGCTACAAATATAACGGCCAGCGTGTGTTTGCCCGTCCGCTGATCCATGACTTTACAGACCATCTGGTGTCGATTCTGGATGCCAGTCCGGAGCACAGGCCGGATTTGCTGGTAGCCAGCCCGATGCACCCGGCCCGTCGTCGCAAGCGGGGATTCAACCAGGCAGCGGATATTGCCGAGCAGATCAGCAAGCGGTCAGGCATACCCTGGACCACCGATCTCGTCACCCGTAATCGTCGAACCCGGCCCCAGCGGGGCCTGAACCGGGAAGAACGGCAGGCCAACCTGCGGGGCATTTACCGGGTTGCGTCCACTCCGCCTTCAAGTATTGCCATTGTTGATGATGTCGTGACCACTGGCGCCACCGCACGGAGCCTGACGGAAGCCTTGCTGGCAGCTGGCGCGGCGGATGTTCAGGTGTGGGCACTGGCAAGGACCCCGGGGTAGCCGGAAAAGTCACTCGCCCAATTTTTCAGCCACCTCTTCGGCAATCGCCAGGCATGCTGTCAAACCGGGAGACTCAATGCCAAACAGGTGCACCAGTCCGGGAACACCATGGTCTGTCTCACCATCGATACGGAAATCCGCAAACCCGCCATCCGGCCCGGTCAGTTTGGGGCGGATGCCGGCATAGGCAGGTTGCAGACGGCTTTCATCCAGGTCCGGCCACCATTGCTGAACACTGTCAGCAAACGCTCGCACCCGGCCCGGATCTACCGAGAAATCCACCTGCTCTATCCACTCCACATCCGGCCCGAACCGAGCCTGGCCGGCGAGATCCAGAGTCAGGTGAACGCCCAGGCCGCCCGGCTCTGGCACCGGATAGATGAGGGACCTGAAGGGATGTCGACCGGAGTAGCTGAAATAAACCCCGCGCGCCAGCCACTGTTGCGGCACCATTGCCTCAGGGACGCCTTCCCAGCGGGACGCCAGCGCAACCGCATCGAGGCCCGCGGAGTTCACCACACGCCGGGCAACCAGCTCGCACGGCGCCTGACCGCCTACCCGCAGGCAGTGTTGGCCGCCACTGATGACAGCACGCTCCACCGGTGCGTGACAGACAAGCTGACCGCCAAGGTCCTCAAGGTCTCCCAGCAACGCCAGCATCACCCCATGACTATCCACAATACCGGTCTCCGGAGAATACAGCGCCTCATCGGCAACGGCCCCTGGCAGCTCCGCCTGCAACACGTCGCGGCCCACCCTTTGCAGTACAACACCGTTGCGCTCGGCCTGCCGGGCTATACTAACGAGCTTGTCCTGTTGCACCTGGCCCCGGGCGACAATCCACTTGCCGGTTTTACGGTGTCCGATGTGGCGCTGACGGCAGAAGTCATAGAGCAAATGTCGGCCCCGAACGCACAATCTCGCCTTGACGGAGTCCTCAGGATAATAGATGCCGGCATGGATAACCTCACTGTTACGGGATGACAGTCCCTCACCGAAGTGCCCATTGGCTTCCAGTACCAGCACCTCGTTACCCTGCATCGCCAGTTGCCTGGCGACGGCAAGGCCGACAATGCCGGCGCCGATCACGACCGTATCTGCCTGGAGTATTTCCCTGTCCGTCATCGGAATTCAACTTTCCTTTGCCTGTCTGTGGGAGTTTGCCCTATTCGCGTTACTGTAGCGGCCCTGAAACGTTATACTTGCCCCAGAAAAAAGCGCACGGAGCAGGTAAACGATGTCTGACAGGAAGCAGTTTATAATTGTAATGATGGTCGCGGCCATATTTGTCGGCTGGCTTGGCTGGCGCGGCTTTGAGGTTATCAGCCTCAACCAGGCCCTGAAGGCTGACAACATGGTGGCCAACTACCCCTACCAGCACCGGGTGTTGAGGGTGGAGGGAAGCACCGCCATCATGAGTTCCCTGCGCTCGCACGAGACATCGACCCACGAAGCTCTGAGCACTATTTTTCCCAGCATGCGCAATCTGGGCGACAACCACCGGGACTGGCAGCGGGCAGAACGTGAACTGGCCCAGGTTCAGGCCAGGGCCGGTGATATCGTTCTCAGCGCCAGCGGTGTAGACCGGGTTCGCTGGGAGCTGGACGAAAACTGGTACCACCTTGCCCAGATGCAGGCCCAACAAAGTTCGAGGCGCTAACGCTTATTTATGACCGAGATCTCGAGCCATCCCTACGACAATCTAAAACCAGACAAGATCCTGGATGCCATGGAGGATGCGGGGTTCATCGTTAATGGCCGGCTGTTTGCCCTGAACAGCTATGAAAACCGTGTTTACCAGATCGGTATTGAAGACAAGCCACCGGTGATTACCAAGTTCTACCGCCCAGGACGCTGGAGCGAAGCCCAGATCCGCGAAGAGCATGAGTTTACCGCGCAACTGCTGGCCGCCGACATTCCCGTGGTAGCGCCCATGGTGATGCCGTCCGGTGATACCCTTGGCCGCTGCGATGACTTCCTATTCGCCGTTTTCCCCCAGCGGGGCGGACAGGCCCCGGATACCAGTGTCACCGACACTCTCTATCGCCTTGGCCAGTGGCTGGGGCAGTTGCACAATATCGGTGATACCGCCAGCTTCACCCACCGACCCGTTATGTCCGTACTCTCCGGCATTGAGAAGAGCAACCGGTTTCTGACGGACAACCGTTGGGTACCCGATGACCTTCGCCCGGCCTGGGATTCGCTGATTCCCGACCTGGTGGACCATTGCGCCCGCCGCATCGACGACGCCGGTGAGGTTCATTCCCTGCGACTGCACGGCGACTGCCATGGCGGCAATATCCTTTGTCGTGAAGAGCAGATGCTGTTTGTGGACCTGGACGATTGCCGCACCGGACCCGCCATCCAGGATCTCTGGCTGTTGCTGAACGGAGACGATATCGAGCGCGGTCAGCAGTTTGGCGAATTGCTGGAAGGCTATGAGATGTTCCGGGAGTTCAATCGCCGGGAGCGTCACCTGATCGAACCCCTGCGCTGTTACCGGCAGATATCCCACTGCACCTGGCTGGCCAAGCGCTGGGACGATCCCGCCTTCCCGCGTTTCTTCCCCTGGTTCGCCCAGCCCCGTTTCTGGTCCGACCAGATCCTGTCGCTACGGGAACAACTCGCGGCACTGCAAGCCCCTTCCATTAATGTTCCCGGCCAGTACTGAGGCCGGCAAAACCGACAGACCGGAGAATTCCCGATGAGCCAGAGTGAGGCCAGATTCACGGTACGCAGCCTGATTGCGACAGCTATTGGCACCATTATCGCGACCGTCATCGTGCTGGAGGCCAGCGGCAAGATTGATCACTCGGACAATAAGGATCATGTGCCGGTGGGTGAATTTGAGGCAATTCACATCACACCCGGGGAAGACTTCCGCATGTCGCCCAAGTCTTCGGAGCTTCACGCCGTCTGTGAACAGGGTTATCTGGCCATTGCCGCTGATGTGGACCCTGACTTCCGCGGCATTCTCGTCGATTACAAGAACCGGGGTGTCCGCTGCAGCCGTAGGCCCGCTCCGGTGCACAGCCAGCCCGTCCAGGAAGGGCAGGAGCCGGCGAACAATGAGTGACAGCAACAAAAAACCGGGGCAAGCACTGGACCGGCTGTTTGCCAGCGAGCGTGAAACCGAAGATTTCCGTTTCGATACGTCGGTAGCGCGGGTATTCCCGGACATGATCCGCCGCTCCGTGCCAGGCTATACCACCATAATTCCGATGATCGAAGTCATTACCGAGCAATACGCCCGCCCCGGCAGCCACTGTTTTGACCTGGGCTGTTCCCTGGGCGCCTCCACCCTGGCGATGCGCCACGGTATTGGTGACCGGGATTGCACCCTGACGGGCGTGGACAACTCTGCCGCCATGATCGAACGCTGTGAACACTACATTGCTCTGGATGACCATCCCTTGCCCGTGTCCCTGCGCTGCGAAGATATTCTGGACACTTTTATCGACAAGGCTTCGGTCACCACCCTGAATTTCACCCTGCAGTTCGTAGCGCCGGAAAGCCGCGGAGAACTGATGAAACGCATTGCCGATGCCACCCTGCCCGGAGGCGTGCTGATCCTCTCCGAGAAAATCCGCTTTGAATCCGAGGCGGAACAGGCGATACAGACGCAATTGCATCACGAGTTCAAGCGGGCCAACGGCTACTCCGACCTGGAGATCAGCCAGAAGCGGTCCGCCCTGGAGCAGGTGCTGATTCCCGAAACGCTGGCGGAGCACCGGCAACGGCTGACGGAGGCGGGTTTCGATCGGGTACTGGTGTGGTATCAGTGCTTCAATTTTGTGTCCATGCTCGCCATCAAATCGCCCTGAACGGAGCTTTCATGACGACTTTCGACTGGAAGGGGTGCTTTGCCTCACTGTTTGATGACCTCGACAGCCGCGGGCTCGCACACTGGCGAACCCTGCTACAGCAGCAACTTCACAAACGCTTTGATGAAAACCCTCACGGCGATATCGCACGCTGGATGCGGGCGCTGGATACATTGCCAGAGATTTCCGCGGTGCAGGCGGACCTCAACCGCTCAGCCATTACCCTGAGCACGGAGCAGCCGCTGCCCACAGATACCACCGCACAGCTCGAACAGGGGCTGCGTGGGCTCATGCCGTGGCGCAAGGGCCCATTCGATGTCTTTGGCACCTATATCGATACCGAGTGGCGTTCCGACTGGAAATGGGACCGGGTATCGCCCTACCTGTCGGACCTGAGCGGCCGCCAGATACTGGATGTGGGGTGTGGTTCCGGCTATCACTGCTGGCGAATGCTGGGAGAAGGTGCCGGGCGGGTCATCGGTATAGATCCCGGGCTCCTGTTCCTGTTCCAGTTTCTGGGCGTCAAACAGTACGTGGGGCCGGAGCAGCGCATCGACCTGCTGCCCATCCGCATGGAGGACCTGCCGGCAAAACTGGAGGCTTTCGATACCACCTTTTCGATGGGCGTGCTCTATCACCGACGCTCACCGCTGGACCACTTGCTGGAACTGAAAGACACCCTTCGCCCGGGCGGCGAACTGGTGTTGGAAACACTGATTGCGGATGGACCGGAGGGCTATAGCCTGATGCCCGAGGACCGCTACGGCCAGATGCGGAATGTGTGGTTCCTGCCCAGCTGCGATACGCTGCTGCGATGGCTGGACCGGACCGGTTTTCGCAATGCCCGCGTGGTGGACGTGACAGAAACCACCACCGAAGAGCAGCGCAGTACGGACTGGATGCGCTTCCAGTCACTACAGGACTTCCTGGACCCGGAGGACCCGACGAAAACTATTGAGGGCTATCCGGGACCGAAAAGGGCGACGGTTATCGCGGACAAGCCCTGAAGCCACCCGCGACAACCCTCACGGCTTACTCGCCGAAGGGATGGCGGAGTATGATGGTTTCGACTCGGTCAGGGCCGGTGGAGATAATATCGATGGGCGCCTCGATCTGCTCTTCCAGGAACCGGATATAGGCCTTGGCGTTCTCCGGCAACTGGTCCAGGCCGGTCAGCCCTACCGTGCTCTCCTTCCAGCCTGGCAGCTCGGCAAATAACGGCTCGATATCTTTGTAGGTGTCACACCCGATGGGTGGACGAGTGATTTCACCCTTGGGTGTCTTGTAGCCGATACATACCTTCACGGTATCCATGCCATCCAGCACGTCCAGCTTGGTCAGGCAGATGCCCGATACGCTGTTGATCTGGATGGCATGGCGCAGCGCGACGGCGTCAAACCAGCCACAACGACGTGAACGGCCAGTGGTGGTGCCGATTTCATTACCCTTTACAGCCAGATGCTGGCCCATGTCGTCAAACAGTTCGGTCGGGAACGGGCCGGATCCAACACGCGTGGTGTAGGCCTTGGTGATACCCAGTACATAATCCAGGAACAGCGGTCCGAAACCGGTTCCGGTCGCGGTACCGCCGGCTGTGGTGTTCGAGGATGTGACATACGGATAGGTACCCAGGTCTATATCCAGTAGTGAGCCCTGGGCGCCCTCGAACAGGATGTGTTCACCGCGCTTGCGCAAATCATGGAGGATATCCGTCACATCGGCGGACATCGGCAGAATTTCCTCGCCCATGGACATCAGCTCGGCAAACGCCTGGTCAATGTCTTCCGGCTCTTCCCGGAAATACTCGGTCAGCACGAAATTGTGGTAGGACACGATTTCCTGCAGCTTCTCTTTGAAGCTTTGCGGATCGCACAGGTCGCCAACGCGAACCCCTCGACGGGAAACCTTGTCTTCATAAGCCGGACCAATGCCGCGGCCGGTAGTGCCGATCTTGTCGACACCTCGCGCACGCTCCCTGGCCTGATCAATTCGAACGTGGGTCTTGAGGATGATGGGGCAGGCGAGGCTGATCTTGAGCCGGTCACGCACAGCAACACCGTTGCCCTCGAGTTCCCGGACTTCCTTCAGCAGCGCTTCCGGAGAGAGAACCACGCCGTTACCAATCAGGCACTGGACATTTTTGCGCAGGATACCGGAAGGGATCAGGTGAAGGGCTGTTTTCTTGCCTTCAATAACCAGTGTGTGACCGGCATTGTGCCCGCCCTGAAAACGCACCACGGCAGCGACCTTATCGGTCAGCAGGTCAACAATCTTGCCTTTTCCTTCGTCACCCCATTGGGTGCCCAGTACTACAACGTTTTTACCCATGACTCTCTCTCAGTGCGGTTTCACCGGTCGACGGAATATCCGCAGGTTTACCTGTAAATGAGTGGCTCGGTACCCTTTGGCATCAGCCCAGTTGGTATCAGCCCAGCTGCTCTACGACCCACTGGCCGTCACGCTTTACCAGAACCCGGTCGCAATTGCGGGACCGCGGATCAACGCCTTCGTCCTCAGGCAAGGCCCTGACAACGGTTTCAGTCATTCGCAACCCGGAGATAACGCCGCCAAGGGCGGGATCCTGCTCTGCCGGGGCCCAGATTGCTTTGCCTGCTGGCCGGATACGCTGTCCCAGGGAGACCAGGGCGCGGATGTCCAGGCTGAACCCGGTGGCCGGGCGTGCGCGGCCAAAATCACTGCCGATAGAATCATACCGGCCACCTTTGGCGACCGCATCGCCGTGGCCGGGCACATAAGCCGCAAAGACCAGGCCCGTGTGGTAGTTGTAGCCGCGAAGTTCACAGAAATCGAAACCGAAGCTCACCTCCGGGTAGTTGGCGGCCAGCATCTCCGCCACCCGCTCCAATTGTTCGAGGGCCTGAACAAGCGGCTTTGGTGCACCTTCAAGAATGCGCCTGGCCTCGGCAAGTGCCTCTCGCCCACCACTGACCCGTGCCAGTTCCCTGAGCATGCTTCCGGCGGAACCCGGCGCACAATCGCCCAACAGTTCGTCCAGCTCAGGTACCGATTTCCGCGCCATGGCATCGAAGATGGCCGCCCCGGTATCACGGTCAAATCCAGCTTCGCCTACCAGAGACTCGTAGATCGCTACATGGGCCAGATCCAGGTGGATCCGCGGCAGGCCGGAGAGCCGCAGGGTTTCCAGCATCAGGCTGATCACTTCCATGTCTGCCGATTCAGAAGCACTGCCAAACAGTTCGCAGCCGGCCTGGATGGGCGTGCGGCCAGTCAACATATGGCGCGGTCGGGTGTGCAGGACGTGGCCGGCGTAACAGAGTCGGGTAATCCCCTCCTGGCCCAGGGTATGGGCATCAATACGCGCTGCCTGGGGCGTCATGTCTGCCCGCAGCCCCATCATCCGCCCGGTAAGCTGGTCAGTGAGCTTGAAGGTCTGGAGTTCCAGATCGTGTCCGGTGCCGGTAAACAGCGATTCCAGGTATTCGATCAGCGGCGGGATAACCAGCTGGTAGCCCCAGTGCTGGCAGGTATCCATTACGTCCCGGCGCAGGGATTCAATCTGTCCAGCCAGTGGCGGAAGGATATCTTCCACGCCATCCGGCAGTAGCCAGCGGTCAGATACTGTCATGAGATTCGGTTGTCCGTTCTGCCCCATAGCGAAAACTGCGGCCACGGGATTGCACAGGATTTAGGGCGATGTCCGGGGAAAGATAAAAACCCGAACCAAAACCGGCAGAATTTTACACTGTTGGCAGGCACAAAAAAACCGGAATACCGAGGTATTCCGGTTTTGTCGTCACCGCAACGTTAATCAGCGGCTTCCCTGTGGATCCTTCAGGTACCTGAGGAACTCACTGTCAGTGTCGATAACCATGATGTCGTCTTCGTTCGCAAACGTGTTCTGATAGGCTTCAAGGCTGCGATAGAAGCTATAGAACTCGCTGTCTGAACCATAGGCATCGGCATAGATCTGGGCTGCCTGGGCATCACCTTCACCACGCATTTCTTCTGCCTTGGCAAACGCCTCAGCCAGAACGATCGTGCGTTGACGATCCGCATCGGCGCGGATGCCTTCGGCGAGCTCGCGACCGCGGGAGCGGAATTCCTGCGCCAGCTTCTCACGCTCAGTGGCCATACGACGATAAACGTTCTGACTCACCTGCCCCGGAAACTCGATGGCCTTGACGCGGATATCCACCACCCGAATACCGAATTCGTTCTGCGCCGTTTCGTTGACGCGCTCCGTCAGCGCTATCATCAATTCATCACGCTGACCGGAAACCACCTCAACCATGGTGCGCACACCGAATTCATCACGCAGCCCGTTGTCCACCCGGGACATCAGAAGTTCAGACGCACGGTATTCGTCGCCACCGGTGGCCCGATAGAACTGATCCACATCGCGGATTTTCCAGGCAATGTAGGAGTCCACATCCAGTGGCTTTTTCTCGATGGTCAGGTACTGACGCGACGGCAAGTCAGTGGTCAGCAGCCGGACATCGAATTCCCGCACCTGATCGATCACCGGCACCTTGAAGTGAAGGCCCGCCTCGATGTCCGTTTGGATCAACTCACCGAACCGAAGCAACACTCCACGATGGGTCTCCGGAATAATGTACACGCTGGATAGCGCTACAAGCACGACGATCAGGGCGCCTGCAAGGCCCGCAATGCTTTTGGGTCCCATCATTATCTACTCCTCCGAACGCCACTGTCTTGCCTGCCACGCAGTTCCTGCACAACCTGATCCGACAGGGTCTGGATATCGATATTGCTGCTGCCAGAGCCGGAATTATCCTGACTGTCGGAACCTGTGCCCGCCCTGTTGGTCAGCCTGTCCAGGGGCAGAAACATCATGTTGTCGCTGCTTTGCGTGTCCACCAGCACCTTGCTGGTTCTCGACAGAACACCTTCAAGGGCCTGGATGTACATGCGCTCACGGGTAACCTCCGGAGCTGTCTCGTACACACCGAGTACCGCCAGGAAGCGCGAGGTTTCACCACGGGCGCGCTCGATCACCTCCTCCTTGTAGGCCGAGGCCTCTTCAGTCAGGCGCTGGGCCCGGCCACGAGCTTCAGGAACTACTTTATTGCGGTAGGTTTCCGCCTCTTCTTTCAACTGCTGCTCATCTTCACGGGCACGCTGAACCTCCCGGAACGCGTCCTGCACCGCATCGGGTGGCTGGGTGCTCTCGACGTTGACACGGACGATTGACAACCCGGTACCATACTCTTCCAGGAAGGTCTGAAGACGCTGTTCAACGCGAACAGCCAGCTCAGCACGCCCCTCTGTCAACACATCGTCCAGGGTCGAGCTGCCAACTTCATGGCGCAGTGCGCTGTCGGTCGCAAATGCCAGCGCTTGATTGGAATCGCGGACGTTGAGCACGTAGGCCCTGGCATCACCAACACGATATTGAACCTGCAGATCCACCGACACGAGATTCTCGTCCTGGGTCAACATCTGCCCGGTGGATTCCGTGTTTCGTACACTGGTCACCCTCACCAGGTTGACGTTGTCGATCAACGGAACCTTGAAACGCAGACCGGGGGGCTCAGTGCGACTGAACTCACCGAAGCGCAGCACAACCGCCCGTTCCTGCTCATTCACGGTGTAGAAGGACTGAAATACAACGTATCCAACAAAAATGATGGCTGCCAGGGCAAGGATCGCTCCAATACCGCCGGCACTGGAGCCTCCACCGGAGGAAGGTCCACCGTTGCCTCCGGATTTGTTGCCCTTGCCACCCAGCAGCTTGTTAAGCTTGTCGAGGCCTTTTTTCAACGCCTCGTCGAGGTCTGGTGGACCCTGATCATTGCCGCCACGACCGCCACCGGTTCCCCAGGGGTCATTGTCATTGCGGTTTCCACCCGGTTCATTCCAGGCCATAGTTTTCTCCGTTTCAAGCGTGTCGAATGGCTGCAAATACTAGGGATTTATAAGCGCCCCGGCAATAGCACAGCCTGTCTATGTACGTTGCTCGTCAAGCTTTACGTCTTTTTCCCGAACGTCAGCCCGGCTCAGTAACTGTAACCAGTCCCGGTACTGAAGGCGCACTTCGATGATCGAGTTGCCGTCATCCCGGTGATTCTCGCTGAGCACGGACCCAGCCTGGTGCAAAAGCGCCCGCAGCTTGCCATCAGCCGGGCCCAGCACCAGAAATTGGTGAATCACATCTTCAGCGAGCCGTTCCACAATGGTATCGAACAGTCCATCGAGGCCTGCTCCGGTAACCGCTGAGACCCAGACCCGCACCGGTATGCCATCTTCGTTACGTTCAATTCGCGGCTCGAAGTTGTCCAGCAAATCAATCTTGTTGAATACCTGCAGTACAGGAATTTCGTCCGCCCCGATTTCCGTCAACACCTCTTCCACCTGCTCCATGTTCTCTTCGCGCCGACTGTCATGGCAGTCGATGATATGCAGAAGAATGGATGCTTCCGTGGTCTCTTCCAGAGTGGCGCGGAAGGCTTCAACCAGTTTGTGGGGCAAATGACGGATAAACCCCACGGTATCGGCCATTACGACCGGCCCGATATCCGGAAGTTCCAGCCGCCTGAGTGTCGGGTCAAGGGTAGCAAACAGCTGATCTGCCGCATATACGGTGGAGGTGGTGATGCGGTTGAACAGCGTAGACTTTCCGGCGTTGGTATAACCCACCAGCGATACCGTCGGGATATCTGCGCGCTTGCGGGCCCGGCGGCCCTGATTGCGTTGCTTGCGAAC